>CALUJQ010000065.1 GCA_944320995.1 uncultured Barnesiella sp. | reverse complement strand
TTTCAATGATGCTCTTACTTTCATATTATTGTTTTTTATTTGTATCTAAAAGCAATTCTTCCTTTGGTTAAATCGTAGGGCGACATTTCTACCCGCACCTTGTCTCCAGGGAGGATTTTAATATAGTGCATACGCATTTTCCCCGAAATGTGAGCGGTAATCTCATGCCCGTTTTCCAACTCTACGCGGAACATAGCATTCGACAATGCTTCCACGATTACGCCATCTTGTTCTATTGCAGCTTGTTTCGCCATATATTAGTTAAATTGATTTTTCTCCTAAAACTTGCTCTATGTATTCAAAAGAGGAGAGGATATCGGCCTTTCCGCCTTTGATTGCCACCGTGTGCTCGAAATGAGCCGAAGGCTTGCGATCTCGTGTGCGAGTAGTCCAACCGTCGCGTTCGATAACGATATTGCGCGAGCCCAAGTTTATCATAGGCTCAATGGCAATACACATTCCGTTTTTCAACAACGGGCCTGTTCCCGGGCGACCGTAGTTAGGGACATTGGGTTCTTCGTGGAGCTTCTTTCCCACTCCGTGTCCGCACAATTCTCTCACAACAGAATAACCGCGGGCTTCGCAATAAGTTTGTACGGCATGGCCGATATCGCCTATGCGCTTACCTTCGACGGCGTGTTCAATGCCTAAATAGAGCGACTCTTTCGTGGTTTTGAGCAACTGTTTCACTTCGGGAGCAACCTCACCTACGCAAAAAGTATAGGCCGAGTCGCCATTAAATCCGTTTTTTACAACTCCGCAATCGATCGAGACAACATCGCCTTCTCTCAATGCATAGCTGTTGGGAATCCCGTGAACAATCACTTCATTTACCGAGATGCAGAGGGTATTGGGATAGCCTGCATATCCGAGGAAGCCGGGGACAGCCCCATTATCCCGGATAAACTCTTCGGCTATTTTATCGAGTTTAAGCGTGGTAATCCCCGGAGCAATCCACTTAGCCATTTCGCCGAGTGTCATGCCCACCAAGAGATTACTCTCCCGCATCAACTCTATCTCTTCATCTGTTTTAAGATAAATCATTATCTATATTTTAATAAGCTCCGCTGCGACCTTTTATTTTACCCGATTTCATCAGGCCGTCGTAGTGGCGCATCATTAAATGGCTTTCGATCTGTTGCAAAGTATCCAATACTACACCTACCAAAATAAGGAGTGAGGTCCCGCCGAAGAATTGAGAGAACTCGGCGCTTACACCGCATATTTGTGCGAATGCAGGCATAATAGCTACGATAGCAAGGAAGATAGACCCGGGCAACGTGATTCTCGACATAATCGAGTCGAGATAATCGGCGGTTTTCTTACCGGGTTTCACACCGGGGATAAAACCGTTGTTACGTTTCATATCTTCGGCCATTTGCGTAGGCTGAACCGTAATTGCCGTATAAAAATAGGTGAAAAGTATGATCAGGATTGCAAACACAAAATTATACCAGAACCCTGTCATCGACATGAAAGAACTCCAGAACGAGCTTGCATTCGATGCGCTGAATCCCGCAATCGTAATAGGGATAAACATAATTGCTTGGGCAAAGATGATAGGCATCACACCGGCAGTATTCACTTTTAAGGGGATATACTGGCGGGCTCCTCCATATTGTTTATTGCCTACAATACGTTTAGCATATTGTACGGGGACTTTGCGCGTACCTTGTACAAGCAATATCGCAGCGGCTATAACGGCCAACAGGAAGATGATCTCGATCAAGAACATCACCAAACCACCTTGTTTCGAAGCCAAACGGCTGGTAAACTCGGCAGCGAAGGCCAAAGGCAAACGGGCAATAATACCTACAAGGATAATGAACGAAATACCGTTTCCAATACCCTTGTCGGTAATGCGTTCGCCCAACCACATGATAAACATACTACCGGCAGCAAGCACGATTGTAGAAGAAACTATAAACAACCAACCGGAGGGGAATAAGGCCGACCCCATCTGTACTTTCAGGTTCACCAAGTAGGCGGGACCTTGCAGGAGCAGAATGAAAACGGTCAAATAGCGGGTGTATTGGTTAAGTTTCGTACGACCGCTCTCGCCTTCGCGTTGCAGCTTCTGGAACGAGGGCATCACCATACCCAAAAGTTGGATAACAATCGAGGCGGTGATATAGGGCATAATTCCCAATGCAAAAATCGAAGCATTGGAGAACGCTCCTCCCGAGAACATATCGAGCAATTGCATCAATCCTTTGCTCGTTTGGTTACGCAAGGCATCCAAATTGGCCGGATCGATACCGGGAAGCACGACGTATGATCCCACGCGATATACCAACACCAGCAAAATAGTGGTGATGATACGCTTGCGCAGATCTTCGATTTTCCAAATGTTCTTTATAGTTTCTATTGCTCTCATTGTATTAGAGTTTGACTACTGTTCCACCTGCGGCAACGATAGCTTCTTCGGCTGTTTTGGAGAATGCGTGGGCGCAAACTTCCAATTTGGCCGTAAGAGTACCTTTACCAAGAATTTTCACTAATTGTTTCGAGGAGATAAATCCAGCGGCAACAAGTGTTTCGATATCGATTTTTTCGAGCTTGCGGCTCTCGGCCAAAGCTTGCAATACATCGAGATTGATAGCTTTGTACTCTACGCGGTTTATATTCTTGAAACCAAATTTCGGGAGCCGGCGTTGAAGCGGCATTTGACCACCTTCAAAACCGATTTTACGTTTGTAACCCGAACGTGACTTTGCTCCTTTATGACCTCTGGTAGAAGTTCCGCCCAAACCCGAACCCGGTCCGCGACCGATTCTTTTTCTTGTTTTGGTTGACCCTTCGGCGGGTTTTAAATTACTCAAGTCCATATTTGTTATTTTTTTAATCGATGGATAAAATTACTCAACTACTTTCACCAAGTGTTTCACTTTCTCTACCATACCCAAAATTTGGGGAGTGGCGTTGTGCTCTACTACGTGGTTGAGTTTTTTAAGGCCCAGTGCATCGAGAGTCCGTTTTTGAACAGCAGGACAATTGATGCGGCTTTTTACTTGTTTAATTTTTATCGTTTC
>CALUJQ010000064.1 GCA_944320995.1 uncultured Barnesiella sp. | reverse complement strand
TTGCCCGTTCTCGTGCGAGTTTTATCCAATCTGTTGATAGTCAAATAAAACCTACCTGATTACAACAAATATACGAATTTTTTATGATAAAACGAACAAGAGGGCCCAACTTTTATCGCTTTATCCCCCGACCGATTCCTTCCTCTCACAGGGCTCGACACAAAACATCAACGGCGATTTTGTTCATGCCAATAATGTTAAAAGTCGAACGATCTCGTAAAAAAAATCTACAATTGCTTTCCAAATTAAAAAAAAACATCTTTATTTGCAACGAATAATGACTATTCAACCACACAAAAACAGTATTGCCTATCGATAAAAGACTACGCTGAAACAAAAAAAGAAGTAGTAATGAACGATTTATTCAATCGCACCGACGAAGAGTTGGTTGCGTTGTATGCTGGGGGCAATAATGGAGCTTTTGATGTACTGCTTAAACGTCATCAAACTCGTACTTTCAATTATATTTTTTACATCGTAAAAGACAAAGAGTTGGCCAACGACATCTTTCAGGAGACCTTTGTCAAAGCGATTATGACCATCAAGCAGGGGCGCTATACCGAAAACGGCAAGTTCCCCGCATGGATTTCCCGCATTGCCCATAACCTGATTATAGACTTTTTCCGGCAAGAGAAATCGGACAACTATATCCTCTCGGATAACGAGAAGGTAGATATTTTCAACCGCAAAGAGTTGAGCGAAGGGACTGTCGAAGATACCATCGTACAAAATCAAATAGAGGCCGACATACGCAAACTTATCAAGGCTTTACCGCACTCCCAAAGAGAGGTTCTCATCATGCGCTATTACAGGAACATGAGTTTCAAGGAAATCGCCGACCACACCCAAGTGAGCATCAATACCGCATTGGGACGAATGCGATACGCGATTTTGAACCTGCGGAAAATGGCCGACGAAAACAATATTGCACTGACTTTATAAAAAAGAGGCAGAGAAAAATAATAATACGAGTATATTGTCGTTTATAAGATATAAACTTCAATGCTCGGCCTATGAAAAAAACCTCTACTTCTAAAAACATTACAACTGTACGAAACGTCAAAGTGTTACAACCGTCTGCTTCAACCATCGATTTTATCCGGCAATTTGCCAGAGCCTATTCTTTCGAGCCGCAATTGCCAGCGTCATTAGGCGGGTTTGTAAATAACTAAGATAAAAAATGGTTGCCAATTGATTGGCAACCATTTTTTATCTTATCCTATCGGACTATTCCCACTCAATTGTCGAAGGCGGTTTGGAACTGATGTCATAAACTACGCGATTCACGCCGCGTACTTTGTTGATGATGTCGTTCGAAACCTTAGCCAAGAACTCATAAGGCAAGTGCGCCCAGTCGGCAGTCATACCGTCGGTCGATAACACGGCGCGCAAGGCCACAGCCCGCTCGTAAGTACGTTCGTCACCCATTACACCGACCGACTGCACGGGCAACAGAATAACTCCGGCCTGCCATACTTTGTCGTAAAGGTCATTGTCGATAAGTCCTTGTATGAAAATATGGTCGGCATCTTGCAGGATACGGACTTTCTCGGGGGTGATGTCGCCCAAAATGCGCACACCCAGCCCGGGACCGGGGAAGGGATGACGACCGATGAGTTTGTTGCTGATTCCCAACTCACGGCCTACGCGGCGCACCTCGTCTTTGAAAAGCAGACGCAAGGGCTCTACCAATTTGAGATTCATCTTTTCGGGCAATCCACCTACGTTGTGGTGCGATTTAATGGTCATGCCCGTAATCGATAGCGACTCGATTACGTCGGGATAGATAGTACCTTGTGCCAGCCACTTGATGTCGGTAAGTTTGTGGGCTTCACGATCGAAAATGTCGATAAAACCTTTGCCGATGATCTTCCGTTTCCGTTCGGGCTCGGTCACGCCTTTCAGTTGCTCGTAGAAGTACTCTTTCGCATCTATACCCAGCACGTTCAGCCCCATCTCTTTATAGTTGGCAAGAACGCTTTCGAACTCGTTTTTCCTCAACAACCCGTTATCGACAAAGATACAGGTAAGCCGGCTGCCGATAGCCTTGTTGAGCAATACGGCGGCCACCGTCGAATCGACCCCGCCCGAGAGAGCCAACACGACTTTGTCGTCTCCCAGTTTGGCCTGCAACTCGGCGACGGTGTGTTCAATGAACGAGGCGGGAGTCCAATCCATATTGCAATGACAAATATCGCGCACAAAATTGGTGAGCAACATCGTGCCGTCCTCACTATGATATACCTCGGGGTGGAACTGGACGCCCCAAGTCGATTCGCCCTCGATATGGAAGGCCGCTGTTTTTACCTCATGCGTGCTGGCCACGAGTTTGAACGAAGGAGGTACTACCGTGATGGAATCGCCATGCGACATCCACACCGTAGAGTTTTCTCGTACCCCATGCATGAGAGGATCGTTATCGTCGTGCCAAGCAAGGTTGGCGCGACCATACTCACGAGTATCGGCCGACTCTACCTTTCCGCCCGAGGTATGGGCCAAAAATTGTGCCCCATAGCAAACCCCGAGGAGCGGATAAACGCCACGGATACGGCTTAAATCGACAAAGAGCGCATTGGGGTCGTTTACCGAGTAGGGGCTTCCCGAAAGAATTACGCCCTTGATACCCTCATCGCCATAAGGGAATTTGTTGTAGGGCAAGATTTCGCAATAGGTATTCAACTCCCGCAAACGGCGGGCAATAAGTTGAGTGTACTGTGAACCGAAATCGAGAATGATAATCTTTTCCTGCATAATCGTGTAGGTCTTTATGTATGTTGTATATGGTTCATTATTTTCTCTTGTGTGAGCTGTTTGATGTTATCGGGCTCCCCAGCCAGCCAAATCACATCGTGAGCCTCGAAACATACCTGTCCATCGGGCTGATAGAATGTACCGTCGGCTCGTTCGATGCCCACAATCAGACAGTTGTTTTTGTTGCGAATACTCAACGACGAACTCGTTTGCCCGATCAGCGGCGAATCGTCGGGCACGACCACGTGAGTGAAAGTCACCTCCTTGTTTTCACCCTCCTCTTCGGGAAGAGAACTGCCTTCTACCACAGCGAGCAACGACTGAATTTGGTCATCGGTACCAATCACCCCGATCGTATCGCCGGGGA
>CALUJQ010000063.1 GCA_944320995.1 uncultured Barnesiella sp. | reverse complement strand
GTTTTTATTCTATCGATTTCCGAAAGAATGGTTTGCAAATCATACAGGGTTTTCAACTTCTCTTCCACTGTATATTCTTTCTCAGCTTTTGTCTTGTCAGTAGCCATACTTTACAAATAATTTATCGGATTTGTATCTACCTGTGTAGAACGGATTGCAAAGGTAGGGAATTTTTTTTGAATTATCTCACAAAAAATCTCTTTTGTATATTGTTCACTCTCGTAATGGCCTATTTCGGCCAATAGTATGCGCGATTCAAAATCGAAATAGTCGTGATACCTAATCTCTCCGGTCACAAACATATCGGCCCCCGCGGCAACAGCTTTCGACATCAGCGAGGCTCCTGCCCCGCCGCATAAGGCAACACGCGATATTTTGCGGCCATGCAACGGCGAATGTTTCACACACCCTACGTTGAAGGTCGTTTTCAACTTCTCCAAAACCAACCGTTCGTCGGCAGGCTCGGGTAACATGCCTATGACTCCGGCACCCACTTGTTCCCACCTGTTTGAAAGCGGGATACAATCGAATGCCGGTTCTTCGTAGGGATGGACTCTTTTCAAGGCGTTCAAAACTGCACCTTGTGCATATACTGGCAATATTACTTCCATGCGGATCTCGGGTTCACGGTGCATCTCTCCCACTGTTCCACAATACGGATTGGCACCGAGACCGGCACGGAATGTCCCCTCGCCTTCTTGTCCGAAACTACATTGGTCATAATTCCCTATATGACCGGCTCCGGCTTCAAAAAGTGCGGTTCTCACCGACTCGGCATGGGATACCGGGACATAAACAACCAATTTTTCCAATAACCCGGAGAGTGGCTCCAACACTTTAACCGATTTGAGGCCCAGTTTTTGAGCCATTCTGAATGAGACTCCTCCGGGGGCATTGTCCAAATTGGTGTGCGCGGCATAAATAGCGATATTATGCTGAATGGCCTTTATCACAATTCGCTCTATATAACCGTTTCCAGTAATCGATTTCAGTCCTTTGAATAACAGCGGGTGGTGCGATATAATGAGATTATATCCCCAAGCGATGGCTTCATCGACCACCGCTTCGGTTACATCGATACAGACGACTGCTCCCGATACCGTTTGGAAGCGGTTTCCCACCTGCAACCCTGCATTATCGTAAGACTCCTGCCAAGGCAGCGGAGCCTCCGTCTCTATCGTCTTGATAATATCGTTTACTACGACCACCTATTTACTCTCCTTCGTATTTACTTTTATGCACAACTCTTCGAGTTGCGAATCGTCCAGAACCGACGGTGCGTTGAGCATGACATCACGACCCGAATTGTTTTTGGGGAATGCTATGCAATCGCGAATGGAATCCAAGCCGGCAAACATTGAGACCAGACGGTCCAACCCGAATGCCAATCCCCCGTGAGGAGGCGCACCGTATTTGAATGCATTGATCAAGAAACCGAATTGGGCTTGCGCCTGTTCATCGGAGAATCCCAACAAACGGAACATGTGATCCTGCAATTCGCTGTCGTGAATACGGATCGAACCTCCGCCCAATTCCACGCCATTGATAACCATATCGTAGGCATTGGCTCTCACGGCGCCGGTATCGGTATCGAGCAACGGTATATCCTCGGCTTTGGGCGAGGTGAAAGGGTGATGCATGGCATAGAAACGTTGCGTATCTTCGTCCCATTCGAACAAGGGGAAATCGATGACCCACAACGGCGCGAAAGTGTCTTTATCGCGCAAGCCCATACGCGAGCCCATCTCCAATCGCAATTCGCAGAGTGCTTTGCGGGTTTTCATCGTAGGCCCGGCCAAAATAAGCAGGAGGTCGCCCGGTTTTGCACCGAAACGTTCGCCCCACTGTTTCAAATCATCGGCCGAATAGAACTTATCGACCGACGATTTGGGATTCCCGTTTTCATCGAAACGGACATAAACCAATCCTTTGGCTCCTATTTGCGGGCGTTTTACAAACTCGGTCAGTTCGTCGAGTTGCTTGCGGGTATATGTGGCACAACCTTCGGCACAGATACCCCCTACATATTCGGCGCTGTCGAATACCCCGAAGTTATGCCCCTCGGTGAGGTCTTTCATTTCGACAAACCGCATACCGAAACGCATATCGGGTTTGTCACTGCCATAGTACTTCATGGCATCGGCCCATGTCATGCGCAAGAACGGCTCTTTAAACTCTATGCCACGGATTTTTTTGAACAGGTGCTTGATCATACCCTCGAAGATATTCAACACATCTTCCTGCTCGACAAACGACATCTCACAATCAATTTGGGTAAACTCGGGCTGACGGTCGGCCCGCAGGTCTTCGTCGCGGAAACATTTCACAATCTGGAAATAGCGGTCGAAGCCCGAGACCATCAACAACTGTTTAAGCGTTTGCGGCGATTGCGGCAAGGCATAAAATTCGCCCGGATTCATTCTCGAGGGTACCACAAAATCGCGAGCCCCCTCGGGCGTAGATTTTATCAATACGGGAGTCTCTACCTCCAAGAAATTCAATTCATCGAGATAACGGCGTACCTCGAACGCCATCTTATGGCGCAGTTCAAGATTACGGCGCACTACCGAACGGCGCAAATCGAGATAGCGATATTGCATACGTATATCGTCGCCGCCATCAGATTCGTCCTCGATGGTAAACGGAGGCGTCTCTGCGGTATGCAATACGACTAATTTTTGAGCCGCAATTTCGATTTCTCCGGTCGGCAAATTGGCATTTTTGTTCGACCGTTCGGTGACCAAACCGGTAACCTGTATGACATACTCACGGCCCAATTTATTGGCCTTGTCGCATAACTCGGCATCGCTCTCTTGGTTAAATACCAACTGAGTGATTCCATATCTGTCACGCAAATCGACAAAAGTCATTCCTCCCATTTTACGGCTTCGTTGTACCCAACCGGCCAAAGTTACCTCTTGCCCCACATGGTTCAATCGCAACTCTCCGCATGTATTTGTCCTATACATTATTGATATGATTTTTATTGTTTATTATTTCCAATCCATACGACAATCTGGTTCTCGATTGTCCATGCAAAATTAAAATAAAACATCGGTAAAATCGTATGTTTTACCGAAGAATTTGATAAAAATGTAAACGCATAGTTGCCGATATAAAAAAAAGCAGTAAATTTGCACTGCCAAAATCGGGAACGACTTTTGGAAAAGTTCGGGGTGTAGCGCAGTCCGGTTAGCGCACCTGCTTTGGGAGCAGGGGGTCGTGGGTTCGAATCCCGCTACCCCG
>CALUJQ010000062.1 GCA_944320995.1 uncultured Barnesiella sp. | reverse complement strand
TTTCAATGATGCTCTTACTTTCATATTATTGTTTTTTATTTGTATCTAAAAGCAATTCTTCCTTTGGTTAAATCGTAAGGAGACATTTCTACCCGCACTTTATCGCCGGGGAGGATCTTGATATAATGCATGCGCATTTTCCCCGAAATGTGAGCGGTAATTTCATGCCCATTTTCCAACTCTACGCGGAACATAGCATTCGACAATGCTTCCACGATTACACCATCTTGTTCTATTGCAGATTGTTTCGCCATATATTATAGTTAAATTGATTTTTCTCCTAAAACTTGCTCTACGAATTCAAAAGAAGAAAGTATATCGGCTTTCCCTCCTTTGATTGCCACCGTATGCTCGAAATGGGCTGCCGGTTTGCGATCTCTCGTACGGGTTGTCCACCCGTCACGCTCGATGACGATGTTGCGCGACCCCAAATTGATCATAGGTTCTATCGCTATACACATGCCATTCTTCAAAATAGGGCCTGTGCCGGGACGGCCATAATTAGGGACGTTGGGCTCCTCATGGAGTTTCTTTCCCACACCGTGGCCACACAATTCCCTCACGACAGAATAACCACGAGCCTCGCAATAAGTTTGAACAGCGTGACCGACGTCTCCTATTCGTTTACCCTCGACAGCATGCTCAATACCTATGTAGAGGGACTCTTTGGTGGTTTTGAGCAACTGCTTGACTTCGGGAGCTACCTCTCCTACACAAAACGTATAGGCCGAGTCGCCATTAAATCCGTTTTTCACAACTCCGCAATCGATCGAGACAATGTCGCCTTCTCTCAATGCATAGCTGTTGGGGATACCATGTACGATCACTTCGTTCACCGATATACAGAGCGTGTTGGGATAGCCTGCGTATCCGAGGAAGCCGGGTTCTCCTCCATTATCCCGGATAAACTCTTCGGCGATCTTATCGAGTTTTAGCGTAGTAATCCCCGGAGCGATCCACTTGGCCATTTCACCGAGTGTCTTACCCACCAAGAGATTACTCTCCCGCATCAACTCTATCTCTTCATCGGTTTTAAGATAAATCATTACCTATATTCCTTTTTTCAATAAGCTCCGCTACGTCCTTTTATTTTACCCGATTTCATCAAGCCGTCGTAGTGGCGCATCATCAAATGGCTCTCAATCTGTTGTAAGGTATCCAATACTACACCTACCAAAATGAGGAGTGAGGTTCCGCCGAAGAATTGTGAGAACTCGGCACTAACTCCGCATATCTGAGCAAATGCCGGCATAATGGCTACAATAGCCAGAAAGATCGAACCGGGCAACGTGATTCTCGACATGATAGAGTCGAGATAATCGGCGGTTTTCTTTCCGGGTTTTACACCGGGAATGAATCCGTTATTGCGTTTCATATCTTCGGCCATTTGTGTAGGCTGCACGGTGATTGCCGTATAGAAGTAGGTGAAAAGTATGATCAGGATTGCAAACACAAAATTATACCAGAATCCCGTCATCGACATGAAAGAACTCCAAAATGAGCTTGCATTCGAAGCGCTGAATCCCGCGATCGTGATAGGGATAAACATGATTGCCTGAGCGAAGATGATAGGCATCACTCCGGCGGTGTTTACCTTCAACGGAATATACTGGCGAGCTCCGCCGTATTGTTTATTCCCGACAATACGTTTGGCATATTGTACGGGGACTTTCCGTGTACCTTGTACCAAAAGTATGGCTGCGGCGATTACGGCCAGCAAGAATACGATTTCGATCAAGAACATCACGAGTCCTCCTTGTTTAGAAGCCAACCGGCTTGTAAACTCGGCAGCGAAAGCCAACGGCAAACGAGCGATGATACCGACAAGGATGATAAACGAGATACCGTTTCCGATACCTTTGTCGGTAATACGTTCGCCCAACCACATAATAAACATACTGCCGGCGGCAAGCACGATTGTAGAAGAAACTATAAACAACCAACCGGAGGGGAATAAGGCCGCACCCATCTGCACTTTGAGGTTCACCAAATAAGCCGGACCTTGCATGAGCAGAATGACGACGGTCAAATAGCGGGTGTATTGGTTAAGTTTCGTACGACCGCTCTCGCCTTCGCGTTGCAGCTTCTGGAACGAGGGCATCACCATACCCAAAAGTTGGATTACAATCGAGGCAGTGATATAAGGCATAATACCCAACGCGAATATCGAGGCATTGGAGAATGCTCCTCCCGAAAACATATCGAGCAATTGCATCAATCCTTTGCTGGTCTGATTGCGCAAGGCATCAAGATTAGCAGGATCGATACCCGGAAGCACGACGTATGACCCTATGCGATATACCAGCACCAGCAGAATCGTGGTGATGATACGTTTACGCAGGTCTTCGATTTTCCAAATGTTCTTTATAGTTTCTATTGCTCTCATCGTATTAGAGTTTGACTACTGTTCCACCTGCGGCAACGATAGCAGCTTCAGCCGATTTGGAGAATGCGTGAGCGCAAACTTCCAATTTAGCCGTAAGAGCCCCTTTACCAAGAATTTTCACTAATTGTTTCGAGGAGATAAATCCGGCAGAGACAAGTGTCTCAATATCGATTTTATCGAGTTTGCGGCTATCGGCCAATGCTTGCAGAACCTCGAGGTTGATAGCTTTATACTCTACTCGATTCACATTCTTGAAGCCAAATTTCGGCACGCGGCGTTGAAGCGGCATTTGACCTCCCTCAAAACCGATTTTACGTTTGTAACCCGAACGAGATTTTGCTCCTTTATGTCCTCTGGTAGAAGTTCCACCCAAACCCGAACCCGGTCCGCGACCGATTCTCTTTCTTGTTTTGGTTGACCCTTCGGCAGGTTTTAAATTACTCAAGTCCATATTTGTTATTTTTTTTAATCGATAGATAATTACTCAACTATTTTCACAAGGTGTTTTACCTTCTCTACCATGCCCAAAATTTGGGGAGTGGCGTTGTGTTCTACAACATGGTTGAGTTTTTTAAGTCCCAGTGCATCGAGTGTCCGTTTTTGAACTGCGGGGCAGTTGATGCGGCTTTTCACTTGTTTGATTTTTATCGTTTCCATTGTACCTCCTCCGTTTAACCTTTAAAGACTTTTTCAACAGAAATACCTCTGTTTTGAGCTACAGTGGCAGCGTCTCTCAACTCACATAAAGCAGCGATCGTGGCTTTCACCAGATTGTGGGGGTTGGACGAGCCTTTCGATTTGGCAAGCACGTCGGTAATACCTACGCTCTCCAAAACGGCACGCATAGCACCACCGGCTTTCACTCCGGTACCCGGTGAGGCGGGTTTGATATAAACGAGGGCGCCACCGAATTTAGCCAACTGGTCGTGAGGGATAGTACCTTTGAGTACAGGCACCTTCACGAGGTTTTTCTTGGCGGCTTCTACGCCTTTGGCAATGGCGGTGGTTACTTCGCTGGCTTTCCCCAGCCCCCAGCCTACGATGCCGGCTTCGTTACCGACTACGACAATGGCCGAGAAGCTGAAAGTACGACCACCCTTGGTTACTTTCGTTACACGGTTGATAGCAACCAAACGGTCTTTCAACTCGATATCGTTTGTTGATTTTACTCTATTAATTTTTCCTGTCATGACGATCAAAATTTAAGGCCGCCGTTGCGGGCAGCGTCAGCTAATTCTTTTACTCTCCCATGATACAGGTAACCGTTGCGGTCAAAAACAACCGTGGTGATTCCGGCTTCCTGTGCTTTTTTGGCGATCTCCTGTCCTACTTTCGCAGCTTGCTCTTTTTTGGGAGCAGCGTCCATACCTTTCGAAGAGGCGGCTACCAAAGTTTTGCCGGCCAAGTCATCGACCAGTTGCACATATATTTGCTTGTTGCTTCTAAACACCGTCATACGGGGACGTTCGGCAGTGCCGGAGATTTTACCACGTACACGGGTTTTGATTTTAATTCTTCTTTCTATCTTCGTTGTCATGATAATACCTGTTTAATGATTATTTGGC
>CALUJQ010000061.1 GCA_944320995.1 uncultured Barnesiella sp. | reverse complement strand
ATTGCCGAAGCCCTTACCAATATCGTGTGGGCTCCGCTCACCGAGGGGCTCGACAGCGTATCGTTGAGCGCCAACTGGATGTGGCCCTGCAAAAACGAGGGCGAGGATGCCCGCCTGTATCGTGCCGTCGAGGCTTGCAGCGACTTTGCCTGCTCTCTCGGCATTAACATTCCCACGGGGAAAGACAGCCTCTCGATGACCCAGAAATACGGCAAAGAGAAGGTCTATTCACCCGGCACGGTCATCATCTCGGCCGGTGCCGAGGTATCGGACATTCGCAAAGTGGTTTCACCCGTACTGCGCAACAACATCGACAGTACCGTCTATTATATCGACTTCTCGTTCGACCGCCTGAAACTGGGAGGCTCGGCATTCGCCCAATCGCTCAACCGGATTGGAGCCGAAGTGCCTACGGTACAAGACAGCGAATATTTTGCCACAGCCTTCAACGCTGTGCAAGAGCTGGTCAACAAAGAGTTGATTCTGGCCGGCCACGACATCTCGGCCGGCGGTATGATCACGGCTTTGCTCGAAATGAACTTCGCCAATACCGAAGGCGGCCTCGAAGTTTCGCTCGACGAAATCCCCGAGAAAGACCTCGTAAAGATTCTGTTCAGTGAAAATCCGGGCATTCTCATTCAAGTCGAGAAATGCGACGAAGTAGAAAAGATACTGAAAAAAGCAGGAATCGCATTCATTCGCTTGGCACGTCCCTGCGACGAGCGTCACCTGCTCATTCACAAAGAGGGGGCCGACTACCAATTCTTTATCGACCACCTGCGCGACGTATGGTTCGAATCGTCCTACCTGCTCGACCGCAAACAGAGCGGTGAAGAGGCAGCCCGGGCCCGGTTCCTCAATTACAAGGAACAACCGTTGCAATTTGCTTTCCCCGAAACATTCACCGGCACCCTCGCCCAATATGGCATCTCGGCCGACCGTCGCACCCGCAGCGGGGTGAAAGCGGCGATTATCCGCGAAAAAGGTGTTAACGGCGACCGCGAAATGGCCTACTCTCTCTATTTGGCCGGGTTCGACGTGAAGGACGTACACATGACCGACCTCATCAGCGGCCGCGAAACCCTCGACGATGTCAACATGATTGTCTATTGTGGCGGATTCTCCAACAGCGACGTACTCGGATCGGCCAAAGGCTGGGCAGGAGGTTTCCTCTGGAACGAAAAAGCCAAAGCCGCGCTCGACCGCTTTTACAGCCGTCCCGACACGTTGAGCCTCGGTATCTGCAACGGCTGCCAATTGATGGTCGAACTGGGATTGCTCACGCCCGACCACGAACAGAAACCGAAGATGCGGCACAACGACTCGCACAAATTCGAGTCGCAGTTCGTAGGCTTGACCATTCCTCAAAACAACTCGGTCATGTTCGGCTCGCTATCGGGGTCCAAACTGGGTATTTGGGTAGCACACGGCGAAGGCAAATTCGAACTGCCCTACGCCAAAGAGCGATACAACATCGTGGCCCAATATACCTATGATGCCTATCCGGCCAACCCCAACGGTTCGCCTTTCGGCATCGCCGGTATCGCCTCGGCCGACGGCCGACATCTGGCCATGATGCCCCACCTCGAACGGGCTATCTTCCCTTGGCAGTGCGGCTACTATCCCACCGACCGGAAGAACGACGAGATAACCCCGTGGATCGAGGCTTTCGTCAATGCCCGCAAATGGGTAGAGCAACAGACCAAGGCCAAATAAAAACGTATATTCCGCAGAGCGGGAGGGTATAATATCCCTCTCGCTCTGTTTCATTTCATCAATAATAACCATTACCACAACAGTACACTATGGGAGGATTTTTTGGTAGCATAAAAAAAGATTCATGCGTGACCGATCTTTTTTACGGCGTCGATTACAATTCGCATTTAGGCACGAAACGGGCCGGTATCGTCACCTACGAAAACGGCGTTTTCAAACGGGCGATCCACAACATCGAGAACTCTTATTTCCGCTCGAAATTCGAAGGCGAGCTGCACGAATTCTCGGGAAAATCGGGGATTGGCGTGATCAGCGACACCGATGCCCAGCCGATTATCATCAGTTGCCATCTGGGGAAATTTGCCATCGTCACCGTGGCCAAGATAAACAACGTCGAGGAACTCGAAAAAGAGCTGCTGGCCAGCGGGAACCATTTCAGCGAACACAGCAACAACATCATCAACCAGTCGGAACTGGTCTCGATGATTATCAGCCAAGGGAAAGACTACATCGACGGAATCCGGCTGGTACAAGAGAAAATCAAAGGGTCTTGCTCCATGCTGCTACTCACCGAGCAGGGCATCATCGCCGCCCGCGACAAATACGGCCGCTCCCCTATCCTCATCGGCCGGGGAGAAAACGGCTACGCCATATCGTCTGAGACGTGCAGCTTTCCCAACCTCGGGTACGAACTCTGCTACGACATCCGCCCCGGTGAAATCGTACGTCTCACGGCCGACGGTTACGAATCGCTCAACCAACCCAACAAAAAAATGCAAATATGTGCCTTCCTGTGGGTATATTACGGATACCCGGCTTGCGAGTATGAAGGCCGGAATGTCGAGGAGGTGCGATTCCATTCGGGCTACGAAATGGGCAAAAACGACGACATCGAGGCCGATTTCGTCTCGGGTATTCCCGACTCGGGCGTAGGTATGGCTCTGGGATACGCCGTGGGGAAACAGATACCTTACCGCCGCGGTATCGTCAAATACACCCCCACTTGGCCCCGCAGTTTCACCCCTTCGAACCAGACGATGCGCGAACTCGTGGCCAAGATGAAACTGATTCCCAACAAAACCATGCTCGACGGCAAGAAGGTAGTATTCTGCGACGACTCGATCGTGCGGGGGACACAACTGCGCGACAACGTGTCGGACCTCTACCGCTACGGGGCCAAAGAGGTACACATGCGCATCAGTTGTCCGCCCCTGCTTTACCCGTGCCGGTTCCTCAACTTCACGGCTTCGAAAAGCGAAATGGAATTGATTACCCGTCGTACCATCGCCGAAATCGAAGGCGACCCCGACAAAAACATCGAGGCATACGCCCGCACCGGCTCGCCCCAATACAACTGCATGGTAAACTGCATTTGCAAGAAGTTGAAAATCACTTCGCTCAAATTCAACCCGTTGGAGACGCTGGTCGAGTCGATAGGACTCCCCAAAGAGTGCATCTGCACCCACTGCTTCGACGGAAGCAGCTACGAATAGGCGACGGCTTGCCTATACGATACAAAAAACCTTTATGCTCCGGTTATTGCAACTCATCGATAACCGGCAGCACAAAGGTTTTTCGATTAAAAGATTGATAATAACAATCATTTTTTTTACTTTTGCAAGTCAATGAATCAACACCAAAAATAACAGGAATATTTATAAATCATAAATCTCACATTACATTATGAGTCTTAAAATCGTAGTATTGGCCAAACAAGTGCCCGATACCAGAAATGTGGGGAAAGATGCCATGAAAGAGGACGGGACCATCAACCGCGCCGCCCTGCCGGCTATCTTCAACCCCGAAGATTTGAATGCCTTGGAACAGGCGCTGCAACTGAAAGAACAAAATCCGGGTTCGACAATTACCCTCTTGACCATGGGCCCTCCCCGGGCTGCCGAAATTATCCGTGAAGGTCTCTTCCGCGGAGCCGACGGCGGTATCGTATTGACCGACCGTGCTTTTGCCGGAGCCGACACATTGGCGACTTCATACGCCTTGTCGTGTGCCGTGCGTAAAATCAAAGATTACGACATCATCTTGGGCGGCCGCCAAGCCATCGACGGCGATACGGCGCAAGTAGGCCCGCAAATCGCCGAAAAACTGGGAATCCCCCAAGTGACCTACGCCGAACAGATTCTTAAAATCGAGAATGGCAAAGCTACCGTAAAACGCCGTCTCGAGCGTGGTGTGGAGACCGTAGTGGTGCCCCTGCCCGCCGTGATTACCGTAAACGGTTCGGCCGACGAATGCCGTCCCCGCAACGCCAAGCTCATACAACGTTACAAATACGCCAAAACGCCCAGCGAAAAACAGGAA
>CALUJQ010000060.1 GCA_944320995.1 uncultured Barnesiella sp. | reverse complement strand
GTTGCAAATAAGAAAAAAGCTACTAAATAATAAGTAAGTATGGCAAAAAAAACAGTCGCAGCAAAGAAGAGGGTTGTTAAGGTAGACGCCGTTGGCCAAGCCCATATCCATTCTTCGTTCAACAACATCATTGTAACGCTTGCCAATAGCGAAGGACAAGTGATTTCTTGGTCTTCGGCAGGTAAAATGGGCTTCAGAGGCTCTAAGAAAAATACTCCTTATGCCGCTCAAATGGCCGCACAAGATTGTGCAAAAGTGGCTTTCGATTTGGGTTTAAGGAAAGTAAAAGCCTATGTGAAAGGCCCCGGAAACGGCCGTGAGTCGGCTGTGAGAACTATTCATGGCGCCGGTATCGAAGTTACCGAAATCATCGATGTAACTCCGCTGCCCCACAATGGCTGTCGTCCTCCTAAAAGAAGAAGAGTATAATATTTTTCTTTATTTGTAAACAGAGAATCCCGAACAGTGAATAGATTGCATATTAATCCTCTCTGCAATCGCGGCTGCACTTTTCTCGGTTCGCAATATTTAATTATTAAAAATTTTTAGAAATGGCAAGATATACCGGACCTAGAACAAAAATCGCTCGTAAATTTGGCGAAGCTATTTTTGGCCCCGATAAAGTTCTTACGAAAAAGAACTATCCCCCGGGACAACATGGCATCAACAAGAGAAGAAAAACTTCTGAGTATGGTGTTCAGCTTCGTGAAAAGCAAAAAGCAAAATACACGTATGGTGTATTGGAAAAACAATTTAGAAACTTGTTTGAGAAAGCCTCTCGTACCAAAGGTGTGAAAGGTGAAGTGCTCCTTCAATTGCTCGAAGCTCGTCTCGACAACGTAGTATTCCGTTTGGGTATTGCTCCTACGCGTGCAGCTGCTCGTCAGCTCGTTTTGCACCGTCATATCGTTGTTGATGGCAAGGTGGTGAATATCCCGTCCTATTCGGTTAAACCCGGACAAGTAGTTGGCGTTCGTGAGAAAGCCAAATCGTTGGAGGTAATAGCCGATGCACTCGCTGGATTTAACCACAGCAAATATCCTTGGTTGGAATGGGACGAAAGCTTGAAATGCGGTAAATTGTTGCATTTGCCCGAAAGAGCCGATATCCCTGAAAATATCAAAGAACAGTTGATCGTTGAGTTGTATTCTAAATAATAATTGATTCCATGGCGATATTAGCATTTCAAAAACCCGATAAAGTATTAATGCTGGAAGCGGACAATTTTTTCGGTAAATTCGAATTCCGTCCGTTGGAGCCCGGGTATGGTGTTACCGTCGGTAACGCTTTGCGCCGTATTCTCCTCTCCTCGCTCGAAGGCTTTGCGATTACGTCGATTCGCATCGACGGAGTAAAACATGAGTTCTCTACGATTCCCGGTGTTATCGAGGACGTGACGAATGTAATCCTGAACCTCAAAAAAGTTCGGTTCAAACAGGTCGTTGAAGAAATCGAGAATGAAAAAGTAACCATTACTGTTTCGGGTACGGAAGTGTTCAAGGCAGGAGACATCGGTAAATCGCTTACCGGTTTTGAAGTTTTGAACCCCGATTTGGTTATTTGCCATTTGGATTCAAACGCAAGTTTTCAAATTGACATCACCATCAACAAAGGCCGGGGATATGTTCCCGCCGATGAGAACCGCAATCCCGCCGACGATGTGAATGTAATCCCTATCGACTCTATCTATACGCCGATTCGGAATGTGAAATATGCTGTTGAAAACTTCCGTGTAGAACAGAAAACGGACTACGAAAAACTGATTTTAGAGATTACAACCGATGGTTCCATTCACCCCAAAGAGGCGTTGAAAGAAGCCGCTAAGATTCTGATCTACCATTTCATGTTGTTCTCCGACGAAAAAATCACACTCGAGACCAACGATGTCGATGGCAATGAAGAATTTGACGAAGAAGTATTGCACATGCGTCAGTTGCTCAAAACCAAACTTGTCGATATGGATTTGTCGGTTCGCGCGCTCAACTGCCTGAAATCGGCCGATGTCGAAACGCTTGGCGAATTGGTAGTATTCAATAAGACCGACTTGTTGAAATTCCGCAACTTCGGTAAGAAGTCGTTGACCGAGCTCGATGAACTTTTGGCGAACTTGAATCTTTCGTTCGGAATGGATATCTCAAAATATAAATTAGATAAAGAGTAAAACGATGAGACATAATAAAAAATTCAACCACTTGGGTCGTACCAAAGCTCACCGCGACGCTATGTTGTCCAATATGGCTACTTCTTTGATTCTTCACAAAAGAATCTTTACCACCTTGGCAAAAGCCAAAGCGTTGAGAGTGTACGTTGAGCCCCTGATCAACCGTGCAAAAGAAGACACCACCGCTTCTCGTCGTGTTGTCTTCCGCTACTTGCAAAGCAAAGAGGCTGTTACAGAATTGTTCAAAGAGATTTCGGTAAAAATAGCCGATCGTCCCGGAGGATACACCCGTATCTTGAAAATCGGTAACCGCTTGGGCGATAACGCTCAAACTTGCTTTATCGAGCTCGTAGACTACAACGAAAACATGCTCAAAGAAAAAGCTGCTAAGAAAGCAACTCGCACCCGTCGTTCCAAAAAGAGCGCTGCTCCTGTTGCCGAAGCCGCCGCTCCTGCTGCCGAAGCTTCTGTTGCTGAGGCTCCCGAAACTCCCGCAGTTGAGGAAAAAGCTGCAGAATAATTTATTGCTATATAATGGGAAAAAGGCTCTTCTCACAGGAGAAGAGCCTTTTTTGTCTCTTATATTGGACGTTCTGGGTATCCACGCTCCATCTCTTTGCCAAACAAATAGAGGCATACTTTGTGATGTAGTTAAAAGATGACGGCCGATGTACAAACAAATCATATCGTTTCTATGTTATTCTGTAATAATAAATCAAATAATAACAACTATGAAAATAGAAGCGATAAAAGCAAGGGAAATACTCGATTCTCGAGGTAATCCCACAGTAGAGGTAGATGTAACGCTCGACACGGGAATAACAGGACGTGCGGCAGTACCCTCCGGAGCATCGACCGGAGTACATGAAGCTCTCGAATTGAGAGATGGCGATAAAACCCGTTATGGAGGCAAAGGCGTACAAAAAGCTGTCGGTCATGTCAACGGAACCATTGCCAAGGCTCTCAAAGGAATGTCCCCCTTCATTCAAAGCCGAATCGATAAGACATTGATAGAACTCGATGGCACGACCACCAAATCGAAATTGGGAGCAAACGCCATCTTGGGAGTCTCATTGGCCGTAGCCAAGGCCGCGGCAGCACAACTCGGCATGCCCCTTTACAGATATGTGGGAGGGGTCGATACCTATATCATGCCGGTCCCTATGATGAATATTATCAACGGAGGGTCGCATTCCGATGCCCCAATTGCATTTCAAGAATTTATGATTCGCCCCGTAGGAGCCAATTCCTTTAAAGAAGCCCTTCGCATGGGAACCGAGGTATTCCATGCCTTGAAAAACGTATTGCACGCTAAAGGTTTGAGTACAGCCGTTGGCGATGAAGGAGGTTTCGCGCCTGCATTGCCCGGCACCGAAGCCGCAATAGAGACTATCCTCGAAGCGATCGATAAAGCCGGATATATGCCCGGCAGAGATGTACGCATCGCTTTGGATTGTGCCTCGTCCGAGTTTTATAGCGACGGAGTATATGATTATTCCAAATTTGAAGGCCCCGACGGTGTGAAACGCACCACTCAACAACAAGCCGAATATTTGCAAGATCTCATTTTGCGCTATCCGATAGATTCGATTGAAGATGGTATGAGTGAAGAGGATTGGAACGGCTGGCGGCTTTTAACCGATTTGATAGGAGATAAATGCCAACTTGTAGGAGACGATCTCTTTGTGACCAATGTAGAATACCTCACGAAAGGAATCCGGCAACATTGCGCAAACTCCATTCTGGTAAAATTGAATCAAATAGGTACATTGACCGAAACACTTAGAGCAGTTCAATTGGCGCAACGAAATGGCTACACTGCGGTTATATCCCATCGATCGGGCGAAACCGAAGACGCAACGATTGCCGATATAGCAGTCGCTACCAATGCCGGGCAAATAAAAACCGGCTCCCTCAGCCGTTCCGACCGTATGGCCAAATACAACCAGCTGCTACGTATCGAAGAAGAGTTGGGCGAGTTAGCTCAATACGGCTATAAACCGATATGCTGATGCAACATAAGTCTCACAGCAGAGAGACGAACACATAGATCTCCAAGGACGAATCCCTCTTCTGAGGAATTCGCCCTTGTTTTTTGTCGGGAGGGATAAATTTTAAGTCAAACTGGATCAATGTGTTGCAAAAAAATATGCTATATAACATAAAAAAGTCGATAAAAAATTTGGAGGGAATATAAAAAAGCACGTACCTTTGCATCGCTTTTCG
>CALUJQ010000059.1 GCA_944320995.1 uncultured Barnesiella sp. | reverse complement strand
CGCATGACCTTCAACTACTATACGATTGGCGGTCTTATGGCCGATATTCACCCCGATTTCCAACGCAAGGTGAAAGAATTCTGCGCTTATATGCCTGCCAAACTGAAAGAATATCATACCCTCTTTACCGGCAATGTGATTGCCCAGCAACGTATGAAGGGCGTGGGGGTGCTTTCGCGCGAAGATGCTATCTCGTATGGTATTGCCGGCCCCTCGGGCCGTGCCTCGGGTTGGGCTTGCGATGTGCGTAAGAATCACCCGTATGCCTTGTACGACAAGGTGGAATTCAACGAAGTCGTCCGTACCGAAGGTGACGTCTATGCCCGTTACATGGTGCGGTTGGACGAAATTTTGGAGTCGATACATATCATAGAGCAACTCATCGACAATATCCCCGAGGGCGACTATGCGGTGAAAATGAAACCCATCATTAAGTTGCCCGAAGGCCGCTACTTCCGTCAGGTTGAAGCCAGTCGTGGTCCGTTGGGAATTTTCATCGAGAGTCATGGCGATAAGAATCCTTACCGATTGAAAATCAATTCGGCCTGCCTGCCGTTGGTGGCCGGTCTCGACCCGATGTGCCGCGGCGGGAAAATTGCCGACTTGATAGCCATCGGCGGTTCGCTCGACTATGTAATCCCCGATATGGACAGATAATTAGTAATTAGTAATCAATTAAAGAATAAGTTATGTTCGACTTTTCGATAGTGACCCACTGGATTGATAATTTGTTGCGGAGCGTAATGCCCGGTTGGGGAGCTTTACTTATTGAATTTGTATTGGTAGGCATTGTACTGCTGTTGTTGTATGCAGTGTTGGCATTGTTCTACATCTATTTCGAGCGTAAGGTCTGCGCCTTCTTCCAATGCCGTTTAGGCCCGAACCGTGTAGGCCCTTACGGAATTATTCAGAGTGTGGCCGATATGTTCAAGATATTGATCAAGGAGTTGATTTCGCTTAATCATATCGATAAATTCCTGTTCAATCTGGCGCCCTACTTGGTAATCGTAGCCTCGATGCTGGCATTCGGCTGCTTGCCTTTCGGTAAAGGGTTGCAGGTGATCGATTTCAATATCGGCGTATTCTTCTTGATCGCCGTCTCTTCGATAGGTGTCTTGGGTATTCTGTTGGCCGGTTGGTCGAGCCACAATAAATTTACCCTTATCGGAGCCCTTCGAAGCGGTGCGCAAATGGTAAGTTACGAGTTGTCTATCGGCTTTTCGGTCTTGACGATGGTTGTCTTTGCCGGGACCATGTCGATAACCGGTATCGTAGAGGCACAAGCCAATGGCTGGTTCCTCTTTACTGGTCATATTCCCGCTATCGTTGCATTCCTCATCTACTTGGTTGCCGGAACGGCCGAGACCAATCGTGGTCCGTTTGACCTTCCCGAAGCCGAGAGCGAGTTGACTGCCGGTTATCATACCGAATATTCAGGTATCCACTTCGGATTTTTCTATTTGGCCGAGTACTTGAACTTGTTTATCGTTTCGGGAGTCGCTTCGTTGCTCTTTTTAGGCGGTTGGATGCCGTTGCATATCCCCGGTTGGGAAAGCTTCAATACCATTATGGACTATATTCCGTCGGTTATTTGGTTCTTCGGGAAAGCCATCTTGGTATCATTCGTAATTATTTGGTTCAAATGGACCTTCCCCCGTTTGAGAATTGATCAACTGTTGAAACTCGAATGGAAATATTTGTTGCCTTTGAACTTGGTGAATCTTTTCATCATGGTGCTTATCGTTATTTATGGCTTGCATTTTTAAGGAATAAAGTATAATACTGATATATAGAGGTAAAACTATGGCAGATAAATTTGGATATATCACGCAGGTAATCGGGCCGGTGGTCGATGTCGTTTTCGAAGGGGAGGGTAATGAAGTCCCCCCCATTTATTCCGCACTTAAAATCGAGCGAGAAAACGGAGCCGAACTGATTGTCGAGGTAGAGCAACATATCGGAGAAAACACCGTGCGTTGCGTAGCAATGGACTCTACCGACGGGCTCAGACGAGGTATGAAAGCCATCGACTTGCAGCGGCCCTTGTCAATGCCTACGGGCTCACAGGTAAAAGGCCGGTTGATGAATGTGATCGGCGAGACGATCGATCACCTTCCTGCTTTGGATTATACCGAATTGAAATCGATACACCAAGATGCTCCGGCATTTGACGATCTCTCTATCAGTACTGAGATGCTCTATACCGGAATCAAGGTAATCGACTTGCTCGAACCCTATTCGAAAGGTGGTAAAATCGGGTTGTTCGGCGGTGCCGGTGTGGGTAAGACCGTATTGATTATGGAGCTTATCAACAACATTGCCAAAGGGCACAACGGTTTCTCGGTATTTACCGGTGTGGGCGAGCGTACTCGTGAAGGTAATGACTTGTTGCGCGAGATGCTCGAATCGGGCGTTATGTCGTATGGCGACAAGTTCAAAGAGGGCATGGAGCGAGGCGAATGGAACCTCAAAGATGTCGACATGGAGAAGGTAAACCAGTCGCAAGCCACCTTGGTCTTCGGCCAGATGAATGAACCGCCGGGAGCCCGTTTGCGGGTTGCCTTGTCGGGCCTGACCGTAGCCGAGCAGTTCCGCGACTCGGACGGTGGTGGTAAAGAGATTCTGTTGTTTATCGACAACATTTTCCGTTTCACACAAGCCGGTTCCGAGGTGTCGGCTCTGCTGGGGCGTATGCCTTCGGCCGTAGGTTACCAGCCGACGCTGGCCTCCGAGATGGGTAAATTGCAAGAGCGTATTACCTCGACGAAACAAGGCTCAATCACTTCGGTACAAGCTATTTATGTGCCGGCCGACGACTTGACCGACCCTGCTCCGGCTACTACATTCAGCTTCCTCGATGCGACGACCGTGTTGAGCCGTAAAATCTCGGAGTTGGGTATCTATCCCGCCGTAGACCCGTTGGAATCGACTTCGCGAATCCTCGACCCCAATATCGTGGGAGAAGAACACTATCAGGTGGCACAAGGTGTAAAACAATTGTTGCAGCATTACAACGAATTGCAGGATATTATCGCCATTTTGGGTGTCGATGAACTCTCGGACGAGGATAAACTGGTGGTAAACCGTGCGCGTCGTGCCCAGCGTTTCCTTTCGCAACCCTTCCACGTAGCCGAGCAGTTTACCGGTTTACAGGGTGTGATGGTTCCATTGGAGGAGACGATACGCGGTTTCAAGATGATTCTCAATGGCGAGATGGACGAGTATCCCGAGCAAGCGTTCCTCAATGTAGGTACAATCGACGAGGCTATTGCCAAAGGAAAGAAATTGTTGGAGCAGGCCAAAGCCGCTCAGTAATCATATAAACTGGAAATTATGGTACTCGAAATCATATCTTCGGAACAAATCCTTTTCCAAGGAGAGGTGGAGTCGGTCACCCTGCCGGGTGCACAAGGCTCGTTTACCGTTCTTGAAAATCATGCATCGTTGGTCTCGACTCTCGATGCCGGTACCATTGAGTATGTAACCGCCGGCCAACGTCAATCGCTATCGGTCGGTGGCGGATTTGTCGATGTGGATAACAACCGTGTAGCTGTGTGCATACGGTAAGAGAGAAAAAAGATGAGAAAACAAATCGCATACATAGTAACCTTTTTGTTGATGGCGTTTGCCTTCCCGTTGTCGGCCAGCGAACAGAGTAGCGGGGAAGAGGGCTCCTTTAATCCGAAAGAGACCATCTTTGCACACTTGCTCGACGGTTATGGTTGGGAACTGCCTTTCTCGCACGAGCACAAGATACCCTTGCCCGTTATTGTCAGAGATTATAAGGGCGACTGGCATTTGTTCATGTCGCATAAGCTCGATCACGGGAAGGAGTACAATGGTTTCTATATCGCACAAGAGGGCCCCAACAAAGGGAAAGTCGAAGGAGTAGACAATACCGGTAACCGCTATCGGCCGCTCGACCTGTCGATTACGAAAAACGTACTGGCCTTGATTATCGCCGCTTTGGTGTGCGCATGGTGTGTATTCTCGGTCGCCCACTGGTACAAGAAACGGCAGTTCAAAGCACCCAAAAAGGGAGTAGGGGCCATCGAGTTTCTCATCGAGTTTGTCTATACAGGAGTAATCAAGAGTACGTTGGGTGATAAGGCTCCGCGTTTTGCCCCCTATCTGCTCACGGTCTTTTTCTTTATCCTGTTGATGAACCTGTTGGGATTGATCGTGATCTTCCCCGGAGGGGCCAACTTGACGGGCAACATTGCAGTGACCATGGTCTTGGCATTGTGTACCTTTATCGTTGTCAATGTGCGGGGAACCAAAGAATATTGGAAAGAGATATTTTGGCCCGACGTGCCGTTGTGGCTGAAATTTCCGTTGCCCATCATGCCGTTGATCGAAATCTTCGGAGTTTTTACGAAACCGGCAGCTCTGATGGTCCGTCTGTTTGCCAATATGATGGGCGGGCATATGATTATCCTGTCGCTCATTTCGCTCATATTCATATTCGGGGCCTTAGGAGCAGTCGTAGTGGGAGCCACCACGGTTATATCGGTGCTCTTCTCACTCTTCATGCTTCTCATCGACACATTGGTTTCGTTTATCCAAGCCTATGTGTTCACCATGCTTTCGACCCTGTTCATCGCTTTGGCGCAGGTCGATGGCCATCATGAAGGAAAAATGGAAAAAGTAGACAAATAAAAACAATGTATAATCTCTAAACAACAAACATTATGTTAGGAATGATTTTATTACAAGCAGCAGCCGGTGCAAGTCTGGCTAAATTGGGTGCATGTATTGGCGCTGGTATTGCAGCTATCGGAGCCGGTGTAGGTATTGGTAAGATTGGCTCGTCGGCTATGGACGCTATCGCCCGTCAACCTGAGGCCAGCGGCGATATTCGAAGCAACATGATTGTGATCGCGGCTCTTGTCGAAGGTGTTGCCTTGTTCGCTGTGATTGTTTGCGTGATGTCGTTGTTCATCTAATCATAAGATATGGAACTGTTCACGCCCGAATTTGGCTTGGTATTTTGGATGTTCGTTGTCTTTATCATCCTTTTTGCCAT
>CALUJQ010000058.1 GCA_944320995.1 uncultured Barnesiella sp. | reverse complement strand
ACGTACAAACGGCCGTGTCTTCTCACGATCTTGCTATCGGGCGTACGTTTTTTCAATGATGCTCTTACTTTCATATTGTTGTTTTTTATTTATATCTAAAAGCAATTCTTCCTTTGGTCAAATCGTAGGGCGACATCTCGATACGCACCTTATCGCCCGGGAGTATCTTGATGAAATGCATACGCATCTTTCCCGAGATATGGGCGGTTATCTCATGCCCGTTTTCCAACTCTACGCGGAACATGGCATTCGACAATGCCTCCACGATTACACCATCTTGTTCTATTGCAGCTTGCTTCGCCATAAATTATAGTTAAATTGATTTGTCTCCTAAAACTTGCTCTACGTATTCGAACGAGGAAAGTATATCGGCCTTCCCTCCCTTAATGGCTACCGTGTGCTCGAAGTGAGCGGCCGGTTTGCGGTCTCTCGTGCGGGTGGTCCACCCGTCGCGCTCGATGACGATATTGCGCGAGCCCAGGTTAATCATGGGTTCTATGGCAATACACATGCCGTTTTTGAGCAGCGGGCCTGTGCCCGGACGACCATAATTGGGGACGTTGGGCTCTTCGTGAAGCTTCTTGCCCACTCCGTGTCCGCACAACTCCCTCACGACAGAATAACCACGAGCTTCGCAATAGGTTTGAATGGCATGGCCGATATCACCTATGCGCTTCCCTTCGACGGCATGCTCAATGCCCAGATAGAGTGACTCCTTGGTGGTTTTGAGCAGCTGCTTGACTTCGGGAGCAACTTCGCCTACGCAGAAGGTGTAGGCCGAATCGCCGTTGAAGCCGTTTTTCACCACGCCGCAGTCGATTGAGACGATGTCTCCCTCGCGCAGTGCGTAGCTGTTGGGAATACCGTGTACAATCACCTCGTTGACCGAGATGCAAAGAGAGTTGGGATAGCCGGCATATCCCAGGAAACCGGGTTCGGCCCCGTGATCCCGGATAAACTCCTCGGCTATCTTGTCGAGTTTGAGGGTGGTAATCCCGGGGGCTACCCACTTGGCCATCTCGCCCAGGGTCATGCCCACCAGGAGATTACTCTCCCGCATCAACTCTATCTCTTCGTCTGTTTTAAGATAAATCATTATCTACACTCCTTGTTTTAATAAGCTCCGCTACGACCTTTTATTCGGCCCGATTTCATCAGACCGTCATAGTGGCGCATCATTAAATGGCTTTCAATCTGTTGCAAGGTATCGAGTACCACACCTACCAAGATGAGCAACGATGTCCCGCCGAAGAACTGTGCGAACTCGGCGCTTACACCGCATATCTGGGCAAAGGCCGGCATGATGGCCACGATAGCCAGGAAGATAGATCCGGGCAACGTGATTCTCGACATGATCGAGTCGAGGTAGTCGGCCGTCTTCTTACCGGGTTTCACACCGGGGATAAAGCCGTTGTTGCGTTTCATATCTTCGGCCATTTGCGTGGGTTGCACGGTAATTGCCGTATAGAAATAGGTGAAGACTATGATAAGGAATGCAAACACAAAGTTATACCAGAATCCCGTCATCGACATGAACGATTGCCAGAACGAACTTGCGTTGGTCACACTGAATCCGGCAATGGTGATGGGGATAAACATGATGGCCTGGGCGAAGATGATAGGCATCACACCAGCCGTGTTTACCTTCAAGGGGATATACTGGCGAGCACCGCCATACTGTTTGTTTCCTACAATACGCTTGGCATATTGTACGGGGACTTTCCGGGTGCCTTGTACGAGCAGAATTGCTGCGGCGATAACAGCCAGCAGAAAGACAATCTCGATAAGGAACATCACCAAACCTCCTTGTTTAGAAGCCAGACGGCTGGTAAACTCGGCGGCGAAAGCCAGCGGCAGACGGGCGATGATACCGACCAAGATGATGAACGAGATACCGTTGCCGATACCTTTGTCGGTGATACGTTCGCCCAGCCACATGATAAACATACTGCCGGCAGCAAGCACGATTGTAGAAGAAACTATAAACAACCAACCGGAGGGGAATAAGGCCGACCCCATCTGTACTTTCAGGTTCACCAAGTAGGCGGGACCTTGCAGGAGCAGAATGAAAACGGTCAAATAGCGGGTGTATTGGTTAAGTTTCGTACGACCGCTCTCGCCTTCGCGTTGCAGCTTCTGGAACGAGGGCATCACCATACCCAGCAATTGTATCACAATCGAGGCGGTGATATAAGGCATGATTCCCAAAGCAAAAATCGAAGCATTGGAGAATGCACCTCCCGAAAACATATCGAGCAACTGCATCAGACCCTTGCTCGTCTGGTTGCGCAAGGCGTCCAGATTGGCAGGATCGATACCCGGAAGCACGACGTATGACCCCACACGGTATACCAACACCAGCAGAATGGTGGTGATGATACGTTTGCGGAGGTCTTCGATTTTCCAAATGTTTTTTATAGTTTCTATTGCTCTCATTGTATTAGAGTTTGACTACTGTTCCACCTGCGGCAACGATAGCAGCTTCGGCGGTTTTGGAGAATGCATGGGCGCAAACTTCCAATTTGGCCGTAAGAGTACCTTTACCAAGAATTTTCACTAACTGATTGGCAGAAATAAATCCGGCAGCCACAAGTGTATCGATGTCGATTTTTTCCAGTTTCTGGCTATCGGCCAGTGCCTGCAAGGCTTCGAGATTGATGCCTTTGTATTCTACACGATTTATATTCTTGAAGCCAAATTTAGGGACACGGCGTTGGAGAGGCATCTGACCTCCCTCGAAACCGATTTTGCGTTTGTAACCCGAACGCGACTTTGCTCCTTTATGACCTCTGGTAGAAGTTCCACCCAAACCCGAACCCGGTCCGCGACCGATTCTCTTTCTTGTTTTGGTTGACCCTTCGGCGGGTTTTAAATTACTCAAGTCCATATTGTTACTTTTTTTTAATCGATGGATAAAATTACTCAACTACTTTCACCAGGTGTTTTACCTTTTCTACCATACCCAGAATTTGGGGAGTAGCGTTGTGTTCTACCACGTGGTTGAGTTTTCTCAGGCCCAGTGCATCAAGTGTCTTCTTTTGTACAGCAGGGCAATTGATGCGGCTCTTTACTTGTTTGATTCTTATTTTTTCCATTGCTTGTCCTCCGTATTAACCTTTAAAGACTTTTTCGACAGAGACACCTCTGTTTTGGGCGACAGTAGCCGCATCTCTGAGCTCGCACAAGGCAGCAATCGTGGCTTTCACCAGGTTGTGGGGGTTGGACGAACCTTTCGATTTGGCAAGCACGTCGGTGATACCTACGCTTTCCAGTACGGCACGCATGGCACCACCGGCCTTTACTCCGGTACCCGGAGAAGCAGGTTTGATATACACGAGGGCACCGCCGAATTTGGCCAGCTGGTCGTGGGGGATTGTGCCTTTGAGCACCGGTACTTTCACCAGGTTCTTCTTGGCAGCTTCCACGCCTTTGGCGATAGCGGTGGTTACTTCGCTCGCTTTTCCGAGGCCCCAGCCTACGATACCGGCTTCGTTGCCCACTACGACAATAGCCGAAAAGCTGAACGTACGACCACCTTTGGTTACTTTCGTTACACGGTTGATGGCAACCAGACGGTCTTTCAACTCGATGTCGTTTGTTGATTTTACTCTATTTATTTTTCCTGTCATGACGATTAAAATTTAAGGCCACCGTTGCGGGCAGCATCAGCTAATTCTTTTACTCTCCCATGATACAGGTAACCGTTGCGGTCAAATACAACCGTGGTAATACCGGCTTCCTGTGCTTTCTTGGCGATAGCTTCACCTACTTTCGCAGCCTGCTCTTTCTTGGGAGCGGCTTCCATGCCTCTCGACGAGGCAGCGGCGAGCGTTTTTCCGGTGAGGTCGTCGACCAATTGCACATATATTTGCTTATTGCTTCTAAACACCGTCATACGGGGGCGTTCGGCTGTGCCGGATACCTTACCGCGAATGCGGGTTTTGATTTTGAGTCTTCTTTCTATCTTCGTTGTCATGATAATACCTGTTTAATGATTATTTGGCACCTGCCGATTTACCCGATTTTCTGCGGATTACCTCGCCAACGAACTTGATACCTTTACCCTTGTAAGGTTCGGGTTTGCGCAGCGAACGTACTTTGGCGCATACCTGGCCAAGCAGTTGCTTGTCGCACGATTCGAGAATAATCAACGGGTTTTTGTTTCTCTCCGATTTGGCTTCTACCTTGATTTCGGCAGGAAGTTTCAAAAAGATGGCGTGAGAGTAGCCGAGCGAGAGCTCGAGTACCTGGCCTTGGCTTTGGGCACGGTAACCTACGCCGACCAGTTCCATCTCTTTCTTATACCCTTCGGAAACGCCTACCACCATGTTGTGGATCAGGGCACGGTAGAGGCCGTGAAGGGCACGCGTCTGTTTCTCATCATTAGGCCGGGTCACATGGATAGCCCCGTCTACCATTTCAACTTTAATTTCGGGCGATACGGTCTGCGACAGTTCCCCTTTGGGTCCTTTTACCTTTACCTCATTTCCGGAGATAGTAACGGTAACTCCGGCGGGTACTACTATGGGCAATTTTCCTATTCTTGACATAATATATACCTCCTTTTAATTAGTAAATGTAACATAATACCTCACCACCGATTTTCAGGTCGCTGGCCTCTTTGTTGGTCATCACGCCTTTCGAGGTGGAGAGAATTGCAATACCCAATCCGTTCAATACGCGCGGCATGTCTTTGTAGCCGGTGTAACGGCGCAAACCCGGACTCGAAATGCGAATCAGTTTTCGGATTGCGCTCACTTTGTTTACGGGGTCGTACTTCAAGGCGATCTTGATGGTGCCTCGGGGACCGTCTTCTACAAACTTGTAATTGAGAATGTAGCCTTTTTCAAAAAGGATTTTCGTGATTTCTTTTTTCAATTTCGAGGAAGGCACCTCAACAACTCTGTGATGAGCTTTGATGGCGTTTCTCAATCTTGTCAGATAATCTGCTATTGGATCTGTCATATAAAAATTTGTTTAAATTGATCCGGAGTCTCCGGACAATATTTAACACTAAAAATAATTACCAGCTTGCTTTCTTTACGCCCGGGATAAGTCCTGCCGATGCCATTTCGCGGAACTGGATACGGGAAATCCCAAACTGACGGATATATCCTTTGGGACGACCGGTAATTTTGCAACGGTTGTGCAAACGTACACGCGATGCGTTTTTCGGCAGCAGTTGAAGGGCCTCGTAGTTACCTTCTGCCTTGAGTTGTTTTTTCTTTTCGGCATATTTGGCAACCAGCTTGGCTCTCTTCACTTCACGAGCTTTCATCGATTCTTTTGCCATATCTTAGTCTTTTTTTGCGTTTTTAAAAGGTAAGCCAAATGCTTTGAGAAGAGCATACCCTTCCTCGTCGGTTTTGGCTGAGGTTACAAAGGTAATATTCATTCCCATAATTTTGGTAATACTATCGATATTTATTTCAGGGAAAATGATTTGCTCCTGAATTCCGAGGGTGTAGTTGCCTCGTCCATCGAGTTTGCTTTCGATACCTTTGAAGTCGCGGATACGGGGAAGAGATACGCGTACCAGACGCTCCAAGAACTCGTACATGCGCTCGTGACGGAGGGTTACCATCACACCGATGGGCATTTTCTTACGCAGCTTGAAATTCGAGATATCTTTGCGCGAGAGGGTTGCCACTGCTTTCTGACCGGTGATGGCCGTCAACTCGTTGATGGCGGTTTCGATGATTTTCTTATCGGCCGTTGCTTCGCCAAGACCTTGATTGATCACAATCTTCTTCAAGACGGGCACCTGCATAATCGACGAGTAGTTGAACTCCTTCTGCAAGGCGGGCACGATTCTTTCGAGATATTCTTTCTTCAGATTTGCGGTGTTGTTCATTACTTAATCTCCTCTCCTGATTTTTTGGAATAACGTACTGAA
>CALUJQ010000057.1 GCA_944320995.1 uncultured Barnesiella sp. | reverse complement strand
GGATAGAGATGTGTAGGATATAGAGGGCGAAAGTTATCTAAGTGACGAGGATAAAAATTAAGCCCGAGAATAATCCCAAGATCTCGCAGTTTTTGGTCATACCAGTCGTCAGTAGGTGTATTTCCATATTTGTTATAATAATTGATCACATCCTCCAATGGGATTACAGCCGAATCGTGATTGTCGGATAAATCTATAATCCCTAAAAGATCTTCGCGGACAAAACCGAAACGGAAATAAGCCTTATTTACATCGCCTTTCTCCATAATATCTTCGGGGACTTCTTCTCCGTACATCTCTTTCCAAACTTCTCTATATGCGTCATCTTTTGCTTCCGGACGTAAATATTTCCAAAAGAACGTAGATGTTGAACGATATACAGCATCTTTGAGGAATACATAGTGCCACCTACCATCCGGCATGTCAATAAATTGACCGGTTAAGACGAATGGATTAGGACTACCCGTCAACTCGTTATTGATATAGCCGTGTTGATAGTAGAAAGCATCATTCTCTTTAACCCAATAACCCTGCCAGATTTGGGCTATACATACTGATTCATACGTCGGGCGAGCTCTTAATGTCACATATTTACACAGGCGACTACATGATTTACCGGCTAATTCCGGAGAAAATCCCTTGGCCGCATTTTTATAGGCAGATTCTATATATTCCCAAAACGGAGTAGAGTCCGGCCACTCATGAGCCAGATTACCGGACGTGAGTCTTGGTACATTTTCCGCTGTATAATCCCATGTATTTACGTCAAAATTTTGGTTTGTGACTTGCACCGGATTAGTTTTAAGGTACAATGTAGGATCTACTCCCTTGGGTATCCAAGAGGGCCAATAATCCGAATCGTATATCGCATCTGAGTATATCATCACATATTGTTTTTAATCCATTTAACAACAAAAATTGTACCCACGGCGATAGCTCCGTATTTGAGAATCGTAAACAGATTGATGTTAAACGCTCCTTTCCAATAACCGTTCGCATGTCCTTGTGCTTCGGCCTCCTGCACTTGGCGGCTAATGTCGTTACGGATCGATTGAGCGGTTTCCGGGTCGACATTTTCAAGAACTGAGGTTAATTCCTTGCTTTCCTCGTAGGTGTAGGTCGATTCTTTGAGGCGAGCTTCGTTGGAAAAATAGTAGATTGTCACACCGGCAGATATAACCACCGCACTAACGATTATCGTGATCAACGCGGCAGTTGAGATAACGAGACCGACAAACGCCGTATTGTTGACAATGGAAAGCAAAGCCGGGGCAAAATCGGTTAGTGTGCTTTGTCCCTCCTGTATGTTCTCGACAATGCCACTATTTTTTAAATATTCATTTCGCACGGAAATGTCATTGTACAAATTGCGGATCTTGGTCTTGTACGATGATACATTATAACCCTTTTCCTCCAACCTCCGGCAATATTCGGCGGCTACGAGCAAGTAGGTTAAACTGTTCATGTCGTTTTGGAGGATTAGATTTAGACGGGCTTGCGCCGTGTTATACTCGACGGGGTTAACCATTTTAAGCTCGACATAATCCTCACGCACCCACCCCCACACATGTACGCCGTCGATAGCCGCCAGCCTGTACCATGTCCATCCGTCGACCGTCTCATAATATCCGTCAGCCATGCCGACAAATCCGTTGACGGTATATAGCAGGTCGGAGCTATACGAGGGTTTTGCATAGACAGTAACACCCGTAAAACGAGGGAAAACTCCTTTGTTGAAAAAATTCGGATTGTATTTCATCTCTATGCGAATTGTTTAATCATGCCCAAGAGGGCGGGGTTTTCTTCGAGTTTGTCACACAATTTTTCGAGTAAGTCGAGATAGTTCGGTTCTATCGCAGCCAGACGTTCGGATATCCGCAAGATACGGGTATGGTCGTCGTCATGAGGTTGTGGCTGGGGCTGTGATTCCGGTACCCGTATCGGCTGAGAGGTACCGGCTACGCCTACCTGCATGCCGGGTTTTCCGAAAAATCTTTCAAGAATTGCCGGCAGGTAGGGTGTTATCCTACCGATAGCCGCTTGCAGAGGGGTTTCTCTTTCTTCGAGTTCTTCCTCGTACTCTTTAACCCGTTCTTCGAGCTCGGCAATTCGAAATTCTTTTTTCTGTGCATCGAGGGCCGCGGCAATTCGCCGATCAACTTCATCGGGTGACACACCGCCGATAGAAGGCCCCGAGAACGCAGGAGAAGAAACTGCATCGCCTTCCAGCGTAAAATAATCCCTATACCAATTTCGGCGAGAATTGCCGTCCGACATCTCGATATAGTATTTCCCCGGCTCGAGATAATCGAGGGTCCGGGATAAACGATCTTCTATCGTCTTTTTATTTTCCCCTTCCTCAGATTGGAAGAGAAAGGCGTCAGCCGACGGGGCGGTTCTGATTTGCACCTGCTTAATGCCCGGTGTAGACCTAACCCATTCGATAAGATTTTCTTTTCCGCGTATCATAATCAGTCAGTTTTAATCTTCGTATTCGAAATTCAGATAAACACATTTATCGCCCACGGTAGTGGATATATCCTTAGACAACTCAATGTAAGAGGTTGGGAGATCGACGTGAAGTCTGTCCATATTAAGACTAAACGGCCAATTCCATTGCGAACAATACAACACCGGGAATCGATACAGTATAATATCAGATCGATGAATAAGCGTCAAAAAGGAGTTATCGGGCGCAACAACATCACCCATATCGGGAGATGACACATTTACAAACACCGATGTCGCATATATATTTCGAAATGCCTTATCAACCAATACCCTATTGTCCGGTAAGTAATACCGATTAGCGGAATTGGAGTATACCGGAATTTGCATCGACTGGATTTTAAGTTGACGAATATCCGGTAAGTTATTATCGCTTACCTTATCTGTATAAAAGAATGTAAGCATCACGGAATTAGCCTTAGTAGCAGAGTGGTTGACGATATAACAATTCGGAAGGACGAGATACCGATTAATAGCTATTTGACGGCTGCCAAAAGAGAAATAAATAAGAGGTATATCGGAGATAAAATCATCGTTATCCAAATTTACCAAAGTAAGCCCCATATCGAATAACGGATTATTGTTAATAACATTACCTTGGGGATCTTGGACAATACCATTATAGTTCCAATAGACATTCATTCCAACAATATATTTATCGGACAATACCGGCGTGTCGGGCAAATACACTCTTTCGCCCTGCTTGGCATTACTCATATCGACAATAATAGAATAAGCCCCGGTAAAAGGAAGATATGACAGACTATTACTCATAATAGAAAGATAGATTTAGAGTTCGTATATCGGTACAGGTAGAGCGAATTAAAATCTTGCTCCGATTGAAATCGATCTCTACCGGCTCTATAAATTTCTGTTGTAAAGAGATGGACCTGAAATTATTATATATAGAGGTAAAATTAAGTCCGGAAATAAATTGTAATGGGATATAGTTTATATACCTCGATTGATCTTTTGGGACAAGATATAAATATCCGAACTCTTGATAAAGCGCTTTATCCGGAATCCCTTTTCCTCGATCTTCAAGATAATAAACTCCCGTTATTTTTCTTCCTTCCAATGCCTGTACCTTTCGATATAGAGAATATTCCAACTTATCGGGAAATATAGATATAGGAAGGTTGTACAGATTACGCTGTACAGGATTAACACTATCTTTTTCGCCAAGGTATACGGAGAAAAATATAACAGATGTTTGTTGTACAGTATCAGATACTGAAATAAAAGAACGCTCCCAATCGATTACACAGTCTATAACCGGCATTTCAGCCCCAAATAATGAGGTAAAATATCCGAAAAACAACGAATCAACAATAAGATTACCGTCAATATCGTATAATGTTACATATATGCTTGATCTGTCAATTATCGGAAATCGGTTTGACAAGTCCAAACCATATACACTTCCCGGACCGATAGTATCATTAGCAAGGCATTCCATACTTAATATTTTCTTTCCCTGTAAATGTGTAGATGTGGGGAAATAGACCCTATCATCTCCCGGATTGAAGGTCAACTGTATAAAATCGACATTGTGTACAACAAACTCTTTCATCACAAATGCTTTAAGATTTCCCCGGACACCTTATAAACGTTCCGGGGAAATCGAGAACTGACACTATTATGGATTCATCACGCGGGGGCGAGGAAGTCATTCACATCTCCCTTGTAGTTTTCGAGCAACAGCGCTCCATTCTTCACGAGGAATCCGAACATAATGAGGCTCAAACCTACGGAACCTTTCGGAGAGCTTGCCGGCTGGAATACAGATGTGTTGGCACACGGGAATTTCAAATTGAAAGACTGTTCTTTCGTCCCGGCGAAAGCGATCATTTCCGGGGTGTAGAAAATCTCATCGAGCACGGAACTGTCGAGCGATACGACTGCTGCCGCGGATGTTCCGCTATTGGCTGCTTGGTGCGATACGTTGAAGATGGAGGTTTCCAAAGCATCGAATGTAACGGTCGTACCGGTTTGCAAACGGAGAGAACCTCCATAAACGCATTGAACATCTACGGGAATTGTGTCGGTCGAACCCATTACCTTGGCTTTGGCAACGAGATCGGATAACGAAGTAGCGAGTACGGCGGCTCCCGGATTTGCAGTCAGCTCGTAATTCAGGAACAACCCCATACCATAGGCAAGGAACAAGTCGTTACGGTTCAACAATTGCCCGTATGTGCCCTGCTGTCCATTCTGGCGCATGGGATCGAAAACATAGTTTCCTACTCCATTGACCAAAGTCTGATCAATACGCAAAAAGGAAGATTGGGGAAAAAGTTCGGGACTCAGCGTCTTCACTTTTTTTCGTGCGTCCTCCCAACGTTTGCGAAGGAAAGGCGCTATAAATTGATTATTCATAGGTTAATAGTTTTTTTAGAATAAGACATTATCGAATGTTGATTTTTTTACATCAACACGTTGTTTTGACTTTTTTTTTGCCGTCCGGACAACAGGCTTTGACGATATTTGGTTTGGGCACCGTAAAGCGCGTTGTTGAATCTTGAGAACGGAGTACCGGCCAACGAGGGCACGGCGTTTGCGATCAACCCGGCGGCACCCGCGCCGATCATGCCGGCACCCAGTTCGCCGATACCTTCCTTTTTCACCAGAGAGGGAGCGATAGCGCCCACGGCGATAGCGACCAAATCGGTATACAGGGAGTTTTTACCCTTCATAAGGGTGCCCTTGATTACCTGCACGGCGGCACCGCCTGCGGCACCTCCGATGACCGTTTTCAAAACACGGTCTGTTTTCATTTTTGATTTTTTCATAAAACAATCTTTTTTACCTTGTTAACTACTTCATTTTGCGCACTTTGTCGATAATGCGTTTTTTTTCCGCCTCTTTGCGCTTCAGCTCGTTGTTGTAGCGGTCGACTTCGCGGCAACGCTCTTCGTAACGCTTCCACACTTCAACCGAGCTTTTCATCTTCGGTTGTTTGGGATACTTTTTCATTTTTGCCATTTTCTTAATTTTTTGAGGGTTTATAAAAGTTATTTTTTCTTCGATTTATTCTTGTCACCGCTGCCTCCGAAAATCAATGCCATCAATACGCCGCCAACAAGGACGATACCTAACAGATTAGATCCGGCGACGGTGCCCGTAGGCTTGTTATAATCAATTAAGGAGTCCCCGCTTGAATTGAGATAGGAATCTTCATATCCCGGGAAAGTGACAGCTTCATTGACCGACGAAACAATACCGGATAAGCCGTCTGACGTGGAAGGCGCATTAACCCTTATTTCTTCGTTTGTCTCATCTTCACTTGTGCCAAATATTTTTTCAAATAGCTTAGCAATTGCCGAAAGAGCCGAAAGTATAGCTGATACGATCGTTAACCAACCGGCTACAACCGGTATATTACCCAAACGAACTTCT
>CALUJQ010000056.1 GCA_944320995.1 uncultured Barnesiella sp. | reverse complement strand
CCGTAATCAGCTCGTCGTAGTCGTCCGGAAGATTGCGTGAACTCACCGGTGAAGTTCCGGCTTTTCAATGATATTTCGATACCGGTACTCTGGGTTTTCCCGATATTGGCGGCTACCGTGGAGACCTCCATGAATGACTTTAAGCTGCGGTATCCCAACAGGTCTTTCACCTCTTTCTTGAAACATTCGAATGTTCCGCTCAATCGTTGGTTGAAGAATCCGAAGTCCAAACCGAAGTTAAACTCGGTTGTCGTTTCCCATTTCAAATCGGGATTGGCAATTTGCGATTTTGCCGTACCGGTACTGATCGAATTGCCGAATACATATTGTTGCCATGCGGCCGTATAATATTCAAATGCGTTGTTCCCGATTTCGCTGTTACCCGTCTGGCCCAAACTCAATCGCAGTTTCAAGTCGGAAAGGAAATCGACCTCTTTCAAGAAATCCTCCTGTTTGATGCGCCATGCGAATGCTCCCGACGGGAAGATACCATATCGGTTGTTTTCTCCGAACCGGTTCGAACCGTCAACACGGGCTGTAAGGGTGAACAGGTATTTGTCGAACAGGTTGTAATTGATACGGCCGAAGTAGGAGATGAACATGGTCTTCGACTTGTTGGACGATACCGTAGGCCGTGCCGCTTCTCCCGAGGCCAGCGAGTTGTATTTGAAGATGTCGGTAAAGAACTGGGAGTTGGCGGCCGAGAAACCTTCGGTATTGAAATCTTGATAAGAATATCCGGCGAGAATATTGAATTTGTGCGATTGGGCAATCGAGAAATCATAATTGACCGTGGCTTCCAACAATCGGTCGAATTGTTGTGCCATGCTTTTGCTCGCTTTTCCGCCTTCTTGTTTTCCGTATAGCGTGGAGGTGGGGAGGTAGGAGTTTCTCACACCGGTTTGGTCGTCGAATCCTATATTTACCTTAGCGACCAATCCCTTGATGATTTCGGCTTGGAGAAATGCGTTCACCAACAATCGTTTCGTTTGAGTGTAGTCGTCGATTTCGAGCATCGACACCGGATTGGGGACTGTGGTCATGCGTTCGCTTTGTGCATAGTTGCCATCTTTGTCAAATACGGGGGTAGTGGGGTCGTACGACATGGCCGAGTTGATCAATCCCGAGTTTTCGAAATCTTCGGTTCCCAAGGGGACGTTGGTCGATTTGATATAACTTTGGGTGGCGTTGACTCCATATTTGAAGATCTTGTTGATTTGATGCTCCACGTTCAACCGGCCGGTATAGCGGGTGAAATCGCTGTTGCGTACGACTCCGTCTTGGTCGAAAAAGTTGAACGAGGCCATATATTTCAAATTGGAAGTACCCCCCGATACCGATAAGTTATGTTGGTGTATCATACCTTCGCGGGTGATCAAGTCATACCAGTCGGTCCCTTTGCCGACTTTTTTTATTTCGGCTTCGTCATAAGGATAGACAATAGGGTCGGTAATTGTCGAGGGGTCGGTGTTGCCGTAGGGATAAACTCTATTATTATAGAGCCATTGTTCTTTGGCAAATTTATTAGCTTCGGTCATAAACTCCTCGGCGGTCATCATTTCGGTCTTATTGGCAATTTGTTGTACACCGTAGTTGGCGCTGTAATTGACTACCGGTTTTCCTTCACGCCCTTTTTTGGTGGTGATAATGATCACACCATTTGCGGCCCTTGCTCCGTAAATAGCGGTAGAGGAGGCGTCTTTCAGAATTTCTATCGACTCGATGTCGTTGGGGTTGATGGAGTTCAACGGGTTCCGCGACCCGAAGTCGCTGTATCGGTTGTCTGCTGCCGGTTCTACTTGGGAGCCTCCCACGGGAAATCCGTCGATAATGTATAACGGTTCGTTCCCGGCACCGGTCGAGGCTTCGCCACGAATGCGCAGGGTGACGCCTCCGCCCGGTTGTGCGCTGTTCTGTACCGATGTGATACCGGCGGCCTTACCCGATAGCATGTGCGAGATCGACGTATTTGCGGCCATGGGCAGGTCTTCGGTCTTTACCGAGGTGACAGCACCCGTCAAATCGCTTTTCTTCATGCTGCCGTATCCGATCACGACCACCTCGTCGAGGTCGTTTATCTTTTCTTGTAAAATGGCGTTGACAATGTCGCTTTTCCCCAATTTTATTTCTTGTGAATCATATCCTACATAGGAGAATTGGAGTACCGATTTGTCGGGGACTGTGAGCGAGTAGTAACCGTCTATGTCGGTAATGGTCCCTTTGTTGGTCGCTCCTTTTGCGATAATACTTACACCAATAAGCGGTTCCCCCAGCCTGTCGGTTACCCGGCCCGAGATTTTTCGGTTTGCGGCTGAGTTTTTCGAGGGTTGCTCTTCTCGGCCCGCGGCTTTGATGATACGTACCATTTTGCCCTCTATCTCGAAAGATACGGGTTGGTTTTGGAATATCGTTTCCAAAACTTTCTCGATGGGTTGGTTTTGTAGGTTGGCGTTGACTTTTTGCCGCAAGTTCACGTCGTTGGTTTTGACCGAGAAAGAATATCCTTCTTGATTCCTGAGGATTTCTAACGCCCTTTCTACGGTTATATTCGGGAAATTGACCGATATATTCTGTCCATATCCCATAAAAACAAAGCATAAAAAGAATAGAAGCAGGCTTCTTTTACATTTGCCGGAGAAGCCGATAAAGCCATGAGATCGGTGTGTTTCCATGATAAATAGGTTTGATTGTCAATAAATTTCTATGATTTTTCCATCTCGTTTTATGGTTAAGTATCCGTCTAAGTTCATGGCCGATAGAATGTCGTCGAGCGTCTCGTTGTTGACAAAAGCCATGTGGTAAGGGATTTTTTTGAGCGAATCGTTTTTAATGATGATATTGACGTCGAAGTTGCGCTCCAACTGTTTGGCTATATCTTCAAGGGTTTCGTTCTTGAAGTAATATTTACCGTCTTTCCAAGAGGAGTAGTCCGACAGGATAAAATGTTTCTTCTCCAACTGGTGGGTGGTGCGGTTGTAATAGATCTGTTCTCCCGGAGCCATTACGCAGCGCATTTCCCGGTCGGCTATTCCCGGGTAGTAAAATGCCACCGCCCCGTCGAGCAGGGCTATTTCGATTCGATTGTCGCTGCTGTATGATTTCAAATTGAACTGCGTGCCTAAAACTTCGATGCTGCTTTCGTTCGATTTGATAATGAACGGCTTGTTTTTGTTCTTGGCGATGGAGAAGTACCCTTCGCCCGTGAAAAATATTTGACGGGAATTTCCTATGAACTCTTCGGGATAGATAATGGTACTCCCGGCATTTAGCCACACCGTGGATTCATCGGGAAGTGTGATGCACTTTATATCGCCGTATTCGGCACTTTTTTCTACCCAAGCCATGTTCTCTTCCTTTTGATGCTGGAAATATAAATACCCCGATAGGACAATCAACGGGAGTATGAGAACCGCAGCAATGCGTTGTATCCAAGTGAAAAGGTTTACTTTTTTCGTCTCACTCTCTTTGGCCTCGGAGGCTGTCAGCCGGGCTTTGAATTGTTCGAAAGCAAGTTCTATTTCTTCGGGCGAGGTGGTCGGGTTTTCTTCCAGTTCTTCCCATAGAGAGAATAACAGTTTGCGGGCTTCTTCGCTCTTTCCGTTGATAAGGAACCAATGTTCTACCTTATTGCAGATTTCGGGGGTGCATCGGTCGAAAAAGTAACCGTGTAGTTCTTGCCGGGTAGGAGTGGAGTTTTGCATGATTCTTGGTTTTTATATATTATACGATTGAGTGTGATTGCACACGTAACTCGTGGAAAAATTTTTTTCAAATTTTTCGTATGGGAGAATAGACGGCGCACATGGGGAGGAGAGGCCGTCGGTGATTATTGAATGAAGAATATAAATAACCAGAAAAGGAAGTCGCCCAGATTCTTTTTGATGGAGGCCAATGCGAGACTGATATGCTTTTCGACCGTGCGTTTGGATAGCCCCAGCGTTTGGGCAATTTCGTCATTGCTGAGAAATTGTTCTCGGCTCATTTTATAGATTGTCCTTCGTTGTTGAGGCATATCCTCCAACGTGCGGTTCACGATCTCCTTTATCTCTTTAATATTGTATTCCGAGTCGATTTCGTATTGTAAATTCTGTGGCGATGATAAGAGCCTTTCTTGATACCCGAGGGAATAGTGTTTATCCCGGAAGAAGTCATAAACCTCGTTTTGGACAATCGTGAATATATAGCTGCTCAACGAATGGTCCGGTAATAATTTTTCCCGGGAAGCCCATAGTTTCAGAAATACATTCTGTGCGATTTCCTCAGCTTCGTATCGATTTTTGATCATACCGAAAGCGAAGTCTTTGACACGAGGATAATATGCTTTGAATAGGACTTCAAATGCTTTGATTTTTCCGGCTCGAATCTCTTCTATTTGTTGACTGGTAATTTGCATAGAGTGATGCTGTCGAGGAGCAGCTTGTTTTTAGGGCATCAAATTACGGCAAAAAATGATAAAAAAACAATTTTAAAAATCAAGTTCACGATTAAAATTTAGTTCGCTGGTTCCGTGTCGGTCTTGTTTTCCCATGATAATTTTATGGGTATAATCGAGTCCAGCGCAAGTTCTCTTTATAAGCCGCCTGATTGAACCGCTCCCACGATTTGTTTGCAGAGGCTGTCCAACCGCATTCGGCAAAGGCTGCGATACGGGGATAGATTTTGCGGTACATGGCCGATGGGGTAGGTATCCACTCGCCCCACATCTGTGTCCCGATGCCGATAACCATGTTGCTCTCTTTTCCCGAGATGCCCGCCAACGGGTCGAAACGGTATGCTTTTTCGAGCGAGGTGTATGCCGTATCGTAGTCGAGATAGGTATATTCGTGATAAGAGTTGACTATTTTGTAGCCCTTTTCGGCCGTCTGTTTTATCAACGAGGGGTCGCCCCGCCAAAAGTGTACGATCGTGCCTTGTGCGAGCGATTCGCCCGAAGCCGCATCGTCCGAGTCGGTATAGTCGTGTATTTTTACGCCGGTAATTTCGTTCCACCCCATCATGTGGCGGTTCTTGTTTTTCAAATAATGAGAGATGGTGTTTGTAAACCATATTTGAAGGTCGGCCGGAGTTTTTATATTGTTTTCACTCATGAATCGGCGCACATGCGACGATTTTTTCCAATGGTCATACTTGACTTCATCGCCTCCGATGTGTATGGTTTCCGAAGGGAATAACTCGCATACCTCGTCCAAGACATCTTTTATGAATTGTATGACTTTGGGGTCTGAGACGTCGTAGGTGTGATATTGGACACCGAAACGGGTGGGTACTTCGATCGCTTGTTTATCTGTGCCTAACCACGGGTAGGCGGCAATGGCGGCCGAGGCGTGCCCCGGCATTTCTATTTCGGGGACGATGGTGATTTGCCGTTTGGCGGCATATTCTATAATTTCCCGTATCTCTTCTTGGGTATAGAATCCTTCGTGAATTTTCCCGTCGTAGGTGTTGCTGTTCCAAGAGCCGGTTTGTGTAGAGTCTCTCCGGCCTCCGACAGTGGTCAGCCGCGGATATTTTTTTATTTCGATGCGCCAACCTTGGTCGTCGGTCAAATGCCAGTGGAATGTGTTCATTTTGAGCCGGGCCATTTCGTCGAGCAATTTTTTTACCTCCTCTTTCCCTTTGAAATAACGGGCTTCGTCCAGCATGAATGCTCTCCACGGGAAAGCCGGGCTATCGGTTATTTCGGCGAATGGAATGACCCAGTCGTCGTCTTGCCGGGTAATCAGTTGTCGGAATGTTTGTAATCCGTAGAATAGCCCTTGTGTTTGGGTGGCGATGATTCGGGTACCCTTGCAGTCCGAGATGAGGCGGTAGCCTTCTGCCCCGAGCGAGTCGGCGGTTATGACAAACGTCAAATCGGCAAGTGGTTTGAAGTTGGTGAATTTACATTTGATGCCACTTTCCGAGAGCAAATCGGATATATATGCCTTGTCCATTCCGCATTTGGGCGGGAGGTAAATCGAGAGTTTGTTGCCGATGGGGCTGCACTGTGAACCCAAGGTTATTTGGTTGGGGTAAGGTATGAGGTGGACCGATTCGGTAAAGGGCCGTTGTTGGCAGGACGCAAAGAGTAAAATGAATGTGCAAAGGTAGAATGTGGATAAACGTTTCATGGCATTGTACTTTTTATTTAATACGGGTGACGTGTCGGTTGTACGTAACGAAAGTACCTCTTTTTTTAGAAAAAACACAGACAGTTATAGCTTTGTTCACTATTTTTCGCTGAAAATAATAGGATAAAACGCAGAATAAAGCGAATTTGAGCATTCTCACTGACGGTCAGAGGGTTTGGCTTCGGGT
>CALUJQ010000055.1 GCA_944320995.1 uncultured Barnesiella sp. | reverse complement strand
AGTCATTACCTCACTCTTTGAGAAAAGCTTATAAATAGCTTGTTTCTAACAGATTCCTATTTGTGTATCGAATTTTTTCTAAAAAATAAGCTGGTTGATGTTGCGAATATATACGTTTTTTTGTTGTCTTGTATATACAATCGTTTCGGTTTTCGGGGTTCAAACATATTCGGTCCAAGGAGTGGTATATGCACGTACGACGGGAGAGCGGTTGCCTTTTGTCAATGTGGGTGTTTGGAATACGGCGTTGGGGACTACGACCGACTCTTTGGGCCGTTATTCCATAGACCGGTTGGCGCCGGGGATTTATCGGGTACAGGTTTCGTCGGTGGGGTATAAGACTTATGTCTCTCCCGAGTTTCGTATTTCGTCCTATGATTATCCGCTCGATATAGCTTTGGAAGAGTCGCAGGTTGCATTGAACGAGGTCAGTGTGGTGGCAGCGCCTTTCAGGAAATCGCTCGAAAGCCCTGTTGCGATGAAGGTTATCGGGGTGCAGGAGATTGAAAAAAGTCCGGGTGCGAACCGTGATATTTCAAAGGTGGTCAATGTTTTTCCCGGGGTTGCCACATCGGTAGGCAGCGGGTATCGCAACGATTTGATGGTTCGGGGCGGCGGGCCGGCCGAAAATAAGTTTTACCTCGATGGGGTGGAGATTCCCAATATTAACCATTTCAGTACACAAGGAGCTTCGGGAGGCCCTGTGGGAATTATCGATGCCGATTTGATTCGGGAAGTCGATTTTTATACGGGGGCTTTCCCGGTCAATCGGGGGAATGCGTTAAGTTCGGTCCTTGATTTCAAACTGCTCGACGGCAATCCCGATAAATATACGTTCAAGGGGACGGTAGGGGCATCGGAACTGGCGGTGGGGTCGAAAGGCCATATCGGCAGCAAGACTACTTATATCGTTTCGGTGCGGCAATCCTATTTGCAATTGCTGTTCTCTTTGCTCGATTTGCCTTTCCTCCCCCGGTACACCGATGCTCAGTTTAAAATAAAGACCCGTTTTTCACAGGCTCATGAACTCACGGTGTTGGGACTGGGGGCGATAGACGATATGAAGTTAAACACGCATACCGATCCTACCGACGAGGGGAAGCAGTATTTATTGAATTATTTGCCTACGATCAAACAGAACACCTATACGCTGGGCGCTGTCTATAAGCACTATGCGGGGAACCATATCCAAACGGTGGTGTTGAGCCGCAGTTTCATGAATAACAGTAATGTGAAGTATCGGGGCAATGACGAGTCGTCGGACGACAATCTCACGTTGCGGTTGCGTTCGGACGAAATCGAGAACCATTTGCGGCTCGAAAACCGATCGTCGTGGGGCGATTTTAGCTTGACGACCGGTGTTAACGTCGATTATGCGGTCTATACGAACCGCACGTTTCAACGCGCTTTTGCCGGCGGTGTGGCAAAAGAGATACGATATGAGACCGATTTGGACCTTTTCAAATGGGGCTTGTTTGCCACGACCGGATATAAATCGGCCGACGAGCGATTCTCGGCTTCGCTGGGCTTCCGGCTCGACGCTTGCGATTACTCTGCTTTGACCGACAATCCGCTGAAACAGTTTTCGCCCCGGCTCGCCGTCTCTTACAATATTGTGGGGAACTTTTTCCTGAACGGGAGTGTGGGGCGATATTACCAATTACCGGCCTATACGACGATGGGTTATCGGGAGGACGATGCTTTTGTGAATCGGCCGCGGTTGAAGTATATCTGTTCCGATCAAGTCGTTGCCGGGGTAGAATACTATATCAACAAGTGGGCTCGTGTGACGGTTGAAAGTTTTTATAAGAGATACACCCATTCGCCGCTCTCTTTGAACGACAGCATTCCGCTGGCTTGCAAAGGGACCGATTATGGGGTGTCGGGCAACGAAGCCGCCGCTTCGACGGCTCGGGGGCGGGCCTATGGTGTGGAGGTGATGTTGCGATGGTTCGGCATGGGGCGTTTTACGGCGTTGGCTTCTTACACGTGGTATCGTAGCCAGTTTGAAAATCCGGCGACCGGTGTTTATCTGCCATCGGCGTGGGACTATCGCCACCTGTTTACCCTGTCGGGCACTTATAAGTTGCCTCGTAATTGGGAAGTGGGGTTGAAAATGCGTTTGATGGGCAGCGCCCCTTATACGCCTTACGACGAGTATCTTTCGTCGCTTGTCCCGGCATGGGACGCCACGGCGCGACCTTATTACGATTATGACCGATACAATACGGGCCGTTTGAAGACTTTTTATGAGGTCGATCTTCGGGTGGACAAATCGTTTTATTTCAAGGGGGTAATGCTGGGGTTTTATGTCGATTTGCAGAATGTGCTGAATTTCAAATACGATAATCCGCCGGTATTGGTGAGTACGGGCGAGAGTTATGTCGATGGCGGCGGAGTGGAGCGCTATCGCATGAAATATATCGACCAGCAGAGTGGAGTAATCTTGCCTACGTTGGGAATCACCGTGGAGTTTTGAGCTATTTCCCTCTCCGTTTTACCCGTCGGTTTTTATAGATCGTATCCGAAATCTTTTCGTCGAACGAGGTCCCGGCGTGTCGCATGAAGCGCACCCGTATGGGCAGGAAATAGAGCCCCCGTTTTATCGAGTCGTCGAGGTGGGCGGTGCGTAATCGGGCGGCATCTTTTTCGGTGGTGACAATATAGTTTTTCTCGCCATTCATCGACTGGAATCTCGTAGTTATTTCGTTCAGGTCGCTTGTTGAGAAGTTGTGGTGGTCGGGGTAGTGCAGTTCTATCTGCGGGGTATGGAAATGGGCGATGTGCTTGACCATGGGCGAGGGATTGGCAATGCCGGTCATGACCATCAGGCCGTCGTTTCCCGATATATTTTTCAATCCCATTTCTTTCGTTTCACCACTTTGGGGAAATACCGCTTGCAGATTCCCGTAGGACAATGTGGTGAAGTAGAGATTTTGATAGGGGAACAGGTGTAGCCACCGCGCTATGAGGTTATACTCGATGGGTTTCATCTCTGCGGGGCATTTGGTTACAATTACGATGTCGGCCCGCGACAGTTCGTGGCGCGATTCTCTCAACCGGCCGGCCGGCAGCAGTTTGTCCAAGTGCAATGCTCGGTTGTAGTCGGTCAATACAATTGAGACCAGTGGGGTGACGAATCGGTGTTGAAACGCATCGTCAAGCAGAATGACGTCGAGATCGGGGAATCCCTCTTTCAAGCTCTTAATCCCTCGGCGGCGGTTGGCATCTACAGCCACCGTGATGTCGGGGAATTTCCGTTTTATCTGATAGGGTTCGTCGCCGATTTCACGGGCAGTCGATTTCTCATCGGCCAGTACGAATCCCCGGCTTTTCCGTTTATAGCCTCGGCTGAGGACGGCCACACGATATTTGGGACGGAGCAATTCGATCAAATATTCGATATGGGGGGTTTTCCCGGTACCTCCCACGGCGAGATTTCCCACCGATATGACAGGAATGTCGAACTCTTCGGCCGGGAGAATTCCCCAGTCGAAGAGTTTGTTCCTTGTTTTGGTCGCTATTCCGTACAGCCAGCTGAACGGAACGAGCCAATGGTTTATTTTGATCGATTCCCCGTACATAAAAATCAATACAGTTCAATATCTTCCATGCGGTATTGTATGGGGTCGATATTCCGTATTTGTTTCAGTGTTTCGAGATACTTATAGTTTTCACCCAAATAGGAGGCGACAATGCGGGATTTGACATTCAAGTCGAGTTCGTCCATCAATTGCTCCATGGCCGTTTTCAGTTTCGGGTAAGAGGTTGTTTTGTATTTTTCGAGTCCGGCTTCTTGTGCCACCCATTCTATAGCATCGTCAAGTTCGCCCAATTCGTCAACCAAACCTATTTCAAGAGCGGTTGCTCCGTCCCATACACGACCTTCGGCAATCTTCTTGATGGCATCGAGGCTCATGTTGCGGCCTTCGGCGCAGCGGGAGGTAAACAATTCGTATCCGCGTTCGATATAGTTTTGCATTTGTCGGCGCTCATCGGGCGTCATGGGGCGGTTGAACGAGCCGAAGTTGCCATATTTGTTGGTTTGTACACCGTCGAAAGTCAGTCCCAATTTCCCCGAGAGTAATCCTTCGAGGTTGGGGATTATCCCGTAGATGCCGATCGAGCCGGTCAATGTCGTAGGATTGGCAAAGATGCGGTCGGCATTGCACGAGATATAATATCCGCCCGAAGCGGCGACATCGCCCATCGACACGGCAACCGGCTTGCCGGCCGCTTTGATCGCTTCGATGGCGGCCCATACCTGTTCCGAACCGTATGCACTTCCGCCCGGGGAGTTGACGCGCAGAACGACAGCCTTTATGTTCTTGTCATTTTTTATTTTCGTGAGGTCTTTTACTAGTTCGGCGGTGTTTACGCCGTTGCTCTCGCCCATATCGATACCGCCTTCGGCATAAACGATGGCGATTTCGTCTTTGGCCTTGTTGGCGGCACGTTTAATCGAGGCCACCTCGTTTACCGAGGCAAATGTCAGGTCGTCGTCGGGACCGATGCCTACTTTGGCTTTCAGGAATTGATTCATTTGGGGACGGTACATCAATGTATCCACCAGTCCTTTGGCGACCAAATCTTTGGCATCGACGGTAATCAACAGCGTGTCGGCGAGGTTGTTCAGTTGCTCGACCGACAGGTTGCGGTCTTGCGACAACTGTTCGAGCAGGTGGTTCCAAATAGGGGTCATATAGGCCATTGTTTGTTCCCGATTGGCCTCGCTCATTTGGGTGTTGATGTAGGGTTCTACCGCCGATTTGTAAGTCCCCACTTTCAGCACTTGCATCTCGATGCCCAGTTTGTCATACAGTCCTTTCACAAAGGTGACCTGCCCGGCCAACCCCCGGAAATCGATGGCTCCTACCGGATTCAGCATTACGCTGTCGGCCGCTGCGCTCAGCAGGTATTCGCGTTGCGTGTAATTGTCGGCATAGGCATAGACAAACTTGCCGCTGTCTTTGAAATCGGCCAATGCGCGGTGTATGCGGTCCAATGTGGCTATTCCCATGGACATGCCGTTGGCGTCGATATATATGCCGGCGATGTTTTTGTTTTGCTTGGCTGTCTCTATGGCTTTGAGTATTTGGTCCAGCCCGTCGGTCTTTTCTTGGCTTCCCAATAAAAAGGCGATATAGTCTTCTTGGCTTCGGTCTGAAACGATGCCTAAATCCAGCTTCAAAATGGTATTCGGTTTAGCCGTATATTCGGTTTCGGTAGTGATTACCATGCCGGTCAATGCGACGATCGACAGTAGCATCAACAGCAATCCGGCAATCAGTACGCCCAATACACAAGCAAATGTCGTGGTGAAAAATTTTTTCATTGTTCCTTGTTTTTTGTAGTTCGTTGTTTCGATTTGACAAAGATAGACTCTTTTTCCAAAGAAAAAATCCCATGTGTCGTTTATCTTTGGTATTGTCGGTTGCAAACATACATATAAAATTTTAATCTCAAAAGAATTTCAATAAAAAATTATCGTTTTTCGATAAAATTGGATTGGGGGTATGCCTCATTATTTTTTGACAGGTTTGCAGATTAAGTTCTCCCGCTCTTTCTTTTTCCCGTGTAATTCTGTACCTTCGTATCCGTTAAAATGTATGATTCATGACAATAAGAGCAGCCGAACAGAGAGACATACCGCGCATAGGCGAACTTTTGATACAGGTGAACAATGTGCATCATCGGGGACGTCCCGATTTGTTCAAAGCCGATGTGCGGAAATATACCGATACCGAGTTGGAACAGATTTTTGCAAACCCCGATACCCCTGTGCTGGTGGCGGCCGATGGGTGCGATGTCGTGCAGGGTTATGCCTTTTGTGTGTTCCAACGGCATAAGGACAGCCACATTCTTACCGGTGTCAAGACTTTGTATATCGACGACTTGTGTGTCGATGAGAGGCTTCGGGGCAACCATATCGGGCGGGAGCTTTATCGTGCCGTGGTTGACTTTGCCCGGCGGGAGGGGTGTTACAACGTGACGTTGAACGTGTGGAGTTGCAACGCTTCGGCCATGGCCTTTTATGAGAGTTGCGGATTGAAGCCGCAGAAGGTGGGAATGGAGGTGATTCTATAAAGATGGGAGGCGGGAATCTCTTCCCATGATATTGGGCCGGGTTGTGAATCATGAAGAAATCGATGAATGACTATATGTTTTGCGGCAGTCTCTTTGCCGATTCTCTCCCCGGGCGGGAGAGCGGAGTAGAAGCGGACGAGGCGTCGTACGATTTCGGCGACCTGTTCGAACGGTTGGCGCGGTCGGCCTTTCGCAGCCGTTTCCACCTCTCGGGCCGGGAGATCGCCTATATCGAAGAGAAGGGGTGGGATACGGTGCGCCGCCATGCCGCCGACTTGATTGCCAAGCGACTGGCTCCGGCGGTGATTCCCAACGACGGGCGGCAGACTCCCATGCGTGGCCACCCGGTTTTTATTGCCCAGCATGCCACGGGGTGTTGTTGCAGGGGGTGTTTCGAAAAATGGCATCATATCCCTGCCGGGCGGGAACTGACTCCCGAGGAGCAGCATTATGCGGTTGCCGTGGTAATAGCATGGATACAGCGGCAGCTACGGGGATAGGGGTCGGGATTATGTCTATCGTTTGCACAACAGTTTGAAATCGCAATATCGGCAATGCGACTCGTCGTCTGTTTGCTGGAACGGCTGGTCGAGGTCGAATATCTCCTCCAAGCAGGCCGAGAGGTTTGTGTCGTAGGCCTCTTCCACAAGCCCGAAATCGGTAAAGGGACTCTTCCCGTATTTGATAAACATCTCGAACGTATCGAACAGGTTGCGTATGATATAAATCGACGGGTATATGGGGCGGTCGGGGCCGTACTCCTTTTTATACAGTTTGCAGTAGAGCAGGACTTGCAGAATGGCTTTCCGCCGCTCTTTGGCATTGCTGTCGAATAACTCTTCGGCCGAGTTGAAATCGAGCCGTTCTTTCCCTGTTTTGTAATCGACGATGCGGATATGCCCGTCGCACTCGTCCACCCGGTCGATAAAACCTTTCAACCGTACCGAGCGGTTCCCGCTGATGGGTATCTCGCCCGTGGTGCGGAGTTCCGAGGCGATATAGGTAAAGGGGGTGAGCGACCGGTCTTTTTCCAAGGTCTTGTCGATGAGTTTGAGAATAATCTCTCCCGTGAGGTAGTCGTACCCTGTCAGCGGCTCGGGGTGCTGTGGGTTTTTGTAGTATTCCTTGGCGAAACACTCTTCGAGATAGTGGGTGAGCAGCGCCTTGTCTTTGCGCAGGGCCTCGATATGGTCGGCCGTGACCGTCACCTTTTCCCGGTCGCCCTTGATGCGGTCGTAGATGCGTTGCATCATGCCGTGGTAAATGCTGCCGAAGGTGCTGCTATCGACGCTTTCGGCCACATCGTCGGGCTGTTCGAGATGTTCGACATATTGCAGATAGAATTGCAGGGGGCAATTGAGGTAGCGGTTTATCGCGCTGGCCGACAAGGCGCTTTCGCCGTCTTGCAGGAAGGCTGCGAGTTTCTGCTCGATACCGTATCGGCGTTTGTTGACGGTGATCGTTACGGGCGAGAAGGTGGCGATGTCGCAGTTTACCTGCGTTTCGCGTACAGGTATGCGGTAGTGATATTTCAGTTGATATACATATCGGCT
>CALUJQ010000054.1 GCA_944320995.1 uncultured Barnesiella sp. | reverse complement strand
CGGATTCGAACCAACGACCCCGAGATTACAAATCACGTGCTCTGGCCAACTGAGCTAAAGAGGCAGGTGGGTAAGCTATCTACATCGCGCCGCTACAACCGGCTACCCTTGCTGCGGTCAAGCCCTGGGGGATTCACAAGGAGCTGGCCGTATAGGACTTACCCGGGCACAAAAGTAGATATTTTTTCGTAGATAACAATAACTATGGAAGAAAAAAATATATGTTTTTTCTTATCTACCTAAAAACGAAATAATTAAATCTACATTTTTTTTACCTGTTCCCGCTATATGAATTTTTATGACGGGTTTCAACGGCTTTGTTCCGTAAAAAATCTACTTTTGTAGCGCCAAAACACCAAGGTTGTTCACCTCAAAAAAAAGATACCTATGTTGCAAGAGATAAAAAATCGCATATTGGCTGGCGGGGAAATTACCCCCGATGAGGCACTGGAACTGGCTCAACATGCACCCCGCCCCGAATTATATGCCGCAGCCGACGAGATTCGCCGACGATTCTGCAACCACACGTTCGACAGTTGCTCTATCATCAATGCCCGTTCGGGCCACTGCCCCGAAAATTGCAAATGGTGCGCCCAATCGGCTCACTACAATACCCATATCGAGACCTACGACGCCATTCCCGAAGAGGAGGCCATGTCCATGGCCCGGTTGAACGAGTCGCAAGGTATCAAGCGGTTGTCGCTCGTCACCAGCGGGCGAAGTGTACGGAAGTCGGAAATCGGGTACTTCTGCAACCTTTACCGCCGAATGGGGCGTGAAACCCGGTTGCAACTGTGCGCTTCGATGGGACTGCTCAAGCGGGAGGAACTGCAAAAACTGAAAGAGGCCGGCGTGAAACGCTACCATTGCAACCTCGAGACGGCCTCGTCCTATTTCCCCGAACTCTGTACGACACACACGTCGGCACAGAAGAAAGAGACCATACGCACCGCGCAAGAACTGGGTATGGAAATTTGCTCGGGAGGAATCATCGGCATGGGCGAGACCCTGCAACAGCGCATCGAACTGGCGTTCGAATTGAAAGAATTGGGGGTTTGTTCCGTTCCCATGAATATTCTCAGCCCCATACCGGGCACTCCTCTCGAACACACTGCTCCTATCGGCGACGAAGATATATTGGTGACCATTGCCATCTTCCGCTTCATCTTGCCTCATGCCTTTATCCGGTTTGCCGGAGGCCGAGCCCGCCTCTCTCGCGCCACACAGAAACAGGCTCTGCTGGCCGGGGTGAACGGCTTGCTCATGGGCGACATGCTCACCACCCTCGGCTCGGGAGTCGCCGACGACAAAGCGTTGATACAGGAGACGGGATATGACCCGCTGTAACACAAACCGGGGCCGCCGCAGGGGCCCCGCCCTACTCCTTATTATATAAAAACGGCTGTTGTCCCTTAATGGACAACAGCCGTTTCTCGTTTATCTAAATCCTACGGGGACTCCCCCGGTTCAATCGTCCGGTTCCAACTGGAAAATCTGCTCCACCGGTTTCCCAAATACCCGCGCGATTTTCAAGGCAAGAATCGTAGAGGGGACAAACCGTCCCGTCTCGATGGCATTGATGGTCTGCCGGCTCACACCGGTCGCTTCGGCCAATGCCTGCTGGGTCATGCGAAGCTCGGCCCGTTCGGTCCGTATCCTATTCTTCATCTCTCAACGATTTTTTGAGTCGCCACAATTTCACCTCATAGACCACCAGAAAGACCAACAACATGGTGAAAATATTCCCTATCATCACATCCAGATAACCGAGTCCGTAGAAACAGAGGGCCGACACGACGATAAATGCCGTATTCAGATACAGCGCTATGAGTAGCGAGTTGAGCCGCACCTGGGTAATGAGCTCGTCCTCGATCGGCTCGCGCGAACAGGCCACAAACAGACTGCCCACACAGATACCTATGATGGCGATGTTGTTGAGTATCGCTGTCATGGCATCGGAATCCAGCACCCGGTACAACCCGCCAGCGGGGTCCAACCCCTTCATCAAATAGCCGGGAAAACCGTTGCAACCGTCTATAAACATCATCAACCCAATAATAAAGGTGGGAATGAGAATAGCCCAACCGACTTTCTTAAAGCTATGGGGCAACAGAAAAATCCTTTTCATAATCGTTGTAAATTTTCGTTCGTAGATAAAATGATTTCCCTCATCACAAATGTAAAGTATATTTTACATTTAGACAAGTATACAAGACAATATTAAGTATAAAAAATCTTAACGTCATTAATCTTGTAAAACTCTTTACCGATAAAAAACGCAATAAGAAAGCGGCTACAAAACTCAATTATCGGGGGAATTGAAAGGGGGGGGGGAAATAAGTCCCGCAAGACCCTGCATTTCCGACCAAATGCTTTACAGTCTTGCAATAACGGATAATGTCGGCGTTTTTGTGTGTTGTGTTTCTGGTAGATAGATAGGATAACAAGATTGGTAAAATCAATGATGCTGCATCATTGAGTACAATCAAACTTTGCAAAGGTAAGACTTTATTCTTAAAACCAAACTTTTTTTGTATTTTTTTTGAAGGGAAAGGCCTATTTTTCAATCGAGGTATCGGATGCAGATATAAAAATCACCTTCAATAAGCGGAGCGATTCGCCTACATCACACACAATGATAAAGGTTGCGTATTTGCTCAATCGGCACATTTATCGTAAATTTGACTGTTTTTTTACAGAACAATGATAAGCTACCTACAAATAGAGAATCTCACTAAATCGTTTGGTGACCGCATCCTTTTTGAAGATATATCGCTGGGAGTCGGCGAAGGCGACCGTATCGGATTGATTGCGAAAAACGGAGCCGGGAAAACCACCCTGTTGAACATTTTGTCCGGTAAAGAGGACTACGACAGCGGACGCATCACCTGCCGGAACGGGTTGCGGGTAGGCTACTTGGAACAGTCGCCTTCCTATCCGCCCGAATTGTCGGTAATCGAGGCCTGCTTTCAATCTGAAAATGAAACGGTTCGTCTAATTGCCGAATACGAAAAAGCTTTACAGGAGAACGATTCTACCCGTTTGCAAGAATTGCTCGACCGCATGGAGCATGCCAAAGCTTGGGACTATGAGCTACGCGCCAAACAGATTCTATCACAATTGAAAATCAACAATTTCGATCAACCCGTCAAAGAGCTTTCGGGCGGACAATTAAAACGGCTGGCACTGGCCAATGTACTGATTACCGAACCCGACCTGCTTATTCTCGACGAACCGACCAACCACCTCGACATCGACATGACCGAATGGCTCGAAGAGTTTTTACGGCGTTCCAACATAACCTTGCTCATGGTCACTCACGACCGCTATTTCCTCAACCGGGTGTGCAACCAAATTGTCGAAATCGACAACCGTACACTTTATTCCTACAAAGGGAATTACAGCTACTACCTCGAAAAACGCGAGGAACGCATCGAGAACCAAAACGCCGAAATAGACCGTGCCCGCAACCTGCTGCGCACCGAGCTGGATTGGATACGGCGACAGCCACAGGCCCGGGGAACAAAAGCCAAATACCGCATCGACGCTTTTTACGAATTGCAGGAAAAGGCTCGCCGGGAGAAATCGGCCGGACAGGTACGCCTCGAAGTGAAATCGTCGTACATCGGGTCAAAAATATTCGAGGCAAAAGGAATATCCAAGCGATTCGACGACTTGAAAATTATCGAAGATTTCAATTACACCTTTGCCCGATATGAGAAAATGGGCATTGTGGGGAACAATGGTACGGGTAAATCGACCTTTATCAAAATGCTCATCGGCGAGGAGAAACCCGATAGCGGACGGTTCGACATCGGCGAAACGGTGAAATTCGGATATTACAGCCAAGATGGGCTCCAATTCAACGAACAGATGAAAGTGATCGATGCCGTACGCAACATTGCCGAGGAGATTTCGCTCGGCGACGGGCGCAAGTTGTCGGCCTCGCAATTTCTGCAACACTTCCTCTTCACCCCCGAGACCCAGCACAACTACATCTACAAACTCAGCGGCGGCGAGCGGCGGCGACTCTACCTCTGCACCGTACTCATCAGCAATCCCAATTTTTTGGTACTCGACGAGCCGACAAACGACCTCGACATCGTCACCCTCAACATTCTCGAAGAGTATTTGAGACAGTTCAAAGGGTGTGTGATTGTAGTCTCTCACGACCGTTATTTCATGGACAAAGTGGTTGACCACCTGTTGGTATTCAAGGGGAATGGCGAATTAAAGGATTTCCCCGGCAATTACACCGACTACCGCGAATGGCGCGAAGCTCAGGAACAAAAAGCACGGCAGGAGCAGGGCGAAAAAAACCGGCAAGAGAACAAAAAGAGTGTTCCCGAAAAACAAAAACCTGTCGAGAATACCCGACGACGTCTCTCTTTCAAAGAGCGGAAAGAGATGGAGCAACTCGAAACAGAAATCGCAGAACTGGAAAAAGAGAAAAAAGAAATCGAATCGCAACTTTGCAGCGGGACGCTCGATGTCGAGACCCTCACTGACCTGTCGAAACGCTTACCCGAGTTGAACGACAGCCTCGACGAAAAAACACTCCGTTGGCTCGAACTGAGCGAAATTGAGGGATAACGAAAGAGCGGTTATACATGTTCGCCACATATAACCGCCCTCGTAGAATATTTTCCCGATCGCCTTACCGTTGGAAGTAGGCATATTTCGGCTCACTGGGTACGTACGAATCGTCGTCCCACAACGTACTGGTAATCATCAAATCGGCACTATACCGGTTGCAAGCGATAGGCACATTGTGCACCCGGCATTGGCGAAGCAACATTTGAATATCGGCTTCGTGTGGTTGAGGATTCAAATCATCGATCAAGAATATGGCCAAATCGACTTGATGGCGCACCACCAAAGCGGCAATCTCGGCATCACCCCCCAGCGGACCCGAGTTCATACAAGTGACATCGGCTTCAATATTGAGCGACTCGAAAGCCTCTTTAATCAATCGTCCCGTTGTACCTGTACATACCAAATGATGATGCGACAGCAGTTCGGCATTGTGTTTCACCCACTCCACCATATCGGCTTTACGGTTATCGTGCGCTACCAACGCAATTGTTAATCTCTTTTTCATAGTTCTATATTTTTAAGATTGAACACTCTGAAACTTGTGCCGAATAGACCGTAGGTGTATCAACAAAGCGGCAACGGCTATGACAAACGCAATAAAATCGGAGATAGGCATACTCCACCACACGCCGTTCGTCGACCAATAGTTGGGCAAAATGAGCAATAAAGGCAACAGGAACAACAACTGCCTCGACAGCGAAAGGAATATCGACACCGGTGCCCGACCTATCGACTGGAAGAAGTTGGAGATCACAATCTGACAACCGACAAACGGGAACATGGCACAACTGATACGAAGCCCCACAACCGACAAGTCGACCAGCTCTTCGCTGGTGGTAAACATCGCTACAATGGCATGGGGGAACAACTCGCTCAGAGCAAATCCCACACTCGTCACAACCACTCCGGCAAAAATACCGTATCGCAACGTCTTGCGCACCCGGTCATACTGTTTCGCTCCGAAGTTATACCCTACAATAGGTTGCATACCCTGCGTAATACCCATCACAATCATGACGAACAACATCACGGTACGGTTCACGATACCATAGGCACCGATAGCCAAGTCGCCACCGGTCCTTTGCAAGGCGTTGTTGATAAAAATCACCACCACACAGGCACACACGTTCATCAAAAAAGGCGACATACCTATCGAAAATATCTTGCCCACCACACGCAATTTCAATCGGGAATATCGACGATCGAAGTGGATAAAGCTCTTTTTATTTGAGAAGTGAACCAGCACCCATACCATCGCCACCGTTTGTGAAGCAAGCGTCGCCAAAGCCGCTCCCCGGATTCCCCACCCGAGCAAGAAGATAAAGATAGGCGCCAAAATGATGTTGCAACCCACCGTGAGCAACGAGGACAACATTGCCTTGCGAGGATAACCCGTGGCTCGCATCACATTGTTCAGCCCAATAAAAACATAGGTAATGGGAGTTCCCAACAGAATTACCTGCATGAAATCGCGGGCATAGGGCAACGTGTCGTGACTGGCCCCGAAAAACAACAAGATGGGGTCGAGAAACAGAAACGTCAATCCGCCGAAACAAACCGCATTGATGAGACACATACCCAATACGTTATGCACTACTTCGGTTGCCCGCACGCTGTCACGCTGTCCCAAAAAAATCGAGCAGATTGTCGCACCGCCTATACCTACCAAGGTACAAAAGGCAACCACCAAGTTCATCAACGGGAAAGTGATGGCCAAACCGGCAATAGCCAGCGCCCCTACTCCATGACCGATAAATATACTGTCTATAATATTGTAAAGCGAAGTGACAGTCATCGCTATAATGGCCGGCACCGAGTATTGTACCAGCAACTTGCCTATCGGCTCACTGCCCAATATCAGAGGAGAATTACGATCTGTCATAAATCTCTAATTTCACAATTATGCCACAAAGGTAGATATAAAAGCCGAAACAGAGAAATTTGAAATCGGTTTGTTGATAAACATTCATATACAATAACACAAAAACCTCTCTCAAACAGAACAGAGCATTAAAAAAAATAAATTATCTGAAATGGAAACCGATTTTAACCACACATTGTTATATTTGTAACCAAAACTGGACGACCGAAATTCGACCCCGGGGGGACTTACCCCATCGAAACGGCCGAATTACGCTTGTTATCAACGAATTAATTCGACAAATTATGAAAAAACTGTTATTACTGGTTATCATAAGTTTAACGCTTTTCGCCTGCGAAGGGCCCATGGGACCGCAAGGACCGCAAGGTGTCCCGGGTGAAGGCATGTTCTGGAAATACTATACCTACACTGTGAAGGCACAAGACTGGGAACTCGTCACCTCGAACGACGGGCTCAACACTTACTACATGTATGAATTCCAAAACAAAGACATCACCGACGATCTCTACATCAACGGTTATGTATTGGGTTACCTCGTGCAATCGCCGGGAGCCGACAACGAAGTAATCACCCCCCTGCCCTATACCATACACCGGGGTGCCACCGACAACGAAGGAAACGAAATGCTGTGGACCGAAACCTACACCTACGACTATATGCCGGGCAGTGTAGCTTTCTATGTGCAATATAGCGACTTTGCCCAACAACAACCCGAGGAGATGGTTTTCCGGCTGGTTCTCAACAACTAAACACCTGTAATCAAAACAAATAAGTTAAAAAGAAAAACGGAGGGCCTTTCAAAAAGCACTCCGTTTTTTATAAAAGATAGCTATTCTTCTCAACAGGCTTTGAAACTCATGTCAAGCCCTTTGACCGAGTGGGTGAGCGCACCTACCGAAATGAAATCGACGCCGCACTCGGCATAATCGCGAATGGTGTCGAAGGTGATACCTCCCGACGATTCGGTCTCGTATTTGCCATCAACGATTTTCACGGCTTCGCGGGTAAGTTCGGGTGTGAAGTTATCGAGCATGATGCGGTCCACGCCACCCACGCGCATCACTTCGCGCAGTTCGTCGAGGTTGCGCACTTCGATTTCGATTTTCAAGTCTTTACCTTTCTCTTTCAAATAATTGTGACAACGGGTAATGGCATTTTCTATACCGCCGGCAAAATCGACGTGGTTGTCTTTCAACAGGATCATGTCGAAAAGACCGATGCGGTGATTCACCCCGCCGCCGATTTTCACAGCCGCCTTTTCGAGCATACGCATGCCCGGCGTCGTCTTGCGGGTATCGAGTATGCGGGTGTGCAGGCCTTCGAGCCGTTTCACATAACGGCGGGTCATGGTGGCGATACCGCTCATGCGCTGCATGACGTTGAGCATGAGGCGCTCGGTTTGCAACA
>CALUJQ010000053.1 GCA_944320995.1 uncultured Barnesiella sp. | reverse complement strand
CACATAACGGCGGGTCATGGTGGCGATACCGCTCATGCGCTGCATGACGTTGAGCATGAGGCGCTCGGTTTGCAACAACGACTGTATGCGTCCTTCGACGACAAAAGCCACATCGCCGGGTTTCACCTCGGCACCGTCCTCGATGTAAACGGTCATTTTCAACTCGGGGTCGAAGCGGCGGAATATCTCGCGGGCCACCTCTACACCGGCCAATACGCCCGGCTCTTTTATCAACAGTTTCGATTTCCCCATGGCCGTGGCAGGGATACAACACAAGGTCGTGTGGTCGCCGTCGCCTATATCTTCGGCAAAAGCCAAGTCGATCAACTCGTCGATCAATTCTTCGGTAGTTTTCATATCGTTCGTTTTTTTTGATCCTTTCTTATATCGGCACAAAGATAACACAAGGTAAAGAGAGTTACAAGTTTGATTTTACTCTTTGTTTATATTAAATTTGCAGAAAATTTAGAATCGGGCATGAAAATATCGTTATTGGTCGTCGGGAAAACGACGGAATCGTACTTCGTCCGTGGCATCGAAGAGTACAGCAAACGGCTCGCGCACTATGTACCGTTCGAGACCATTGTCATTCCCGAGTTGCGCAACACCAAGAGCCTCAGCACCGACCAGCAGAAAGAGCGGGAAGCCGATCTCATACTCAAAGCGCTCCTCCCCGGCGATTACATCGTCTTGCTCGACGAGCGCGGCAAAGAGTTCTCTTCCATGCAATTTGCCTCATACCTCGAAAAGAAGATGGCCAACGTGGCGAAACGGCTGCTCTTTGTCGTGGGCGGTCCCTACGGCTTTTCGGACCGCATTTACGACATCGCCCAAGAAAAAATCTCGCTCTCGAAAATGACCTATTCGCACCAAATGATCCGCCTCATCTTCGTCGAGCAGTTATACCGAGCCATGACAATTCTCAACAACGAACCTTATCATCACGAATAAGCATGAAACCATTGCTGCACAAACGTATCTTTATCGGCTGTATCGCCCTTTTTTCATGCCTCCTCCCCACACAGGCCCGCGAATACAGCAGCGAAGTGGGTACCATGTGGTGCTTTGCCCTATCGAAACAGATAGGCCGGGTAAACCTGCAACTGCAACAAAATGTGTGGACTCTGGGGCGGTATTACGAAAGGTATATGCCCATCGTATCGGTATCTTATACCGCAATTCCCAAATATGTAAAACTGAACGCCCTCTATTATTATATGAACCAACAGACGCCACCGGGAACTTACAACAACCGGAACCGTTACCAATTGGGCGCAACGTTTTCCTATCCGGCACAACGGTTCTCGTTGTCGCTCAACTCCCGTTTCGAATCGACCTACACCGTAGGTACGGCCCGGCCCGCAAACAAATGGCGCAACAAATTACTATTCAGTTACGCCATTCCCGACAGCCGTTGGACTCCCTTCTTCCATACCGATATATTCCTCTTCTTGAATGGCAACCACGCGGGGTCGCTGGACCGTGTGTGGTACGATGCCGGCGTGGAGTATCGCATCGATGCGAAAAATGCCATCGAGTGCAAGGTGCGTGAAGAACATCTCATGAGCAAAACGCCTCAGCAACTCAACACCTTTATCTCTTTCGCCTATAAACTGAAATTGTAATCTATCCCTACACAAACGGGATAAATGGAAGGTAGCGGCAGTGCCCGGCACGGCGTGAACCGAAAAAAAATTCAATCGACCCAAAAGAGGTCGCTCATCACATCGTCGGAGGTAAAGAGCCCGGCACGGGTTATGCGCAACCTCCCGTCGGCAAAAGCCAACCGTCCCGCCTCGATATGCGGCCGGGCCTGCTCCAAACAATATTGGGTACGTTCTGGCCCGAAGTCGGTTTCGAGCCTTTTCACATCCAGCCCCCAGCACGTGCGTAGCGAAGTAAGGATACGTTCGTTGTAGAGCATGTCGAAAGTCTCGCACTCCTCGGCATACGCCACACGGTTCTCGTTTATCGCCCGCATATAAGCCGGGAGCGACAAGGGATTGACCCGCCGGCATCGCCCGTCATAGCTATGGGCTGCCGCACCGAGGCCGAGGTAAGGGATTCCCTGCCAATAAGAAGTATTGTGCCGGGCATAGCGGCCGGCTCGGGCAAAATTGGAAATCTCGTAATGTTCATATCCATGTGCAGCCAACACGTCGATAAGTCGCTCGAACATCTGTAAAGAGGTATCTTCGTCGCACTCCTTCACCACACCCCGCTCCCGCATGCGCCACAAAGCCGTGCCCTCTTCATAAATGAGACTATAAGCCGAGATGTGCGGAACACCCAACGACATGGCCCGCTGCAAATTCCCGTCCCAACCGGCGAGAGTCTGTCCCGGCAAACCATAGATGAGGTCGATGCTCATATTGTCATATCCGGCTTCGAGACAACGGGTTACCGCCTCGACAGCCGCCAGGGCCGTATGACGGCGGCGCAAGAAAGCCAAATCCGAATCGTCGAAACTCTGTACTCCCATACTCAACCGATTGACAGGAGTATCCCTCAACGCAGCGATAAACGCCGGAGTCACATCGTCGGGATTCACTTCAAAAGTAACTTCGTCGCAAGCCGACCAATCGACCACGGTCGAGAGTGCCCGGAACAGCCGCTCACGCTCCCCGGCCGACAACGTCGAAGGCGTTCCTCCCCCGAAATAGACCGTCGATACAACCTCATCGGCCAACTCCCCGCCCCTCAAAGCAAGCTCGCGGCAAACCGCATCGACATATCCGCCCCGCAGCGACGAATCGGTTGACGAAAAGAAGTCGCAATAAATACAGCGGCTCGTACAAAACGGTATGTGAACATAAATCCCGGCCATAACGAGACAAAAATACAAAACTTCGCTCCATAAACAATGTTTTGTAACATAGTTCTCAACGTTGCTTTTTAAAAATATAATTCATAATTTGCGAACGCTTTGTCAAAAAACGGCAGAGTTGAATATGTTTCTTTTATTAAAACTTTAATATCATGAAAGTTTATCAATCTCACGAAATCAAAAACATTGCCCTGTTGGGCAGCAAAGGCTCGGGTAAGACCACACTCGCAGAGGCTATGCTCTACGAGTGTGGTGTAATAAAACGCCGCGGGACCGTCGAAGGTAAAAACACCGTATCGGACTATTTCCCTGTGGAAAAAGAGTATGGCTACTCTGTTTTTTCCACAGTTTTTTATGCCGAATTTTTAGGAAAGAAACTCAACGTGATAGATTGCCCGGGAGCCGACGACTTCGTGGGTAACGCCATAACCGCGCTCAACGTGACAGATACCGGAGTTATCGTCATCGACTCGCAATACGGAGTGGAAGTCGGGACTCAAAACATCTTCCGTACCGCCGAAAATCTGAATAAACCCATTCTTTTCGCCATGAACCAACTCGACGGCGAAAAGGCCGATTACGAAAATGTAATCAACCAAATGCGCGAAACATTCGGAAACCGAATCGTACAAGTGCAATATCCGCTCAGTTGCGGCCCGTCGTTCAATGCCATGATCGACGTTCTCCTGATGAAAATGTATAGCTGGTCGCCCGAAGGCGGCAAGCCCACCATATCTGAAATTCCCGAAAGCGAAATGGAAAAAGCTCGGGAACTGAACCAAAAACTGGTCGAAGCCGCCGCCGAAAATGACGAGTCCCTCATGGAAAAATTCTTCGACCAAGGCTCTCTCACCGAAGATGAAATGCGCGAAGGTATCCGCAAAGGATTGGTTACCCGCAGCATCTACCCCGTATTCTGCGTAAGCGCATTGCGCGATATGGGCGTGCGCCGTATGATGGAATTCCTCGGCAACGTAGTACCTTTCGTATCCGAAATGCCCAAACCGGTGAATACCGCCGGCGAGGAAGTCGCTCCCGACGCCAACGGCCCCACGAGCATCTTCTGTTTCAAAACCACGGTTGAACCCCACATCGGCGAAGTATCCTACTTCAAAGTCATGTCGGGAACCATACGCCAAGGCGACGACTTGGTCAATGTAGATCGCAGCGACGGTCGCGAGCGGTTGGCTCAGCTATTCTGCGTATGCGGACAAATACGTACCCCGGTCGATGAACTCGTCGCCGGCGACATAGGCGCATCGGTAAAACTCAAAGATGTGCGCACCGGCAACACGCTTAACGCCAAAGGGAGCGAATACCACTTCGATTTCATCAAATACCCGGCGCCGAAATACCAACGCGCCATCAAACCGGTGAACGAATCGGACGCCGAGAAACTGAGCGAAATCCTCACCCGTATGCACGAAGAAGATCCCACTTGGCAAATCGAGCAATCCAAAGAGTTGAAACAGACCATCGTGTCGGGACAAGGAGAATTCCACCTGCGCACTTTGAAATGGCGTATCGAAAACAACGACAAACTCGCCGTCGAATACCTCGAACCGCGAATTCCCTACCGTGAAACCATTACCAAAGCTGCCCGCGCCGACTATCGCCACAAGAAACAATCGGGAGGCGCAGGCCAGTTCGGTGAGGTTCACCTCATCGTAGAACCCTATTACGATGGAATGCCCGCTCCCGAAACCTACAAATTCAACAACCAAGAATATCGCATGAATGTGCGCGACACCCAAACGATAGACCTCGAATGGGGTGGGAAACTGGTCGTTTGCAACTGTATCGTAGGAGGGGCTATCGACGCCCGCTTCATTCCCGCCATCGTCAAAGGATTGATGGACCGCATGGAGCAAGGCCCCCTCACCGGCTCTTACGCCCGCGATGTGCGCGTGTGCATCTACGACGGCAAGATGCACCCCGTCGATTCAAACGAAATCTCCTTCCGTCTCGCCGGTCGTAACGCGTTCAGCGAAGCATTCCGCAACGCAGGGCCCAAAATCCTCGAACCCATCTACGACGTAGAAGTACTTACCCCCTCCGACGTCATGGGCGATGTCATGAGCGACTTGCAAGGACGCCGGGCTATCATCATGGGTATGTCGAGCGAAAAAGGATTCGAGAAAATCACCGCCAAAGTGCCTTTGAAAGAGATGTCGTCCTACTCGACCGCCCTCAGTTCGATTACCGGCGGGCGTTCCTCCTTCTCGATGACATTCGCTTCTTACGAGCTCGTACCGTCGGATGTTCAAGAGAAACTGCTCAAAGCATACGAAGCCGAGCAAACAGAAGAGTAACCCCTCACTTTGTTAAATAAATAAAAAGCCACTGGAAAAATCCAGTGGCTTTTTTGCAAATAAACATTTATTTGTTAAATTTGCAGGGAAGTGTTAAACTTGAACATAAAATAGGTTTTCATAAAATAAAACAAAAATAGTGGAATAGGTGTTTATCTAATAAATTTTACAAATGGTGTAAAAATAATTTAGACACGGCTGTACACTAACAAAAAAGCGAGAGGCAAACGAAATGAAAAAATCGACGATTTGGCTATTGGTCATCATCATGGCACTCACCTTTATCGGACTGCTCTATATACAAATCATGTATATGGAAAACATGATAAAAATGAGAAACGAGCAATTTACCGAAGCCGTAAAACGAAGCCTGTACGCAGTATCGACCAGCCTCGAATTGGACGAGACCCAACGCTACTTAGATGAGTATCTGGAAGAGGAAGAGAAAAAAATGTTATCTTCCTACAACCAACAACAAGACAAGCAAGACATTGCCACGCACCAGTTTTCCATCGTATCGCCCGACGGGACAGTAGCCAGTTTCTCTTTCCGCGAGCAAACCAGCACGATTATCACGCCGGCAAAGCCTCGCCCCAAGGACCACAACACACTCATCAGTACCTACCGCAACATACAAGAGGCCCGCAAAGGGCAGTACCTCTACCAAAAAGGATTGCTGAATGAGGTCATACTCAATATGTTGAGCAAAGCCAGCAACAGACCCGTAATGGATCGAATCGATATAAAAAAACTGGAAAGCTATTTGAAATCGGAGTTTGAAAACAACGGGCTGAATTTGCCTTTCCAATTTGCCATTTACAACAAAAACGAAAAAATCTTATACAGCTCAAACCAATATGACCCCAAGATCGAAGGGAACTTGTTTACACAAGCCATATTCCCCAACGACCCACCGGCCAAGATAAACTATCTGAAAGTCTATTTCCCCACCAAACGAGACTATATATCGAGTTCGATAAAATTCATGATTCCCTCGTTTGCATTCACACTCATATTGTTGGTTACCTTCCTGTTCACCATCATCACGGCTTTCCGCCAAAAGAAACTCACCGAGATGAAGAACGACTTTATCAACAACATGACCCACGAATTCAAAACCCCCATATCGACCATATCGTTGGCAGCACAGATGCTCAACGACCCCGCCGTGGCCAAAAGCCCCACCATGTTCCAACACATATCGGGCGTCATCAACGACGAAACCAAACGGCTGAGGTTCCAAGTAGAGAAAGTGCTGCAAATGTCGATGTTCGACCGGCAAAAGACGTTGATGAAATTGCACAACGTCGATGTCAATGATCTCGTCACAGGAGTCATGAGTACATTCAAACTGAAAGTCGAGAAATACGGGGGCGTAATCGATGCCGATCTCGAAGCCGACGACGCTATTGTATCGGTCGACGAGATGCACTTCACAAACGTCATTTTCAACCTCCTCGACAACGCCGTGAAATATCGCCGGGAAGATGTACCCCTATCGCTGTTCATTCGCACGAGGACCATGGGCGACAAAGTAGAAATATCGATTCGAGACAATGGAATAGGCATAAAAAGAGAAGATTTAAAAAAGATATTCGACAAATTCTACCGTGTATCGACCGGAAACCGCCACGATGTCAAAGGATTCGGACTGGGGCTTGCCTATGTCCATAAAATCATCACCGACCTCAAAGGCGATATCCGCGTAGAAAGCGAAGTAAATCAAGGGTCGACATTTATAATAACACTACCACTAATAAAAAACAAATGATTATGGAAGAAAGATTGCGTATTCTACTATGCGAAGATGATGAAAATCTTGGCATGCTGTTAAGAGAGTATTTGCAAGCCAAAGGCTATGCCGCCGACCTCTTCTCCGACGGAGAAAGCGGATACAAGGCATTCCTCAAAGGCAAATACGATCTGTGCGTACTCGACGTGATGATGCCTAAAAAAGACGGATTCACGCTGGCACAAGAAATTCGTACCGTGAATGGTGAAGTCCCCATTATATTCTTGACTGCAAAATCGCTTAAAGAAGATATTCTCGAAGGATTCAAAATCGGAGCCGACGACTATATCACCAAACCTTTCAGCATGGAAGAGCTCGTATTCCGTATCGAGGCTATCCTGCGCCGGGTAAAAGGGAAAAAAGGCAAAGAAGTTACCCTCTACAAAATCGGGCGCTTTACCTTCGATACCCAAAAACAGGTGTTGGCTATCGACGACAAAAGTACGAAACTGACCACAAAAGAGTCGGAACTGCTCAGCCTCCTTTGTGCACATGTCAATGAAATCCTCGAACGGAACTTCGCCCTCAAAACAATTTGGATCGACGACAACTACTTCAATGCACGAAGCATGGACGTCTATATCACCAAATTGCGGAAACACCTCAAAGATGATCCCTCGATCGAGATTATCAATATCCACGGAAAGGGATACAAACTCATCGCTCCCGATGTAGAGGCAAAGACAAAATAAACAATTCTGTTTACACCAACCCGAAAGGCGGCTTTTAAGGCCGCCTTTCTTACATTTTGACATCAAAAAAAGGAGAGTATAGTGCAATATCGGGCAAATTCATTACCTTTGTTTTTCGAATCAAACCAGAAAACATGATACGCATACTCACATTCCTGTACCAATGGCTCATCGCCATACCCATATTGCTGGTACTCACTCTGCTCACCGCCCTCACCACCCTCATCGGATGCCGGCTGGGAAACGGGAACGTTTGGGGATACTACCCCGCGCACATTTGGTCTCGGCTCGTCTGCATCTTCTCACTCGTTAAAATCGAAGTGCGAGGCCGGGAAAATATCGACAAGAACACCTCTTATGTCTTTGTGTCCAATCATCAAGGCGCCTATGATATATTCCTCATCTACGGATACCTCAACCACAACTTCAAATGGATGATGAAAAAAAGCCTGCGCAATATCCCCTTCGTAGGGAGCGCCTGTGCCGCCGCAGGACATATATTCGTCGATAAAAGCTCTCAGGGAGGGCTCAAAGATACCCTGCAAAAAGCCGAAAAGACACTCCAAAACGGCATGTCGCTTGTCGTATTTCCCGAAGGAGCCCGCACATGGAACGGTAAAATGCGGCCTTTCAAACGAGGGGCATTCCAACTTGCCGTCGAGTTCTCCCTTCCCGTGGTCCCGCTCACTATCGACGGAGCTTTTGCCGTCATGCCCCGTACCACCTACAACTTCAAACCGGGGAAAATAATCTTGACCATACACCCACCCATCTATCCGCAACAAGAAGACGGCCACGACATAGAACAACTGATGAAACAGTCCTACGACATCATCGAATCGGCATTGCCGCAAGAGAAATAAATTTGTAAAAAAACCTTAAAGCAAAGAAAAAATCCGACCCTTGCATGGTCGAACAAAAATAAATTTGCAAATTTGCACTCGCAAAACAAAGTTTGTCCGGTGGTGTAATGGTAGCACTTCGGATTCTGGTTCCGCCTGTGAGGGTTCGAGTCCTTCCCGGACAACAAA
>CALUJQ010000052.1 GCA_944320995.1 uncultured Barnesiella sp. | reverse complement strand
TGTTCAGGATTATTCAGCGTATTGATAATACTTTTGGTCATATCTGTTACGCATTTAGGGTTAATTCCCAATATTGTGCCATCATCATCTACTCCTAAAAAGATATATCCTCCTTCTGCATTCAAGAAAGAGCATACGGTTTCATACACAGATGCTGAAACCTTATCCGTACATTTTTTGAATTCTACTCGCTTATTCTCGCCATGCGAAAGCAAGTCCTTTATTTTATCTGTTGCTAACATACTGTTTCGTTTATAATACTTTTACCGCTTCGTCTATTACACTACTGGCAAAACTATCCAAGTAAGTATTGGTCGTTGCCAAATCGCTGTGCCCTAATATCTGTGAGATAACTTCTCTCGGTACTTGATTGTCCTGTAAAGTCATTGCCATTGTATGGCGGCTTACGTAGCTTGTCAACTTCATGTCTGTAATCTCCAAAGCTTTCGCTAAGTTAGTCAAATTCTTGTTATTGCGTCCAAAACGGCTACGAATATGATTATAAAGTTGCTCTCCTTTATATCCTGCAATAGAAACTATTGGCAACAAGTAATCTTCTACTAATAATGTATTAGCTGAAAACCAATCCATTAACTCTTGGATTTCAGAAGTTATCTTAATCTGAATAGGTTTGACTTTCTTAGCTTCTTTTGTTTTATTCCGTTTATAGACAATATAATTTCCACCGTTATAACGGATAATATTCTTTTTAGTTAGTAATGCTGCATCTATAAACGATATGCCATAGCAGTAATACGAAAAAAGGAATAATCTTCGTGTCCGTTCAAGTACAGCATTATCCATCACTGTTGTTTTTAATTTCATCATACTATCGTGTGGTAAGTAGCGTTTTGCTGTTTCTTCCTCTAATGCAGCGATATTGAATCCCCCTTTACCAAAAGGATAAGTACTCTCCGATGCCTCCTTATCTTGGATTGCCTTGTTTAAAATAGCTCGTAACGCTTTGAAGTAATATTTTCGGGTATTGCCTTTGCATTCTCGTTTTTGGAGAAAAATATCGAAAGTCTTTACATATTTAATGTCTATTTCAGAAAAGACCTTCTTGTCAAATTTGCTATCAAACAACTCAAGCATATGGAGTGTACGGCTATAGCACTTTGAATTTCCTATATGACCTGTTTCTTTTAGGGTGACGATAGTATTATTGAAATAGTCTTTCACTTTTCCTTTTGAAGTCTTTCCGACAAAAGCATCTTCAAATTGATTTAAAGTCCAATCAATTCTATCTGCTTCAAAATCTCTTAAAACAGCATTTACGCGGGTTTCCAATTCTGATAACTTAGCATTGTATTCTTTAAATTTCGGTACAAGCTTCTTATCAGCAATAAATCTATCATTTTCACTGTTCCATTGCTCAACAGTAGCCAATAATCCAGTTTTGATATATTTACGTTTCCTGTCTTTGGTTATACGTAAAGTTACAGCAGTCTTACCATCTTTACCTGCATTATATTCTAAAAGCATAAATTTATAATGTGTCATATGATTCAGCTTTTATATAAGACAATGATTTTTCTTTTATTTGAATGACACAAATATGACACATTTTTCGGAAAACGACAATAAATCGAAGAAAAATTATAGAAATTAAGCATTTGATTTATAGTGATATTGATTCTGTAAATCAGGCTAATATAAAAATATAGAAGTTTAAAATTGTCCTCTGGGGGGCGTGTGGTCGCAAGTTCGAATCTTGTCACCCCGACTGGGAAGAGAGGCTGTTTCAATAGATTTTGAAACAGCCTCTCTTTTTATACCATATTTCACATTTAACATCATACTATCCTAAAAAAAATTTTCGAGAGTACATATTCACAGAAAGATAGCGTATATTTGTTGTCCAAACTTCGAAATATGAAAAAAATAATAGCACTGCTGATACTCGTCGCGTCTCTTTCGGGTGCTTTTGCCCAAGCGCAATCCTACAACGCCAAATGTTTGGGCGTATCTACCGGATATTTATTCGATACGGAAAATGCTCAAATAGGCATTTTCATGCATCTCCCCTTTGCCAAGAACTGGCGGGTCGCCCCCTCGGTCAATTATGCGGTTTCGCATCACGACCTCAACGAGTGGGAAATCGACGGGAACATTCATTATCTCGTACCTTTCGCCGGCCGTTTTTCGTTCTATCCGCTGGTAGGAATCGCATTCCAAAGTTGGAGGGGAAATGCCCTGCAAAACGATAAAGAGCTCTCCAACACCCGGAATAAATTCGGGATTAACGCCGGGGCCGGATTCGAAATGAACATCTCACACCGGTTGAATCTGCACATCGAAGGCAAATACATTCTCATAAACGATTTCAATCAAGCCCACATATCCCTTGGGCTGGGATACAAATTCTGAATTTATGGACCTGCCGCCGTCTCCTCACCATCGCATTCACGTAGTATCTTTGCAAGTACCTTTTCCGGCCGATTATGGCGGAGTGATCGATATTTATTATAAACTCAAAGCCCTGAAAGATGCCGGATACGAAACGTGGTTGCATACATTCCAATACGAGAGAGGGCAGTCCGACGAATTGAGCAAAGTAGCCGAGCGAGTATTCTATTATCCTCGTCAACGCTCTCTCATGCGCCAATTTTCTACCGCCCCCTATATCGTTTCCAGCCGACGATCTTCCCGCCTGCTGAAAGACTTGCTTGCCGACGATTCTCCTATTTTGTTCGAGGGAATACACTGTTGCGGCCTTCTCGCAGACAAACGGTTGAAAGATAGGATTAAACTGGTGCGCATGCACAACATCGAGCAGGAATATTATCGAGAATTGGCTCGAAAAGCCTCAGGATGGAAAAAATTATACTACCACCTCGAAGCCTCCAAACTGAAACAATACGAACATAAGTTATTACACGCCGATGCCATTTTGGCCATTACCGAAAGCGACCGTTGCTATTTTTCTTCAAAATACCCGCAAATATCGGTGATGTTGCTCCCCGCCTTTCACGCACATCAATCAGTGGCACCTCTATCCCCTAAAAAAAATTATATCCTGTACCACGGGAATCTATCGGTAGAGGAAAATATCGAAGCGGCCGAATATCTACTGCAAAACATCGTTCCGTACACGCAACATATTTCGTGGATTTTCGCCGGGAAAGATCCAGTCGAACGGCTCACCCGCCAAATCGCACCACACCCCGGTGTTCGGCTTATCGCCAATCCCTCGGAACAAGAGATGGACAACCTTATCGAAAAAGCAGCAATCAACCTGATGGTTACCTCTCAGCCCACAGGTCTGAAATTGAAACTGCTCCATGCCCTCTACTGCGGCGGCCACTGCATCGTCAACAGCAAAATGTTGGTCGGCACAGGGCTCGACAAGGCTTGTATCGTGGCCGATACTCCCCAAGCCATAATTCATGCCATAGAACATGCACAAAAGCACCCGTTCGACGAAACGAAGCGACTCGAACGGATACAATTACTGAAACCATACGACAACACTACCAACATCGGTCTCATCACCGATTTTCTCCATACAAGAAAGGCCTCATGATCCTATTCGAATCCATGAGGCCTTTTCCATACCGAACACATTAAAAGTATTCAACAAAATAACCCTGTTAACACCTATTTATAATCTCTCAATATCTCTTGCAAGCGTTGGCGGGCAAAGAAGATGCGACTTTTTACCGTGCCCAAGGGCAAATCCATTTTCTCGGCAATCTCGTGATATTTATATCCAGCCACGTGCATCGAAAAAGGTATTCGGTACTCCTCGCTAAAACTATTGATAGCTTTTGTAATCTCTTTTACGGTGAACGAACCCTCTGGCGACGCAAACCCCGAATCCTGAGGCAAATTGAGGTGATACAAATCCTCGGTCTGATCGATTATGGTCTGGTTACGTACCACTCTGCGGTAATTATTGATAAAAATATTACGCATAATGGTAAACACCCAACCTTTGAAATTGACATTGTCGATATATTTATCTTCGTTGTCCAACGCTTTTAATGTGGTATCTTGGAGTAAATCCTTCGCCTCTTCCCGGTTGGCAGTAAGCATATAGGCGAAATTTAATAAATTGTCTTGTAAATCCAACAATCTATCTTGAAATCTTGGAGAGTTCATATTTGAGTTTTTGATGATTTTTGTAATTCCTGTTTTTTTTATTCTTTTGACTACTACTTTGTATTACGAAAATGCATCGAAAATCTGCTTATATCAACTACTACAACCTAAAATTCCTTATTCTCCTAATCGTCTTCGAATCGCAATGCGAATCCAAAGGGGGTCAAAAAAATCTATTTTTGCAAAATATAATGCTATAAATTATTTTTATTTACTTTGTAACATATTTCTTATCTTTTTTAATTGTGCTTCTTAGTATTAAACACTTCAGCCCATGAAAAAGTTTCATAAATATATCTTTTTTATCACATTATTTTTTCATGCCCTTGCCGGCAATAGTCAAGTACCTATTTACCAGATAGATATAGACACAGAGATAGGGAGTACGACTTGGAGATATTTACGGGCGGGATTGCACCGGGCCCAAGAGGAGAAAGCGCAAATTGTCATTCTGCGCCTGAACACCTACGGGGGAACCGTGGTTCACGCCGACTCCATGCGAACGGCCATACTCAATAGCCCGATTCCCGTCTATGCCTTTATCGACAACAACGCAGCCTCGGCCGGCGCTCTCATCGCCATTGCCTGCGACAGCATCTATATGCGCAACAGCGCAAGTATGGGGGCGGCCACGGTTGTCAACGAGACGGGGGCGGCCATGCCCGACAAATACCAATCCTACATGCGGGCGACCATGCGTGCCACGGCCGAAGCCCACGGGAAAGACTCCACCGGGAACTGGCGACGGAATCCGCTCATCGCCGAAGCCATGGTCGACGAGCGGGTTGTTGTCCCCCATCTGTGCGACTCGGGCAAAGTACTCACTCTCACAGCCCACGAAGCCATCGCCCAGAACTACTGCGAAGCCATTGTCGGGAACATCGACGAAATCATCACGCAAAGGCTTCGGTACGAAAACTATGAATTGCAAAAATTCGAGCCTTCGCTATTCGACGACATCGCTGGTTTCCTCACCAATCCGGCCTTGCAAGCCATACTGGTCACACTCATTTTCGGCGGCATCTTCATGGAGTTGAAAACCCCGGGAATAGGATTCCCCGCAGCCGTTGCCTGTACGGCCGCCGTACTCTACTTCGCACCGCTCTACATCGACGGGCTGGCAGCCAACTGGGAAATTCTCATCTTTGTCGTCGGCGTCATTTTGCTCATCTTCGAGTTTCTGGTCATTCCGGGATTCGGCATCGCCGGCATATCGGGCTTTGTACTGATATTTGCCGCACTCGTTCTGGCCCTAATCGGGAACGTCAATTTCGATTTCCAATTTGTCCCGGCCGCCGAGATCAACAAAGGGATCCTAACCGTCATCTCGGGAATCGTCGTCTATGCAGTTCTGTTGCTTCTCTTTTTCCAGAAAATCGGGAGCAAAGGGCCTCTTCACCACTTGGCCCTGCATTCGAGCCAAACCACCGACACCGGGTACATAGGTGTGCCCACAGGGCTACAAGAGTATATAGGTAAAACCGGCAAAGCAGCTACCATTCTACGTCCCTCGGGAAAAATACTCATCGACCGCACCCAGTTCGATGCCGTGGCTCTTTATGGCTATATCGAGAAAGACGCCCCGGTACGAGTGGTTAAATATGAAAACGCCCAACTCTATGTAATTGAAATTAAAAACTAACTTTATAAAAAACAATCGACATGAAATTTATCGGTATCATTCCGGCACGCTACGCCTCGACCCGCTTCCCCGGGAAACCGCTGGCCGACATGAAAGGGAAATATATGATTCAACGCGTTTACGAACAGGCCGCCAAAGTACTCGAAAACGTATGTGTCGCCACCGACGACGAACGCATATTCAACGCCGTGAAATCATTCGGCGGCAACGTCGTGATGACCTCGTCGGAACACCGCAGCGGCACCGACCGTTGTTTCGAAGCCTACAACCGGCTGGGCGGAAATGAAGAGGTGGTCATCAACATACAAGGCGACGAGCCCTTCATCAAACCCGAGCAAATCGAGAGCCTCATCGCCTGTTTCGATTCACCGCAAACCCAAATCGCAACCCTCGTTCGCCCCTTCGAAGCCGGCGAAGGATACGAGGCTTTGGCCAACCCCAATTCGCCGAAAGTTATCCTCAACGAGAAAAACGAAGCGCTCTATTTCAGCCGTTCGATTATCCCTTACCTGCGCAACGAAGCCCCCGAACAATGGCTCGACAAACATGTTTATTACAAACACATAGGCATGTATGGATACCGCATCGACATATTGGCGCAAATCACCCGGCTACCCCAATCGTCGCTCGAATTGGCCGAGTCGCTCGAACAACTCCGATGGCTGCAAAACGGCTACAAAATCAAGGTGGGGATTACCACCCAAGAGACGATAGGTATCGATACACCCGACGACTTACAAAAAGCGATAGCCCTACTCCCGTAACCATGCGATTGGACCGAACGACAATACCCCCCGTGGGCGAATTCCCACCCCTCGCCCTCCCCGCTCCCGGCAACTATACATTGTCCAGCGGGATAGAAATCATCGCCTGCAACCAAGGCGACGAAGAGGTGTGCCGCATCGACCTCATGTTCGACGGCGGATACTATGCCGAACAGAAACCGGGAACCGCCTCGCTCACCCTGCTCATGCTCAAAGAGGGGGCAGCCGGAAAATCCTCGGAAGAGATTGCCGAGTCGCTCGACTACCACGGAGCGTGGTTACAGACCTCGGTATCGAGCCACTACCTGTATGTGACACTCTACACCCTCAACCGGCATCTCGATACCTGTCTGGCGTTACTGGCCGACATCGTGACCCGCCCCGACTTCCCCGAGAAAGAGTTTTCCCGCCTCAAAGAGCGGCGCATACAACAGCTGCTCGTCCAAAAAGAGAAGGTCGATGTCCTCGCCTCCGAAACATTCCTTTCCATGACCTTCGGCAAGGAACACCCCTACGGACGTACCGTCACAGCCGACCACATAGACCGGTTGACAACCGACGACCTTCGGGCCTACCATCGTCAACATATCCGGCCCGACCATTGCCACATATTCATCGCCGGAAAGATTACCGACAAACTGCTCGAAAAGTTGGAAATACATTTCGGGAAATCATGGGACTGCCCGGAACAACCCGACTGGGCAATGACTATTCCGCCCATACTCCCGTCGGAACGGCACATTATCGTCACCCATAAAGAGAATGCCCTGCAATCGGGCATTCGCATGGGACTGCCCGTCATCAACCGGGAACACCCCGATTTCTTCGCCTTGAAATTCCTGTGTACCGTTCTCGGCGGATACTTCGGAAGCCGGCTTATGTCGAATATCCGCGAAGAAAAAGGCTATACCTATGGCATAGCCTCCTCTATCGCCGCCATGCGGCATGGCAGTTACCTGTCAATAGCCACCCAAACCGGTACTGAATTTACCCGGCCTCTCATCGACGAAGTGTTCGCCGAAATCGACCGGCTGAGAAACGAACCTATATCGGCCGACGAAATGGCTATCGTCAGAAACTATTTGCGCGGAGAATTGGCTCGTACGCTCGACTCCCCCTTCTCCATTGCCGATTACTACCTGTCGCTGAAAGCCAACACCTTACCCCTCGAATACTTTGCCCGGCAAGACGAGGCCATACGGCAGGTCACGTCCGACCGATTATTATCGGTCGCCCGCCGATACCTCCTTCCCGGACAATTCTACATCGCCATCGCCGGCGACAAAAACAAAATTCCGCATCTGGAACTTCCTCAATAAAAAAGCTTCCGGACTTAATCCGGAAGCTTTTTTATTGGCTTGTCATCAAAACTATATCCGCACCAACCGTTTGGGCGAACCGCTCCACGAGCAACCCAGACAGTAAACCGTATCGAGGTCGAATCCGTCGAGGCTCTCTCCCTCGTTGCGGGGCACTACACCACCCTCGACCGTCACGTAAACCACGCGCCTGTCACCATCGGCATTTTTTACATACAAAGCCGAAACCTTACACTGCGGACAAAGCAACTTCCTCATTGGTCCTATTCATTTAAGAATCCATCTCCTCAAAAAAAACACCCCGACAAGAACACAGTTCGTACCGGAGCATTTTTTTCAATCATAACAGAGGTTCAGCACCACCGTTTTATTGTCTTTGACCCAGTTTCTCGTCCATATAGAGGATACTGGCCTCGTCTTTGCAACGGCGCAGTTTCTCGACGATACCCTGTGCGGTAGCCTCTTCCTCGACCTGTTCACGCACATAACCCCACAAGAAATCCTGCGAAGCCTTGTCCTTCTCGGCCGAAGCCACATTCACCAACTCGTCGATCAACGACGACACATGGCACTCATGCTTATACACATTCTCAAAGGCATCGAGCACACTCTCCCACTCTTGTGGAACTACATCTATCTTATCGACCCGGGCCACACCGCCGCGTTTAGCCATATAGTCGGCAAGGTCATAAGCGTGTTCCAACTCCTCCTGCGACTGTTTGCGCATCCAGTGAGCAAATCCGTCGTATCCCAGTTTCTTGAAATAGAACGACATCGACAGATAAAGGTTCGACGACCACATCTCGGCCGTAATCTGTACGTTGATAGCCTCTTGTAACTTCTGTGAAATCATAACTTTATATTTTTAAGTTCATATTCTGTTTCCAAAACCACCGAACGTATTGCAAGAAGTGTACCAATCCACCGCCACACCGCTCTTCGTCCCTTCCCAAACGATCCCGGGAGAAGCCACGCCCCATTTTCATGCCGCATTGTCGCCAACCGTGCAATATTGTCCGACTGCCGGTATAGACATTTTGGCAGCCCCGCCCAATACTAACACCGGACGCATCACAGTGCAGTATAACGAAATGGCGGAGTCCAGAGAGCCGGAAATTGAGAGCAGAAAACAGGAAGCCCGGGAGACCCCTCCGCCTTTATCGGGCCGGGCCGAGACCAGCCGACCGAGGCACGAAGGCGAGGAGTGTCTGGGCGCGGCGAGTTCCGCAGCCCCCGAGGACCGCGCCAATCGATGACCGAAGAGGCCCGATAACAGCGGAGGCATTTCTTGGTTCGTTCTGCTCGTTTCGCTGCTGAGAAGAATGAATATTCCCGTATCACCCCACTCCCGATGCGCACCGTGTCACCCCGCACCTTGATGCGGGGTCCAGAGAAGTGCAGGCGTTGGAAACGGTTGCGGGTATTACCTATGACTACAATTTTGCCGGTATTTCTGGATTCCGCATCACGGTGCGGAATGACATGAACGGGTATTTCTGGATACGGCATCACGACACGGTATGACACCCTCCCAATCGAGCGCGGAATGGGACAAAGCGCCGCGTCAAGGGAGCGATGGCCGAAAACATCGCGGGGCGTAGTGGCCCGAACAAAAAAACCCCCGTAACTCTCCTGCGAGTTACGGGGGTTTATTATCTCAATGAAGTAAATGATTACTTGTTCAAGGCTTGGGCAACGTCAACGGCGCAAGCTACGGTGCAACCTACCATGGGGTTGTTACCGATGCCAAGGAAGCCCATCATCTCAACGTGAGCAGGTACCGACGAAGAACCGGCGAACTGGGCGTCGCTGTGCATACGGCCCATCGTGTCGGTCATACCGTAAGAGGCTGGACCGGCAGCCATGTTGTCGGGGTGCAGGGTACGGCCCGTACCGCCACCCGATGCTACGGAGAAGTATTTTTTACCTCTTTCTACACACTCTTTCTTGTAAGTACCGGCTACGGGGTGTTGGAAACGCGTGGGGTTCGTCGAGTTACCCGTGATCGATACATCTACGCCTTCGTGCCACATGATGGCTACACCTTCGCGCACGTCGTCGGCACCGTAGCATTTTACTTTGGCGCGTTCGCCTTTGGAATAGGCAATTTCACGAACCACTTTCAATTCGCCCGTAAAGTAGTCGAACTGAGTTTGTACATAGGTGAAACCGTTGATACGCGAAATGATTTGTGCGGCGTCTTTACCTAGACCGTTGAGGATACAACGCAGAGGTTCTTTACGCACTTTGTCGGCTTTGGCGGCAATTTTGATAGCGCCTTCGGCAGCGGCAAACGACTCGTGACCGGCCAAGAAAGCGAAGCATTTGGTCTCTTCGCGGAGCAGACGGGCTGCGAGGTTACCGTG
>CALUJQ010000051.1 GCA_944320995.1 uncultured Barnesiella sp. | reverse complement strand
AACGGCAGACCCCGCTGATTTTCAGCGGTTAGTTCCTCTCGCTCGGGACGCTTCCTTCGCTACCGGGAACCCATAAATTCGGCTGCAAAGTTGGTTGCTTTTAGGGAATTAACCAAATATTCCAGCTGTTTTAACTTTTTGTAATCTATAATATACTGATTGTTAGATGAATATAGAAATGTTAACGAAATGATTTCGCCGAAATATTGGGACAAATGAATGACCGTTATCAATTCCCTGCTTCTCCTACCTTTGAAAAGGAAATAGGGAAAGGGGCTTTTTCTCCTTTATTGCCGACAGTTTTATCTTCTTGGGGAGATGTTTGACAAAATAAAATGAACAGATATGGCGGAAGTCTTGTCTAAAACTTTGTTTTATGCCGATGATTACATTATCTTTGCGCAGGAGGGTTGTGTGGGCCGAATTGTAAAAAGGCATCCCAGAAATTTGTCCGTTTTTACACAGTATAACATATATAATTTGAAATAGGATTTTTTTGAAAACATGAAATCGAAAACCGAAATTATTCTTATCAACATATCGGGTGCTGACAAACCGGGTGTGACAACAGCTTTGACCGAAGTCTTGGCACGTTATGATGCGTTTATTTTGGATATTGGTCAAGCCGATATTCACCATACGCTATCGTTGGGAATCCTTTTCAAAACCGAAGAGGACAAATCGGGCGATATTCTTAAAGACCTGTTGTTCAAAGCTTATGAACTCGATGTAAACATTCGTTTTTCTCCCATTAGCGAAGAGGAATATACCCGTTGGGTAGGGTTACAGGGAAAGAACCGCTATATTATTACCATATTGGGCCGTTGCATTACGGCTCGGCAGATTGGTGAGGTGACCCGTATTGTAGCCGAACAGGGATTGAATATCGATGCTATTCAACGCCTCACGGGACGTATTCCTCTCGATGAAGATGTGCGCTCTCCGAAATCGTGTATCGAGTTGTCGGTACGTGGTACGCCTAAGGATAAGGTAGCCATGCAATCATCGTTCATGCAACTCTCGTCGGATTTGGGTATGGACATATCTTTGCAAGAAGACGGCATATATCGTCGTTGTCGCCGGTTGATTTGTTTCGATATGGACTCCACGCTCATAGAGACTGAGGTAATCGACGAGTTGGCCATGAGGGCCGGAGTGGGCGATGAGGTGAAAGCCATTACCGAGTCGGCCATGCGCGGGGAGATCGATTTTTGCGAAAGTTTCGCCCGTCGGGTAAGCCTGTTGAAAGGTCTGGACGAGTCGGTTATGAAAGAGATCGCCGAGTCGCTGCCCGTTACCGAAGGGGTGGACCGCTTGATGCAGGTATTGAAACGGGCCGGATTCAAGATTGCTATCCTATCGGGTGGATTTACCTACTTCGGGAACTATCTGAAACAACGTTACGGCATCGACTATGTGTATGCCAATGAGTTGGAAATCATCGATGGAAAACTCACCGGGCGATATGTGGGCGATATTGTAGATGGTCGTCGAAAAGCCGAGTTGCTCAAATTGATTGCACAAGTCGAAAACGTGGATATTGCCCAAACAATAGCAGTGGGCGACGGGGCGAACGACCTGCCTATGTTGAGTACTGCCGGATTGGGAATAGCTTACCACGCCAAGCCGAAGGTGAAAGAAAATGCCAGCCAGTCTATCTCGACGATAGGACTCGACGGTGTCCTTTATTTTATTGGCTTCAAAGATTCGTTCATCTCCGAAACGAACTGATACAGATATACTTTTGCAATCGTTGTAAATGGCACAATCGATTATGAGACGATTTCTGTTGATTCTCTTTGCCGCGCTTTGCGCATCGATACAATCGCACGCCCAGACGGTAGGATTGGTCTTGAGCGGTGGCGGAGCCAAGGGAATAGCGCATATAGGCATTATCAAGGCCCTCGAGGAGAATAATGTCCCCATAGATTACGTGGCAGGGACATCGATGGGAGCCATTGTGGGTGCATGGTATGCCATGGGATATACTCCCGATGAGATGTTGAGCCTGATTCTTTCCGAGGATTTCAGCATGTGGTCTCGCGGAATATTCGACAAACGGTATGTCTATTATTTCAAAAAACCCGATCCCTCGCCCGAAATCGTTTCATTTAATGTCGCATTGCAAGACTCTACCAAACTTGAACCTCATTTCCTGCCCAACAGCCTCATCAATCATTTCCCCATGAACTATGGTTTCATGAGTTTGTTTGCACCCTATTCGGCTCAATGTGACGGTAATTTCGACAAGCTGTTTGTCCCGTTCAGGGCTGTCGCTTCCGATGTATATCACAAGCGGGAAGTAGTGTTGCGTGATGGCGATTTGGGCGATGCCGTGAGGGCTTCGATGACCTTCCCGTTTGTATTCAAACCCATAGAGATAGACAGTGTGTTGGTCTATGACGGCGGTATATATAACAATTTCCCCGTCGATGTGATGAAAGCCGATTTTAATCCCGATATTATCATCGGTAGTATTGTTGCCGCAAAAATCGATAAGCCGAAAGAAAACGACCTCATCAACCAAATCGAAAACATGGTGATGCAAAAAAGCGATTACACCCTCGACCCCGAGGATGGGATTTTGATGCGTTTCGATTTGAGCGATGTGGGTTTGCTCGATTTCCCTAAAGCTCAGCAAATCGCACAAATAGGTTATGACTATACGATGTCGATTATGGACTCGATCAAGAGCCGTATCCCCAGAGAATTGTCGCAGGAGACCCGGCAGTTGCAGCGAATGATTTTCAAAAGCAAAACACCCGACCTCGTTTTTGAAGACGTGACGGTCGACGGCGGGAATCACCAACAGCAAGAGTATATCAAACGTCAGTTCGAGACAGACGACACCTTTACCGAAGAGCAAGCCAAAGCCGCTTATTACAAGACCATATCCGATGGAAAGATATTCGACTTGATACCGCATGCCCGCTACAACAAAGAGAGCGGACTCTTTGATCTCGATTTGAAAGCGAACGTACATGACCAGTTGGCTGTGGGTATAGGCGGGTTTATCTCCTCGACCAGTTCCAATCAAATCTGTATAGGAGCCCATTACCGCACCGTGAGCCTGAATTCGCTCGACCTCGATTTGACCGGACAAATAGGGCAGTCATATACCTCGGGCATCTTCTCGGCGAGATTTGATTTGAAAACTGCGATACCCATGTATTTGAAACTGCATGCTGTCGCCTCCAAACAAAAGTTTTATCAAAACGAAACCCTCTTCTATTCCGACCGCATGCCGTCGTTCATCACGCAATCTGAACAATATGTGAAATTGCGGCTGGGACTGCCATTCCTCACCAGTTCGAAAGCTGTCGTATCGATTGGCTATGGCGGAATGGACGATAAGTACTATCAGTCCAATACGGTCGATTTCTCCAAAAACGAGCAGGACAGGAGCCGGTATAACCTCTTTGTCGCCTCGATGAAATTCGACCGGAATAACTTGAACAGTTATATGTATCCCACCTCGGGAACCGATTGTTCGGTGTCGGGTTTGCTCGCCTACGGGAAAGAACATTTCACACCATACGATACCGGTTTGCAGTCCAATAGTACGCAGACACTCTCGTGGTTACAACTCGAAGGTAATATACATACTTATATCCCTTTCGGCAATAAGTTTGTACTGGGATTGCGGGGAAAAGCCGTCGTGTCGAGTAAAGGGCTGTTGAGCAACTATACCTCTACGCTGGTACAAGCTCCGGCGTTTACTCCTACGCCCCACAGCAAAACCATCTTTAATCCGGCATTTCGCTCCACACAATATTTGGCGGCCGGTGTGATTCCAGTTTGGAAAATCATGAACAACCTGCAATTCCGCAATGAGTTCTATCTCTTTGCACCGTTCCGCCAAATCTACGAGGGCGAAGGTATGCTCCCGTATTACGGTAAGGCCTTTACCAAATATCACTTTATGGGCGAAAGTTCTGTGGTCTTCGACCTCTCTTTCGCCTCGATAAGCGTCTATGCCAACTATTACGATTACCCGGCACGTAACTGGAATTTCGGTATAAACATCGGGCTTCTCGTTTTCAGCCCCAAATTCCTCGAATAAAAACATATCCCTATTTGCTTGAAAATAGGTGTGATAGCTGTTTCTCGAAAGATAATAGATAAAAAAACACGATAAAAAAGATACACGGGAATAAAATTATTCCTATCTTTGCAACCGCAAACGGCTCCGTAGCTTAACTGAATAGAGCATCTGACTACGGATCAGAAGGTTACAGGTTTGAATCCTGTCGGAGTCACTCAAATACAACGTCCTCCAAGCGAGAAGGACAATATGAAAAAACAGAACAAAATTATCTATGGCTCCGTAGCTTAACTGAATAGAGCATCTGACTACGGATCAGAAGGTTACAGGTTTGAATCCTGTCGGAGTCACCAAGAGACAGTCGCTTTTACGGCTGTCTCTTTTTGGTTTAAAGTTGTTGGGTTCAGGATAGAAAAGAAGATAGAATCTTGAATTATCTTTTTTCTCGGGGTGTCTTGACCTTTGATATAATTTTGAATTGCGATAAGGGTAAGAGAGAAGAGATTCCCCGTTTAAAAAATGTGTTAATACATTTAATGCAAGACAATAAATGAGATATATTTGTCAATAATTTTCCTTCCGAAAGTGTTATAGGAGGGAAACCGAAAATAAATAGCCAACCAAGTATGATGAAAAAGGCTTGTGTTTTTTAATGAGAGGGATTAATTTTTATCTACACAGATTTTGTAACAACAAGGGCCGATATGAGAGCTGTGAGAGCGATATTCTATTGGTCAATCACTGTATGAAACAAATAATGTGGACAAAACTTCTGAGAAGGAAACACATTGCTCGGAGACGGTTCGATGACGGTTGGACAGATTTCTCAGGCAAGATATAAAAGAATAATAATAGTTATAATAAACACGATAATAAGGTAAATATGTGTGGAATAGTAGGATACATAGGCGATAAGCCCTCTTTGCCCATTCTTATCAATGGATTGAAAAAATTGGAATACAGAGGATATGATAGTGCGGGTTGCGCTATTGTTTCGGGTAATGAGAGAATGGAGGTCTATAAGGCCAAAGGAAAAGTCTCTAATCTCGAAGAGAAAACCCAAAATGATGATGCGTGCGGCACTCTTGGTATAGCACATACCAGATGGGCTACCCATGGGATACCGTCGGAAATAAACGCACATCCCCATGTCTCGCAATCGGGTAATATCGCTATTGTACATAATGGCATTATTGAGAACTATGCAGTATTAAAGGAGCAACTCGAAAAAAAAGGATATACGTTCAAAAGTGAAACCGATACGGAGGTCTTGGCCCAACTCATCGAATATGCGGCGACCGAGGGGAATGGCGATCTCGTTTCGGGTGTGCGCCGGGCTTTGAAATTATGCATAGGGGCCTATGCCATAGCCGTGGTTGACAGGCGAAACCCCGATTTGTTGATTGCTGCGAGAAAAGCCTCGCCCTTGGCTATCGGTATCGGAGAAAACAACGAAGAGTTTTTCCTTGCCAGCGATGCCAGCCCGATAGCCGAATATACAAGAAAAATCGTATATCTGAATGATGAAGAACTCGCTCTTATTGAACGGGGAAAAGAGTTGCGAATAGAGAATCTGCACACCGGGTCGGTAGATTATGAAATCAAAGAGGTCGATCTGGACCTTTCGATGTTGGATAAAGGCGGTTTCCCACATTTTATGTTGAAAGAGATATTTGACCAACCTACGGTTCTTAAAGACTGCATGAGAGGCCGAATCCTTGAAAAAGACGGTAAGTACCGGGTTGTCCTTAGCGCCGTGGAGCAGCATAAAGACATATTGGTCAACGCCAAAAGATTCACCATCGTTTCGTGTGGTACTTCTTGGCATGCCGGCTTGATTGGCAAACAACTGATCGAACATTTTTGCAAGATACACACCGAAGTGGCATATGCCAGTGAATACCGCTATAACGATACGGTCATTGAACCCGGCGACGTGGTTATGGCCATCAGTCAAAGTGGAGAAACGGCCGATACCCTCGCCGCCATCGAAATGGCCAAAGAGAAAGGAGCGACGATTTTCGGTATCGTGAACAGTGTAGGCAGTTCCATTGCCCGGCAGACCGACACGGGTACATATATTCATATCGGACCGGAAATCGGGGTCGCCTCGACAAAAGCATTTACCGGACAAGTTACGGTGCTTACCATGCTGGCCCTCGCTTTGGGAAAGGCACGAGGAACAGTCGATGAACAGGAATATAACGAAGTCCTTCGCGAGTTGACGCTTATCCCTGAGAAGATTCAAACCATACTTCAACAAAATGACAAAATCAAGGATATTGCCCGCATTTTTACCTATGCGCATAATTGCCTTTATTTGGGAAGAGGTTGGAATTATCCGGTGGCGTTGGAAGGCGCATTGAAAATGAAAGAAATTTCATATATCCATGCCGAAGGTTATCCTGCAGCCGAGATGAAGCATGGCCCGATAGCTTTGATCGATGACGAGATGCCCGTTGTCTTTATTGCCACGCATCATCAACTTTATCAGAAGATCATTTCAAATATGCAGGAAGTCCTTTCCCGTCGAGGGCGCATCTTTGCCATTGTAACGGAAGGCGATGAGCAGGTTAGAAAGATGTGTGCAGAGGTGATGGAAGTCCCGGCGACACTGGCATGCCTCGCTCCATTGTTATCGGTCATACCGTTGCAGTTGTTGAGTTACCATGTGGCCGTGGCCAAGCAACTGAATGTGGACCAACCTCGAAACTTGGCCAAAAGTGTGACGGTAGAATAACGCGACAGCAACACATTTAAAATCTTCGATTGAGGGGGGAGCTATTGAGCGGCTTCCCCTTCTTCGTTGCTCTCCTCCTCTTCTTTCGAGTCGGGTTTTACCACCCAAGCACTCAGTTCGTAAAGACCGTAAAGAGGAACGAACACGACCGACAGTGTGAACGGGTCGCTCGATGGTGTGATAAAGGCTGCCAAAATGAGCAAAATGACGATGGCATGCCGGCGGTAGGTCTTGAAAAATCGGCGGGTGATAAGTCCCATGTTTGACAAAATCCAGCAGAGGAGCGGCAACTCGAATACCAATCCCATAATGAAATTAAGGGTGAGGAAATTGCTCATATAGGAGTCGAGCGAGATTTGGTTGGGCACCATTTCGCTCACTTGATATTCGGCCAAGAATCGCAACGTAAGCGGGAATACAAGGAAATACCCCACGGCGATGCCGATAAAAAACATGATGTTCCCGGCAAGGAACGCTCCTCGGGCATGCCGTTTCTCTCCTGCATACAACCCCGGGCTAATGAAGGTCCACAGTTGATAGATAACATAGGGAAATGCCACTAACAAGGCCAGCCACATGGAAGTACTCATGTGGATAAAGAATTGCGAGGCTAGTTGTATGTTGATAAGTTTCACCTCGAACTGGTCGTCACAGAAGTCGGGCAGAATCGCTGCATGCTGGTTTAGATCGCACAACAATCGGTACAAGATGAAATCGGAGCGGCAGGGGGCCAAAATGATGTTGTCGAAGATGTGGGGCATGAGCGCAAAAAAGAGAACCGACAAGAGGAGAATTGCGCCGACAGAGCGTAAAACAACCTTGCGCAAGTCCTCGACATGCTCCCAAAAACTCATCTCTTTCAGCTCATTATCCATGAAACCAAGGGGAATCTATGTACGTAATAAAACCGCAGGTGCATAGTTGCTTGTCGTGCAACCTCCCCACGGCACGTTTGTTTGAACAAACAGTCGCTCGACGACTATTTGTTCTCTTCTTTCTTTTTCTCTTCGGGCTTCGATACGGGAGTGTTTATCTCCTCTTCAATCTCGTTCATACCCTTTTTGAAACTGCGCACCCCCTTGCCTATACCGTGCATCAGTTCGGGGATTTTCTTCCCGCCAAACAAGAGCAAGACGACGACCAATATGATGATAAGCTCGGTAGTACCAAGGTTTCCAAAGAGCAACAATATTGCAGAGAGTGTATTCATTTTTTTATTTTATTAAATATGCCAAATTGTTCAAGAGAACAAAATAAGGAAGAATATTTGTATAATACAACAAATGCCTCTCAAAATTGATTAACACGATGTCAAAAAAAATAACCTAATCGCATTTCCTTTCCGTAACGAAGGGGAGTGCGACCACACAGACAGCCCTTTTACGAGTTTTCCCGTCGGCTCTTTCGAACTGCTGTTCAGCCATTACGGTATTGTTAAAAAAGATATTGATTTGCAAATGTTTGCTCATACCAATAAAATGATTAACTTTGCAGCGATTTTTGAATAAGGAAAATTTTCCGTAATTAAAAAAGAAAGAGATGAAAGCATTTGTATTTCCCGGACAAGGGGCACAATTCGTAGGTATGGGCAAAGACCTTTATGAAAACAACCCCGTAGCCAAAGAGATGTTCGATAAGGCCAACGAGATATTGGGCTTCAATATCACCGACCTGATGTTCAACGGTACCGATGAGGATTTGCGTCAGACCAAAGTTACACAGCCTGCCATCTTCCTTCACTCGGTAATTCTGGCCAAGACGATGGGCGACGACTTCAACCCCGATATGGTCGCCGGTCACTCGTTGGGTGAGTTCTCGGCGTTGGTAGCCGCTGGAGCTTTGTCGTTTGAAGATGGTTTGCGCTTGGTTTCGGCGCGTGCCCAAGCCATGCAGAAGGCTTGTGAGAAAACACCTTCGACGATGGCGGCCGTATTGGCCTTGCCCGATGCAAAAGTCGAAGAGTTGTGCGCTTCGGTTACCGAGGGAGTTGTAGTTCCCGCCAATTATAATTGCCCGGGACAAATCGTTATATCGGGCTCTATCGAAGGGATAGATGCAGCATGCGCCAAGATGTTGGAAGCCGGTGCCAAACGTGCCTTGAAACTGAAAGTAGGTGGCGCATTCCACTCGCCGCTGATGGAACCCGCCCGTGCCGAATTGGCTGACGCTATCGCCCACACCGATTTCCACGCACCCAAGTGCCCGGTTTATCAAAACGTAAACGCCGAGCCGCAAACCGATCCCGAAGAGATCAAGAAAAACTTGATTGCCCAGTTGACAGCTCCGGTACGTTGGACTCAGTCAGTCCAAAACATGATTGCCGCCGGAGCCGATACCTTTATCGAAGTAGGTCCCGGTGCCGTACTGCAAGGGCTGGTAAAGAAAATTTCGTCGGAAGTAGCCACTTCGGGTGTACAGTAAGAGTAAAAAAAGATAATACGATAGAAACGCGATGCCGTCTTCACGGTATCGCGTTTTTTGTCCGGATATTTTTATGTATTTCCTCCGGTGTGACGGAGTCAAAAGGTGTCATTTTGTCAAGCCTTTCACTATCTTTACATAAGCTCGGAGGCGACTCGGTAGAATCATATTTGAAAACTTCGTTTTCATTTGCTTCTGCAAACACCTTTTCTTATCTTTGTAGGGTGTAAAAAAGCGATGTATGGAAATCTTCGATAACTTTTTGAAAGCTATCTCAGATACCGAGGTGACAATGACTTCGGCCTTGTTCAAATTGATGTTGAGCCTGTTGCTGGGCGGGATTGTTGGATTCGAGCGAAAACGGAAAGGACAAGTGGCCGGAGCCCGCACATTTGCACTCATTTCGATGGGAGCGACATTGGCCATGATAGTCTCGATTTATATCCCACAAGTCTATTTGGGTTTGAAAAACGGTGATCCCGGGCGGGTAGCCGCGCAAGTGATCACCGGGGTAGGTTTTTTGGGCGCGGGGGCCATTATCCAAACCAAAGGCTCGGTACGGGGGTTGACCACAGCCGCAGGGATATGGATGGTAGCAGCCTTGGGGTTGGCCGTAGGAGTAGGGCTCTATCTTGTGGCCGTTGCCTCCACGATATTGATACTGTTTACTTTGGTCAGTTTGGAGCAATATGAGAGACATTCGCATTTGGACCGGGAAGGGAAAATCATACATTTGCGAGCCAACGAGATAGTTGAAGACCTGTCTCGCTATGAAACGTTGCTGAAAGAGTTTAGAATTTCGCTGCACAACGTGCTGGTCGAATATGATTATGCGGCACAAAAGACCGATTTGAAGTTTGTCATTCTCTCTTGTACAACGACCGATTTTGTGACGCTTTTTTCTCGAATGCGTACCATTTATAGAACCGAATATATTTCTCTTCAAAACGAAATCTGATTATGGGATTAGATGCACTCATTACCGATTTGGCTCTTATTTTGATTGTAGCCGGGGTAGTGACCCTACTTTTCAAAAAACTGAAACAGCCTGTTGTATTGGGATATATCGTTGCCGGTTTTTTGGTAGGGCCCAATTTCGTCTTTTTCCCGACCATAGTCGATGAGGGAGATATTAACTTGTGGGCCGAGTTGGGGATCATAGTGTTGCTCTTTTCATTGGGATTGGAGTTTAGTTTTAAGAAACTTTTTCAAGTAGGCTCTTCGGCAGTAATCACTGCGTTGGTTGTCGTCGTGGGTATGATGCTCACCGGTTACGGGGCGGGGCGTCTGTTGCATTTCACCTATCTCGACAGCCTTTTTTTGGGAGCTATGCTCTCCATGTCGTCCACGACGATTATCATCAAGGCGTTTACCGATTTGAATCTGCGGAAGAAAGCGTTTGCCAGTTTGGTGTTTGGAGTACTTATTGTGGAAGACCTCTTTGCCGTCGTGATGATGGTTATTCTCTCGTCGATTGCAGTGAAAAATTCATTTGAAGGCTCGGCATTGGTCGGTAGCATTGTCAAACTGGTATTTTTCTTGATTATCTGGTTTGTCGTGGGCATTTCGGTGCTGCCGTTGTTTTTGAAAAAGACCCGTAAGTTTTTGAATGAAGAGACCCTGTTGGTTGTCTCGATGGGCCTCTGTCTCGGTATGGTGGTATTGGCCACTTATGCCGGTTTCTCGTCGGCTCTCGGAGCATTTGTCATGGGGTCTATTTTGGCAGGGACCAACGAAGCCGAGCGGATAGAGAAGGTTGTTGCTCCGGTCAAAGATTTGTTCGGCGCTATCTTTTTCGTTTCAGTAGGTATGTTGGTAAGCCCCGATGCACTTACCGAATATGCTTTTCCCATCTGCCTGCTCTCTCTTGTGGTCATTGTGGGGCAGATATTTTTCGGGACCGTGGGCATGTTGGCTTCGGGACAATCGTTGAAAATCTCGATGCAGTCGGGATTCAGCCTGTCGCAGATCGGCGAGTTTGCATTTATCATTGCCACGTTGGGTATGTCGTTGAATGTGATTGACAAATTTCTTTACCCGATTGTCGTGGCCGTGTCGGTAATAACCACCTTTTTGACCCCCTATTGCATACGCTTGGCCGACCCCGCTTATAGCTGGGTAGAACGCCATTTGCCCGAGAAATGGCTTCTCGCCATCGACCGTTACAGCCAAAGCCGTACCGAGATAAAACCACACAAAGCCGTGTGGAAAGAGGCGCTCGTGCAATATTTGTGGCGCATTATACTCTATTCGGCTATTATTATGGCCATTATCTTGATTTCCAAAATGTGGTTTATCCCCTTTATGGTAGAACTTTTGCCCGGGTGGGGGCGTACGATAGCGGCAGCCGTTACATTCGTCCTTATGTCGCCGTTCTTGTGGGCCTTGATGGTCAAAGAGGTGAAAATGAGTTTAATCAAGAAACTGGGTGAAGGGAGGGCCAACCGAGTGCCGTTGACCCTGATGATAGTATTCCGCATCTTGCTGGCTTTATTTTTTGTCATCTATTATCTTTCGATCGTCCATTCGCAACGTACGGGCGTATTGCTGGGGTTAGGCATATTCATTGTCGTGCTTATTCTCTTGTCGAAACGAATACAAAAACAATTCATGCGTATCGAAAACATATTCATGGATAACCTCAACGAGCGAGAGTTACGCAAGACCGGGCGAAATACCAGCCTTGTGAGCGATATGCACTTGGCCTATATGGACGTGAATGCCAATTGTCCTTTTGCCGGCCGACGATTGATGGACTCCGATTTGCGCAAGGAGTATGGCATTAATGTGGTGAGTATCCAGCGGGGGGCGAAACGGATCAATATTCCCAAAGGCGAAAACCGTATTTTCCCCGG
>CALUJQ010000050.1 GCA_944320995.1 uncultured Barnesiella sp. | reverse complement strand
ACTACATGACCGACCGCATGTTCTTCATGGAGTTGAAGGAGATCGAGCCGGGAAAAGATTTGAAGACCCCTATCTGTACCCGCAAAGAGGGGAATCCTCCTCAACAGGTTATGGATTTTGAGGAAATGGAGAAGAAAAACGCAGCAAACACGACGTCGGACTTCGATGAAAATTTCTACGGTGACGAAACCTACGACCCCTCGGAACTCGATATAGAAGGATTCGACGACCTGTCGATGGACGATGATTACAACAACTTGTAATTCCGAGATTATACAATATAACGACAAAGGGGAATACCATCAGGTATTCCCCTTTGTCGTTATTCCATAATAGTGACCGTAATACGACGCGCTCCACCCTCATTACGGAACTCACAGAGATAGATGCCTTGCCATGTTCCCAAATCGGGACGTCCGTCCCTTATCGGGATTGTCAACGACGATCCCAGCAAGGAGGCTTTGATATGTGCCGACATATCGTCATCACCCTCGTCGATATGTCTGAAATAAGAGGCTCCGTCGGGAATAATCCGGTCGAAGAACGACGCAAAATCGCGACGCACATCGGGATCGGCATTTTCATTTAGGGTCAATGCAGCCGACGTATGTTTGATGAAAAGATTCAACAATCCATTTTCCGGCAATTCGGGAAGCCGGGTAAGGATCTCCGAAGTTATCAAATGATAGCCCCTCTCGTAACGAGGCAATCTTATCTCTACTGTTTTAACCATAATACTAATCAAATGTAGTCATAAAAATTTCGGTACGACCGAATGGCCACTACCGAATCGATGCGAGATATATAGACCTGCCGGAAAGCCCCCTGTCTATCGGTGTCTCGCAGGGAAAAGCCAATCTTTGAGTCGCCAATACAAACGTTTCAAACAAGAACAGGACTCGGGTTTGAAATGGACGGTTACGTCGTAATCCCTCCGATTGAAAAATAGAATATAGGTCGAAAAAACCAAAGCAATATGATATTCGAAATTTTCCTTCCCATATATATTGCTCAACAAAATCGTACGAAACGGACTATCGGTACTCATTCGAGAAAATGTGATGGATACATCGTTTACCTCTACTCCATATAAATCGCCACAAGCCGCGACAAACTCGTCGATATGCAAATCCGAAAAGTTTTTCGGCGGTTTAGAATATTTTTTATATAAGGTATCTATTATTTGTTTAGAAATCATAGCACTAATAAAATAGCATCATTTCGTCCTTTCTACGGAATAAATATACTCAGGAATAAGAATATGCCCTAATTATCATTGAAAATTTTCCACGAATTAACACGGGGACACAATCCGATACAGATGTTAACAATGTAACTATAAAAAGGTCTTACCTGCGAAACTTCATAAAAAGATACCAATAATCCACTTCCCGTCGCATCAAGGTTTTTTCCCCATGAGAGACTGCATATCGTAGCTGCCGGGAAGCTGATAGAGCCGCAAACCGAACTCCGAGGTCACGGCCAACGTATGGTCAAGCAAATCGGCAATTATACCTTCATATTCTTTCCAACGCTTCTCGGCCGAGAACATATAAATCTCTACCGGAAGACCCTTTTCTTCCATAGGGAGATAGCGCACCATATAAGTCATGTCGGGATTGGTATTTCCCATTTGCCGGATATAATTCTCGACGTAAACCCTGAACAACATACTGTTGGTCACTCTGAGTTCCTCGACCAGAAAAGCATTCCCCGCAGTTCGAGCCTCCTCGATAGCCTGTAATCGCCGGGTGATAAACTCGCCGACCAACAAATTGTCTTGGAACCGGCGCAATTCTTCTTCCCGCAGAAACGAAATGCTGTTTATATCCAGCAGAATCTGCCGGGTTATGCGACGGCCACCACCCTCGGACATGCTCCGCCAGTTGGTAAAGGAGCCCGAAACCAGCGCATAGGGAGGAATCATCGTCGTCGTATTGTCAAAATTCAAGACTTTCACCGTATTGAGCGTCACATCTTGTACTATTCCGTTGGCATTATAATTCGGAGCCGTAATCCAGTCTCCTTTATGCAGCATATTGTTGGCCGAGAGTTGTATCCCCGCCACAAAGCCCAGTATCGTATCCTTGAAAATCAACATGAGAATGGCGGCCGAGGCTCCCAACCCGGCAAGCAACCGGGCCGGCGACTGGTCGATAATCGTCCCTATGATGCTGATAAACCCAATCGTGAATATGATGACTTGCAACGTTTGAATAGCCCCTTTTATGGGATAATGCTTCAAACGCTCCTTTTCATTCAGAATATCGAAAAACGCATTCAGCACCCCATTCAAAAAACGAAGCACAAGTGCAATAATATAAACCTTGCAAAGACGTTCCACAAAGACATACCAGCCGCTTTCGACATCAAATGCCGACGGGAGCAATGCATATAAAACAAAAGCCGGAGCCAATGCAGCCAACTTGGCAACGACCTTTTTATCATAAAAATGATCGTCCCATTCAAATTTCGTACGACGAATTATCGGCAGCAGCAATTTAGTAATCAATATCTTACAGAAAACATCACAGATAATGGCAATCAAGACTACCAAAATCACATAAATCACGTTTTGCCAAAACGCAGTTCCGACAGGCAATATATCCACAACATTGTGTAATGCCTTTTCTATCGATTCTATTATTCCCATTTTCTTTTCATTCTATGACAGGCTGTACATCGGAGGATTTCTCTTTTTTGCCGAGAGAGAAGCGATAACCTACCGTATAGGTAAACCCGAACGGCGACCCCTTCGGCCCAAAACCGGGGATATACCACGGCTCCGAATAGGTATTCTTCTTATATCCGAACATCAACCGATAACGGGCGGTCCAACCCATATAAAAATTTTTATATATCTGCACACGTAAACCGCCCAACAACTCACCCCAGTGAGCCCACGATTTCTGCCCGGCGATTCGCAAAGACTCAGACTCTCCCCAATACGAGTTGTCTATCGAGATATTGTCTATGTCATACGTAAAGAAAGTAAAGCCATACCGCACCCCGATATAAAAGAAACTCATATCCGATTTATTGTAACCGAAATTGTAGTTCATACCCACCCGATTGTATAGGGCAGGGTTGTTCCGATAGGTGAAATTCAAATCCTCGGGAGTATTGTCGGCATAGCCAATCCCGACCTCCCAAACCGGGAAAAACCGGTTGTGCAGATCCAATTCGGCGGCAATCTCATAATTGCCATAGCTTTGCCCAAACAAACGAGTGACTCCATCGAGAATATTCACACTCACGGTAAGACCGTTGAACAACGGGAAAAGATACCCCTTGATTTTAGGTTCTTCGTTTTGCGTATTCACGATACTGTCTGTTTGAGTCGTCACCGTGTCTCTCTTGGCCGTGGGATCGACCGGAGTGATACGCCGCTGAGCCATCGTAGAGAAGACAGCCAACACAAACCATATAAAAATTTTACTCCTCATCGGGCTCGGTGGTTTGAACGGTATAAAAAATACGCACACTCTCTACATTTTTATTGGTAATCTCCGGGACTGTCACTGCCACCGAATCCAATACATTGCGGGTATATCGACATGTATCGATCTCAAAATTGTACATTGCTCCGCAATCGATCGAAGCAAAGTAGGGATACGAGCGGTAAATAAACGTGAGCGTATCGTTGTAACGGGGTAATGACAGATTGTGTTGATTATATCGAATGACATATTGCGTCGTGTCATGCGTAATCCGCAACGGCAGATACACTTGTGTGACTGCGACAGCCGAATCGAGCAGCATCGAGTCGGCGGGCTGCCCTATCCCGAAAATGGAAATCGAATCGACCGACAAAGCCGCTTCTTGCGCGTCATAAGAATAAAACTGTGCCAGCGGTATGCTGCTACGGTTATCCACACAACCATCGCTCGCACAACCGCTCATCAAGCAGCAACAGGCCGACAAAGTCAATGATTTCGCTATATTCCTCAAAAACTTTCCCATTTCACGACATCGTTAAACGATTTCCTTTTGCGCTCGCTCTTGGTAGTATCGGCAGGATAACCCATAGGTAACAATACGACCGGTTCCCACGAATCGGGCAGATTCAGCACTTTTTTACACCGTTGCACATCGAAGTTGCATACCCAGCAAGAACCTAAACCTTGTTCGGCTGCAGCCAGGGCCAAATGTTCGGTAGCAATAGCGACATCGACATCGCAAAAATCCTTATTGTCGGCCGAGCGTTTCCACGATGCGGCATGGTCTCCGCACACGACGATACAAACAGGTGCCGAAGCAAACCATTCCCGAGGATAGCAATCGTAAAGAGCCTTTAAACGCTCCGGCTCTCTCACGACCACAAAGCACCACGGCTGAAAGTTTACCGCCGACGGCGCAAGTCTCGCCACTTCCAAGACATATTCGAGTTTGGCCCGATCGACTTTCTTCGGTTCAAAAGCCCGTACCGACCTTCTCGCTCTTGCCAATGCCAGCAAATCGGGATATTTATTTTCTTTCTGGTCATTCATATCATTCGGGATTTATTTGTCGTTTATTGAAGTTCTTTTTCTATCTGGTAATTATTACGTTCGCTCGAATTGCGAGAGACAAGTTCGCCCAAGAATCCGGCAAGGAACAGTTGCGTACCCAAAACCATGGCGGTCAAAGCCAAATAGAAATAAGGAGAGTCGGTCACCAACCGATAAGGCAGGCCATTATACAAACAATACAATTTGTTCGCCCCTACAAAAATCACAGCAATAAAGCCCAAAACAAACATCAAACTACCCAACAGCCCGAAGAAGTGCATGGGTTTCACCCCGAACCGGGAGAAAAACCACAACGTAATCAAATCGAGATAACCGTTGACAAACCGGTCCAGCCCGAATTTTGTCTTCCCGTATTTGCGGGCTTGATGATGAACGACTTTCTCCCCGATTTTATCATACCCGGCATTCTTGGCCAAATAGGGAATATAACGGTGCATATCGCCATAGACTTCGATACTCTTCACCACTTCGCGCTTATAGGCTTTCAGCCCACAGTTAAAATCGTGCAAGTTTTTAATCCCCGACACTTTACGCGCCGTGGCATTGAACAGTTTGGTGGGAATCGTCTTGGACAACGGGTCGTAACGTTTCTTTTTCCAACCCGAAACAAGATCATACCCCTCGACCGTAATCATGCGGTACAACTCGGGAATCTCGTCGGGGCTGTCTTGTAAATCGGCATCCATGGTAATCACCACATCGCCTTCGGCACGCTCGAAACCCACATAAAGCGCAGGAGATTTCCCATAGTTCCGGCGGAATTTCACTCCTTTGATACATGGATTTTTCTCGCGTAACGACTCGATGACCTGCCACGAGCCGTCGGTACTCCCGTCGTTGACAAACCAAATCTCATAAGAATAATTATTTGACTTCATTACCCGTTCGATCCAAGCGGCCAATTCGGGCAATGATTCCGCTTCATTGTACAAAGGTACGATTACCGAAATATCCATATATCTCTATCTTTTTGTTTTATTTGACTTCGACCAAAACATGACAAGCCCCGCCATCGCTGCCGACAGCAGAGAACCGAAAAACAAGTTCACCCATATCCGCTCCACCACGACCGACATCGGCGAAGGCACATTGCCTTTTTCCAATCCCTCCTTTATCGTATCCAACAAAGAGGGGTCGCTCATCACCGGGCGAAACGACTCCATAAACTCTACCGCGGCCAAAAATTGGGCTTTTATATAACCGGGATTAATATACACGAAATAGACATATTGGGCCAGACTGTTGATCAGCGAGACAAAAAAGAACAACAGGATACCCATCATCCACAGTTGTGAAAAATAGCACTGTTCCCCTACCTGATAGCGATACCGGCGCATGACAAAATAGACAACCACCGGCACGCACAACAACATGGCCAAAGAGACTGCGTTACAAAAAAAGGAGTCCATACTGAATACTTCAAAAACGAACTTCACTACAAAGTAAAGGCCTACATATACCCCCGACTCCATAGCGTACTGGACAAGTCCTTTTGCTTCTCCTTTTTTCTCCATCAAAAACTATTTTTTCAAACTACAACGGTATATGGGACAAAGGTATCATTTTTGCCGCAATAATTATATGGAGCAAGCCAAAAATAAAAATAACATCAGGAAAAATCTATTGAAGGGAATAGCGCACAAAACAATAAGAAAATCTAAAACCGACAAAAGGTTTGGTGATTACAACCATTCTCACTACCTTTGACACCCCTTTAATAAAGCCATTATGAATAAACGATATGTAATGATTATCACTGCGATATGCAGTGCTTGGTTCTTCCTCTCGGCCGATATGCCCCGCGATTATTACCCCAACACGCTGGAAGGGAAAAGCGGTGCCGAATTGAAAACCGAGTTGCATAATCTTTTGAAAAATCACACGCGCATCGCTTATGGATCGCGAGATTATAATGGGGCTTGCACATGGACGGTTTTCAAGAAAAGCGACGTCCGTCCCAACGGCAAGGTGTGGGATATGTACTCCAACAATACTTACAGTTTCTCAAAAGACTATCCTAACAAGATAAATACCGAACACAGCGTACCCAAAAGCTGGTGGGGCGATGCGGCCGTCTATGACGGAACGACGGCTCTCACGCGGTTTCAATACGACGGTTCGTATGACTTGCACCACCTCACTCCGTCGGATGCCGATGCCAACTCGGCCAAAAGCAACTACCCATTGGGCGAAGTCCTTACCGCCACCTTTGACAACGGGGTCAGCAAGGTTGGGTCGGGGTATGCCAACGGGAAATCGACCAACCTGTTTGAACCGGCCGACGAATACAAAGGCGATTTCGCCCGCATGTATCTCTATTTCGTCACCTGCTATCAAGACTATGCGTGGAAATCCTTGGCCACCTCCATGTTTGCCCAAAACAGCTATCCCACACTCAACGCCTATGGCCAGTCCTTGCTCCTGAGATGGCACCGGCAAGACCCTGTGAGCGAAAAAGAGATCGACCGCAACAATGCCGTATATAGTTTCCAAGGGAACCGGAATCCCTTTATCGACTATCCCAATATGGTAGAATACATCTGGGGCGACTCGATCGATTATGGGTTCAGTTTCTCCGGCGAGACCGGTTCAACCCCGAGCATCTCTCTTTCGGCCAATACAATCGACTTTGGATATATCGGCACAGATACCTCGAAGAAGAGCGAGATTTATGTGAAAGGGCGTAACCTCACAAGCGACGTCACGGTCGTGTTACAAAACAATGAAAGTGGTGAATTTTCGACATCAGCGACTTCCTTGCCGGCCGAGGTCTTGAATACGACCGGGTACAACCTCGTTATCACCTTCTCCCCTCAAACAACCGGAGCGCACAATGCCACTTTGCAATTGTCGAGCGACGAGCTGGCCCAACCTACCGAAACAACAATCACGGGGACCGTACTTTCGTCCGAAGTTACCTATCTGCAAATTCTCGACTTGAAATCCTCCTACAAGAAGAGCGACAACCCCGTACAACTGCGCCTAAATAGCAATATCGAGGTAAAATGGACCATCGACGGCAAGTCGGCCACCCACTTCACCCCCGCCAACCTCTCGACCGGATTGCACACCGTGCAATTTACCACCTCGGCAGGAAGCGGGAAAATGCGTGTACAAATTGTTGAATAATCCCAATCAGACATCTTATGGAAATAACAAAATATATCCGATATATCGCCTTTTCGTTGATGGCTCTCACCCTGCTTGGAAGCTGCACCGAAGAGAAAGAAAAGGCTCAACAAACCGAGTTTAACTTACGGGTAGATGAATCGGTCTCTATCCAATTACCCAACTCGACCACCTACACCATTACAATCGACAATCCGGCCATCGATTACGACCTGTCGGGCCGCCAGCTTACCGTAACGGCTATCAAGGAAGGGAGTGCCAAACTTACGGCGATACTCGACTCGGGCGAAAGCTTTGCCTACTCGTTTACCGTCACGGCCAATGCCTATCAAATAGGATTCAACATCGACTCTACCCCCCGCGTGGAATCGTGGATAGGTCCAAGCCTAAAAACCGAAGAGACTCCCGGCTTACAGGTAAGTTACGAGCCCGGCATCGACATCACAGGCGCGGCTGCCGACAAATCCGTTCGTTCTTACGGATTCATCTACACCGAGACGGGCAAGCTATTCCGCTTCTCGGCCCAAGGCGACTTCTCGCAAAAAGGGGCATTAAGCCATGGTATCGCCGCCATGCGCGAGAGCGAAAATGCGCCTCTCCAATACGAAAGTTGTACCATCTCCATCAAGAAAGTAAACACCGAAGGGAAAATCTGGTTTACCCTGCAATTTACCGACCGCAGCGATATTCGTGTCGTCACCGAGGTATTCTGATCCCGGTTGTTTACCCGCCATTTTCAAAGGTCCTATGATAACGAGGGCCGTGCAACGCTATTTTTTGTTTGTCCGCCCTATTAAATGAGCGGACAATTTGTCTCTTTGGCTACAAACGATTATCTTCGTCCCAGAAACAAACGCGAGATACCATGGGAAAGAAGAGCAACGAAGATCATATCGTCGATAAACTATTATCTGTTCCATTACCCGATGATGGCATCATCTCCCGGGAAGACAAAGAGGCAGATGAAAAATTCAACGAACAATTGGACCGGGCGATTCGTGAATTTATAGAAAGCAACAACGAAGATAACGACCTTGAAATCCAAGAGATTCAAATCTACATCACCCCCACCGAAGAGTGGGAATTTACCGAATCGAAGCGCTCGCAATTTAGTGTTGACGAAGGTAAATTCATACATGCCGCAGCCCTCTGTGTAGGGACAAACCTGTTCGACAAAAAGGCTCAATGGACCGAAAAATTTTCGATCGAATTGATTTCACCCGAAGGCGACACATGCGACCGGGTCGAAATCTCGAGCTCCATATCTACCGAAGATGCGAGCCTGCTAAACGCCAGTTTCGACCTCTCCCAAAGAGAGAGCATCGTAGGCGAATGGAAAGTTCGCATCACCCGTTTATCAGCCAAAGACAACAACAAACTCAAAGGGTTTTCCGTTCTGGCGCTCTCCCAACAATACGATGTTCATTTCGAACTGAATAACTACCTCCTGTTCCGAATCGACGAAAGCAGTTCCTCGCCCGACCGCCCTACTACATGCTATACAAGCATCGACCCCCAAAACAACGACTATTACATAGGACTTTGCTGTATGACCAAGCAAAAAGGCGAAGAATACTCCAAAGAATATGAATATGAACTGAAAATCAAAAACGATACGGGATTGACCCAATACTATACTACGGGCAACTTTGTCACGCAATACGACGAAGAGGGTAATATGTTATGGGCTTTTCAAGAGCCTGTCGATTTCAAGTATTATCCGTCGGGCGAATACTCGGCCGAGATTTACTTCTTGGGGAAGAAGGTAATCAACGCCCCTTTCCGCATCGGCAAAGAGCAGGAGGGCGAATACAACTTGTTCTCCATACAAACCCGTCCGCCTATCGGCGAAAGGAAAGAGATAAATCCCAACCGGGAAAAAGATGCGCTGGACTCTTTGCACGAGATGATCGGATTGAATTCGCTTAAACAGAATATCGCCGAGCACCTCAACTATGTGAAACTCTTGAATGCCCGCAAAAAAGCCGGATTGAAAGCCTCTATCCCGCCTCTGCACATGATCTTCACCGGGAATCCGGGAACGGGAAAAACTACCGTTGCCGATTTCATCGGCGAAATATTCCACAAAATGGGATTGCTCGAAAAAGGGCATGTCATACGCACCGACCGCAGCAAACTGGTTGGGAAATGGCTGGGAGAAACAGAACAAAAAACCGAAGCGGCCATCGAAGCGGCCAAAGGCGGAGTCCTCTTTATCGACGAGGCTTACAGTCTGTTTACCAACGACAAGGACGGTGACAAACGCGATTTCGGGAATCGGGTAATCGAAACCTTGCTTCCCAAACTCTCCGACGACAATTTCGGGACCATCGTCATTCTCGCCGGATACCCGGCAGAAATGAAATTGCTCATGGAATCCAATCCCGGACTACAATCCCGATTCCCCTTTACTTTCCATTTCGAAGATTATACTCCCGAAGAATTACTGGAGATTGCCGAACTGACCACCCGCCGGGAGGGTTACCAATTTACCGACGGAGCCCGCGAGGCTCTGTTCTCCCTCATCAAGAAAGAGTACCAAACCCGTGACCGGCACTTCGGCAACGCCCGTTTCGTCAACCGGCTCATCTCCTCTCAAATACTGCCGGCAATGGCTACCCGATTGGCCAACAATGGAATTTATGAAATGGAGAATCCGGACAAACTCCTGCTCACAACCATCGAGCAAGTAGATATACCCCAAGACTCGGACGAAAAAGGGCTCATTCTATCCGAGAAATTCGACGAAGAAACCATCGAGAAATGCTTGAATCGCCTCGACCGTATGATAGGGCTGAGCAATGTAAAGGCGGCCCTCCACAACTTTGTCAAGGTGGCTCGAATGCTTCACGAAAACGGGAAAAATTTCTTCGGTGAAATCCCCTTGAAATGGAGTTTCTCGGGAAATACCGGGACCGGAAAAAGTACAGTCGCCGAAATCATGGCCGAATTGTTGAAAGCCATGAATATCCTCGACAATGGCCAATTCATCGAAATAAAGGGCGAACAACTCTACAATATCCCCGATTACAGAGTGGACGAAGTCCTGCAAGATGCCATGAAACGCTCGCAACAAGGGCTTTTGTTCATCGACGGCGATTCGCCCAAATTCAAGAACCCGGGAAATACCTTCGACAGCGAACAACTGCGCATCAAACTGGCCCAGTTTACCTCGACCCTGCCTGGAGCCCATGCCCTTATTATCGCCGAGAATCGGGCGCCCCGCCAAGAGTTGGTAGAACAACTTATCGACAACGGTGCCCCCGAAATCGACCATACGCTCATCTTCGAGGATTATACCGAAAATGAATTGTTTGAGATTCTGAACCAAATGATCTCCGACAATGGATTCTCGTTTACACAAGAAGCCGAGACCATCATGCGACATTATATAAAATACCTCGCAGCCGACCGATACTCCTGCTACGCCAATGCCCGAACCATGAAGATTATCTCGCAGACTATCATACAAAACATCTACGTCCGGCTTAGCGACACCCAAAAACAATCGTCACAAACCCTTGTATTGCCGGTCGATGTGGCTTGCTTCGAAATAAACGAGAAACAGATACCTCGCGGCCGGATAGGTTTCTGTTGACACAACGGAGAAACAGGGGTGGCTATAATGCTTCGTCCCCCGAAAGGTTTCGATATGACGGATTGCGTTTCAGCCATACCGCAGCATACTCGCAAGTAGCCCGGGCATTCAATCCCTGTGCCCGGCCATAATCATACGCGGCCTTTACCAATGCAGCGGCAATACCTCGCCCGCCGATCTCGCGTGGTACGATGGTATGCTCTATATCCAAACAACCGTCGGCTATGGCATACGACACATAAGCGGTATATCCATCGACAACCGTCTCAAAAACATTTCGTGACAAATCGTGTATAATCTCCATGACTGTAACCTTTAATTGTACAAATATACATATCCGTTGAGATATGTGGCCAAAAGAAGCCATAAGAAATAGGGAGCAAAAAGCCATGCCGCCGCTTTGTCGGTCCGATAGGCCCCACGGATATAGACTGCAACGGCCACATCGAGCAGCAGAATATCGACAAGCCCCCAAAGCGGGTTCCTGAATGTAAAGAACAAAAGGCTCCATGCAAAGTTCATCACCAACTGAACACCCCACAATCCCAACAATATCTTATCCCGGCAACCTCCTATCAACCGACCCAAAGAGAGCCCCATACACACATAAATAAGACTCCATGCTATCGGGAAGGCTGCATTGGGCGGAGTAAGCGCCGACTTGTTCAATGTCGGGTACCATGTCGCGATGGAGTCGGACTGGAAGTAACTGGCCGACAGACCCACACCAAAACACAACAATATAGGCAACGCATAGCGAACGACGGTTTTCATCATCAAGAATATTATATCGTTTATCTATCTTGAAAACAAAACTACACAATTAAAGTTTACAATGTCATTCGAGCAAAAGGGAATCAGCACAACCTACGGCAGGCTCCGGATATTTTCAATACCAGAAAAAGGAAAAAGCACTGCGTTTGCAGTGCTTTTTCCTTCGAGCCTCTTGTCGGATTCGAACCAACGACCCCGAGATTACAAATCACGTGCTCTGGCCAACTGAGCTAAAGA
>CALUJQ010000049.1 GCA_944320995.1 uncultured Barnesiella sp. | reverse complement strand
TGAACTATGTATCTTGTAGCCCCTACCGTGTGCCCATCGCACGCGTAGCTGCCGCACAAGCTGCTATCGAGGACTAATTCGATAAATATAAGCTAAATAAAGGGGTCATGCCACATGTGGCATGACCCCTTTTTGTATTAACAAAATACTTACAAACCGTAAAAAAGAATATCGACCTTATCTTCCTCTCACCCCCAATAAGGGGCAGTCCGAGAAACGTAGGCGATATTCAAGTATTCCGCATCAAATGCAGAATGACAAGGAGATTTCTATCTCGAGAAAATGTTGTTTTAACAGAAAATCTTTCCTCCTTTTTCTTATCCTTGGATAAAACAGGATGCGGATCGGCATAGCCCAAATTTGAAAACTCTGTTTTCATTTGCCTCTGCACTCGCCTTTCGCTATCTTTGTAGAAGAAAGGATGCGGTTCGGCATAGTCAAAATTCGAAAACTCTGTTTTCATTTGTCTCTACACTCGCCTTTCGCTATCTTTGTAGAAGAAAGGATGCGGCTCGGCATAGTCAAAATTTGAAAACTCTGTTTTCATTTGTTTCTGCTCTCGCCTTTCGCTATCTTTGTTTCACTCAACCTAAAATTGTATCGCCATGAAAAAGTTACTCTCGGTAATCTGTCTATCCTTATCATCAGTTCTCACATTGCTATCGGCCGAACCTAAATATATATTTTATATTATCGGTGACGGCATGGGTATAAACCAAGTCAACGGGACCGAACTGTTTTATGGGGAACTATCGGGTAAGATAGGCCCTTCACCGCTGCTTTTCTCGACATTTCCCTACGCGACGATTGTCAACACGACTTCGGCCGACCGTGGTATTACCGATTCGGCTGCGGCCGGTACAGCCCTTGCCTGTGGCGAAAAGACCAACAACAATACTGTGGGAGTCGATCCCGACAGTGTGCCTATATACAGCATTGCCACGGCCGCCCAGCAAAAAGGTATCCCAGTAGGCATCGTCACCAGCGGCGAGATCGACGACGCCACACCGGCTGCGTTCTTCGCCCATCAAATCAACCGGAACGAACGGTATAAAATCGGGGTCGATATGCTCTCTGCAAAATTTGACTTTTATGCCGGGACCGAATTTACACAACCGGCTCCCGAAGGGAAAAAGTCGTTGTATGAGATGATTCCTGAGCAGGGATTTACTTTGGCTCGAAGCATAAACAAGTACACTAAAAAGGCCGAAAATGCCACAAACATGATTTTGTTCCCCGAACATAAATTCCCGTATGCCATAGATCGAGGCCCCGATGACATTTGTCTGGCCGACCTCACCCGTTGCGCCATCGATTTTTTACAACGGAAGGGCGATGGTTTCTTTTTAATGATCGAAGGCTCTAAAATAGATTGGGCCGGACATATCCAAGACGGAGCGACCAATTTCAGAGAGGTAAAAGATCTGGAAGAGTCGGTAAAACTGGCTTATGATTTTTACCGGGCTCATCCCGATGAAACGCTTATCGTCGTTACGGCCGACCACGAAACCGGAGGAGTCGTATTGGGTGTAGGCGACTATTCGCTCAATCTGCAAGCCCTCCGATACCAAACCATGAGCGGAACGGCATTCACCAAGAAAATAGAGGCTTTGCGACATAACGATACCGAAATTTCATGGGATACCATACAAAGCGTTTTGTCCGAAGCTTTTGGATTTTGGAAAGAGGTGAAACTTTCACCCGAACAAGAGATGCGGCTCAAAAAGGTCTATGAAGAGACCCTGCGTGACAACCAAAGCAGTTTGATAAAATCACTATATGAAGACAATGAGCCTATAACCGAGGTTGCCAAAGCTATTCTCAACGAAACAGCCGAAGTTTTCTGGTCGTGCGGTTCGCATACCGCCGGGCACGTTCCGGTATATGCCATTGGTGCCGGAGCCGAGAACTTCCATGGTAAACTCGACAACACCGATATTCCCCGAATAATCGCAAAAGTCGCAGGGTATTGGTAATCTTCTATTATTCAATGAGCTACGAAGCAAGCCAGATCACCCATATAAGATTTTTTTAGAAAAGTATTGTGAAATAAGAACAAAGGGCCTAACTTTGTCGGCCGTAACCGGTTTGCTCTTGTCGAGAATACAAAGCAATGAAAAGGGAATCGGGTGCAAATCCCGAACAGGCCCGCTGCTGTGCAGTCCCGCAAAATTCCAGACAAACACCGCAATGCCACTAATCTGCATCGAGATTGGGAAGGCGTCTGGGAAAAGGGACAAGTCAGAAGACCTGCCGGTTGCAAAAACAAAAATCACCGCCTCCGAGGACCGAGGCCGGGATTAAAAACTTTTCGGAAAGATCATTTTTTTATTCGCAAAAAGGATAATCGTCACGAGAGTTTTCCATAACCAATCGATAACCGTAAAAAAGAGATAATCATGGCAAGAACAATTCCTTTCAGTGTAGATATAACGGGAAACTTTGTTTACTCAGAGGCTTTGGTAGGAGCTCGCAAACTGTTCCAAGATGGAGTATGGAGCGCCGTAAAATTGCAAGAAATCGAGGATAAGGAGATTTTTCGAATCGTCGAAAAATGCAAAGAGATAGGGTTGAAATGTGTAACTGACGGCGATTACAGTTCAAGCAGTTACATCGATTTCTTCCATCATCTGGAAAACATCTCCAAACAAGAAAGCGAAGTAGAGGAGGTAGAGATAGAAGAACCGGAAGAATTCGCAGAGAATAACGAATCGGTCGTATCGGGAAAAATAGACTTCGACAACCACTTTCTTTCCACTCCTCCGGTGACTAAACATTTCACCTATCTGACCGGCATCATCGGCGGCGACATGTATGCCAAAGCCTTGTTGCCCTCGCCCACTACCCTGCTGGCCGAACTTATCCGCCCTGAAAACCGTTACAATACAGGACGATTTTACCCCGACATGGATATGCTGGTTCACGACATCGCCCAAACATATCAAAAAATAATTACCGAATTTTACAACATGGGTTGCCGATTCCTTCAATTCAGCGATTATACATGGAGCTTAACCGGCGAAATCGACATACAAAAAATATCTGAGGCGGTTCACATCGACATGCTCACACTGGCAGCTACCTCGGCTCAACTGACCGACGCATGTCTGGCCCAAAAACCCGATGACATGTGCATATCCCTGCAATTCAACAACCGCTGGTGGAGCATGGGCGACAAAGAGAAATTTGCCGAAACCTTGCTCTCTACGCGTGCCGACGCCATCGCTTTCGATTTCGGCAATAAAGAAAATGAGAATATAGATTTCTCCATTCTGAACTATTGTCAGGGGAAAGAGGCCATACTGGGTCTTGTATCGACTTCGAGCAATCAACCTATCTCGGCCAGCAATATTATTCACCATATCGAAACTGCCGCACGGCTTCTCCCGCTGGAATCGCTCCACCTGAGCAGCCAAGGCAATTTCAGAGATGCCAATGGTAACAGTTTCATCACCGAGCAAGCCATGTGGAACAAAATCGTTGCCATGAAAAATATTGCCAAAACGGTTTGGGGAAAATAAAACACGAAACCTTAGGTTTCACAACCTTTAAATAAGTATAGAGAACAAAGGTGAACAACGTACACGAAGAACTGAAAGCGGTATCGCAGTTCCTCTCGGAATATGCAACTTGCCTTATGGCATCGGGGGTACACACATCGAGGATCGTGCGCAACACAGCCCGCATAGCCGAGTCGTTCGGGTTCGAAGCCCACATGACCCTGTTTCACAAAACCATCATCATGACTTTGCGAAATAAGGAAAATACCCATGTTTATAGTGCCGTAAACACCGCTAAACCGGGAGGGATCAATTTCGAGATTAATTCCGATTTGAGCGCACTCAGTTGGGATGCCTACGACAATCACCTTTCGCTCGACTGCCTGTGGGACCGGTTTAAAGCCATCATCAGCAAGCCTCGGCTGAACCCGTGGATAGTATGGATTTTGGTAGGATTGGCCAATGCCTCTTTTTGCCGACTGTTCAACGGCGATTGGATCGCTGTCGCAGCTGTTTTTGTAGCAACCCTCGTAGGATTTCGCATCAAACAAGTATTAGGCGAACGGCATTTCAACCACTATTTTACATTCTCCATATCGGCATTCGTCGCCTCTTTGATCGCCTCGATAACCATGTGGCTGCAATGGGGCAATACACCCGATATTGCTATCGGTACCAGCGTGCTTTACCTGATACCGGGTGTCCCTTTGATTAACGGAGTCATCGATATTATCGAGGGGCATGTATTGGCCGGGACAGCGAGGCTTATCAACGCTCTCCTGCTCATTCTATGTATCGCGTTCGGTATGGGTATCACCCTATTAATGATGGGAGGGAAACTGCTATGATCGACTGGCAAATCGCAGGTTCTATCTTCGCCGATGCCATTGGGGCGGCCATTGCAGCTATCGGATTCTCGGTCATCTCCAATCCGCCCCGCCGGGCGATTCTCTACACGGCCATATTGGCGGCTATCGGGCACAGCATACGTTTTTTCCTGCTGCAATATACCGGATTGGACTTAGCTTCCGCCTCGTTCATTGCCGCGTTTTCCATAGGTATGTGCAGTCTGCTGGCAGCGCACAAACTACTCTGCCCGGCCACGGTATTGTATATACCGGCCCTGCTCCCCATGATTCCGGGAATGTATGCCTACCGCACAATATTCTCCTTGATCAAGTTCCTACAAAACAATGGGAATGAAAACGAGGCGATACACTACCTGCTCGAAATGTTCAAAAACGGAATCACCACCGCATCGGTACTCTTCACCTTAGCCGTAGGGGCGACTATTCCCCTGTTCATTTTTTACAAACGAGCCTTCACCATGACCCGTGCATCTCGCCATACAAAAAGAGAATCCAATAGTTAGATCCCTTTTGTTATTTTAGTATCATACTTTACTAAAATAGTACTTTCTTTATACAGAGGCACTCCCGTATCTTTGTGGTCAAATATTTATACACCAATTAAACCATGAAGACGGATATGAAAAAAACAATCCTTAGTACATTATGTATTTTACTGGTTTCCTGCTTCATAACTTTTGCCTTTGCAGGAACCAAAATTGTCGTATTAGGTTCTTCGACCGCAGCCGGAGCCGGCGTTGTCGATTCGAATCGCGCTTGGGTAAACCAATACCGTTCCTATCTGCAATCGTTAGATCCTACCAACACTGTGATAAACCTTGCCAAAGGCGGATATACCACTTGTGCCATCATGCCTACCGGGACACCCGCCTACGACACAGGAACAAATCTTCTCGAAGCCGATACGGAGAGGAATATCACCAAAGCGCTGAGCCTTTCGCCCAACGCAATCATCATCAATATGCCCACCAACGATGTATCGAACGGCATTCCGGTTGCCACACAATTGGCGCATTTCGCTACCGTTATCGATTTGGCCCGAGCTGCCGGTATAAAAGTATGGATTACCACCTCGCAACCCCACAACTACGGTGAAGATTACGACGGGCCATACAGTGAAGAGCATCAACCCGACGTTTGGAAACAATCGGCTCGGAATCAATTCAAAGAACTCTCCGACAGTATTAAAAGCATATATAAAGAATTCGCACTCGACTTTTATACCCCTATTGCCACCGAAGACGGATATAGCTTTATCCGTCCCGAATACAATTCGGGCGACGGTGTCCACCTGAACGACGCCGCCCACGACGTGCTGTTCAATATTGTCAAAGATGCCAATATCCCCGAAATTGCCGGAAGCACTCCTTCCGTAATATCGACCACTCCCGTTTACGTAAACTTCGGCCCCAGCGTAGCAGGGATAACCGGGTGGAACGATGCCAACAACCAAGCGACCAACGCACGTTTCGATGCGCTGATCGACTCGCTCGGAAATTCCACAACCATCTCTATCGAATTCAACGTAGGATTTACCAATGCCGCTACCAATGGCAGCAGTTCTTCCATCTGGAATATGAACGATGCCATCTCGAAAAGCAATTTCAGCTCAAACGGTGCAGATCCGGTTATGACCATCTCGGGATTGAATCCGACAGCATCTTATACATTCCAAACCTTCGGTTCTCGTTCCGGAGACGGTAACCGTGAGACAACCTACACCTATGTGGGGGAAAACAGCGGTAGCGCCACGCTCGACGCCGCATCGAACACGACCAATATCGCTACCGTGGCCGGTATCACTCCTACCCCACAAGGCACTGTCGTTTTAACTATCAGCAAAAGCGCCAACAACACCGCCGGATTCTCCTATATCAATGCCATGCGCATAACTGCCGGAGAGAACGCCTCGCAACCCGAATTGCCCGAAGGGGTTATCCGGGTCGATGTTGCCGGCACGTTATCTTCGTTACTCCCATTACAGACCGATACGATTACAACCCTTATCTTGCAAGGTTCGCTCAACAGCTCCGATATTAAAACCATTCGGGAACTTCCGGCCCTCAAATACCTCGACATGCAGGGAAGCAAAATCGTTGCGGGAGGTGAAGCTTACCTCAACGGCATGGGAACAGTCAACAATGTGTTCCCCAAAGAGATGTTTGTCAACAATACGGTAATCGAAACCGTCATTTTGCCGAGCGAGGCTATCGAAGTGGGCTATCACGCTTTTTATCTCAGCACATCTTTGAAGAAAGTGGTTCTGCCCGAAACCGTAAGAGTTTTCGGGAACGACGCATTCAGCGGTTGTTCCAATCTGGAAGAAATCAACATGCCTCCCGTAGCCGAATCGATGGGCTCGGGTATGTTCTGGAACTGTAAAAAACTGACCTCCATCTCCATACCCGAAGGTATCACGGTGCTGCCCGGCGGTACATTCTACACCTGCTCGGCCTTGGAAAGTGTCACCCTGCCCAGCACCCTCGAACGTATCGAAGGCGATTGGACTTTCTCAAACTGTAATGCGTTGAAATCGTTGGTTCTCCCCAAGAATATTCAATCGATTGCTCCGGCCATATTCTACAACTGCTGGTCTTTGAACTATATCGAATGCCATGCCCCGGTACCACCCGTAACTACGGCCAACGGAAATGGCGATACCCCTTTCACCGGAGCTTTTAAACCCGAATATTGCACCCTCAAAGTTCCATTCACCGCCTTATCGGCTTATCAAGAGTCGAACATCTACGGGGGCATGAACTCGATTGTAACCTTGGCTGACATTACAGCCGACGGTACAGCAGTATCGCCCGAACAACCCGATGTTTTAACGTCGGCCCAAAAGATTGTTATCTCGGGAGCCACTCCCGATGCAGCCGAAATCGGCAATCTGCTGGCTTCAAATGAAAATGTTACCTCGATCGACATGAGCGGTGTTACCGCCTATTTCGAACCGATAACGACAGCCAATCCCAACTGCTTGATTTACGCTCCGGCTTCGGCTCAAAGCGACGAAAGCAATGTTGTCATCAATGGAATTGCCTCGCAAGTTGTATTGACCGACGGGAAACCGTTCGAGGCTCCCTCGACCTTCCGCGCCAATGCAATCACCTACACACGCATGCTCGATGAGAATTTAACGACGAACGCCCAAGAGACCAGCGGTTGGAGAAGCATTGTCGTTCCCTTCGATGTAACCACCATAACCGCCCAAAACAAAGCCGGCGAAACGGTAGAGCTCAGTGCATACGACAACGAAGGTGTATATGACACCTCCAAAAATCCGTTCTGGCTTAGAGCCCTTAAAACCGAAGGGCTTACCGCAGCTCAAACACTCTCGGCAAATACGCCGTATATTATCTGTTTCCCCAACGACGACAATTTGGACGATTACACCAACCTGACCGGCGTAGTTACCTTCAAGGCCTTCGATGCCGAAGTTGCCGCTACCCCTTCGTTCGACGTCACCGCCGGTAACGAATTCGACATGATGCCTACATTCCAACCGGTAGCCGCTGCCGACGGAATATATGCCATGAACGAATCGGGCAGCTCTTTCGTCAACAACAGCCGCGACATCAACCCGTTTGAATGCTATGCAATGTGCAAACCGGGAAGCGCCGAGATGCCAGACTCATTCGACCTGCCGTCCAAAGTATCGACAGCAATCGACAATGAGACCGTGAGCGGTTTGAAAATCTATACCGCCAACGGGAATTTGATTGTCATATCGGAAGAGGCCATGGAAATATCGTTGTACAATATCGCCGGACAAGTTGTTCTCATTCAACAAATCGAACCGGGAAAAACAATCATCAACAATATGCCCAAAGGTGTTTATATCATAAACGGTCAAAAAATCATTTTATAAATCGATTGAACTCTTAGATTCTGTTTTCACATTAATTGCCCGAAGCTGTGAGGCCTCGGGCAATTTTTTTCTCCTGTTTTTACCGGCAACGTCAAAGTCGTTTTTTCATTACGAAATTGGTCAATTCCAGACGGTTTGCCCTTTGTTTCTGCTTCATCTCCACCACATACCCCCGTTTCTCAAAAAAAGGTTTTGCAGTGATACTCACCTCTGAAAATATCTCTTTCACGCCATATTCCCGGGCTTTATCTTCCACTTCGGCCAGCAAGAATGAAGCTACCCCTCTGCCCTGCCAATCCTTATGGACAAACAAGGAGTGCAAATATCCCTCGACATTCATCGAGGAGAAACCGACGATTTGGCCCGTCTCGTCGAGTGCGGCTATAAACCAATGGGCCGCGAGCCAATCTTTCACCTGTTCTTCGTTATCGATACAGGAGGCCCAATCCTCCACCTCCTTACGGGAATAATCGCGGGCGTTGACACAAAGCACAGTTTCACGGAAAAGCCTTTGCATCGCCGGAATATCATCGGCTGTAAGCCGCCGCAATTCATATCGTCTCATCTCTTTCATATTTTATTATAGCCGTTTATTGAGCCTCTCAATCATCTTTCTAAGGTTCTCTTCATTTTCTTCGTCCGAGATGGAAGGGTCTTTCATAAAGCGGCTGCAAGGCAACTCGGGACAGCCGCCGCAATTTTCCTGCCGCTTCTCCTTGCAACATTTCCAAATGGGACAAACCTCATCGCCCGTGTATCGCAGCCAAAAGACATTGCCCTTTATCTTGCGGCAACCCTTACATGCGTTGGGGAAAGAAATACAGTCCACACATCTTGCTCCACAAGGCGACGGATCAAAGTAATCGTCTTTCCACAGCCACCATTTGCATTTATCGGGATCGGGATTATCGGTATTGACAAAATACGCCACAGCCCGATACAGATAGAGCTGGCAACGGTCAACGGCGCAGCTCCGCAGGCGGCACTCCTCGGCATACAACTCCTCGGCGCTCTTGCCTTTCAGGGACTCTATCGAGGTATAGCCCATCGCCAAAAGCTCTTGCTCGGTCTGTTTCCCCACATTGGGGATTTTTCGCAACTCGGTCATAAGCATATTATTTTGCGAGATTCTTCCACATCTCCACGGTCATATACATAAAATGCTCGGTACGAATATCGCCCAAGGGCGAGAGTTTCCCCGTCTCGGTATGATGAAACACAAAACCGCATTTCTCCATCACCCTGCGCGATTTCACATTCCCGTCGTAATAGCCACACCACACAGTCGGTATGCCCAATTCTTCGAAACAACGGTGCAACAACCGGCACACGGCTTCGGGTATAAGCCCTTGCCCCCAATAAGGCTTGCCTATCCAGTAACCTATCTCGGCATCGCCCGCTTCCATCGTCGCACTATGCACACCATCGCCCAACATAATCCCCGCGCTCCCTACGGGTTCTCCCGTCGTTTTCAAAACCACAGCATAGGTCTCGGGGGCAGATAAAATGGTTCGTATGACCTCCCGGCTGTTTTCCACCGAAGTATGCGGAGGCCAACCGGCCACGGGCCCTACGGCCTCATTGCTGGCATACTTATAGAGCGACTGGGCATCGTCCTCATGCCAAGGACGAAGAATCAAACGGGAAGTTTCGAGACAGAGAGCCATAAAACGATTATCATTTTACACCCAAAGATACGATTTTCATCGCAACACCCATTCCCGAAGCCAACAAAAAACAGCACCTCATACCTCACTCTCCACATTTACCCTCCCAAGAATGACAAAAAAATCGGGACGGTCACCCGACCATCCCGATCTCATAAACACACTATCTATTCTACCTGTTAAAATACAATCACTTTGTTCCGATTAACTATATAAATACCTTTCGAAAGATCGATAGCATGATGTCCGCTCGACAACATTTGTGAAGAAACGATACGTCCGTCTATGCTATACACCGTTACCTGCATATCTTTCTGCAAATCTACATGGATACAACCCTCGGCACCATAAACTTTCAAATCATTGGCAACCGTCTCGTCCACGATTCCGGAAGAAGAAGCAGGAATCAATATCAAATTGTCATAGAGATAAGACAAATTATTCTTCATCAAACGGAGGTACATCGTTTTTACCGATTCGGCCTCTTCGGTAACCAGATCGGACTTGATCGACAGCGTCACATCGAGCCACTCGCCCGGCGTATAATCGCCATAGGCAGCACCTTCGGCTCCCGCCTCGTCAACGGCATAACCGATTTTAATATGTTCACCGTTATCGGTGCGGACACCTATTTCAATGCCAGACCACTCAAAGCCACTCTCCAAGAAACAGAGTTGGAATTTAATGCCCGAATAATCCTTCCATGTTTTACCCGCAGGAAGGGCTTCGCTGAATGTAACCGGAGAACATTCCACCCCATTTACCTGCAAAGCCTTGGCCGAAGAATTAATGCCGGTCGTATAGGGATTCTCGACTACCTCGCAAGTACCGCTCCAAGGCATGGCCAAACGAGCCGAAGGACCTAATTCCATCGTTTCGAACGTGAAAATGGTATTGGGATCTTCTACTTGCTCTTTCTCAATCAAACGGACATTATCAATGGCATAGGTAAATGCTTGACGTCCCACTTTGATCAACAGGCTCGTATTGGTATGGTCACCAGCCATATAAGTAGCCACGCTGTCTTCATTGAAATTGAAATCGAGCGACATCCATGTATTATATGTAGCATCGCCCCACGAAGTGGCTGCTACATTGAACATTTTATATTGTGTATCGTTATCGAGCAATCCCAATTCGCAACCTACCCAAGTAATATTGGCCGAACCTTCCAAAACAGCAAGTTGTACACGTACACCCGTATAATCGGCAAGAGTTTTACCCTCGGGCATATTCACCGGAATAGCTACATTGGCAAAATCCGTACTCACTACTTTCAACGCTTTGGCCGAAGAGTTGTCATCAGAAGAACAAGGATTGTCGATCAATTCGGCAGGGTCACCACCCCAAGCGACATTAGCGCCATTCAATCCAGACTCAAAATCGTTCAACATATAGGTCTGAGCCTGTACACCGACTGCCAAACAAGCAGCACACAAAAGAGATAATGTTTTTTTCATGTTACTTACTATTAAAGTTAGACTTTTTTATATCGATTAATTTGTATTTTTCGATGGGGTAAAATTACAGATAAGCCTCCGATACAACCGAATATTACACGGCAAAATATTTGTACTATTTTATCCAAGGAAGACACTATCTTATCATTTTTAACAATTAAGGAGAAAAACTGTACAACAAGCTGTTATTTAATGATAATCTTTTTCTTATCGACAAGATAAAATCCTTTTTGCAGCGTAAGATATGCAGGAGATTCGGGGGAAACCGATACTTTACAAACCAACATTCCCGAGAGATTCCACACACTTACCTCACAAGGCATATCGCTTCTCACGACGACCTCATTCCCGATACATGAAACTTGCACGTCATTCTCTACACATTTTGTATCGTTTATGGCACTCGACGTGGAACCGTTCGTAACGGTATATTTTTCAAGGACAGCCATTTGCGGGCGATCGACCGTATAGTTGTTTGTAGGTTGAACCGCCAGCTTATAGTCCCCCCACCGAGGACCGGCCGACCAGTAAGTGCCCGGTACACCGTTGTCCCGCAAATAGATCAAAAGATTTTCAAGCGTTACCAGCCAACGTGAATCATCATCGGGGACACCATACTCGCCCAGCAGACCTCGTTTGTTATAACGTTTCAGCCAATCCACAAAATATTTGGCCCGTTCCACTCCGGTATCGGGAGTAACGCCATCGGCATCGTAGGAATTCAGATATTGGCCGGAATAATCTTTATCGAAATAGAGATGAGCTTGAAAAATGAGATTGTCCGAAGGGTCTATCAAATTGCGAAGGTTATCGCTGTACTCCACCCAAAAACGGGCCGAACTGAACGAATCGCCACTCACGATGATAGGAGTCTCGGTATCGACCTCGCGAATGGCATCGATAACCACCTGTGCTATATCGAACCACGGGGCCGAGGGAAGCATCGAATAGGGTTCGTTCATAATATCATATCCCCATATATTGGTATAACCTTTAAACTCTTGTGCCAGTTTTCGCCACACATCGGCCAAATGTTCGGCCGTAAGGGCCGACGACTCACCGATCAAGAGATGTGTCGTTCCACCATCGAAAGAGTATCGGGCAAAATTATGCATATCGAGGATAATAGGCATTCCCCTATCCTCGGCAGCCTGTACAAAGGTTTTCATTTTGGCCAACTCCGTAGCGTCGAGTTCTCCGTTCATCGTACGCTGAATGCGCTCCCAACGGAAAGGGAAACGGATAAGATTCAGTCCCTTTTTCTTGAAATAATCAAGGTCTTTGTAGGTGGGATAGCCATAATGCGTTCCGTCAATCCCGGGATAAATTCCGCCAAATTCCGCACCCGACAGATTCACGCCGAAATAGTTTTGTGTGGCATCGCCTATATATTCGGTCTTCTCAATCAATGCCACGTTATCTATCACATAGACAAATTTCTGACGCCCTACCTTAACCAAGAGGCTCAACTCATCGGTATGTTCACCGGCAAGCCATGTTGACAATATCGACTCATCAATCCAAAAATCGAGCGTCATCCACGTATTCGACACTCCGGTTTGCCACGATGCGGTCGCTGGCCAACACTTGTTGCCTACATTGTCTTGCACACCCAAATCACAACCTACCCAATTGATGTTTTCGCCGCAGGCATCGAGAATGGCCAGTTGCAGACGTACCCCCATATAGTCCATCGGAGTCTTATCGTCGGGCAAGGTAAACGGTATAGCCGTAGCGGCAAATTCCGTACTGGTTACTTTCAGGACCTTTGAAGAAGGGTTGCTCGCATCGACCAACGGATTATCTACCCATTCGCACGAACCGCCCCACGCATTTCCCGCGCCATTGAGTCCGGATTCAAAATCGTTGATTAATAATGTATTGTTGGCACCTACGGCCACTACGAAAAATAAGGATAATACGGTGAATAACTTTCTCATGGTCTATCGTCCTTTTAATTTTTTGCAAAGGAAGCCGGTAAAAAAGCAAGATTCCACACTTGAACCAAAATATAATCAACATTTAATTGATTATCAAATCGTTTAATCTGTATTCGCTATAATTTGAGACCATAAAGTTCCCTATAGATACAAGCCGCTCTGTAAATTACACTCAACATTAATAGTTTGGAAACCTACTTATATAAGATCAGATTACCATTTGGAATAGTCTTATACATAAGCGATGCGTCAAGCAAAAACAAATAATAATGTAAAACTAACG
>CALUJQ010000048.1 GCA_944320995.1 uncultured Barnesiella sp. | reverse complement strand
GGCTCGAACCCAAGACCCCAACATTAAAAGTGTTGTGCTCTACCAGCTGAGCTAGCGAATCTAACCTTGGTGCTTTTGGGAAAAGCGTTGCAAAGATATGCTCTTTTCTCGGAATATACAAGCGCTATGCGCAAAATATTGCATTTAATTTTTCATGTATTTCAGATGTAGCTGTATTATGGGCCTGATTATTAGCGCATAATGCTTTCAAAAAAAGGAATGAGCAGTGAGGTGACAACTCCCATTAACCCGATGGCGAGCCCGCTGATAGCACCCTCGACAGCTCCCAGTTCGATAGCTCGGGCTGTTCCCAATCCGTGGGCCGCCGAGCCCAAGGCGAGTCCGCGGGCCACGCTGCTATGGACGTGGCAACGGTTGAGGACGGCCGGGCCGACGATCCCGCCCAAAAGTCCGCACCCGAATACGATGACGGCTGTGAGCGAAGGGATACCGTGGGAGTGCTCCGATAGGGAGATGGCGATGGGTATCGTTACCGATTTGGGTTGTAGCGACGAGGTGATGGCTTCGTCAACTCCCATGATTTGGCAAATGGCGATGACGCTTACGATACCGACTATGCCTCCGGCGATGACGGCCGTGAGGACGGGAATTTCTTTCCCGCGTATTTGTTCGATTTGCTCATAGAGGGCGTATCCCAATGCGACGACCGACGGTCCCAGCAGAAAACTGATGAAACTGCTGCCGGCGCAGAAGGTGTCGTAATCGATGTCGAGCAGGGAGAGTATGGCGATGATAAGAATCATGGCCACCAGCAAGGGGTGAAACAGGGCGAAGTGTTTTTTGCGGTAGAGTTTGCACCCGGCTAAATAGCTACCCAATACCAGCAGGAGAATGAAGGGGGTAGAGGAGAATATCTCGTTCATCTTCCCACGCCTCCTTTCTTGTGCGAGAGTTTGCGGTCGAGCCGCTCTTCGGTTACACCTACGACAATGATGACCAGCAGGGTGGTGACTACCGACACGGTGAGCAGTACGGCCCAGTTGCTCATGAGTATTTTGTACTCGTGCATGAGCCCGATACTGGCCGGTACGAAAAAGAGGGCCATGTTGCGGGTGAGCGCGGTGGCGGCCCGGCTCACGTCGTTGGGGCGTACACATTTGAGGGTGAGGGCCAAAAACAGCAGTACCATGCCGCACACGCTGCCGGGAATGAGTTTCCCGATAAGCATGCTCACGATTTCTCCCAATACGTAGAAGAGCATGATGTAACAAAAACCTTTAATCATTTTCTTAATACCTTGTTATGAATACCTGAATACTTAAACTTTTTTATTTACTGTTTTTATAGTGGATACCGTCTTTACAGACGATGAAACCTTCGTCTTGCAGGAAGCGCAGGGCTTCGAGTATGTCGTTTTCGGGATAGGGGAGTGCGTCAATGATTTGGCTCCGTTTCCAAATCCCGTTTCCCAATTGCTGCCGTATGGCTTGTGCGATTTGCACCGGCGGTTCGTGAGTGGCATTTCCCCGTTTTTTCTGTTCGATGCAGTTGTCGCAGCAGCCGCAGGCATAGTCGGTTTTCTCGCCGAAGTATTCCAAGAGCATTTGTTGGCGGCAGCGGGTCGATGAGGTAGCGTATGCAATCATGCTCTTTATGCGGTCGGCCATTCGTTTTTTCCGTTCCTCGTAGGCCTCGCGGGTAATCTGCACGTAGCGGGGTTCCATGCGTTCGCGGGTGTAGATGATATAAGGGGTGCGCCGCCGGGGAATGTAGTGCAATATGTGCATGCGATTGAGTTTCAGCAGGGATTCATATACCTCTTGCTGGCTTATGTCGAGCCGCTGGCTGAGTAAGTCTTCGTGAATGTAGGTGTAGTCGGCGAAGAGTCCCGTATAGGAACGTAACAGACATTGCAGCACCCGGTCGGTTTGCGGGTCGCTGTCCCGCAACTCATACAGCTCGTCTTTGTGTACTAGAATCTGGATACGCGAGAGCGAGTCGGTCTCTTCGATAAAATCGATATAACCCGAGATAGAGAGTATTTTCAGTGCATTGAGTACGGGGGTGGCGGTGTATTTGAAGGTGGTACAGAAGCGTTTGAGGTTGAACTCATAGACCGAGTCCATACCGCAGCCGAGAGCGATTTCGAGGAAATTGCCTACCCGTTCGTACACTTTCAGAATGAACTCCTTGTCGGGGAATTCCTCGGTGAGCCTTTTATGCAGGTTGGCCTTGTCGCGGCTGGTATAGAGCAGCACGGCGTAGGCCCGGGCCCCGTCGCGGCCGGCCCGTCCGGCTTCTTGGAAATACTCCTCGGGGGCGTTGGGCATATCCATGTGGACGACTGTTCGTACGTCGGGTTTGTCTATCCCCATGCCGAAAGCGTTGGTCGATACCATTACCCGGGTTTCGTCCTCTTTCCATTTGCGTTGTTTTTCGTTTTTCTCCTCGGTAGCCAGACCGGCGTGGAAGTAGTCGGCCGATATGCCCGCCTTGCGTAGCTCTTCGGCCACCTCTTTGGTGCGTTTACGGTTTCGCACGTACACGATGGCGCAGCCGGGTACACGGTGCAAGATGCGCAGCAGTTGCTGTATTTTATCTTCGCCCTGCCGCACGACATACGAGAGGTTGGGGCGTGCGAAATCGGTGCGGAATATCCGGCCGTTGCGGAACAAGAGTTTCTGTTGTATGTCCTCGGCCACTTGGGGCGTCGCTGTGGCGGTAAGCGCCAGTACGGGGACGTCGGGGAGGATATGGCGTATGGTGGCGATTTTCAGGTACGAGGGGCGGAAGTCGTATCCCCATTGCGAGATACAATGAGCTTCGTCAACGACGATGAACGATACCGTCAACCCTTTGATGCGGGCTATAAACAGCTCGGTGTCGAGCCGTTCGGGCGAAATATAAAGGAACTTGAATCGGCCATAGAGGCAGTTGTCGAAGGTGGTGACCATTTCGCGGCGCGACATGCCGGCGTGGATATAGGCCGCCCGTATGCCCCGGTTGCGCAGGTTATCCACTTGGTCTTTCATCAGGGCAACCAGAGGGGTGATGACAAGGCACAGCCCTTCGCGGCAGAGGGTGGGCACTTGGAACGTGAGCGATTTTCCCCCGCCGGTAGGCATGAGCCCCAGCGTGTCGTACCCGTCGAGTAAGGAACCGATAATATCCTTTTGCATGGGACGGAACTCGCCATATCCCCAGTACTTTTGTAATATTTCGTAGATAATCTCGTCCATGTTGCCTCTCGGAAATCCGGCGCAAAATTACAACTTTATCTTTTACAACATAAAAATAGCGATGCGAAATCGAGCGGGAAGCGTAAAACGAGCCGTGTAGGAAGTGCTCCATCGAAGGGAAAGGGATTGAATAAGGGCGGTTCAAGACGGTTGAAATAAGGGTGAGTATTGGACAATAAACCGTCGGGGGGGACGTTATCATTACAGAACCGTTAACCATGGAAAAATGAGAGAAATGGAACGAATGCTGCGAATGGGGCTGTTTTTTATCGGTATTTCCCCTTTTGTGATTTTCAGTGTAGAGGCATATGATTTTGAGTATGAAGGAATCTACTATAAAATTATTTCCAAGGCCGAAGCGACTTCTTCTGTGGACCGGGGGACAAGCGAGTATATCGGCGATATTGTCATTCCCCAAGAGGTACAAGGCGGAGACGGTACTTTTGTGGTCGGACCGGGCGGTGAGATTACGGGGCCGCCGGTAGTTGATTATTCGAAGACCTATCGGGTGACGGCGATTGGAGAGAATGCTTTTGGCGGCTGTTTGGGATTGAAATCGGTGACGTTGCCGAGTGGGCTTGCATCGATTGAGCAGCAGGCGTTTCAGAATTGTCTGTTCTTGGTGAGAATCACCTGTTTGGGGGAGACCCCGCCGGCTTGTGACTCCAATAGTTTCGAGAATGTAAATAAGAGTAATTGTGTGGTCTATGTTCCGCAGGGGCGATTGGAGGCTTATCGTAACGCTCTTGTGTGGAAAGATTTCCCCACGATTATAGAGTCTGATCCCTCGGGTGTGGCCGAGACGCAGTGTGCCGTGAAAATATTTGGGAAAGATGGCCAAATCTGGGTAGTTGGCGCGCCCGAAGGAGACCAAATATCGGTTTATGATATGCATGGAGTATTGGTAACCGTTTTGCCGGTAACCGGGGATAATATGGCGATTCGGGTACGGACAGGAGGTATCTATTTGGTTAAGCATTCGGGAGGGACGGTTAAGGTAAAGGTTTGAACATACTGGGGCGTGGTTGGGCAAGCTACTCTTCTGAAAAGATAAAAAAGGGAGCGGCCTCCGGGAAATCCGGGAGCCGCTCCTTTTTTATGGAATTTATGCAGGAACTATTCCGAGGGTTGTATGTCTTTGATGAATAGCTGTATAGCTCCGCTGTTATGCGTGTTCTCCTCGATGGTGTAGCAGATGTCGAAAGGTTTCCCGGCTTTGATATGGGCGAAATGACGGCTCATGTTGAAGGCGATGCCGTTCATGATGTTTTTCGATTTGCTATCGACCAACTCCAATTTCACATGTTCATTCTTCTTTCCTACGAGGCGGCTTGTCCCATAGTCGGTTACGCGCCGTGTGCAGAATACCGGTTTTTGGTTGCCGGGACCGAAGGGATTGAATTGTTTCAACAGGGCAAAGAATTCGGGCGTAATTTCTCTGAAATTGATTTCGGTATCGATGTCGATTTGCGGGACGGTTTGTTCCGGTAAGATGTATTTGGCGACATGCTCCTCGAAACGGGCGGTAAACTCTTTGATATGTTCCTCTTTCATCGAGAGTCCTACGGCATAGGTGTGCCCGCCGAAGTTTTCGAGCAAGTCGCGGCACGACTCTACCGCTTTGTAGATGTCGAATCCCTGTACCGAACGGGCCGAGCCGGTAGCCAATCCATCGGAGAGGGTGAGAACGACCGAAGGGCGGTAGTACAGTTCGGTGAGGCGTGAGGCCACGATACCGATAATGCCTTTGTGCCAATCCTTGTTATAGATGACAATCGACTTGCGCTGGTTGATGTCGATATGTTCTTTCAATATCCGGCTGGCCTCTTCGGTGATGCGTTTGTCCAGTTCTTTTCGGTCTTCGTTATACTGGTCTATGTTTTGGCTTTTTTCGAGGGCTCCCGCCATATCTTTGGCCACCAGCAGATCGACAGCTTCCTTGCCCGATTGCATGCGTCCCGAGGCGTTGATGCGTGGGCCTATCTTGAAGACGATGTCGCTGATGGTGATGTTTTTGTTGTTCAACCCGCACACCTTCAATATGCCCCTCAGCCCCATGCTGGGGTTGGAGTTGATCCGTTTGAGCCCGTGGTAGGCGAGAATACGGTTTTCGCCCGTAATGGGGACGATGTCCGAGGCGATGCTCACGGCCACGAGGTCGAGCAGCGGTTCGAGGTCGGTAGCAATATCGATACCGTTGTTGAGGGCAAACCCCTGCATGAACTTGTAGCCTACGCCGCAACCCGAGAGGTGTTTGTAGGGATAGGGTTCGCCGTCGAGTTTGGGATTGAGTATGGCCACGGCGTCGGGCAACTCGTCGTCGGGCATGTGGTGGTCGCAGATGATAAAGTCGATGCCTTTGCTCTTGGCGTATGCGATTTTTTCTACGGCCTTGATACCGCAATCGAGTGCGATAAAGAGGGTAATCCCGTTTTCGGCGGCATAATCGATGCTTTTGTCCGAGATGCCGTATCCCTCTTCATAACGGTCGGGGATATAGTAGTCGAGCCCCGAATAGTAATTTTGCAAAAATTTATACACCAGCGATACGGCAGTTGTCCCGTCCACGTCGTAATCGCCATAAATCATAATTTTTTCTTTACTCCCTAATGCGCGATTGAGTCTCAACACCGCTTTTTCCATATCTCTCATTAGGAACGGGTCATGGAGATCGGAAAGCTGGGGTTTGAAGAACTTCTCCGCCTCGGCGGTCGAAGTCACCCCTCGTTGAGCGAGCAGTTTACAGAGCGCAGGGACCCGAGGGTATCGGGCCTCTAATTTCTGGGCTGCTTGTTGTTCGTCTGATGTAAGGGGTAAGTAATTCCATTTACTTATCATTTATATGTTTTTTATTTTTTTTCTCTCTCGATCCCGGCGCTGTTTGTCGAAAATGGCGATTGTTATCTTCGGCTGAGAACCGGGGTATAAGCAGTCCTGCGGGTGTGGAAGCGTATCTTCCTTATCCGCAAGCGCTTCGCAGAGGCGCAGGAGATGTATGGATATACAGGCAGTCCTTCTCGCCCCATTATTGCCGTAAAGTTATAAAAAGACATTCAATGTTGTGCTGTTTTTGAACATTAAAATAAGAAATATTCAAATTTTTAACGTCCTCGGCATGATGCCGGCAAACAGCATCAGGGGGTGAGCAATAGTTCATAATCGACCACATCGAGCCATTGCCCCAATTTGTATCCTACGGCTTTGAAATGTGATACTTGGGTGAATCCCAGTTTGGCATGGAGCGCTTTACTGGCTTCGTTGTTCCCGGTAATGCAGGCGATGAGTGCGTGGTAACCTCGGTTACGGCATTCGTCGATGAGCCGTTGCATGAGTGCAAGTCCTATCCCTTTTCCGGTGTGCCGGGGCGACAGATATACGGTTGTCTCCAACGTGTGGCGATAGGCGGCTCGTTCTTTCCATTCGTGGGCGTAGCAATAACCGGCCACTTCGTCATCGATTTCATAGACAAAGTAAGGGAAAGCGGCCGAGATTTGGCCGATGCGCCGTTGCATCTCTGTTTCGGACAAAGGTTCCGTCTCGAACGAGATAACGGTATGGGCGATATATTCGTTGTAAATTCCTGTAATTGCGGCGGTATCTTGTGGGGTTACACGGCGTATCATGGTCTTCTGTATTTTCGGCTGACGAATATACGGAGAAATGGCCGATTCCTGAAAAAATAGCTATGCTGTTTTTCCAAAAAAAGCGGAGTTGCCCCGGCAGGGCAACTCCGCTTCGGTTCGTTTCTCGGGCAGTATGAGGATTAACCCTCGTTGATCATGTGGACATCGACTTGCGGATAGGGGAAATGCAGCCCGTATTTCTCGAATTCTTTGTAAACCGTTTCGTTGAAATCGAAAAATACTCCCCAGAAGTTTTCCGAGGCGGTCCATACCCTTACCGTGACTTCGACGGCGCTGTCGCCCAAATTGCTGAGGGCGACGAATGGTGCCGGTTCGCTGAAAATCCGGTCGTCGGTCGAGAGTAGTTTCAAGATCACCTCCCGGGCGGTGTCGAAATTATCGCCGTAGGCGATGCCTATTTTCCATTCCACCCGGCGGCGTCCCTCTTTGGAGTAATTGTTGAGGCTTCCGGTAGAGAGCCCGCCATTGGGGATAATGATGGTCTTGTTGTCCGACGTGTTGAGTATCGTGTTGAATATCTGTATCTCCTTGACGGTTCCCGCATAACCTTGCGCTTCGATGAAATCGCCCACTTTGTAGGGCTTGAAAAGCAGGATCATGACCCCCCCGGCAAAGTTTTGCAACGTGCCGCTCAACGCCATACCTACGGCAAGACCGGCCGAGGCAAACAAGGCGAGGAACGAACTGGTATTGATGCCGAGTATCCCGATGACGATGACGATGAGGATCAGCATGAGGATAATGCGTATGAGGCTGAGCAGGAAGGTGCGTAGCGACAATTCCACATCGCGGCGCACAAACGCTTTGGCTACGAAATGATGAATACGGTTGATGATCCATTTCCCGATAAAGAAGATGGCCAGCGCAATCGCTATTTTTACGGCTCCGCGCAAAATGGCGCCTATGGCTTGTTCGATAAATTGGTCGAGGGACAAAGACGATAATGAGGACAATTTTTGTTGCCAGGTTTGAACTACCTCTTCGGGCGCCGGGGGCTCGGGAACTTGTGCCTGTAAGAATAAAAGTAAATTGAGAATAGACATATTGATAAAATTGAAAGTTTAATCGGTCGTGTAAACTCGGTTGTACCAATCGAGCGTCTTGTAATAGCGGTCGAGTGTCGCATCGCCTGTCCCCAAGATATAGCAACTCAATCCGCAATGGGTACGTACGGCTACATCTCCCAATAAGGCAGGGGTTGCCGCCTGATAAAGTACAGTTTCGGCGAGAGCCCTGTCTAATAAGGCTGCTTCGTTGGAGTCGGTTATCTGCGACAGAAAATCACGCAGGTCGAAACAGATATAGGGATATTGGCGGTCGAAATGCTGGATGTCGGTTGTGGACGGCATGACATCGTTACGATGGTTGTATAGAATCGTTTCGACGGCATCGGCCAGTACCTCCAATTTGTGGCAGTCGATTACTCCGGTCGTTGCCGTGCGATAGGCTCCGGACTGGGCATTATAATAGGTATAGATGGCATCACTCACCGCTTCGAGTACGAGTTTGTAGTCAAATAACAACGGGATTGTGAGGGAATAGGGCATTCCGGCCCCCATCACTTCGGCTGCCGAGGCTATGTAGTAGTCGGTCTTGTTCCGTAACTGATAGGCGCACTCGATGCCGCCCATAAAGCAGGCGTCGGAAAGGATAAAACGAAACTGCCGGTCGGGTATGGCGCTGGCCAGTTCGTTGAGTTCCATGTAGGAATTGTCGTCTTGCCCGAACGAGCGGGTTATGGGCCCTTTTCTTCGGGCGGGGGAGAGGGCCAAAGAGGAGTTGCCCGGGACCCAACCGGTACTGTGCGACCACAGTATCAAACCGTACTCTTCGGCGGGGAACAGGGCTACGGTTTCATCGATGACCGAGCGCATGATTTCGGGAGTGGCCGAGTTGCGGTCGGGATATTCTTTGACGATATTTTTCTCGGCATTGCCCGATTTCCCTTGTGTGATTTGTATGAGTTGGGGGTTGGTATCGTATCCGTCGCGGTAGATGATGAGGTTTCCCCCGTTCAATTCGCCGGCTGCTGCCACCTGCATCATGTCGTTGATGTTCTGCGAATCGTATCGATATGACGAGCCTAAATTGTTATCAGCCAGCATATAGACCAATACGGTACGGCTCACCTTCTCCATTCCGGGCTCGTCGTCGTCAATACAGCCCGAAAATAAAAGGAGAATACCTGTCAGTAAAAAGATAACTTTGAGGTTCGATAACGATATGTCTATTGGGTTGTGTCGGATCATATTCCGCAAAAATAACAGAAAAAAATCCAATCCCTGTTTTTTTAGGGAGATTTATCGCCCTGTTATGGGATTATAACACTTAAAACTCTACCTTTGTTAAACAAAATATCGGGATAATGAAAAAGATTTTTGTCATTATTTGGGGAATCTGTTCCCCTTTTGTCTTGTGGTCACAAACTTATTACCAATGGGTCGAGAAAGCCGACAGTTGTATCAAGGCGAAAGATTGGACGGGAGCCGAACAGGCTTTGTTGAGTGCATTGCGCACCGAGCCGGCCAACGGGCAGAACTCCCTGCTTATGTCCAATTTGGGGACGGTACAACGTTATGCCGGCAAATATGATGAAGCTCTTAAAAGTTATTCCAATGGGTTGCTGATGACTCCCAACTCGGTCACCTTGTTGCGCAACCGTGCGGCGCTTTTTTCCGAAATCGACAGCATAGACCGGGCATTTCAAGATTATAGCCAAATATTGATGATCGACGATACCGACGAAGACGCGTTGTACAACCGGGGATTGATTGCGTTGGAGCGTGGCGATACGGTTGCGAGCCGTGCCGATTTCGAGCGCATTCTCAAACTGAATCCGGCCAGTGGGAACGGACGTATAGGTTTTGCCTCGTTGTTGAAAGTAATGGGTTACTATCCCGAGGCAATAGAGGTCTATTCGCAGGTTATCAAAGTGAATCCCGAGAAGGAGATTCTTTATGTAGGGCGCGCCGAAGCCTATCTCTTTGCCGGCCAGTATGCCAAGGCCGACAGGGATATTGAGAGGGCTATGGAACTGGCTCCCGACGACCCGGTGGTGTATGTGTTGAGGGCATTGGGGAAACTGGCCCGATATGAACGGGAATCGGCCAAAGCCGATTTGAAACGAGCCGTCGAATTGGGTTACGACCGGGAGGCGGCCGAACAACTGTTAAAGGAAAAAGAGTAGTCTTTGCCCACCGGGATTGTCGCTTTTTTGTAGAGGGAGAGGTGCAATTTTTTTTACATCTGTTGCATCGGAAGAAGAAAATGTCTACCTTTGTTGTATGATTGGATTGGTACGCCATATTGAATATCTGTTGTTGCACAACGAGCGGGTTGTTGTGCCGGGATTGGGCTGCTTTGCGGTAGATTATTGCGAAGCTCGGTTACTTCCCGACGGGAACTCGATGTTGCCCCCCGTGCGAAAAATTGTTTTTGACGCATCGGATTCTGGCGATGGCGACCTGTTGTTGCAGTCGGTTATGCGGGCCGGATTCATGAGCTGCGACGAAGCTCGGGAGGCAATAGCCGGCGAGGTGAAATCCATTCATGACAATTTGGTACAGACACACGAATATTCATTCGGGCGGTTGGGCCAGTTGGTTTGGAAGAAGGGCTCTGTGTCGTTCCGGGCTGCCGACGATAATCCATTTGAATATCCCCGGTTCGGTTTCGCTCCGGTCGAACTTCTGTCGAGCGAGGAGCAACCGGTCCAAGATGAAGCCAATATTCCCGTAGCCGAGCCCGAGAGGAGCACCGACCGCATTTACATATCGTTCCATCGCCGTACCCTGCGGGCTGCGGCTGTGGCTGCGGCTGTTATTGTATTTTTGCTGATGCTCTCCAAACCGATAAATACGCCCGACACGACGGTCAATTATGCCGGAGTGCTTTCGACCGAGTTGTTTGAAAAAACAACTGGGACCCCCGAGGGGGAATCCTCCGCCATATCGCTTCCCGATGGAACTTTGGACGAACGATCTGCCCATGCAGCCGTCGTGAAGGGAGAAACATCGCTCGTACAACCCGAGGTGCAGCAACCGGCAACGGCAAACGACTCCTATTATATTATTGTCGCATCGCTTCCTTCGAAGAATTTGGCCGAGAAACAGATCGAGTGTTTCCGCCAGCAAGGAAATACCGCCGAATTGCATATCTATGAGACCCCGCGAAAAGCCCGCCTTTACATTGCTTCGTTCGGTAATTTTAAGGAGGCGCACCAATATCTTTCCCGTTTGGTAAAGGAACAACCTCTCTTTGCAAACGCGTGGATTATGAACGCCGACAATTAGGCCCCGAATGCTTGCATGGCCGTTGAGGGGGATTTCACGTGTATCCAATTACCGGATAAAGATGCTTAGTAAGAATCAAATTAAACGAATACAATCGCTGGCCCGCAAAAAGGGACGGCGCGACGAAGGTTGTTTTATCGCCGAAGGGAACAAATTGGTCGAAGATACCCGGGCGGTTTTCGAGTGCGATATGCTGTTGGCGACTCGTGCATGGATAGCTTCACACCCGCATCTCACGTCGTTGCCCGTGCAGGAGGTCACCGAGGCCGAAATGGCGAAAGTCTCGCAACTGACTACCCCTGCCGATGTGTTGGCGATATACCGCATTCCGCAATACCGGCTCGATGTCGAATCCTTGAAACGCGAATTGGTTTTGGCTTTGGACACCGTGCAAGACCCCGGTAATTTGGGTACGATTGTGCGTCTGGCCGACTGGTTCGGTATCCGTCACATCGTTTGCTCTCCCGAGACGGCCGACCTTTACAATCCCAAAGTGGTACAGGCCACGATGGGGGCGTTGGCCCGCGTGAAGGTTTATTATACGTCGCTGCCTCAATTTTTGGCTGCGATGGGCCGTTCGCGCGTGTATGGCACATTCCTCGACGGGAGCGATATTTACCGCACGCCACTTTCGGAGACCGGGGTTATCGTCATGGGAAACGAGGGGAACGGGATTTCGGCCGGATTGGAACCCTATATCGGCAATCGGCTCCATATTCCCAGTTATCCGGTGGGGCAACCTACCTCCGAGTCGCTTAATGTAGCCGTGGCCGCGGCAATTACCTGTGCCGAGTTTCGCAGGCGTCAAACAGAATAATCGTATGGCAAAGACAAAATCGGTTTACTTTTGCAATAATTGCGGGGCCGAATCGCCCAAGTGGATAGGCCGTTGCCCCGTTTGCGGGGAGTGGAATACCTATGTGGAAGAGGTGGTGAGTGTGAAACCGGCCTCCTCGTCGGCTGGCAGTTTCGCTTCGCCGGGAGAGAGTAAGGTGCGTCCGCAGCGCATCGACGAGATACAGGTTACCGAAGAGTCTCGCATCGATCTCGGCAACGGCGAGTTGAACCGGGTGTTGGGAGGCGGCCTCGTGCGGGGTTCGCTGGTCCTCATAGGTGGTGAGCCGGGTATAGGGAAATCCACCCTGATATTGCAAACCGTATTGGCGCTCAAAGGCTATAAGATATTATATGTATCGGGCGAGGAGAGTGCCCGGCAGTTGAAGCTGAGGGCCGAGCGCATCGGAGGGAGCGCCCCCGACTGTTATATTGTGTGTGAAACTTCGCTCGAAGATATATTCGTACATATCCGCAACGTCGCTCCCGATATAGTCGTGATCGACTCGATACAAACGATTGCCACAACGGCGATGGAATCCTCGCCGGGAAGTGTGGGGCAGGTGAGGGAGTGTGCCGCTTCGCTGCTCAAATTTGCCAAGCAGAGCAATACCCCGGTGCTGCTCGTGGGGCACATCAACAAAGAGGGGAGTATCGCCGGGCCGAAAGTGTTGGAACATATTGTCGATACGGTTTTGCAGTTCGAGGGCGACCGGCATTACATGTACCGCATACTTCGCTCCATCAAGAACCGTTTCGGCAGCACGTCGGAACTGGGTATCTACGAGATGCGGCAGGACGGGCTGCGCGAAGTGTCCAATCCCTCGGAGATGTTGCTCACGCAAAACCACGAAGGGCTGAGCGGTGTGGCCATAGCCGTGACGATAGAGGGGATACGCCCGTTCCTCATCGAGACACAAGCATTGGTCAGCACGGCGGCCTACGGTACGCCGCAGCGTTCGGCCACCGGTTTCGATCTGCGGCGCATGAACATGTTGCTGGCGGTTTTGGAGAAACGGGTAGGTTTCAAGTTGGCGCAGAAAGATGTCTTTCTCAACATTGCCGGAGGCATCAAGGTAAACGACCCCGCCATGGATTTGGCGGTAATCAGCGCCATACTCTCCTCCAACATGGATATGGCTATCGAGGCAGGTACTTGCATGACGGGCGAGGTGGGGCTGTCGGGGGAGATACGTCCCGTCAACCGGATAGAGCAGCGCATTCTCGAAGCCGAGAAGCTGGGTTTCAAGCGTATGCTTATCCCGCAAAACAACCTCAAAGGGTTCGATACCTCCCGGTTGAAAATAGAGTTGATTCCGGTGCGAAAAGTCGAGGAGGCTTTCCGTCAACTCTTCGGATAAATGAAACGTAGAATATGATTCAGGAATTGCAGCTAAGAATATTGCCCGAGCAGGCCGCCAGCGAACAGAGCGTGGCTGCCTATGTCGCTCGGGAAGAGGGGCTCGATGCCGCGACGATAAAATGCGTGAGGGTGTTGAAACGCTCCATCGATGCCCGCCAACGCACGGTCATGGTCAATTTGAAAGTGCGGGTCTATGTCAACGAGTTCCCGCAGGACGATGAGTTTCCCCGTATCGAATATGGCGATGTTTCGGGCAAGCCCCGTGCCGTTGTCGTGGGAGCCGGGCCCGCCGGGCTTTTTGCCGCTTTACGGCTTATCGAGTTGGGGGTTTGTCCCATAGTGGTCGAGCGGGGGAAAAATGTACACGACCGTCGTAAGGATATAGCCCTCATCAGCCGTGAGCAGCGCATCGACCCCGAGTCGAATTACAGTTTTGGCGAGGGAGGCGCCGGTGCGTTTTCCGATGGGAAACTCTATACCCGCAGTAAGAAACGGGGCAATGTCGAGCGTATCCTTCAAATATTTTGTCAACACGGAGCTTCGACCTCGATTCTTGCCGATGCTCACCCCCATATCGGCACCGACAAGTTGCCGAAAGTAATCGAGTGCATGCGCAACCGCATTATCGGGTCGGGGGGTGAGGTCCATTTCGAGACCCGCATGGAGAGCCTGATTATCGAGGGCGACGAAGTGCGTGGTATCGTGACGGCCGACGGTCGCGAGTTTGCCGGTCCAGTGATTTTGG
>CALUJQ010000047.1 GCA_944320995.1 uncultured Barnesiella sp. | reverse complement strand
TACCATTCCTTGATTTCAGGATCGGGAGCTTTCTTTGCAAAGTAGTCATCAATATGCTTTTTGCTCCAATAGGTTTTCCCACGGTGAAAGGTTCGTGGAATATTATGTTCCTTAGCGATGTGAAATATCCAGGAATCCTTTACGCCATACTTCTCCTTGACTTCAGCTGTAGTGTAGAAATCATTAATAGAAGGTTTGTCTCTGACCGGAATCTTAAAATCTATAGGCTTATTGAATAAGTTATCAATATCTTCCTTTTTCAATAGAAATTTATATCCAAGTCGGGAGGCTTTTAGTTCACCTCTTTTCAGGTATCCATAAAGAGTAGGTCGGGTTACTCCAATGTATGTGGCAGCTTCTGTGATAGTAAGAATAGGTTTGTCTCTGATTTTTGCAATCGGCTTCTCCTTGATGACTTTTTCGACAACTTGGTTGTTAGCCTTAATAGAAGCCTCACGTTTCTTCTGTTTATACAGAAGGTTTGCACATCTGTGCGAACAACAGGTTGTAGTTGTTTTATGCGCAATGAATTCTTGCTTGCACCACGCACAGATTCGTCTGATTTCAATGTTGCTACTCATGTTATTTCTCCTTATTTCTCCAATATTTTTGTATAACTCCGTAAAATCCCGTAAAATGGCGTAAAAGTTCTCCACGACCTTGCCAACGATAATCCTCAGATTTTCGTGGTGAGGTACACAGGAGGTACAAAAAATGGCGTAAAAAGGCTTAGCAACGATTATCAACGATACTTGAGCAACAAAAAAGGCGCCCGTAAAGAGCGCCATATTAATCGATTATAATTAATTTAACTATTTGATAATCAGATATTTACTTACCGATGCAAAATTTTGAAAATATCGTACCGAGTATTTCGTCGGTCGAGATTTGGCCGGTAATTTCGCCGAGGTAGTGCATGCACTCGCGAATGTCTTGGGCGAGGAAGTCGCCCGAGAGGCCGGATTGCAGGCCGTCGAGGGTACGTTGTATGGCGTTGTGGGCGTGCATGAGGGCTTCGTAGTGACGTGCGTTGGTGACGATGATGTCGTTTTCGGCGTTATCCGACAGGTTGACTGTCTCGGTAAGCAGCGATTCGAGAGTGTCGATGTTTTGGTTGTGCGAGGCCGAGAGGAAGAGTAGCGAGGTGTGAGGCATTTCACGGGTGAGTCGCTCGTAGAGTCGGGTGAGTTGCTGCCGGGTGGAGTCATCGATTTTATCGACTTTGTTGAAGGCGATGATGAGGTGTTTGCCGTGACAGCGGGGGAGTATCTTTTCAGAGAGTTCTTCGATCTCTTGCGGGGCATGTGTGGCGTCGATGAGCCAGATGACGATGGTGGCTTGGTCGAGTTTTTGATAGGTGCGTTCGATGCCCATGCTCTCGATGGTATCGCGGGTCTCGCGTATGCCGGCGGTGTCGATGAAACGGAAGGTGATGCCTTGCAGTACGACGGTGTCTTCAATGACGTCGCGGGTAGTGCCGTGTATGTCGGATACGAGTGCGCGTTCTTCTTTGACGAGGCGGTTGAGCAAGGTTGATTTCCCGGCATTAGTCTCGCCGATGATGGCGGTGGGTACGCCGTTTTTGATGGCGTTGCCGAGGTTGAACGAGTCGGAGAGGCGTTTGATGACACGCTCGATTTCGCAGGCCAAATCGGTGAGTTTCTTGCGGTCGGCAAATTCTACTTCCTCTTCGCTGAAATCGAGTTCGAGTTCGACGAGCGAGACGAAGGTGAGTAGTTGCTCACGCAACCGGGCCAATTCGCGGCTGAATCCGCCACGCATCTGTTGCATGGCGAGGCGGTGTGAGGCGGCCGAGGTGGAGGCGATGAGGTCGGCTACGGCTTCGGCTTGTGAGAGGTCGAGTTTGCCGTTGGTAAAGGCGCGTCGGGTAAATTCGCCGGGTTGTGCCAGTCGGCAGCCTTTCCGCAGGAGTAGGGCGATGATTTGCTGCTGTATGTAGAGCGATCCGTGGCAGGATATTTCGAGGGTATCTTCGCCGGTGAAGGAGTGGGGGGCTACGAAGAGGGTGGCGATTACATCGTCGAGGGGCTTCCCGTCGTCGGCGATAATGCTCCCGTAATGGGCGGTATTGGGTTTCGCTTGGGCCAGTGGTTTGCCGTTGGCGGCATGGAATATGCGGTCGGTGATGCCGATGGCTTCGGGCCCGCTCACGCGAATCACGGCGATTCCGCCTCGGCCGGGAGCGGTAGAGATGGCACAAATGGTTTCTTCGAGGAGGTTTTTATTCAGTTCAAGTTCCATAATTCAAGTGAAAAGTTGCTTTCTATGAGGTTTTCTATGCTGTCGGGAATTTGGTGGAAGAAGTCTATCCCGGTGATTGTCTCTATGCTGTCGATGGTGATGGCCAATGTGTAGAGCGGAGGTTGGTTGTCGTCGTTGTCAAAGAGGAAGGCAATGCCCCGGGGCTGCTCTGTATAGGGGGCTGCCACGACTTTGAAGTAACGGTCGGGAACGGTAATGCGGTGTGGCCCGATGGTCTTCTTCGAGGTGGTGACAATAGGGCCGCAGGCGATGAGCAGAGCGCTGTCGCGACGTGCCCATTGGCGTATTTCCTCTTCGAGCTCTTTCCACCGACCTCGATTCAGTCCGGGGCTTTGCGGGCAGATATTGGAGAGTAGAAACGATTCTTCCATCGCTTTGTCGCTCCATTTCATGTCGGCGGCGGGAGCCATGTGTCCACGATCGTATCCGCTGCGGGTATAGTCGCGGGTGTCGGCAGGAGTACCGGCGACGTCGTAGTCGGTGAGAAACCGCTCGTTTCGCGAGGCCGGGCCTTGCAATTCGCTGCGCAGTAATTCATAGCTCACCCAGTTGGGTAGTTTCCACCGGGAATTGTACGACACGGTGTATCCCGTCCGGCGCAGTATCTGTTCCGTGCGGTCGGCCGGGGTATGGGCCAATTCGGCATCGGGTATGTGGGAGAGGCTGTATGAGTCGGTTGGACGGGACAGCGGGTTTTGTCCGGTCTGTTTCATCTGCCATATACCATATCCGATGAGTAACAGCAGCAACAGGAGAGCCGGAATGATGCTTTTCCCCGATCTTTTTTTTCTCTTTTTCCTCTTTTGGGCCATACGTTCCACTTTTGAATGCGGTAGTGCAAATGTAAGAAAAAAATTTTTTACCTTTGTTCGACGGTTGGATAATCGTCAACTTGACTTTGAAAGTAGAAAAACCTAAAAAAATAGATACGATGAATTTAGTAGATCGCTTTCTCCACTATGTAAGTTTCGACACGCAGTCGGACGAACTTACCAATATGACTCCCAGCACGCCGGGGCAGATGTTGTTTGCACAGGCTTTGGCCGAGGAACTGAAACAGATTGGCCTCACCGAGGTGACTCTCGACGAGAACGGTTATCTCATGGCTACGTTGCCTGCCAATACCGACAAGGAGATGCCGGTAGTAGGGTTTATCGCACACCTCGATACGAGTCCCGACATGTCGGGACGCCATGTTTCGCCCCGCATTGTGAAGAATTACGACGGGCACGATATTGTGCTGTGTGCCGAGGAGAATGTGGTATTGCGGCCGACCGAGTTTCCCGAGTTACTCCATTATGTAGGGCAAGACCTTATTGTGACTAATGGAAAAACCTTGTTGGGCGCCGACGACAAAGCCGGTATTGCCGAGATCGTGACCGCCATGGAGTACCTGTTGCATCACCCCGAAATTAAACACGGCAAAATACGGGTGGCTTTCAATCCCGATGAGGAGATTGGTAAGGGGGCTCACAAATTCGATGTCGAGGCGTTCGGCGCCGACTGGGCCTATACGATGGATGGCGGCGAGATAGGCGAGTTGGAATATGAGAATTTCAATGCAGCCGTAGCCCGGGTAACTTTCAAAGGGCGTAACGTCCACCCGGGGTATGCCAAGCACAAGATGATCAACTCGATACGAATCGCCAACCAGTATGCCATCATGTTGCCCCGTTGGGAAACACCCGAGCATACCGAAGGGTACGAAGGTTTCTATCACCTTATTTCGTTCGAGGGCAATGTGGAGGAAACGGTCTTGACCTATATAATCCGCGATCACGACCGCGACCGTTTCGAACGTCGCAAGAAAGAGTTGGAGCATTTGACCCGCAAGATCAACAACGAGTTCCCCGGTTGTGCCAGCATCGAGATAAACGACCAATATTACAATATGCGCGAGAAGGTCGAGCCGGTGATGCATATCGTCGATCTCGTATCTGAGGCGATGCGGGCGGTCGATATAGTTCCCCAAGTAAAACCTGTACGCGGTGGAACCGATGGTGCCCAACTTTCGTTCAAGGGATTGCCTTGTCCCAATATCTTTGCCGGCGGGCTCAATTTCCACGGGCGTTATGAGTTTGTGCCCATACAGTCGATGGAAAAAGCCACCGAGGTGATTGTGCAAATTGCCAAAATGGTTGCCGAGAAGTAAAAACTTATTGTCGAGATAGAACAGATGGGCCGAACGGTTGTAAGCCTGTCTGTTTCTTTTTTTAAGGAGGTGCGTTTATGTCGGGTACTTTGATTGTGCTTACCGGGCCCACCGGGGTGGGTAAAACCGAGCTCAGCCTGCAATTGGCCGAGCATTACGGTTCTCCTGTCGTGTCGGCCGACAGCCGGCAGTTTTACCGGGATATTCCCATCGGCACGGCAGCTCCTACGGCCGAACAGTTGGCCCGGGTCAAACACTATTTCGTGGGGCAACTGGCATTGACCGACTATTACAGCGCTTCGTGTTACGAAGAAGACGTGCTTAAACTCCTCGATACGCTTTTCACTACTCACGGTCATGTATTGCTCACGGGAGGTTCCATGATGTATATCGACGCCGTGTGCAAGGGAATTGACGATATTCCTACCATTACCGATGAGGTGCGCCGCGAGGTGGCGGCGCATTATCACGAGGCAGGGCTCGAAGCGTTGTGCGAGGAACTTAAATCCCTCGATCCTGTTTATTACGGCGAGGTCGATTTGAAGAACTACAAACGGGTGATTCATGCCATCGAGATTTGCCGGCAGACGGGCGGACGATACAGCGACTTGCGCACCCGGCAGGTGAAGCAACGCCCCTTCGGCATCGTGAAAATCGGGTTGATTCGTCCCCGGGAGGAACTTTTCGAGCGTATTGCCCGCCGTACCGAGCAGATGATTGCCGACGGATTGCTCGACGAGGCTCGCCGCATGTATCCTTATCGGCATCTCAATTCGCTCAATACAGTGGGGTATAAGGAGCTGTTTGCCTATTTCGACGGGGAAATGACCTTCGACGAGGCTGTCGAGAAGATCAAGCGCAATACCCGTGTCTATTCCAAAAAACAGGTCACTTGGTACAAGAAAGACCCCGACATGCGCTGGTTTTCGCCCGACGACAAGGAGGCGATTATCGAGTATATCGATGAAAATAGCCAATCGAAATAAGTATGAAAAACAAAACGAGATAGGCCTGTGCTAATGAGAAAAAATGCCGTCATGCTGATGCTCTGAAGTTGGATTCCGCGTCGCAACGCGGAATGACTTGTTTGTCACCCCACACCCCGATGCGGGGTCCAGTAGGGTTAGGAGTGATAAAGTGTCGCAAATGACAAATGCTGCAGACGGTACGCTGGATTCCGCGTCGCAGCGCGGAATGTCCTGTCACCCCGCACTTCCGATGCGGGATCAATGTGCGTCAAATGTGCACTTCCCGCCCGGGTATTTGATTAGTCGCGTGTCTTTATAAGATATTCCGTTACCCCTTTGTTATATTGCGAGAATATCTCCCGGGCTTTTTGCAGAAAACCTTTCAGGTGAGGGCGGGACGGGTTTTCCTGTACTTCGAGTTCGGCAGGTACGACCTCGAAATTGTCCCCTTGTACAACGGGGCGTCGTGTATAGACCAGTGTATATTGGGCCGATTGCAAGATTATGCGGTTTTGCATATCTCGCCGAACGGTTACCTTAACCATAGCACCCCCCACGGTATCGCGGGTTTTCATGTTGGAAATAAAATTCCCCAGCGAATAGACCACCAGTGCCCGGGGATTGCCTTTTGAGTCGTATCGCATTTCCATCGGTTGAACTACATGGGGGTGGGAGCCGATAACCAGTTGTACCCCTTCGTTGACGAGCAGGTCGGCCAACTCTTTTTGCCGGTTGTTGGGTAGCAGTTGGTATTCGTCGCCCCAATGCAGACAGGCCACAATCAATTCGGCATTCAATGCCTTGGCCCGCTGTATATCAGCTTTGATTTTATCCCGGTCGATATAGTTGACGATAAATGGAGGGGTAGGAGTGAACCCGTTGGTTCCATAAGTGTAGTTGAGGAAGGCGATGCGTATCCCTTTTACCTGAACCATGAGTGGGTGGAACCGGTTGTGTGATTCTATCGAGGGATATGTACCGGTATGGTCCGCTCCTATGGAGTCGAGCAGGTGTAAGGTACGTTGAGCCCCACGGGAATATCGGTCGAGGCAGTGGTTGTTGGCGGTGAGAAAGAGGTCGAATCCGGCTTTTTGTAAGGCAACGGGAAATTCGTCGGGCGCCGAGAAACAGGGATAACCCGTGTAAGGCGCTCCGCCGATGGGTGTTTCTAAATTGATTACGGCATAGTCGGCCGCCGAGATTTCGGGAGCGATAGCTTCGAAACAGGTTGAGTAGTCGTAACTACCGCCACTCCGACGGGCTGTTTCGATTTGGGCTTTGTGCTGCATGGCATCGCCCGCAAAAAGCAGGGAAACTTCGGCAGGCGGAACTGCCGGAGCTTGCCCTAACAAAAGCGGTGCCAAAAATAGGAATAGCCCCCACATGGCCGGTTATTGATAAATGGCTTTCTTACCGGCCAACAGGGTGTTGCGCATGAGCGAAACGATGGTCATGGGTCCTACGCCGCCGGGTACAGGGGTGATGAACGAGCAGAGGGGAGCGACCTCGCTGAATTTTACATCGCCGGTGAGTTTGAATCCCGATTTTTTAGAGGCATCGGGTACACGGGTAGTCCCTACGTCTATGATGACGGCCCCCTCTTTCACCATGTCGGCGGTTACGAATTCGGGAGAGCCGAGGGCGGCAATGATGATGTCGGCCGTGCGGCATATCTCTTTGATGTTGGGGGTGGCACTGTGGCATACGGTCACGGTGGCGTTTCCCGGATAGGCTTTTTGCATCATAAGCGTGGCTACCGGTTTCCCTACGATATTGCTGCGGCCCAGCACTACGCAGTGTTTGCCCTTAGTCTCGATGTTGTAGCGGGCCAGCAGCTCCATGATACCGGCCGGGGTGGCCGATACGAAGCAGGGCAGCCCTATCGACATGCGTCCTACGTTTACCGGGTGGAAACCGTCCACATCCTTGCGGTAGTCGATGGCCTCGATGACCTTTTGCTCTGAGATGTGTTTGGGGAGCGGCAGTTGAACGATAAACCCGTCGATGTCGGGGTCGTTGTTCAGTTCATCGACTTTGCCCAACAGTTCAGCCTCGGTCACGTCGTTTTCATAACGGATCAATGTCGATTTGAATCCACATTGTTCACAGGCTTTTACCTTATGGGCTACATACGTTTCACTACCGCCGTCGTGCCCTACCAGCACGGCTGCCAAATGAGGCCGTTTGCCGCCGGCGTTGCAGATTGTTTCTACCTCTTGGGCAATCTCTTGTTTAATGCGGTCGGCCACCGCTTTTCCGTCGATTAGTTGCATAGGTTTGAGGGGTTTGTCTAAAAAAACAGCCGGACACACTCTCTATTTGCCTTGTGGCAATCGGTTGGGGTGGAGAGTATATCCGGCAGTTTCATGGTTGATAATAAAATTTATTTTCGTTTGAATCCTTTCATCATGGCTCCTTTGTTTTGGGTCACCATTCGCATCATCTTGCGCGTTTGGTCAAATTGCTTGATGAGTCGGTTGACCTCTTGTATCGAGGTCCCGCTACCGGCGGCGATGCGTTGTCGGCGGCTGCCGTTGAGCAGCTCGGGGTTGCTTCGTTCCTTGGGAGTCATAGAGTAGATAATAGCCTCGATACTTTTGAAAGCATTGTCGTCGATGTCCATGTCTTTGATGGCTTTGCCCACACCGGGAATCATCGAGGCCAAATCTTTGAGGTTACCCATCTTCTTGATTTGGTGTATTTGGCTGAGGAAGTCGTTGAAATCGAATTGGTTTTTGGCGATTTTCTTTTGCAGGCGTTTGGCCTCCTCCTCGTCGTATTGCTCTTGTGCCCGTTCCACCAGCGAAACGATGTCGCCCATGCCCAAGATACGGTCGGCCATACGGGCAGGGTGGAAGTAGTCGATGGCTTCGAGCTTTTCGCCGGTACCGATGAATTTGATAGGTTTATCGACCACCGTGCGAATCGAGAGGGCGGCACCGCCACGGGTATCGCCATCGAGTTTGGTCAGTACCACGCCGTTGAAATCAAGCCGGTCGTTAAACTCCTTGGCAGTGTTGACTGCGTCCTGACCGGTCATTGAATCGACGACGAAGAGAATCTCGGTGGGGTTTATCTTTTTCTTGATAGCTTCGATTTCGTCCATCATCTGCTCGTCGATGGCCAAGCGGCCGGCCGTATCGACGATGACCAAGTCGAGATGATTCTCTTTGGCATATTTCACGGCGTTGGCGGCAATGCTCACAGGGTCTTTGCTGTTCTCTTCGGTATAGACGGGAACTTCGATTTGTTCACCCAGCACCTTTAATTGCTCGATAGCGGCAGGCCGATACACGTCGCAAGCTACCAACAGGGGGCGTTTGGCTTTTTTCGATTTCAACATCTTGGCCAGTTTGCCCGAGAAAGTGGTTTTACCCGAACCTTGCAAACCCGACATGAGGATAATCGACGGATTTTGTGAGAGGTTGATGTCGGCCGTTTCACCACCCATCAAGGCGGCCAGTTCATCGTGGACGATCTTTACCATCAACTGTCCCGGTTTCACGGCGGTGAGGACGTCCTGCCCCAATGCTTTGGCCTTTACGGTATCGGTAAATTGTTTGGCTACTTTGTAGTTGACGTCGGCATCGAGCAATGCGCGGCGCACATCTTTCAACGTTTCGGCCACGTTGATTTCGGTGATTTTGCCTTCACCTTTCAATATTTTAAAAGACCGTTCGAGTCTTTCACTAAGGTTTTCAAACATAGTTTTTAGAACAAAATTTTTATATAGTTGGATAAAATCGGTGCAAAATTACTCAAAATCGGCGGAATATGCGAATAAAAAAGAAAGAATAACGCATGTGTTTTTTTTGAATATGGGTTTGATATAGATTTGAAAAAATTTACTATCATTGCAATCTATTTCTGATGTTGTGTATGTCCTTGTTATATTGGGGTTATCGAGTATAGTTGTGTGGGGGACGCAACGAGTGAATCTAATTTTAATTTTTTAATGTAGGTATGAAAAAATTTTTCACATTTCTGCTTATTTTAGTATTGGTTTTGTGTGTATTAGGTTGATTTTTATAGAGGGGCGTGAATGTGATTCAAATAAAGATTCTACTCTTTCTGAGGCCGATATGGTGACCACCGATTCTGTCGCTATGGAACAGAGTTCTCATTTGAAATTTAAGGGAGTCCCTATCGATGGAGAATTAGATTGGTTTGTTGAGCGCATAAAACGCAAAGGGTTTGAGTTGGTTTCGCCGCGTAATGAAGATATGTTGCGGTTGAGAGGTGATTTTGCTGGGTTTAAACAATGTATGATTTATGTCACTACGTTTGACAATAAAGACTTGGTGTCCCAAATTACTGTGCACTTTCCGGTTCGGGATCGATGGAAAAATGTTTATGACGATTACAAGCGCTTGAAAGAGATGCTCATCGAGAAGTATGGTAGGCCTGTGTTTTATGTCGAGCGGTTTGTTGACTCGCTTGGGGGCAGTGACGAAATTTATAACATGGTAGCTGTTCGAAATGGAGATTGTAAGTATAATACACAATTTTCGAAGGACGAAGGTGACATTATTCTTAGCATAGAGCCTTGGACTTACACTGAGTGCTTCGTACAATTGGTTTATAAAGATAAGGAGAATGATCAGACTGTGCGTGATGCTGCAATAGACGATTTGTAGCGAGTGGAGACTAAAAGGTTCCCGAAATAGGATTCGTTATAGTATTGGAGTGTGTTGGTGTACTTTCAAAAACAAATGGACCTCGTATTTTTAGGGATGGGGACAATCGTATATAAAAGTATTCAATTTCAAGAAAAGATAAATTAATCATATTTATATGTAATCGGGGGAGGCAGTCTAAGAAATCTTTTCCCGGAAAGAATCCCTGAATTTTTTTGACGAATGGAATTAAATGTAATGACTTAATAAAATATAAAAATAGAGGAGGTAGAAGCGATAAAATAGGTTTTTATCATATATTTATTATGATTTTTACAGAGAAGAATCCATTATGTCGATATTTTACGAAGAGGAACATAAAACTTGTTATAACTATGAGGTCCCAGATCTTTCAGTTTTTAAATACTTCGATTTAGGTAAAAGTTCTCCACCGGTATATTCCGAGATGGATCGGTTGATGCTTTGCTTTGTTGGCGAAGGATCTATCGAGGCAAGATTTGGACTGCACCATACGGCAATTATCGAAGCGGGTAATTTTTTTCTTGTTCCTTCGGGCGTTAATTTTTATGGGAAACAATTGGAGCATGCCAAAGTATTATGTTGCTCTTTTTCTGATACACCAAAGTTTTGCAATTTATATACTTTAGAGACTCTTGTTAATGATTTAGGATATAAGAAAAACGAAGTCGATGATCCTACCGATTTGCGTTCTGAATCTTTTTGAGTTGTACAAGAGAACACATTAAGCCCCGGTAAATAGGGTGTAATATTTGGCTTTTTGGGGGGGATATTCCCGGTTTCAAGGATTACAGTGATGTTGTATTCGGCCGAGGATAGAAACGAATATTGGCATAAAATCACAATATTTTGCTATTTTTTTATAATAATTGCTTTTCGGGTTTGCAGTACCTTTGTACAAGAAAACAGAAAAGAAGATTTTAATGAATGTATTAAAGAGTAAAATCAGTTGGTTTGCTGTTTTTGTTTTGTTTTTGATTTGTGTGCAGGGAAATGCCCAGAAAGTAGTCTTGAAAACGAATGCTCTTTACTGGCTCACCACAACACCTAATGCCAGTGCGGAGTTTGCGTTTAGCAACAAAGTTACGATGGAACTTCTCGCTGCTTATAACCCATGGACTTTTAAGGACGATAAAAAGATGAAATTTTGGCTCGTGCAGCCCGAGTTGCGTTATTGGTTTTGCGAGAAATTCGAAGGCCATTTTGTCGGCATACATTTGCATGGAGCCCAATATTTCGGTGGATTCAAAGATCATCGCTACGATGGGTATTTGGCCGGGGCGGGAGTCTCTTACGGTTACCACTGGATTTTATCGCCGCACTGGAATCTGGAATTGGCCATCGGTGCGGGATATGCCCGGTTGTGGTACGATGAGATGCCGCGTATCCCGTGCAAGAAGTGTGTGCGTTCGCGGCATAAAGATTATTTGGGATCTACCAAGGCCGCTCTTTCAATCTGTTATCTGTTTAGTTTATAGGAATTATGAAAATTGCAGGATATAAAATAGGATTATTGACCGGACTGTTTGTGACGGCAATGGCGATATGCGGGTCGGGCTGTGCATCGCATCGGGGAGGCAAGCGTATTGCGGTGGAACCCGGTGAGAGTGTACTTACTCTCGATTCGGCTCGAAAGGCAGAACTTGATATAACGTTTCATGTGCCGGAATCCTATTTTTCGAAGCGTAGCCGACTCTATCTTTCACCGGATCTTTATAGTGGCGACAGCCTTATAAAAGAGTATCCGCAGGTTGTTCTCGATGCCCCGATCTTTACCAAGAAATCGCAACGTACTGCCGTACTCGAAAAGAAAATCGATTCGGTGGCGATAACCTCTAAAGAAGTGGATAACCGCGACGCTCAGTCGATTCCTTATCGACTGACAATCGAGATGCCGGAAGGTTTCGATGGAGGAGAGGTAATCGCCAAGGTTTCGACCGATGGGTGTGGCGTTTGTAAGGGAATAGACACACTGCATTTGGCGGGAATTTCCAATCCTGTGACCCTCATCGATGTGAAGGAATCATTCAATTTGGATTGGATAGAGCCTGATTCAAGATTAAACCCAAGATTCGTAGCGGACAAGGTGTTGCCCGGTTGCAGTTTATCATTAACCGTTACGATATACGTCCCGAACTCGGACGTAACAAAGTCGAACTCGATTCTATGTTGGCCAAACTTGGGCCGATACTTGCCGATACGCTTGCGACCCTCGAATGTGTGAAAATAACCGGTGTCGCTTCGGCCGACGGTTCGTTGAGGTTCAATACTCCATTGGCCCGCAATCGTGCCAACTCGGCTATGAAGTTGCTATCGAGGCCGATGAGACGAGTGTGGGTAGGTATTCACTGATTGATAAGAGTTCGTTTGATGAGGAGAAGATTGAAACCGACGTGTTTGTCACGGTAAATGGCAATTGTGCCGTCATAAATTCATTGGGCGAAGGTATCGTGCGGGTTGCCGTTTATGGAATGGACGGCCGTATGGACTCGGTAATGCAGATGAATCCCACGGGTGAGACTCGGGTTGAATTGCGGAAAGAGTTGCAAATCGTGTCGGTAATGCTTGCCGACGGGGTTGTACGTAACTTCAAAATTATAGCCTATTTATAGGACTGTTGATGATATTATGGATTAAAGAGGGGGATTTTTTATCCCCCTCTTTTTGTTATATCTTCTTGGCTTTCCAGTTGGCCTTTTTGAAAAATAGGAATGAGAGAAGGAGTTTGAATCCCCAATAAATGTATTCCACCGTCCAACAAAAAGCAATATCGACATGATGCAATTCGATAATCCAGTAAATGGCGAAGGTATAAAAGACGATGGTGACCATCTCGATGAGGAAAGCCATACGGGTATCGCCTGTCCCCGATACCGATTGGAAGAAAACGTTGCCCGGTACCGCCAAGAGGTAGTAAACCGACATGACGTAAACCGAGGGTATGCAGTGGGCAATTAGCGCGTTGTCGTTGGTATAAATGAGCAGTATGAATTGCGGTATGAGGCACAGCAGAACAATGAGCGGCAGGACGATGGTGTAGCACATTTTTACAAGGCGTCGCATGATCGGTATTACGTCGTCGGTACGGCCGGCTCCCATGGCGTTGCTTACGAGCGTGCAAGCGGTGGCTCCGAAAGCATTGACCGGCATGAAAAGCAGGGTAGAGGTACTGCGTATGATATTGGATATGGCCAACGGCAGTTCGCCCAGATGTTCTACCGCGACAAAAAAGAGAAACCATGTGCCTATGGTGAGGAAATAGAGTATCATGCTCCAAACCGATACGCCGAGGATTTCGCGGATAAGGCGAAATCCTTCGAACCGGAATCGGGAGAGCGCATATTTCTTTCGATTGACATAGAAAAGAGTATAGAGGAAAAAGTGCAGGGCGGCGGTAGCTTCGGCCAGAACAGAGCCGAGGGCGGCGCCGGCAATTCCCATGGCCGGAGCGCCGAAGTTGCCGAATACGAAAATGTAATTGAAAATAATATTGGCCACGGTCATAATCACGGCATTGACCATCAATACGCGGGTGCGGGTAATGGCCACGAAAAATGCCCGGAACATAACCCCTACCGAGGTGAAAAGGAGTCCGAATATGCGGTATTGCATATAATCCTCGCCGGCTTGGCATACGGCAGGCGAAGAGATGAGGATTTGGAGCAACTGCGGTGTCCATATCGACGATGCCAAGACGAGAACTGCCGAGAACAGTACCAAAAAGAGAGTGCCTTGTCCCATGATTGGTCCCAATGCACTGTATTTCGCTTCGCCGTTTCGTCTTGCCATGAGTATTTGCGCTCCGGTACTGAACCCGAAGGTGACCATATAGAAAGCCAGATATAGGACACCCGCCAAGGCCGAAGCTCCCAACTCTATTTGTCCGACCCGTCCCATGAAGGCGGTGTCGGTAATATTGATGAGGTTTTGGACAAATAAACTGACTAAAATGGGGAGCGAGATACCCCAGATTTCTTTGCGGCTATACATGGGCAGGTAAGGATTGTCAGATAAAAAATGCCCGCTCGACGCGTTTGGGTCGGGCAGGCATGAGCTGCTTCGTTTATACTATTATATTAGTTTATTGGTGGCCGTGTCGGGAAAAATGACGGAAGGGGTAAACCCTCGAGCTTCCTCGGGTGTCATCAAGGCATAAGCCATGATGATGACAATGTCGCCCGGTTGCACTTTGCGTGCCGCGGCTCCGTTGAGGCATACCACGCCCGACCCCCGTTCTCCTTTAATCACGTATGTCTCGAATCTTTCACCGTTGTTGTTGTTGACGATCGAGACCTTTTCGTTGGCGATGATATTCGCCGCGTCCATTAGATCTTCGTCGATCGTGATACTCCCGATGTAATTCAAGTTTGCCTGAGTGACTGTGACTCTGTGGATTTTTGATTTTACGACCTCTATAAACATGTTTTTTCAAGTTATTGTTCGGGACGTCGATAAGCGATGTTGTCGATAAGTCTCACCTCGCCGTTGAATACGGTAATGCAGCCTACGATATAATCCGATTCATTCCAGTCGCCAACAGGTTGTAACGTGTTGCCGTCAACGATTTCGTAATATTCGACCCGCATCTCGGGTACGGCATTGAGGGTGGAGACTACCTCGTCGATTGTCTCTTTCACCGAATGGTTGGTGGCAAAGGTACGACTTTTAAATAAAGTCTCGGCTATTTTGGGCGCATTTCTTCGTTGCGATTCGGTCAATCGTGTGTTCCGGCTGCTCAAAGCCAATCCGTCGGGCTCGCGCACGATAGGTACGGCTACGATATTGAAGGTGTAGCCCAGTTGGGCGGCCATGGCCCGGATAACGGCGATTTGTTGAAAATCTTTTTCCCCGAAATAGGCATTGTCGGGATTGACCATGTCAAACAGTTTGCTCACGATTTGAGCCACGCCGTTGAAGTGCCCCGGGCGATATTTCCCCTCCATGACCTCGGCTACCGGCCCCAGATGGAACACCCGCGTGTCTTCGGTAGGGTATATCTCTTCGACCGACGGGGCAAAGGCATAGTCGCAATGGACCGATTCGAGCAGCCGGCAATCTTGGTCGAGAGTGCGGGGATAAAGCAACAAATCGTTTTTATCGTTGAATTGCGTGGGGTTGACAAATATGCTCACCACGGTTACATCGTTGTTGGCTACACTGGCTTTCACCAATTGTAAATGTCCGTCGTGCAAAGCTCCCATGGTAGGAACCAGCCCTATCTTTTTGCCGGCAGTCCGGTCGGCATCAAGTTGCTGTTGCAATTGGGCTATGGTTGTAAATATTTTCATAATCGAGTCGCTTAAAAAAATCGTGCAAAAGAAGTAAATAAAACCCAATTAACGAAGATAATATTTAATTTTTTGAGGTTTACGGCCTTAAATAATTCGTTTTGAGAGGGAAAAATGTTGTATATGACGATGCGGGGGTGTTAATACTTCTAATATTTGCAGGTTTCCCCCGTTTTTTTCACTATATTTGTTGTAATCAGGTAGGTTTTATTTGACTATCAACAGATTGGATAAAACTCGCACGAGAACGGGC
>CALUJQ010000046.1 GCA_944320995.1 uncultured Barnesiella sp. | reverse complement strand
CACGAAGGTGACGAAGCTCCTGAATTTTGCCCTCAATGTAAACAACCCCGTTCGAAATTCAAAGAACTGGTAGAATCAGATGCCCTCGATTTTGTAACAGAGCACCACATCGGTGACGGTGTTGTCGAAGATGCCGAAGTGATGGAAGGTCTCAAAGCACACTTCATGGGAGAATGCACCGAAGTAGGTATGTATCTGGCCATGAGCCGTCAGGCCGACCGCGAAGGCTATCCCGAAGTAGCCGAAGCCTTCAAGCGTTATGCTTGGGAAGAGGCCGAACATGCTTCGAAGTTTGCCGAACTGTTGGGCGAAGTGGTTTGGAACACCGAGAAAAACGTGAAAGCTCGTATGGAAGCTGAAAGCGGAGCTTGCGCCGACAAAATGCGTATTGCCAAACGTGCCAAAGAACTGGGATACGATGCCATTCACGACACCGTACACGAAATGGCCAAAGACGAGGCCCGTCACGGAAAAGGCTTCGAAGGTTTGTACAACCGCTATTTCAAGAAATAAAATCGTTTGTATATTGCAGGAAAGGGGTGGCTCACGGGGGTTACCCCTTTTTCGTCTATTGTCCAGTATTGTAATAATCACTATCTTTGTACTCGAATCAGTTGAATTTAGATGAAAAATATACGCAACTTTTGCATTATTGCACATATAGACCACGGGAAGAGTACCTTGGCCGATCGTTTGTTGGAATATACCAAAACGATTGCCGAAAAAGATTTGCAAGACCAAGTCCTCGACAATATGGATTTGGAACGGGAACGGGGTATTACGATAAAGAGTCATGCTATACAAATGGAGTATATGTATCGAGGAGAGAAATATATACTCAACTTAATCGACACTCCGGGGCACGTCGATTTTTCGTATGAGGTATCCCGGTCTATCGCAGCTTGTGAAGGCGCTTTGCTCATTGTAGATGCTTCACAGGGAATACAAGCACAGACCATTTCGAATCTGTATATGGCCATAGAACACGATTTGGAGATCATACCGGTCGTCAACAAAGTCGATTTGGAGAGTGCCCGCCCCGATGAGGTGGAAGACCAAATCATCGATTTGCTGGGGTGTAAACGGGAAGAAATCATACGAGCCAGCGGCAAAACAGGGCAGGGGGTCGAAGAGATTCTCGCAGCCATTATCGAGCGGGTGAATCCGCCGCAAGGCAATGTCGATGCTCCGTTACAATGTCTCATTTTCGACTCGGTATTCAATTCATTTAGAGGGATTATCGCCTATTTCAAGATTTGTAACGGGCGGATAAGGACCGGCGACAAGGTGAAATTCGTGGCTACCGGCAAAGAGTATGAGGCCGATGAAATAGGCGTGTTGAAACTGGATATGATTCCCCGGAAGGAATTGCTTGCCGGTGATGTGGGCTATATCATTTCGGGAATAAAAACCTCTCGGGAAGTGAAGGTGGGCGATACGATTACACATATCGAGCGACCTTGCGCAGAGGCTATCGATGGTTTTGAAGAGGTTAAACCCATGGTATTTGCCGGTGTATATCCTATCGAGACCGAGGATTTCGAAAATTTGCGATCTTCACTGGAAAAATTGCAATTGAACGATGCCTCTTTGACATTTCAACCCGAGTCGTCGGCAGCTTTGGGATTTGGATTCCGGTGTGGCTTTTTGGGATTGCTCCACATGGAGATTGTTCAAGAGCGGCTCGACAGGGAGTTCAACATGGACGTCATCACCACCGTCCCCAACGTGTCGTACAAGGTGTATGACAAGAAGGGCGGCATGGTCGAAGTGCATAACCCCTCGGGATTACCCGACCCGACATTGATCGACCATATTGAGGAGCCATATATACGGGCATCGGTTATTACATCGACCGATTATATCGGGCCTATTATGACGTTGTGCTTGGGGAAACGGGGCGAATTGGTCAAACAAGAGTACATCTCGGGAAACCGGGTCGAGATTATCTACGATATGCCTTTGGGCGAGATTGTTATCGACTTCTATGATAAACTGAAAAGCATATCGAAAGGATATGCCTCTTTCGACTATCATATCCACGATTTCAGAGAGTCCAAGTTGGTTAAACTCGATATTCTCCTGAATGGCGAATCGGTCGATGCGTTATCTACCTTGACACACGTGGATAATGCCGTAACTTTTGGTCGCCGCATGTGCGAGAAATTGAAAGAGCTCATTCCCCGCCAACAGTTCGAAATTGCCATTCAAGCAGCAATCGGAGCCAAAATTATTGCCCGCGAAACAATCAAACCGGTTCGAAAAGATGTGACTGCCAAATGTTACGGAGGCGATATAAGCCGTAAACGTAAACTGTTGGAGAAACAGAAAAAGGGTAAGAAGCGCATGAAACAGATTGGCTCTGTCGAAGTGCCTCAGAAGGCATTCTTAGCTGTGTTGAAACTCGATTAGCCTAAAAAACATATCCCTCTATTTTACGGACAGGCAGAAAACTGTAAAGGGATTTTTTTGTTTAAACTGCAAAAACGAATGATATGGATAGCCTATATGCCATAAAGAAATCTATTAAGAATTATGCCAGTGGTGGTAATGTCTTGATTATAGCGACACTGTTGGCATTTATCATTGCCAACTCTCCGCTTGCCGATATTTATTTTTCTTGGTGGGCTCAACCCATATCCTTACAACTGGGCGATTTCAACCTGTTCAGTCACGGGGGGCGTCCCATGACCGTTATGGAGTTTATCAACGATGCCTTGATGGCTATCTTTTTCTTCTCCATAGGGCTTGAAATAAAACGAGAGGTCTTGGTAGGGGAATTAACCTCCATAAAACAGGCGTTGCTCCCGATTGTCGCGGCTATCGGTGGAATGGTTATTCCGGTCCTTCTTTTTATGTATATCGGGCGGGGGAGTGATTTTTTACGGGGGAGCGCCATTCCTATGGCTACCGATATAGCCTTTTCTCTCGGGGTCTTGGCGATGCTGGGGAAACGGGTTCCCATTTCGTTGAAGATATTTTTGACAACTTTGGCGGTGGTCGATGATATAGGAGGAATATTGGTTATAGCGTTTTTCTATTCGAGCCATATCGAAGCTGCTTATCTGCTTTATGCCGCGGGCCTGTTTTTACTCTTGTGGTTAGGCGGCCGTGCGGGTATCAACAGCAAGATGTTCTATTTTACCTTGGGCGGGATAGTCTGGTTTCTGTTCCTCAATTCGGGGATTCACCCTACGATAGCCGGTGTTTTGGTTGCTTTTTGCATTCCGGCCAAACCCGTATTGGCAACCTCGCACTTTATCAGTACGATTCGACAAGAGATTAAGAATTTTCCACAAGAGCAATTCAATGACGATAGCGAAGAGTCGATTATGCTCTCCAAGGAACAGATCAACTGTTTGAAAAGCATAGAATCGGCGTCGGATAAAGTCATCAGTCCTTTGCAGGATTTGGAAGATACGTTACACCCTGTCATCAATTATTTCATCATTCCTCTGTTTGCCTTTGCCAATGCCGGGATTGTCCTTTCGGGGATAGAGTTCTCATCGTTGTTTACAGGTATCAGTCTGGCTGTTTTTGTCGGTCTTTTGGTGGGAAAATTTTTGGGAATATTTCTTTCGGCATGGGTGGTTATCAAATTGGGAATTGTTCCGATGCCTACACACTCGACGTGGAAATCGTTGGCGGCTGTATCGATATTGGGCGGTATAGGGTTTACCGTTTCCCTCTTTATTGCTAATCTCTCTTTCGGGAATATGGGAGCCGAAGGTGCCGAACTGCTGGAACAAGCCAAACTCGGTATTGTAATGGGCTCTCTCGCATCGGGTATCTTGGGCTATGTTCTGCTGAACTTGTTTCTCCCGAAACAAGTCGAAGAGGAGTAACGGCAGAAGTGGGTTACTCAAATTTTATCGACTTGGCCGGGCGAATGAGCGCTACTAAATAGGAAGGGGCTATCAACATCAAGACAGAAATAGCCATACAGCCCAGATTCAGCCATAAGATATACCAAAAGTTTAGCTCGATGGGGACATAGGGCACATAGTATGCTTCGGGGTTGAGTGTAATGATGTGGAAATGTTTTTGAATCAAACATAAGGAAATCCCGATGATATTTCCCCAAATCATGCCTTTCCCTACGAGAAAAGTCGAAACATAAAGGAATATTTCCCGGATAGAGGTATTGTTGGCTCCCAACGCTTTCAAAATGCCGATCATGTTTGCCCGTTCCAAGATGATAATCAAGAGTCCCGAAATCATCGTAAATCCCGAAACAGCAGCCATGAGGACAAGTATAATCCATACATTCATATCCAGTAAATCGAGCCAGCCGAAAAAGATGGGATTGAGGGTACGAATAGATTGAGGATAGTAGTGCGTTCCATAATCGTCGGGACGGTCGATCAACTGGGTATATAGGTCGTAAGCGATGTCGTCGACCCGGTCGAAATCATTGACCAACAATTCTATTTCGCTATATTGATCGGGCTTCCAATTATTCAGTTTCTGAACATGCCGCACATCGCCAATGATTAGCAGTTTGTCATAGTCCGAGAAATCGGTTTGATATATGCCCGAGATTGTAAATCGCCGGGCTCTCACTTGATCTTGGACAAAGTAACAATATATTTTGTCATGGATGTGCAATCCTAATTTGTCGGCGATGGTTCGAGAAACAAGGACCTCGTTGGAGGTCGCCGTATCGGCTATTGCAGGCAAAGAGCCTTCCACCAGATATTTTTTAAAAAAAGACCAATCATAACCGGGCGATACACCCTTCAAGACCATACCCATAAAATCGGTATCGGTCTTTATCATACCCAATTTAGTACCTATGGGATCTACGTCTGTCACACCCTCCTGTGCCGTCAATACTCTATACAGGCTGTCGGTGAACTGGATTGGTTGCTTTTCATAAGTCTGGTTATTGTCAAACGAGGTGATTTGGATATGGGCGCCGAATCCGACAACTTTATCCCTAATCTCGTGTTTGAACCCGATAACGATAGCGACAGAAAGTATCATGACAGCCAGCCCCAAAGCGACACCGGCTACCGCAACACGTATGGCTGGCGGGGTAGCTTTCTTTCGATTGTGTTTGTCGAAATGAATGCGATTGGCAATATATAATTTCCAATTATTCATGGGGTATGCGCCCGGGATATGCTTTCAATGCTTTCTTTAAAACCGTCAAGGCCTTTGCAAGCTCTTCTTTTTCAAGAACATAGGCTATACGAACTTCGTTCTTTCCCAACCCCGGAGTGGTATAGAATCCCGATGCCGGCGCCATGAATACGGTTTGACCTTCCCATTCGAAATTTGATAAACACCATTCGCAAAATTTATCGGCATCGTCAACCGGCAACTTGGCTACCGTATAAAATGCTCCCATAGGAATAGGAGAGTAGCAGCCCGGAATGCGATTCAGGCCGTCGATTAAGAATTTGCGCCGTTCTACATACTCGTTATAGGTAGAGAGCATATAAGTCTCGGGGGCGTCGATTGATGCCTCGGCTACGATTTGCCCGATAAGGGGAGGGCTCAGTCGCGCTTGACAAAACTTCATGACATTCTTTTTCAACTCTTTATGCCGGGTGATTAATGCTCCTATGCGGATACCGCATTCGCTATACCGTTTTGAAACCGAGTCGATCAATACTACTTGTTCCTCAATCCCTTCCAAATGGAATGCCGATATGTAGGGAGCCCCCGTGTAACAAAATTCACGATACACCTCGTCGGAGAACAGAAACAAGTCATATTTCTTCACCAAATCGCGTATTTGATTCATCTCCTTTTGGGTATATAAGTACCCTGTGGGGTTATTGGGATTACAAATCAAAATAGCTTTGGTTTTGGGGGTTATCAATGCTTCGAATTTTTCGACCGAAGGAAGGGCGAATCCCTCTTCGATTGACGAAGGTAAAGTCTTGATGACAGCACCCGCCGAAATGGCAAAAGCCATGTAATTGGCATAAGCCGGCTCGGGAACAATGATTTCGTCGCCGGGGTCGAGACAAGCCATAAACGAAAACAAAACAGCTTCGGACCCTCCTGTGGTGATGATAATATCGTCGGTCGTTACATGGATATTGAATTTTGCATAGTATTGCACCAGTTTCTCCCGAAGGCTTTTTATCCCTTCGCTGGGACTATATTCCAAGGTCCGACGATTGATATGTTGTAACGCGTCTAAACCCACTTGTGGAGTAGGCAGGTCGGGTTGCCCGATATTTAAATGGTAAACCTTTATCCCTCTCTCTTTAGCCTTGTTGGCAAGAGGAACAAGTTTCCGTATAGGCGAGGCCGGCATAATTTCACCTCGATGGGAAATAGTAGGCATTCTTTTTTTCTTTAATATGAAATGGACTAAAAAATATTTATCGTGCAAAGATAAAAATTTTACGTTTCTATTCTCCTTTAAAAAGATAGAATGTGAAATTAAGGGGATTAAATAGAACAAAATATTCGTATATTTGCTGTCGAATCTGAAATATTGCAAGTTCTATGAATGATTTGAAACATCTCTTTTTGCTTTTGATTTCCCCGGCGAAAACTTGGCAAAAAACAAATAAAGTGCCTTATGCAACACAAATATTTATAAATCAGTTCCTATATCCGCTTATGGGAATAACTGCAATCGCCAGTTTCTCGGAATACTTTTTCAATGATATATCTTTGTCCAAGGCATTGCAATTGGCAATTATAGAATTTGTAAAGTTTTTTGCCGGCTTCTATGCCTTGGTTTACGTTATGAAATATTTTTCGACCTATTTATTAGAAGTAGTACAACCAGAATCACGAATCAAGCGTTTTGTCGGATATACATTGGGGCTGTACATGTTGTTCGACATCTGTATCGCAATCATTCGTTCTTTCTGCGAAGTGCCTTCCATTGTCGATTTTCTGCCCCTTTTATTGGTTTATGTGGTGTGGAACAGCCAGAAATATATGGAGATTCCGGAGCAAAAAAGCATCTTGTATGTAATTGCCTCCACTATATTGTTCCTTGCCATACCATTAACCATACAGAAATTGTTGTGCTTTTTAATGCCCGGACTGATTTAATCTATCCTTGAATATGAAACTACCACAAGTAAATATACGAAATAAAAGAGCCAGTTTCGATTACGAACTGTTGGATACGTTTAATGCCGGTATCGTATTATCCGGGACAGAGATAAAATCGATTCGGTTAGGAAAAGCCGGCTTGACCGACTCCTTTTGCTATGTCAATAATGGGGAGCTCTGGATCAAAAACATGTATATAGCCGAATATTTTTACGGCTCGTACAACAACCATTCATCTCGAAGAGACCGCAAATTGCTGTTGACTCGCAAAGAGATTCAAAAAATCGATCGGGCCGCCAAAGAATCGGGCTTCTCGATCATTCCCACCCGTGTGTTTATAAACGACAAAGGGTTGGCCAAAGTGACGATCGCCATTGCAAAGGGTAAAAAAGAATATGATAAACGCGATTCGATCAAAGAGCGTGAAGATAAACGCCAAATGGACCGTATGTTTAAATATTAGCCGGCTTTTTTGCAGACGACAAGTGTTTTCTCATCATTCGATAATGTAGTGGCAAAAAGGTAGAATGCACCTCCGTCTTTACTTTTCAGCCGCTTTTTCAATTCGGTGGCGGTCAACGGGAAATTCCGGGTCGAGAGGTTCACCTGCGGATATTTCTTTTCGACATATTTTATATTTTTTGAGTTGAATGGGATTGCCTCGACTACTTCGAATTTCCGCCCCGGGAAATTATCAATATACTGCTCCGAGGTGTATAAGTGGCTGTTTATGTGTAGTTTGAATGCGTTATATTCTATAGCTACCGTTTTATAAGCCCCGGCTTTAAGAATAGACGAATTGGGTTCGTAAAGATAGTCTCTCACGTGGCAGCAAGGAGCAGAGTGGGGGAGTTGTTTCTCTTGATTGATTTTGAATGAAAATATAGAGATATTTTCGGGTGAATCGATTGCGACACAATGAATCGTTGCCATTTCGCTTTTGTTATCCATATCATCATTTGTATCGATAATTAATAGCAACTCTTTGCATTCGTTTTTTACAGAAACGACATGAATCTCTGTGATTCCGGGCAAAAGCGATTGTAGAGCCGAAATGTCTGCCATAGGCGAAACCTTTATAAGGATACGTTTTCCATAACGTGCAAGTAATGGCATAATTTCCAATACGTTAGGTTCACATTCGTCAAGAGCGAATATCCGCTTGTTGCCGACACCCCGTCGAGCCGGATCGATATATATTGTATCAAATAGGAGGTCGTTATTTTGTAAAAAATGGACACAATCGTCTCGAATTACCGATATATTATTGGCATTCAATACTTTGAAGTTGTTCTTGGCTGCGTGGCAATATTCATCGAATCGCTCCACATAAATGACTTGCGAAGCCTTTTGGGCAAAATAAAAGCTATCTACACCCAGACCACCTGTCAAATCGAGCAGTTTTCCCGGCAGAATTAATCTCTGTTTGTATTGGGCCGTCAATTCGGAGGAGCATTGTTCTGCCGATAGAATAGACGGAAAAACGACCTCGATGTGGGAAATCCATGTGGGCAATTTGTGTTGGAGTTTTTTTCGGGCTTCGATTTGGAGGATAGCCCACGATACATCGAAATCGGCTTCGATATTCTTTAATCGCAGTTGTGTAGTATCTGCACAGATATATTCTGTAATAAAATCTTGGATAGACTTGCGATATTTCATGTAGCAAAGATAGGTATTAAAATCGAGTTATTGGTAAATCTGATATGAGGAAAGAAACGTTTTGCCTTTCTGTATTTACAGAAATGACAAACTCGTTTAATAGGTCTTTATCGTAGTAAATATCCCTTTATTTGATTTGTTCTATAATTTATATTATGTTAAATATAGGAATGGGCAAATATTTAGTTTTATAGGTGTGTATTTATTGCGATTCCCTAAGGGATTCTCTATACGATTTATATTACCTGTTTAGTCCGAATAAAAAAACGGGCTGCTTCATTATAGCAACCCGTTCGTTTCTCTGTATTTGATAACAATGGTTATTCGCCTTCAATGGCTTTCAGTTTTTCTGCGTCGTTCAAGTTGTAGTAGATGTTACGCAGAGCATACTTATAATCCGGTTCATCGGGTTTGAGTTCATATGCTTTTTCGTAATAAGGACGAGATTTCTCGAACAAAGGAACAACCTCTTTTTCTCTTGCTTCGGAATATTTTGCATTATCGGTTATAGAACTGATTTCGTTATTTTTTTGAACGGCAAGATTGAAATAGATACGTCCCATATTGCCTAATGCATCGGCATACGAAGGATTTATGCTGATAGCTTTCTCAAAACATTCGATCGATTGATCGTACTTTTTCTGAGATTCATATAGATTTCCTTTTACATTCCAGTACTCAGCATTGTTCGGTTCATCGGCCAATATGGATTCGAGCGTAGCGATGGCCTCGTCGTATTTCCCACTGTAGATATAAAGATTGATCAACTTCAACGTATAGGTATTTTCCTTTTGCATTTTTTTGTTGCCGTTTTCGTCTTCAACCTCTACCATTTCATTTTTGAACAATTTCTCGCCTTCTTGGAGAGTCTTGATCAAGTTAACTGTATCTTGGGTCATTTCATACTCATATACGAGGTATTTGTAAATATCGTTTTGGTTATAACCGTTTCCTTTTGCCTCGTTTAACGCTTTTATAGCCAATTCGTTATCGTTCGTTTGAAGTGCTGCTAACGCTCTGTTGAATTCCAGAATAGCGATTGTCGAATCGGCCGGGAGTCCTTCTTTCTCGCCTTTCATAATGGACAACTTGGGAATGTCCAAATAGATCCCCCATACATCATAAGCTTTTTTGTAGTCTTTTTGTGTAAAATAGTACACACCGGCGTTGGCATATCCATCGATGTTTTGTTTCAGTGTTTTACGGATATCTTTTACGTATTTGGGTTTTACTTTCCCTTTTTCATTGGGCAGTGTGTCTAATGCGATGGATTGTAAAAAGTATTCATAACTTTTTATCAAAGCTTCGTACATGGGGCCATCTCCGTTTTTAAGAGTCATTCCCAACGTTTTTTGTACATTGTCTTTTTCGAAACTTACATTTTCTATGAATCCTGCAACGTACCATGTTTTGGCATCGTCTTTGGTTTCGGGATCGACAAGTGCGCCTTTGATATTATCACGAGCCTCTTGGAAATTGGGGTTTTCCATTTTGGCTTCACTGAAAGCTCTGTTCACAGCTTTCTTCTGACCGAATGCGCAAATGACAGAAAGCAGTAAGACTACTGTTAATGTTGTTTTTTTCATTGCGTGTTATTTTTAGGGATTAGTAATTTTTATTCTGCTACTATTTCTGTGACATCGTCGTCTTGCAAATTTTCATCGACACTTTCCGATAAGACTTTGCAGACGGAAGCTATTTCGTCGTTTCGTTTTTCCAAATTGATCAGGCGGACTCCTTGCGTAGCTCGTCCCATGACACGTACATCGGCGACTTTCATACGCAACGTGATCCCCGATTTATTGATGATTACTAAATCATTTTCGTCGGTTACACATTTAATGGCAACCAAATTGCCCGTTTTCTCGGTGATGTTCAAGGTCTTAACGCCTTTCCCTCCTCGATTGGTGATACGATAATCTTCGATGAGGGAACGTTTCCCGTATCCTTGTTCCGAGACGACCATGATGGTCTCTTTTTCGGGATCATTGACGCAAATCATTCCTACGACTTCATCGCCATCATTATCGAGAGTCATGCCTTTTACTCCGGTTGCGTTACGTCCCATCTCACGTACGGCGCTTTCGTGGAATCGAATCGCTCTACCGTTTTTGTTAGCTATGACAATTTGGCTGTCTCCGGTCGTCAACCGCACTTGGATAACTTGGTCGTCTTCTCGAATCGTAATGGCATTGACTCCGTTTTGGCGGGGACGTGAATAGGCTTCGAGTTTGGTTTTCTTAATGATACCTTTACGGGTACAGAACAGCAGGTTGTGAGACATGTTGTACTCGGGATCTTGTAACCTCTTCACTCGGATAAAGGCGTTTACCTTGTCATCAGAGTCGATATTAAGCAGGTTTTGGATTGCCCGCCCTTTGGAACTCTTGGCTCCTTCGGGAATTTCATACACTTTCAACCAATAGCATTTCCCTTTCTGTGTAAAGAATAGCATATAGTTGTGCATGGAGGCCGGGTAGATATATTCGATAAAATCTTCTTCCCGGGTATTGCTGCCTTTGGCTCCTACTCCACCTCTGTTTTGTGCTCGGAATTCGGAGAGCGGAGTCCGTTTGATATATCCCATGTGCGATATGGTGATAATCATTTCGTCATCGGCATAGAAATCCTCGGCATTGAATTCTTCCGACGAATAGATGATTTCGGTCTTACGCTCATCTCCATATTTCTCTTTGATTTCGATCAATTCGTCTTTCACGACTTTCATGCAGACGGCTTCATCGGCGAGAATTTCTTTATAATAGGCAATCATTTTTTCGACCTCGGCATAATCATTTCTCAGTTTGTCTTGGTCGAGGCCGGTTAATTGCCCGATGCGCATATCGACAATAGCTTGGGCTTGCTTGTCGCTCAACGAGAAGCGCTCCATCAATCGTGTGCGTGCCTCTTCGCGGGTTCTCGATGCTCTCACGATTCGGATAACCTCGTCGATGTGGTCCGAAGCAATGATAAGGCCTTCGAGGATATGAGCCCGCTCTTCGGCTCTTGCCAAATCGAAACGAGTGCGACGGATCACCACTTCATGGCGATGATTTACAAATGCTTCCAGAAGTTGTTTCAGATTGAGCGTTTGTGGACGTCCGTTTACCAAAGCAATATTGTTAACGCTGAAAGAGGATTGTAAGTCGGTCATTTTGAACAGCTTGTTCAGAATGACACTCGCATTGGAATCTTTTTTCACCTCGATAACGATACGCATACCGGCACGGTCCGACTCGTCGTTGATATTTGAGATTCCCTCCAACCGTTTTTCTTCGACCAGATCGGCAATCTTCTTGATCAATTCCGATTTATTGACGGCATACGGTATTTCAGATACGATGATCGATTCGCGACCCGTAGAACTGTCCACCTCGATTTCGGCTTTGGCCCGGATTACGATTCGGCCACGACCGGTTTCAAACGCATCTTTCACTCCGGCAAAACCGTAAATGATACCCCCTGTGGGGAAATCGGGAGCTTTGATATATTGCATCAGCTCCTCTATGGTCAAATCTTTATTATCAATCAAAGCCACCGATGCATCGATACATTCCGACAAGTTGTGCGGCGGCATATTGGTAGCCATACCTACGGCGATACCCGAAGCTCCGTTTACCAACAATTGGGGGATACGGGTGGGCAACACAGTGGGTTCCTCCAATGTATTGTCGAAGTTGGGGGTGAAATCGACCGTGTCTTTTTCAATATCGCGGAGCATCTCCTCGGCAATGCGGGAAAGACGGGCTTCGGTATAACGCATAGCGGCAGGGCTATCGCCGTCAACCGAACCGAAGTTCCCTTGTCCATCGACCAGTGGATAGCGCAAGGACCACGGTTGGGCCATACGCACAAGTGCATAATATACCGACGAATCGCCATGCGGGTGATACTTACCCAAAACATCACCGACGATTCTGGCCGACTTTTTATAAGGTTTATCCGAGGTATTCCCCAATTTATCCATTCCGAACAAAACACGGCGATGTACAGGCTTGAAACCATCTCTTACATCGGGCAGGGCTCGAGCTACAATCACCGACATGGAGTAATCGATGTAGGCCGATTGCATCTCTTGTTTAATGTCTATCTTTAAAATTCTATCTTGATCAATCATTTAGTAATGAAAATTGGTTATACAATTGTTGGTTTAGCGTACAAAGATAACCATTTTTTGAAAAATCGAGATACCAAATCTAAGAAATAATCTTTGGTGAGCGGGAAATTTCGGCATGTTATTTGTTATATATAAGAAAAGACAAATAGCTGCCATTATTTGGCTTAAAGGTGGTATATTTGCCGAACCAATATATAAGGAGACAGATTTGTTTATGGAAAGAAACTTTTCACAACATGTTAAGGAAATTCTCGGTTACAGCCGGGAAGAGGCCGAACGCCTTCAAAATTCCAATATTGTTCCCGAGCATTTGCTGTTGGGGATTATACGCGATGGCGCCAATCGTGCCGTCGATGCATTGGTGGGGCTCGGTGTTTCTCTTCAAACATTACGGAGTTCCCTCGAAAATGAACTATCCGCTTCCGATAACCACATGGAACGAACAAGCGAGTTGACAATTAGCAAAAGTACAGATAGGGTCTTGAAAATGAGCATGCTCGAAGCTCGATTTATGAAGAGTGCGGAAACCGATACGGAACATTTGTTACTGGCCATATTGAAGGAGTCGGATTCGTCTGCCGCAAAAATCTTACAGACCAATGATATCACGTATGACGAAGTGGCAGCTTTCTTGAAAGGAGACAATAGGCCCGAATCCTCCTCCCCAAGTAATATGGGTGCCGGATTTACCGACGACGAGGACGATGAAATGGAGGACGAACGGAATTATCGCCGGGAGCAACAAGGTGGCAACAGTACAACGGCTCAACGTAGTAACAACGATACCCCCGTTTTGGACAACTTCGGGACCGATATGACCAAAGCGGCAGAAGAAGGTCGATTGGACCCTGTCGTAGGTCGTGACAATGAAATAGAGCGATTGGCCCAAGTGTTGAGCCGGAGGAAGAAAAATAATCCGGTACTTATCGGTGAACCCGGTGTGGGGAAATCGGCTATCGTCGAGGGCCTCGCCCTAAGAATCGTGCAACGCAAAGTGTCGAGGGTGCTGTTCGACAAACGGCTCATATCGCTCGATATGGCTTCGATTGTGGCCGGCACAAAGTATCGCGGACAATTTGAAGAGCGCATTAAAGCGATATTGAACGAACTCTCCAAAAATCCCAATATCATCTTGTTTATCGACGAGATTCACACCATTGTCGGAGCCGGTGGCGCTACCGGCTCGCTCGACGCCGCCAACATGCTGAAACCGGCTTTGTCGCGGGGCGAGATACAGTGTATCGGGGCCACAACGCTTGACGAATATCGGAAAAATATAGAAAAAGACGGCGCTCTGGAACGCCGCTTCCAAAAGATCATGGTCGAGCCTACCACCCCCGAAGAGACCTTGCAGATACTCAACAACATCAAAGGCCGATATGAAGACCACCATAATGTGACTTATACCGACGATGCATTGGAAGCTTGTGTCAAATTGACAGACCGCTATGTCAGCGACCGGAATTTCCCCGACAAGGCTATCGACGCATTGGACGAAGCCGGAGCCCGAGTACATGTCTCGAACATCACTGTTCCCAAAGAAATCGAAAGTTTGGAGGCACAAATAGAGACTTGCCGAGAGGATAAGATCAACGCCGTAAAATCTCAAAATTACGAACTTGCCGCAAGTTTCAGAGACAAGGAGAAAGAATTGCAGCATGCGCTGGAACTGGCGAAGGACAATTGGGAGAAACAGATGCAACAACATCGCGAAATCGTGAATGAAGAAAAAGTAGCCGAGGTGGTTGCCATGATGACCGGAGTCCCTGTGCAACGTATCGCTCAGGCCGAAGGGAACAAACTATTGGCTATGGGTGGCGAATTGAAACGGGAAATTATCGGGCAGGACGAAGCAGTCGACAAAATCGTGAAAGCCATACAACGGAACCGTGTAGGGTTGAAAGACCCGGGTAAACCTATCGGAACATTTATGTTCTTAGGCCCTACCGGCGTGGGGAAAACCCATTTGGCCAAAAAACTGGCTGAATACCTGTTCGACTCGAAAGATGCCCTCATTCGCATCGATATGAGTGAATATATGGAAAAATTTACCGTATCGCGGCTTGTAGGAGCTCCTCCGGGATATGTCGGGTACGAAGAGGGCGGACAATTGACCGAGAAAGTTCGCCGCAAACCCTACTCGGTCGTATTGCTCGACGAGATAGAGAAGGCTCACCCCGATGTATTCAATCTGCTGTTACAGGTATTGGACGAAGGGCGACTTACCGACAGTTTGGGCCGAAGAATCGATTTTAAGAATACGATTCTGATCATGACCTCCAATATAGGCACTCGCCAGTTGAAAGATTTCGGACAAGGCGTAGGATTCTCGACCAATACCGTCTCGGAGAAAGATTATTCAAGAAGTGTGATACAAAAAGCTCTGAATCGAGCTTTCTCACCCGAGTTCTTGAACCGTGTCGATGACATTGTTATGTTTGACCAACTCGACAAAGAGGCGATTTTCAAAATCATCGATTTGGAACTTAGCGGCTTCTACAAACGCGTAGAGAATCTGGGGTATCATTTGAAGATTACCGATGAAGCCAAGAACTTTATCGCCGAGAAAGGATACGATGTCCAGTTCGGAGCCCGCCCCTTGAAACGGGCCATACAGAAATATTTGGAAGATGAGTTGGCCGAGATGATCATTCGGGCGACAGTACAGGAGGGTGATACGATTGTCGTCGATTTCGATCAAGAGAATCAAAAAATCGTATCTTCGATTCACGATTCCCAAAAAGAGCAATGACACGGATTGAACAAATAAGCCAAAATGTCAGACTTTCGAGTCTGGCATTTTTTTTGAAAAAATACCTGCAAACAGAATAGATTCAAATAAAAGATATAATCATGCAAAAAGGAACTATTGGGGTTACGACCGACAACATCTTCCCCGTCATCAAAAAGTTTTTATACAGCGATCACGAAATATTTTTGAGAGA
>CALUJQ010000045.1 GCA_944320995.1 uncultured Barnesiella sp. | reverse complement strand
CAGATAAAATTAAAAAGGTAAAATAAAATTGACCCCCATCACCAGGACTTTTAAAGGGGCAATCGTATGATAAATAAGGTGGGCAGATTCTTTTTGGCCAAAGGGGTCAAATTTGTTTGGCTTTTCCAATGAGGTACAACTTAAGATATTCGTATGTCCGTTTGCCGAAACGGTATATATCAAGATACAAACTCTGGCTTCCGTCTGCCAGTTTCTTTGCCCGAAGGCGGACAGGCTCTTTTACTTTTGTAGGCTTCTTTATTCTTGGCATATCGATCCTTTCATATTTTGTTTCTGCTACAAAGATATGAATAAAGGCCGATATTGAGAAACAAACAAGAAACAAAATTGTACCGAAAAAGAGCCAATCAACTGAAAAGAATGAAAACAACTGAAAACATCAAATGCAGTGTAATATATTGTAAATAAGAGGTTTTATTTGCACTTGTTTGGCTCTTGTTTTCATTTTATACCTTTACTTTACAAATCTGGTAAATTCTTTATACACACAGAGATAATAACGACAGAACGCTCACGCTTGTTATACAATGGGCGTGAGCTTGTCGTTTGTTTTGTGTGTGGGTTTACCAGAGCCTTGAAGACGAATGAACGATATAGCTTACGCCCTTTTTGTATAACAACTTGTCGGGAGACCGGCAGGGATTAACGTTTGGAATAGTATGACGGAGATCGTAGCGTGTAGATTGTTTTCGGCTTTTTGGCGTTGTATATTTACTGTCCTATCGCTTTGGCCGGGTAGTTGGGCCGCGTATGGAAATCTCGATGTTACGGCATGGAGCGTGGCTCTCGATGGAGTAAATTGGAGTTTGCAAATTGAACAGGAAGAGGGGGAGTTGTTCTCTTTTTGTATGGAATATGACGGGTTTTGTTGGAAAATTATTTGTGAGAATTGATTTTTGCGAATTTTTTGTATCTTTACGCCACAAAAATTTAAATGAAATAGATTATGAAAAAAATTAGAGCTGCCATCGTAGGTTATGGTAATATAGGACATTTTGTGTTGGATGCTTTACAAGTGGCTCCCGATTTTGAGATTGCCGGTGTCGTACGCCGTCGGGTAACCGATATACCGGCCGAGTTGTCGGCTTATCGGGTGGTATCGTCGCTCGACGAATTGGACGATGTCGATGTCGCCATTCTTTGCACTCCGACCCGCGAGGTGGAACATTATGCCGTGAAAGCTCTTGCAAAGGGTATCCGCACGGTAGATAGTTTCGATATACATACACAGATAGGCGATTTGCGCAAGACGCTCGATGCAAAAGCCAAGGAGCATAACTCGGTAGCGATTATCTCGGCCGGGTGGGATCCGGGCACCGACTCGGTGGTGCGCGCGCTCATGGAGGCTTGTGCACCCAAAGGGGTCACTTATACCAATTTCGGCCCGGGTATGAGTATGGGCCACACGGTTGCCGTGAAGGCCATTGCCGGAGTGAAAGCGGCTCTGTCGATGACAATACCCTTGGGTACGGGCATTCATCGCCGCATGGTCTATATCGAACTCGAAGAGGGGTACAAGTTTGAAGAGGTAGCCCAAGCCATCAAGAGCGACGACTATTTCGCCCACGACGAGACTCATGTGATGCAGGTAGAGAGCGTCGATGCCCTCAAAGATATGGGACATGGGGTAAATATGGTTCGCAAAGGCGTTTCGGGCAAGACCCAAAACCAACGGTTCGAGTTCGACATGTCGATCAACAACCCGGCGCTTACGGCCCAAGTATTGGTGGGAACGGCGCGTGCTGCCATGTTGCAGCGTCCCGGTTGTTATACCCTCATCGAGATTCCTATGATCGATTTGTTGTATGGCGATCGTGACGAATTGGTGCGCCGATTGGTATGACGAGTGATAATTGGGGCGAAGGGTTTTCCCGTTTTCCCCGATAAATATGTATCTTTGCCCTGCCCGTCTTTATGGGCAGGGCTTTATTTTTTAGGATTATGATCACAGAATTTATTACATGGACCGCCAATCCCGCCTTGTACGACGGGGTTATCGAGATTCGCTGGTATGGGCTGTTTTTTGCCATTGGCTTTATTGTTGGCTATGCCATGATGGAACGGATGTTTCGACATGAGCAGGCCAATGTGAAGTGGCTCGACTCGTTGTTTATCTATGTGGTGATTGCCATGATCGTGGGAGCGCGTCTGGGCCATTGTCTCTTTTATGAGTGGGACTCCTATTCGCAGCATCCGGTTGAGATTTTGAAGATTTGGAAGGGCGGATTGGCCAGCCACGGAGGAGCAATAGGTATTCTCATAGCCATTTGGCTCTATTCCCGGCGGGTGACGCATCGCAGTATGTTGTGGACACTCGACCGTTTGGTCGTTCCGGTCGCTTTGGTTGCCGCGCTTATCCGTACCGGTAATTTGATGAATCACGAGATATATGGGCATGAGACTACGTTGCCATGGGGATTCCGGTTTGTCGAGAATCTGCACGAGTGGATGGCCGGAGCCGAGCCGATATTTTCGGCACCTTCGCACCCGACCCAGATTTACGAGGCGTTGTGTTATTTGGCCCTCTTCGGGTTGCTTATGTATCTCTATTGGCGACGCAATGCCGAGGAGCGCGAGGGCCTTATCTTCGGGGTGTTCCTTATCGGTACTTTCTTGTCGCGCTTCTGTATCGAGTTTATCAAGAATGACCAAGAGGAATTTGAGGCTTCCATGTGGCTGAATATGGGACAGTTGTTGAGCATTCCTTTTGTCATTGCCGGTATTTGGCTGGTCGTGCGGGCGATGTCGAGGCCGCGTGTGCCTGTGAAATATGCGCCGGTTAAGGCCAAGAAATAACTAAGCTTTCCGGTATTCAGGAAATCCTGCTTTACATGTGGAATAAAAAGTCCGGCCTCCGTGTTACAACGCGGAGGCCGTTTGTATAAATCGATAGCGAATCGTTTTCAGGAGGTTGCCAGTCGGTGATGGATTCCGCATGAATGCGGGGTATCACGTCAGTAGTCATATTCGAGCGAGAAATCATCGATAAACAGCACACTGCCGTCGCCACCGGTGAAATAGTCGCCATACTTGCTGGCCGACGCTACGACGACGATATAGGTGGGAATGCGGTTGGTATCGCGATATTCGAGTTCGAGGGTGAACGGGGTATATTCGGAAATCGATTTCCCGCTGAACATTTCGGCGTAAGCGATGATATGCGGGTCGTTTTTGTCAAACAGTTTGCGGTCGCTGGGTTTGGTGCGGATTTCTATGGGTTCGCTCCAATCGCCGAGCGCGATATATATCTGGCAGGTATCGGGTTGCCCGATGAGATTGGCCATTTCGTTGTTCGACTTGTTGATGGGTACCGATGTGTATTTGAAATATCCATTCAAGCGCGTGGGCCTTTCGGAGAAGGGTTTCCCGAAATTAAGTATGCCGTTCGTCCCGTCGGTACGGATATAGTTGCCCACATACATATTGCCGGCCGCCAATTTGCCTGCGGTTCCGAGCCCTACGAATTTGCTCATTAACTTGGCTGCCAATCCCGTTCCCGACCAAGTGTCGTCGGTCGGCTGGGTGTTGCTTTCGCCGAGGGTGGTCGCACCTTTATTCCCGGTATCCCAGAAGTTTTCGCTATCTTCTCGCCACGGGTTCCATACCTTGCCGGCCAAATTCCAATACTCAAAATTCCCGTTGGGCAATTCGGCCGCCGAACCGGTCGAGAAGGTTACTTCGTTTCCGACTAAATCGCCCGAGACAGCCCGGCACACATAGATGGTGTTGGCTTTCAGGTGTATCATGCGGGCGGTAAAGGAGCCTTTGTCGTGTGTGATATATTCGTCGGGAACTTTCTCCCACGAATCGGCAGTCGCCTCTTTGATTTCAAATCCATTGGGGGCATCTTCTTTCCCGCTGCCATATAGCCATGCCACGTTGGTCCATGCATCGACCCGGTCGGTAGAAACCTCGCTTTCGGTAGGAACGATGTACAAGGTCCATTCCTGCATAATATCGTGATAGACGATAATGACTTTCTGGTATCCCTGAGAGAAATCGGTAAGGCTCTCTTTGTCGGGGGTGTATGAGGTGATTCCCTGCGGGCCCAAGACCAATTCGGTGATTTTTATATTACTCAGGTCGGTCTCTTGGTTGACGTAGGCGACGGCCCGATGGTTATCGACATCGAATACGGGCGCACCTATCTGACCCTCGACCCGGAAACTTCGGGCGATATTTTGCGTGGCGGTTATGGTCCAAGTATATTCTTGATAAATGGTAAGCGTAAGCGTATAACTTTTCGAGAGGTCGAGAATCGAGTCGGCCGGCATGTTGGATATGGTGGCCCCCTCGGTGATGTTGAGCGATTCGATATGCACCCGTTTCAAATCGACGGTGTCGGCCAATTCTATCGCGACCGAGCAGTTCCCGTTGTCGATTACAGCCGTTCCTATCTGTCCCTCGGTCGTAATCCCCAGTATTTGCGCTTTGATGCGGGGGTAGGGAATATCGTTTTGGATACACCCCGATAAGAGGAATGCAAAGAGCAGGAGCAATATGTGGCTGTTATAATGTCGTTTCATAGAATTGTTTTATATATGCAAACACATACCGATGTTGATGTTGAACAGGTTGAGTTTGAAATCGGCCCCGCTGGATCGTCGGCTTCCGGACTCTTGGTCGTTGGTCGTTTGTTTGATGGTCCCGTATCGAAGGCCGGCTACTCCGAAAGATATACTGGTGCTGACGTTGTTCATAATGAACACACAGAATCCCGGATTCAAACCCAGTTTGATTTCCGATGTTGTTGTTTTGGTGTTTTTAAGCGATTCGTCGGTTCCCCGTACAAACCGGTTCGATCCGCTGGAAAAGGCCAGTTCGGTTTCGTTGAAGAATCCGAATCGCTTGTTGCGGTCGATCCCGATGTAGGAGCGGTGGAAAATCGAGGCCGAGAAGGTCTCTCCCAAATATCGCATATCGCCTATATGGAACTGCATGTCATCGTCGATGTCGAGCGTAAGGTTATCCAGATTGGCGCTGAGGTGGCTGTATCCCAGTTTTATACCTATACATTCGTTGTCTTTGATGAAATATCCCAAAAATGGATTCAAGGTGGTGATGTTCCCTTTGAAATTGAAATCTTTGATAAAGATAAACAGGTTGTTATCTTCGCTGTCGAATTCGCCGTGCGAGAGGGTCAATCCTGCAATCCACTGTTTTTTGGGAATGAGCAGGTAGTTTTTCAGCCCGCGGGAGTATTTCTTTCGGTTGAACCCGCGTTTATTGACGATGGTGTCAGGCTCGGAGACGGTCATGATCTTCTCGTTGACGACAGTTGCGGCCATTTCATGTGCAACAACCGTCGAATCCTGTTCCCCGGCATGGAGGAGAGCCGTCGAGGAGAGAACCATTCCGATTAAAACGAGTATGTATTTCCAGTCTTTCATAAATAAAACGCAATACCTAAGCCCAACGAAAAGATATTAACCTTGAAGTTGGCCATGTTTTGCGACCGTTTGCCCGTATAGATTTGGTCGGTCGTCTGTTTTACGTGGCTGTAATTGAACCCTAAAACCCCTACATTAACCTCGATGGCCATGTAGTCGTTGATAAAGGCCATGAGTCCCGGGGCGATACCTATTTTCAAGTTGAAGGCCCGTTCGAACGTCCCGGTGAGAGCATCGCCTTCGCCGTTTACCATTTTTGATTCGCCTCCTCCCAAGTTGAGTTGCAGCTCGTTGAACAGCCCGAATCGGTTGCTGTTGCCTATGCTGATGTAGTTACGCATAATCGCCATTCCCGAGTAGGAATGGCTGAGGCTGTACACGTTGTTCACATCGAGGTTGAGGTCGTCGCCTATCTGTATGGAGGCGCTGTTGAGTTTGGTGAGGCTGCGTTCGTAGGCAAACCGGCCTCCCACACCCAAATTGTCCTTGACGATGTAGCAGACCATCGGGCTTATCTTGAAATTGTATCCGATACCGTCGATATTTTCGATGATGACAAACTGGTAGTTGTTGTTGCTGTACTCCGAGTAGGATATGGAGTTGCCGACCACCCATTGCCCTTTGGGAACGAAGGTGTTCAACACGATACCCCGGTCGAATTCCTCGGCAGGAGACAGGCCGACTCCTGCGCAAAGGAATGCGAGTATGGCAAAAATTATTTTTTTATTCATAAACCAGTTCTAAGTCGTCGATCCACATTGTACTGCTGGAGCTGCCGGTAAAGTAGTCGCCGTATTTGCTGGCCGACGCTACGATTACGATATAGGTCGGTATCCGGTCGAGCGAGCGGTAGTCGAGCGGAATCTCAAATTCCATCAATCCGCCGTCGGCCCCCTGTATAGTGGTCGTAATGTCCCATTCGCCGTAGGCGATAATCTTTTCGTCGTTCTTGTCGAAGAGATTTTTGTCTTTGGTGGTGATACGTACCGGAGCGTCCCAGTCGCCGAGGGCGATATAGATGCTACCGATGTCGGTGGCATCTTTGGGCAAAGCATCGGTTTCGGAGTAATTGACCGTTCCCGGTGTGTATTTGATGTACCCTTTCAATTTGGCCGGACGGGAGGTGAAGGTGCGTCCGAAATCAAGGATACCGTCGGTACCGTCTCTACCTATAAATTGTCCAGTAAATAGGTTTCCTGCGGCAAATTTACCAGCCAATCCCAAACCTACAAATTGCGATTGCAGTTTGGCGGAGTATTGTCCGCTGTGTTTGTAGGTTTCGTCGGGCGAGGTCACATTTTTGTTGAGTGTGGCCGATCCGTGGTTACCGCTGTCCCAGAACATATCTTCGCCGGGACCGTACAAGACCAAGGCATTTGACGAGAGGGTTTGCCAGTTTTCGAAACTGCTGTTGGGCAGGGCCGTAGCGGCTTCGGTGGTGAAGGTCGCTGTTTTCACCGAGGCTTGTGTACCGGCGACGGCTTGGTATTCGTAGGTGGTACTTGGTTCGAGTCCGGTCACTTCGGCGGTTAGCTGTGAGCCCGACAGGTTAGCTGGGATACTGGTCCATTGAGCCTCACCTTGTTTGCGGTATTGGAAGGAGAGTTGTTCCGATGTGGCTTTTACGAGCGAGCCCACCAAGGTGGCTTTCTTGGCCCAAACGGAGGCTCTCGCCGGATTCTCTGTTATGACAATGGCATCGGAGAGAACAATCGTGAGTGTGCTTATACTCTCTTTATCGCTTGCGTCTACCGCTTTTATCGTAAAGGTATATTCTCCTTCGGGGAGTGTGTTTATAAAGGTTTCGGTGAGGGTAATTTTGGCATTCGAAAGATCCTTGTCCTCTTGGTAGGTATGTTTGCCTACGATACCTTTTGCCTCAAACTCTGTGATGAGCGTTTCTTCGGCCGAGAGGAAATCGACCGATGCGGCCGAAAGCCCCAGTGTGGTAAATTTGTCGCATGCCAACTCGGCTTGTTTCAGCCGGGTAGCGGCGTTTATCCATACGGCGGTTTCTTTGCCGCTATTTGTCTCGTAATAGAGCGGTTGGCCGATATTGAATTTGTCACCTACAATTTGTGGCCGTTGGGTGATAACTACATTGTGGTCGTAGTCAACAGTCGTTTCGTCCACTTTCACGTCGATAAAGGTTCCACCAGTGGAGGCATTGTTGGGGTTGTAGCTGAATGTAAAGGCATATTTGGTAGCTCGATTCACATTCTCGACGATACCCGATTGCGTGTAGGTCTTTCCGTCGCTCTTTTTACCTTCGAAACTCCACCCCAAACTGCGGTCGGTCCCTTTGAACATAAAGTATCCTACCGAATCGAGAGTCGCTTCGGAGAAGTAGAGTTCGCCGTTTGTCGTGAATATTTTCACTTTGTAATCGGTTACTACCTCGGCCACTTCGGGTGAGAATGCAACCGTCGCCAGCGTATTGGCAATGGTACATGTGACACTGGCCGGTGTGGTTTCTCCGCTTTGAACCGTGAAGTCGTTTGACCCGGTGAAATAGGGGGTATTGAATGCGGCAGGTACCGAGTCGCCGGCTATGGCAAAAACGTGATACTGCCCGCATGCCAAGTTGAGCGTTTCGGGCATGGGTGTTTGGGCATCGTAGTAGCGAATGAGTCCTTTGCTGCTGTAAATACGGGTTTGCAAGGTCTCATATATGTGGTTATCGATTGCTCGCGATACGACCGTTACGTCGTCCGATACTTTTACGTTCAGTTGCACCGCACCTTCGCCGAGGTTCATATCGTCTTCCTTACAAGCCGAGAGCAGTCCTAACAGGAGTACTCCGTATGTGAAGTATGTCTTTATATATCGTTTCATATTATTCGGTTACGAGGATTAGTGATTCGGTCGTAGTTCCCTGAGCGTCGGTTGCCGTAATGACAAAGGTATGAGTACCGGCTCCCAACAGTTTTAGCATCGGGAGGAAGTTTGTGATGTCGAATGGTGCCGAAGGCTGGTTGAGAACCTTGTCGGCCGTGGGGAAGCCTAAACTTTCAATAACTTCTTTCATATCACCCGGGTTTGCGAGGTCGAGATGGTCCGACAGCCCTATGCCCGAGAGTTCATCGGGAGTAAGGGTGGGCGACTGGATATCGACTGTAAGGGCAGTGAGCCCGTTCGGATCGGAACTGGTTACATTTATTTTGACCACCAAATCGTCGGTTATCACTACCGGTGTCCCCAATGCAACTGTTTCGCTGGTAATTTCCGGTCCTTCGGCAGGTGTGGGGTCATCGGGGTCCGTACCCGGATCGGGGTCGGGATCGGTACCCGGTTCAATGGGATTGGGATCTTCGATTATCTCTTCATCGATGGTTACGTTGCCCTCGTGGTCGATGGTTTCGCATGAAACATCGAGTGATACCGACGGGGTTACACCTCCGGTTTCGCTTCCCGGTTCGGGACGTTTGATGTCATAAGTTATTTTGCGCCAGTCGCCGGCTTTTACGTTATCTACCTGAATGCGGCTTACCTCTTCGTTGCCGTCGATTGTGCCCATAAAGGTGGCGATGAGCAGGTTGCTCTCACTGTCGGAGCGGAAGTATCCGGCCCGCGACTCGCTCTTGTCGTATTCGAGAGTTCCGCTGCCGATTGTTACCGATACGCTACAATCGTCGCCCATCAGGGTTTTGAGGTCTTCTGTAAAGGCAACCGTCACTTTGATGTTTTGGAGCGTGCAGACAAGCGTGTCGATTTGCGTGACTCTGTTTTCTTCGATTGAGAAAGCCTTGTCGGCGTAGTAGTAAGGTCGTTCCCACTCGGCTGGTTGTACTTCGTGCGAGAATACCGCCAATTTGTAGTCGCCTACGTTGAGGGTGACAATCTCGGGTATTTCGCCATATTTCCATTCGAGCGTATCTTGGCCTTCGACAGTTTGATATATCTGTACGGTAAAATCGCCTGTATCGACGGCCCGGCTTATGGGGCTTTTCTCTGACTTCATTACGTCGTCGTTGGGAACAGCGTCGAAAGAGGATAGGTCGAGTGTCCCGGTTTTACCCGAGTTGTTATCGATACCTAAGTCATAGGTGATATTTTCTCGGTCGCATGAGGCTACAGCCACTCCTAAAAGTATGGACAAAGCCATGTAGAATATATTTTTCATATCGCTATGCGTTTTATTCGTAGGTGAAAGTTAAGTTATCGACGGTAAGTGTGGCTCCTCTCGAACAAGATTCGTATTGGCCATTGTAAGTGGTTGTTTTTATCGAAGCCGATTCTTCACTTTGGTTGTAAGATGCGTGGTTGGACGAGGTAATCATGATGCGCAACGAAGTTGCTTTTTGGTTGGTTACCGCATAGGTGACGGGTACCGTAAATTCGGTGTAGTTGGTGGCAGCTGAGAGGTTGGCTGTACCGCTACCGATTACCGTCTCGCCGTTGAGCAGGGTAACCGTCACCATGCCGGTTTCGGTGGGATCGTTGCTGTCGTTGGTATATTTGTACCACCCTTTCAAAGTCGAGGGCCGTGAGGTGAAGCCGACACCTTCGTTATAGGTTTCACTACCATTGGCATAAGAGTAACTTCCCAAGAATAGTTTACCGGCCGAGCGGTTGGCTATGTTAGGCACATTGGTATTGTAATATGTCGTGTTAAATGCTCCGCCTGTTTTACTGGGGGTAGAACCGTTGGCATCCCAAGCTACGTTGCGTACAATCATGGCGTTGCTTCCGCTTTGTGCGGCGAGGTTGGTATAAATATCGGGAGTTTGTGTTTGCTTTCCGAAATCCCGGTACGCACTCCAAGAGAGAGAGGTGTTGTAGGTCGAAGGGATTACAAACCACGACATTTGATTGGCTGCCGACGTATTGCACGTTTTTGCATTGACACTGCTCCAATTGGTTGGCTCTTGTATGGTAAAACTACAAGTGTTTTGATAATTGAACAATATTGAGTATTGTCCACCCTGCTTCATATCCGATATATTGATAGTTTGTGTCAAATCCTCGAAATCGCCGTTGGGCACTGCGGCTGCCACTTCGGTGCGTAAGGTGCAGTCGCCGCTGTAATTGACATTCTCTTGTGCGCTGTTGCACGAGCCCCGCAGTTGATACTCGGTATCGGGGGTAAGTCCGGTAATGGTGTACAGCCCGTTTCCGTAGGTCGATGTGGCTTGAACCCATTGCCCGGAGTTGTTGGTGTAGAGTACGGCGTAGCGGTTTACGGCCTCTTGATATTGCGAATCGGTAGCCGTGAGTTTTACAATTACTTTGCTGGCCCAAATGTCATATTCTTCGGCTGTGATGGTGAACTCGGGTGTCTTGACGGGAATCGAGGTTGTTGCGGTTTTCGCCCCGTTGGCATAAGAGGCTTCGACGCTCACCGGTTTGTCGGTGGCTTCGATGGCTATTTTTAGTTGGTGTAGGTTGCCTTCACTCGATAGTACCGATGAGGTTGTGTTCACCTTTTTGCCTGAGGCATCGAGGTAAGAAAATTTGATTTGCTCTATATAAGCTCCGTCAAATTCGACGGGAATCGTGGCCGCTTTGCTGCCTACGAATACGGCTTCGGGCGATTGCAAGGCAAAGAGGATAGGCGTGCTTTTTACCGAGAGGGTAATGGGTGTTTCACTCACTTTCCCGTAAATGTCTTTTGACGAGATGGTAAAGGTGTGTATATCGTTCCCATCGGTTATTTGCAGGTTGGCAAATACTTCGGAGAAATCGATGAATCCCATTTTGCTGCCGATTTCGGAGAGTCCTTTGGTTTTGAGCCCGAGGCTGAGTAGTAGATTGGCATTCTCGTTACTCATGTTTACAAGGTCGATTTCTTTGGGCCAACCTTTGCTTTCGAGACAGGGCGAAGAGGTGGAGAGTACACAAGTCGATATACCGGCTTTTGAACTGATGGAGATATTTACATTCTTATCGGTCGGATAGCTATTCTCTTTGACTTCAAGAGATGTGCCCGATTCGAATCCCGATGGGAGGAACGAAGGGGCCGGAGCGACCATAACCTCATCGGATATGTCGATTGCGATAGGAACTGTTTCGGTAGATTCGTCGAACGAGATGGTGAGTTGGGCTTCGCCAGCGCTGTTATCGGCAATATCGAGTTTGATGCGGTAGTGCTGACGTGCGGTGGCGTTGGTAATAGCGGCAGGTTCGAAAGTCGATTCGATGCCGTTTTGTTTTTTCAGATAGGTCTGAATGGTTATTTTGCCGGGTTTTACATAGGCAGCCCGTGTTTCGTTTCTTTCAAATTTGATATAGTTGCCGCCTTCGGAGTGAATGGTGGTGGCGTAGTCGGCAAAATAATTCTTGAAGGCATCGGAGTATTCGACCGTTACCTTTACATTGGCCAGCGTACAAAGTATCTCGACCGGAGAGTTTTCCCGGTCACGTACCGCTACATCGGATTCCCCGAGATAGAAAGGCTTGGAGAAGCCTTCGTCGTTGAGGTCGCCGTAAAATGCACTCATCGTATAGGTGCCAATAGGTATTTTGGTGGTAGGGTCAAATTCGGCCAGACTGTTCCATGCCCGAGAAAAACTTCCGTCGGAAGAGACTAATTTCAAGGTAAATTCGCTGACATCGGGATTTTCGGTAGTCGAAGTGGATTCACTGGTGGAACGTGTGGCGGGAACTACTTCGTAATCGGCTGAAATACGAACATTTATAGAACCGTATCCCGATGCTTCTCGACTATCCTCGTTTGCGCACGATACCAACAATAGCATCGTTACGCCATACAAGAAAATTCTTTTTAAATTCATGTTTTTCTCATTTATGTTTATACCCATAAAAATCTGTAACAGACTTGATTATGAGTGGTTTACCTGTGTAGGTGCTTCTATTCGTACAGGTAAAAATCGGTCCAAAGATATAAAAATTTTCTGATATAGAATATGAAATGCCTGTTTTATATGTAAATTAAGGAGGTAATACAGAGATTGGAATTTACATGGGAGTGTGACGATCGAGTGAATTTTTTGTTTGATTATACCCTCGGGTGTAGTATCTTTGCCCCAAAATAGGAATATTATGAAAATAGCGGTAGTTGGCACAGGTTACGTGGGATTGGTCACCGGGACCTGTTTTGCGGAGATTGGGGTAGATGTGATTTGTGTGGATATTGATGCGGAGAAAATCGCTCGTATCGAGCGAGGTGACATACCCATTTATGAGCCGGGCCTCGACGAATTGGTCGCCCGGAATATGAAAGCCGGGCGGTTGCATTTCTCGACCGATTTATCGGCTTGCCTCGACGGGGTGGAAATAGTGTTCAGCGCTGTGGGGACGCCTCCCGACGAAGATGGTTCGGCCGATTTGCGCTATGTGCTCGATGTGGCTCATAACGTAGGGCGTTACATGACCGATTATCTGGTCGTGGTGACAAAGAGTACGGTTCCTGTGGGAACGGCCCGGAAAGTGAAAGCTGCCATACAAAGCGAATTGGATAAACGAGGAGTCGATATTGCATTCGATGTGGCGTCTAATCCCGAATTCTTGAAAGAGGGCAATGCCATCGCCGACTTTATGCGTCCCGACCGTGTGGTCGTGGGGGTCGAGAGCAAGCGTGCCGAAGCTTTGATGCAGAAGTTGTATAAGCCCTTTATGATAAATAAGTACCGTATTATCATTACCGATATACCTTCGGCCGAGATGACCAAGTATGCCGCCAATGCCATGCTGGCTACTCGCATCAGTTTTATGAACGAAATTGCGTTGTTGTGCGACGAGGTGGGAGCCGATGTGAATGCCGTGCGCAAGGGTATCGGAGCCGATGATCGCATCGGTAGCCGGTTTTTGTATGCCGGTTGCGGTTATGGAGGTTCTTGTTTCCCCAAAGATGTAAAGGCCTTGATCAAGACGGCCGAGGAGAATCGTTGCGATATGCAGATTTTGAAGGCGGTCGAGCGAGTAAACGAGTCGCAGAAAGAGTTGCTTTATCGCCGTTTGTCGCATTATTTCGAAGGGAACCTGTCGGGGAAGCGGTTTGCAGTGTGGGGCCTTTCGTTCAAACCCGAGACCGACGATATGCGAGAGGCTCCCTCTTTGGTGTTGATTGACAGGTTGTGCGAAGCCGGGGTGTGCGTGAAGGTGTATGACCCGGTAGCGATGACGGAGTGCCGGCGTAGAATAGGCGATAAGGTAGAATATGCCCGGAATATTTACGAGGCGGTGGCCGATGCCGATGCGCTGTTGATTGTGACCGAATGGAAAGAGTTCCGCATGCCCGATTGGCCGGCCGTACTTCGTGTGATGAAGTCGCCGGTTATCTTCGACGGACGCAATATTTATGACCCCGCCGAAATGAAAGAACAAGGATTTGTCTATCACAGCATAGGTCGTCCCTCTTGACACTGTTGAAACAAAGAGATTGGCATAAAAGTAAGACAGGTATGCGTCCTATCCCGGGGCGGATACCTGTCTTTTTATTAAGGAAAGGGGCTGGAAAGGAAACTCCTTTCTCCGCAATGGCTGCTCCTCCTTTTACCGTTGCGGTCTCGGAACTCCTCCCGAGCACCCTTTCTGGATATAATAACAGAGGAGCCCTGTTTTGGTTCGGGCGGGAGAAAAAAATTTTTTCGATTTATACTTTTTCCCCCGAAAAGGGTGAGTGGGTGAGGATATTGTTGCGGTTTAGATTGTATATTTGCAGAAAGAAAAAATCTATTAATTAATGGTATAAGGAGATTTTGTTATGAAAAAATGGGTGATGGCCTTTGTTGGATTCAGTTTGTTTACCGGAGTTGCTAATGCACAATTGTCATTGGGCGATATATTCAACTCTTCGACCGTAAATAAAGTGGTTAATACGATTGCCGGGAATGAGTCCTCGCTTACGGTAGCCGATTTGGCCGGGACATGGCGCTATTCGGCTCCGGCTTGCAAGTTCGAGAGTGATGATCTTTTGAAGTCGGCCGGAGGTGAAGTCGTGGCCTCTTCGTTGAAAAGTAAACTGGCTACTTACTATCAGAAGGCGGGTATCACTTCGTCGCGGGTGTCGTTCTCTTTTGCCGACTCGACGCTGGTGATGAACTATGGCAGTGCCAAATTGAATGGCAATATTGTCAAAGATGACGAGAGCGGTAAGTTTGTCGTTACCTTCACGGTCGTTGGCGGTTATATTCCCTTACTGGTGATAGATGCCGATATTACGAAGACCGGGAATACGCTGGAAATGCTTTTCGATGTGAATAAACTGGTGGAGGTGTTGACGACTATCGCTTCGAAATCACAGATTTCGACTTTGCAAACCATCAGCAATTTGCTTGCCGAGTATGACGGTGTGTTGATGGGATTCGAACTGACCAAGCAGTAGAATGAGCCTTGAATTATGTTTTTAACGAACTGTGGCTCATAAAGTGGAGAACAAAAGCGAGTTGTCGAAAATAATTTATTACACTTGTTTACTTTTAAATTAAAAAAAACGAGCAAAATGAAAAGATTAGTTCTAATCTTAACCCTTGTGTTTGGCGTGTTGACAGCCAACGCGCAATTTTTTGTGGGTGGTCAGTGCGGCTTGACCTATGACCGCGACACTAAGAATACGAATTTCAGCCTTGCTCCCGAACTGGGCTATGCATTTAACGATACATGGACGGTTGGCGGAACAATAGGGTATGAGCATGACGATGATTTCAATTCGTTTTTCATTGCTCCGTATGCCCGTTGGACTTTTTTTACAAAAGATTTTTTGAGCCTGTTGGTCGATGGTGGTTTTGGATTATCGGTAGGAAAAGAGAAGAATTTGGACTCCCGGGCAGGTTTTGAGATTGGATTTAAACCGGGTTTGGCTTTCAATATAACCGATGACTTTTCGCTGGTGGCCCATTGTGGTTTCTTGGGCTTTCGCGACAAATTCAACGGGAATAGTGAATCGGGCTTTTCGTTGAGCGGCAATGATTTGAGTTTCAGCCTTTATTATAAATTCTGATAGAATTTCATTTTGGAAGGGGAATATTGACTGTCTGGTATAAGCCAGACAGTTTTTTGTGTTTTATTAAAAATGAAAATCCCGCTGTTGAAAAACAGCGGGATTTTTTTGATCTATCAAGAGTCTTGTTTTATCTCTTCAAAGCGGCGATACTCTCTTCGAGCGATTTGATTTTCTCTTCGGCGTCGGCTTTTTTCTTGCGTTCCATGGCAACGACAGCCTCGGGTGCATTTTGCACGAACCGTTCGTTACCCAGTTTGCCCATAACGGTTTTGAGAAAGCCTTGTGCATATTTGAGTTCGGCTTCGAGTTTTTTCAATTCGGCCTCGACATCGATGTTGTTGCCCATAGGTATGGCATATTCGGTCGCATGTACACGGAACGAGGCTGCTGCCGGGTCTTTCTCGTCGATAGCCTCGATATTGTCGAGGTTGGTCATTTTCACCAGTATGCAGTCATTGGCGCAGTCGTGCGTACCGATGATTTGCAACGTGAGAGGCTCTTTGTTGGCAATCCCTTTTTGTAACCGCACGGTGCGAATACCGGCTACCACTTGCTTGGTGGTCTCGAAACGGTTGATAATCTCGTTGTCGAACGGTTTCGGCTCGGGGATGCGTGCTGTCATGATACTTTCGCCCTCTTTCCTTTCATACAAGTGTTGCCACAACTCCTCGGTAATAAACGGCATGAAGGGGTGCAACAAGCGCAATAACGAGTCGAAGTAACGCAGTGTGGCATCGTAGGTAGTGCGGTCGATAGGTTGCTGGTAGGCCGGTTTTATCATTTCGAGATACCACGAGGAGAATTCGTCCCAAAAGAGTTTGTAAATGGCCATGAGCGCTTCGGAAAGGCGATATTTGCCGAAGAGGTCTTTGACCTCGGCAAGGGTGCGGCTCAGCTGGGCGTCGAACCATTTCACGGCGATTTCGGCCGTTTGCGGTTGGGGCAGATTCTCGTCGACGTTCCACCCTTTGACTAGGCGGAAGGCGTTCCAGATCTTGTTGTTGAAGTTGCGGCCTTGCTCGCACAGGGCATCGTCGTAGAGAATGTCGTTGCCGGCAGGAGCGGCCAGCAT
>CALUJQ010000044.1 GCA_944320995.1 uncultured Barnesiella sp. | reverse complement strand
CATTGCCCGTTCTCGTGCGAGTTTTATCCAATCTGTTGATAGTCAAATAAAACCTACCTGATTACAACAAATATAACAAAATTGTCGTATCTTTACACAGTTTGGAGTCGATAAGCATGGCTTTTTTGAAAGAGACACCGATGAAAAAGATTTTTGTATATGTGATTTTGACATTGTGGCTGTGTGCCTTGTCGGGCTGTGCGCCTAAAAAGAGCGATCGGGAGGAGAGCCGCCGTTTGTATGACGAGGCGGTAACTTTGTTGGGAAGCGAGTCGGCTACGTTGGTCGATTGCCTTGCTGCGCAGGAGTTGTTGGAACAGGCCTTGAAAGCCGACGACGAAAATATCGACGTCTATTTCGGCAAGGTGCTGAACGAGTTGAATCTGTGGCGTCCCGACAGTGCTTATCGTACGGCATCGCAGGCTATCGAGAAGATAGGCCCCGAGGGGAAGAACCGAATGAAAGCCTATTTTTATACGGTAAAGGGATTTATCGCCTATGATCGGGGCGATGAGGCCGATGCCGAAAAACAGTTGAATGAGGCGTTGGCCTTGTATGACGAGTATTTGTTGGAGAGTCCGACCAATATGGACTATATGTTGAACAAATCGGTTCTGTTGGCCGGGTTGAAAGGAGAGCAGCAAGCTTTGGCGTTTATCGACGGATTGCCGTTGAAGGCGGACGATAAAGAGGCATTGATCGAGTATCTGTCCGATTTCGATTTCCGGAAGTTTGGCGAGACATGGCGGGCAAAGCACGAGACCTTGAGTTCGGGCGGACAGGCCGTTGCCGATACAATATCGAATAGTATAGAGAGATGAAACCTGTGTTTTTAGTCGGATATATGGCTGCCGGGAAGACGACATTGGGCCGTCGGGCCGCACAGCTTTTGCAAGTCGAGTTTATCGATCTCGATGCATATATCGAGGCTCGGTACCGTAAAAGTGTTTCCGCGTTGTTTGCCGAGCGAGGCGAAGTCGGATTTCGTGATATAGAGCGGTGCATGCTGCACGAAGTCGGCGAGTTTGACAATGTGCTGGTTGCGACCGGAGGGGGGACTCCCTGTTTCTTTGACAATATGGAGTATATGCGCAGTCGGGGAGTAACCGTCTATTTGAAGGCTTCGATACCCACTTTGTGCCAACGATTGTCCCGGGCGAAGGGAAAACGCCCGTTGGTGGCCGGGAAAACACCGGAAGAGTTGCGCGATTATGTGGACGAAATGTTGAAACGCAGAGAATATTACTATTGTCAAGCCGACTATTGTTTCGATGCCGAGCGGTATGAGTCCGCCGATTCGGTCGATGAGGCGGTGCGCCGTCTGTCGCTCTTGACCCAGACTCCGGGAGAGCATGCCTTCCCTTCGCTCGATGCAGAGAAGTAACCATTGGTGATGGTTCACGATATTAATTAAAAAGCTCCTTTCAATCTAATCTTAATACTTATGGGCAGTTTCGTTTGTAAATCGACTCCGGGGGTTACCCCACAGGAACAGTTATTGGGAACTATGGCAGCTAACAGGCATTTGTCGATAGGATTGCCGGCCGAACATAACGGGGGAGAAAAACGGTTCCCCTTGACCCCCGAAGGTGTTGCCCTGTTGACACAAGCCGGTTTTCGGGTACTTATCGAGCATGGAGCCGGCGAAGGAATTAAATATTCCGATTTGCACTATACCGAGGCCGGTGCACAATCGACTGTCCCCGCCGATGTGTTCGGGTGCGATGTAGTTCTCAAAATCACACCTTTGAATGAAGAAGAAGCGGCATTGATACGCCCGGGAGGTTTCCTGCTCACTTTGTTGCAACCGCAATATCAGTCGGCATCGGTGATAAAGATATTGTTACAGAAGAAAGTCACGGCGGTAGCGATAGACCGGATAGCCGATGAACAGGGTCGGTATCTGTTTGCCGACATACTGGACGAAATCGATGGCCGGGCGGCTATCGTATTGGCGTCGGAATTGTTGAGTAATCGTAGTGGGGGGAAAGGCGTTTTGCTGGGGGGTATTCCCGGAGTCGCAGCCTCGGAGGTGTTGATTATCGGTGGAGGTCTGGCCGGACGCGCGGCGGCCCGTGCCGCTTGCGGATTGGGTGCATTGGTACGGATTTTCGATAATGATTTTTATCGGTTGAAAGCTACGCAGGCCGAGGTAAGCCCCTCTATTTTCACGTCGAATATGCATCCTCATGTATTGGAAAATGCCATGCGCTCGGCCGATGTGGTAATCGGTACCGAAGTTCCCGATAAGGGCCGTTTGGGCGTAAATTATATCGAGATGATGAAACGCGGCGCCTTGTTGTTCGACTTGTGTATGGATAAAGGCGGTTGTTTCGAAACGTCGAGTTGTAGCGAGGCCCCTTGTAACAAATTGTATGAGCAGTGCGGTGTGTTGCATTATTGTTTGTCGAGTGTAGGGAGTGCTGTGGCCCGGACCGCGTCGATGGCGTTGAGCAATTTGCTGGTCCCGGTGTTGTTCGAATTGAAAGACCCCACGATGATGTATGGGCATATCAAATCGGACGAACGGCTGCGCAATGCGGTCTATCTGTTCGGCGGTAAATTGACCTATAAAGAGTTGAGCATACGGCTGGGCCTTCCCTATTACGATATGGCTCTTTTTATGTCGATGTTTTAGAATCCGAAAGTTTTGGGTGAACTTTCAAATTTCTATGAAAATATTTCAAATGCTTACAAAAAAACACTATCTTTGCCCAAAATATTCAATATTAAAATTGAAATACCTCATGTTGAATTAAAAATGTAATATAAACATGACAGAAAAAACGAAAGTGAAAGTATTGGAAGAAGTCGTAGTACGATTTTCCGGCGATTCCGGTGACGGAATGCAGTTGGCGGGGAATATTTTTTCCAATGTTTCGGCTGGTATCGGAGATGAAATATCTACGTTTCCCGACTATCCGGCCGAGATTCGGGCTCCGCAAGGAACATTGGGCGGGGTGTCTGGTTTTCAGGTTCATATAGGGCGTGGTGTTCATACACCGGGCGATTTGGCCGATGTGTTGGTAGCCATGAACCCGGCCGCATTAAAGACCAATGCCCGCTATGTGAAAAAAGGTGGTGTAGTTATCATCGACTCGGATAGTTTCCGGGCCAGCGACTTGGAGAAAGCGGCATTTAAAACCGATGACCCCATTCAAGAGGCGGGACTTTCTCATGCGCAGGTCGTACCGGTATCCATTACCCAAATGGTGAAAGACTCTTTGGCCGAATCGGGATTGGATAATAAATCTATCGTGAGGTGTAAAAATATGTTTGCTTTGGGGTTGGTTTGCTGGTTGTTTGACCGCCCGTTGGAGCAAGCCCAACATCTGTTGAAAAATAAATTTGCCAAGAAGCCGGCTATCTATGAGGCTAATGCCAAGGTAATGCGCGATGGATACAATTATGGCAACAACATACATGCCTCGGTTTCGACCTATCGGGTAGAATCGGCGCAGGTGAAGCCCGGTATCTATACCGATGTGAACGGAAATACCGCTACGGCGTGGGGATTGATTGCCGCGTCGGAGAAATCGGGATTACCTCTTTTCTTGGGTAGTTATCCCATTACGCCGGCTACCGATATTTTGCATGAACTGGCCAAACGTAAAGATTTGGGTGTAAAAGCCATTCAGGTAGAGGACGAGATTGCCGGTGTTTGTACGGCTATCGGTGCTTCGTTTGCCGGTAATTTGGCGGTGACCTCGACGTCGGGTCCCGGATTGGCGTTGAAAAGCGAGGGTATCGGTCTGGCTGTGATGTCGGAATTGCCGTTGGTGGTTATCGATGTGCAACGGGGAGGCCCTTCGACAGGATTGCCCACCAAGACCGAGCAGACCGATTTGTTGCAGGCCCTCTATGGGCGCAATGGTGAAAGCCCGGTAGTCGTGGTGGCGGCATCTACCCCGACCAACTGTTTCGATATGGCGTTTTATGCAGCCAAAATAGCTTTGGAACACATGACCCCCGTAATATTACTTACCGACGGATTTATCGGTAACGGCTCGTCGGCATGGCGTATTCCCGATATGAGCGAATATCCCGAGATAAAGCCCAATTATGTGAAACCCGAGCAGTTGGGGGCATGGAAACCCTATGACCGTAATGAGAATTCGGTGCGTTATTGGGCAAAACCCGGAACCGAAGGTTTCATGCACCGGTTGGGTGGTTTGGAGAAAGATTACAAAACCAGCGCGATTTCTACCGACCCGGCCAACCATGAAAAGATGGTGCGTGCCCGTCAGCAGAAAGTCGATAATATCGCCAACGATATTCCTTTGTTGAAGGTTCAAGGCGACCCCGATTCCGATTTGCTGGTTGTAGGCTGGGGCGGAACCTACGGACATTTGTTCTCGGCCGTGGAGGCTATGAAAGCCAAAGGGCAACCGGTAGCGTTCGCCCATTTCAATTACATCAATCCGCTGCCGGCAAATACCGAAGAGGTGTTGCGCCGGTATAAACGGGTGGTGGTTTGCGAGTTGAACAACGGGCAATTTGCTTCGTATCTGTCGGGGAAAGTCCCGGGAGTGAATTTCCTGCGGTATAACAAGATTCAGGCACAGCCCTTTATGGTGAGCGAGTTGGTGGAGCATTTTTCAAAGCTTTTGGAGGAATAAGAGATGGAAAAACAAATAGAATATACGGCAAAAGATTATAAGAGCGACCAGTATGTGCGCTGGTGTCCCGGTTGTGGAGACCACTCTATCGTAAACGTGTTGCAGAAAGCAATGGCTACACTGGGCATTCCGCCGCACCAAACGGTGGTGATCTCGGGTATAGGTTGCTCGTCACGGTTGCCTTATTATATGAACACATACGGGTTTCATACCATTCACGGGCGTGCTGCTGCCGTGGCGACCGGGGTAAAGACGGCCAATCCCGAATTGACCGTATGGCAAATCTCGGGTGACGGCGATTGCTTGGCCATCGGGGGTAACCACTTTATCCATTCGGTACGCCGGAATGTGGATATTAATGTGGTGTTGATGAACAATAAGATATACGGCCTTACCAAAGGTCAGTATTCTCCTACGAGCGACCGCGGTTTTGTGACCAAATCGTCGCCCTATGGGACGGTGGAGGACCCGTTTATCCCGGCCGAACTGGTTTTTGGTGCGCGGGGTACATTCTTTGCCCGTTCGCTCGACGTGGAACTGGCTGTTTCGCAAGAGGTGCTTGTCGAGGCTGCCCGTCACAAGGGGACGTCGGTGGTGGAATTGTTGCAGAACTGCGTCATCTTCAATAACAATATCCACAGTTATGTAGCCGATAAGGAGTTCCGAGCCGAACGTACGATTCATTTGCGCCACGGAGAGAAGATGCTTTTCGGGAAGGAAAACAACCGGGGGCTTGTGCTGGACGGATATAAACTGAAAGCGGTTACCGTGGGTGAAAACGGGGTGACCCTCGATGATATTCTGGTACATGATGCCCAGTCGCCCGACAATTTCCTGCATCAGAGTTTGGCTATGATGGACGGCCATGAATTGCCCTTGGCAATAGGTGTGATACGCAATGTAGAAGCTCCGGTGTATGACGAGGAGGTGGCCCGACAGGTGAAAGAGGTTACCGCCAAGGTGCCGTACTCGTCTTTGCGGGACTTTTTGTTGAGCGGCGAGACGTGGGAAGTAAAATAGCATAATTTTCGCAGAATAGAAACGGCCCTCGGAACGACTGCGCATGCAGCCTTTTGAGTGCCGTTTTTTTTGCCCGAAAGGCAGCGTGAGGATTTATGCCCCGGGCAGAAGACCAATTTAAATACCGCTTCTAAAAGAATATATATCATGACAAAGAAAAAACGTTTGGCTGTATTTGCCAGTGGAACCGGCAGTAATTTCGAGGCAATCGTGAACGCTTGCGAGGCAGGGAAAATCCCGGCCGATGTGGTTGTATTGGTTTGTGACAAACCCGGGGCGCTTGTGGTGGAGCGTGCCGCCCGTCATGGGGTGAAGACTTTGGCTTTTGTTCCCAAGTTGTTCCCTTCCAAGGCCGATATGGAGACGGCGATTGCCGACTTCCTCGATGAAAACGAGGTGGATTTGGTCTGTTTGGCCGGATACATGCGTATCCTTTCGAGTACGTTGTTGTCGCGTTACGGCGGACGCATTATCAATATCCACCCGTCGTTGCTCCCTGCATTCCAAGGGGCGAGAGCCGTCGAACGGGCTATGGAGTATGGGGTAAAAGTGTTTGGCGTCACGATTCATTATGTCGATGAAACGGTTGACGGCGGGCGGATTATCGCTCAGCGGGCGATCCCGTATGAAGGGGAGGATATAGATGAATTGTTCGGCCTGATTCATGCCGTCGAGCATGAGCTTTATCCTGCGACTATTGTGCGGTTGCTGGCCGAGCGATAAAAGAGACGGGAAGATTGAAAAACGGAAGCCGCTGCGAGATTAGACTTCGCAGCGGCTTTTGCATATCAATAAGGTGGCTGTTCCTTTATTTATGTACCTCTACCCGTTGGGTCGAAGGTTTGGTCGCATTGCGGTCGTCGGTGGCTTTTACGACCGCCTCGGCCAGCCGGTTGAAGGCCAGCCCTGTAATGGAGTCGTCGAGAGCTACGGGGTGGCCGGCATCTCCGCTTTCGCAGATGCTTTGTACGATAGGAATCTGCCCCAGCAAGGGAATACCCATCTCTTCGGCCAACCGTTTCCCGCCCTCTTTGCCAAAGATATAGTATCTGTTCTCGGGCAATTCGGCAGGGGTGAACCAGCTCATGTTCTCGACCAAACCCAGAATGGGGACGTTTACTTTGTCGCCGGTAAACATGCTGATTCCCTTGCGGGCATCGGCCAATGCTACTTTTTGCGGTGTAGTGACTACGATTGCTCCGGTAATGGCGAGAGTTTGTACCAAAGTGAGGTGTATATCGCTCGTTCCGGGAGGCAAGTCGAGGACGAAATAGTCGAGATCGCCCCAAGCTCCGTCGATGATAAGTTGCTTCAAGGCGTTGCTTGCCATGCCTCCCCGCCAGAGTACGGCATCGTCTTTACGTACGAAAAATCCGATAGAGAGAATCTTCACGCCATACCGTTCGACCGGGACGATGAGGTCCCGCCCGCCAATGTTTTCGGTATAGACGTCGGTGTCTTCGATATCGAACATGGTGGGCGCCGACGGCCCGAAAATATCGGCATCGAGCAATCCTACCTTATACCCTTGGCGGGCCAATGCCACGGCCAGATTTGACGCGATGGTCGATTTCCCTACACCCCCTTTACCCGATGATACGGCGATGATGTTTTTTACACCGGGGAGTGGGTTCTCGGGATTGGGACGGGCAATCTGTTTCGATTTGACATTGATGTTGCCTTTAATCTCTACGTCGGGGCTGATGAAGGTAAGTATCGCGGTTTCGGCTGCTTTTACGACCGAGCGGATAAAAGGATCGTTGGGTTTTTCGAAAATGATTGAAAAACTCACTTTGTTGCCGTCGATACGGATATCGTCTTCGACCATTCCGTTGGCGACCAAATCTTTCCCGTTGCCGGGATAACGCACTTTGGAGAGAGCGTCGAGTATGAGTTTGGGATATAGCTGCATGATATGAGTTATTTGGTTGTTGTATCTTCTTGGCTGCTTTGTTTTCCGCTACGTTTCCCCCGGTTGAAGCTCCGATAGGTGTCGTAGGGAATATCAACATCGGGCTCGATAAATTGTTCACGCGGCTGGAACATGAACCGAATGTATTTGATATTCATACCTCGTTCGAGCCATTGTTGTTCATAGAAAGTTTTGATTTCGAGAATATCGTCGGTGAGCCCCGAATGGTAGAGGTCGTCGGTGGCGATTTCTACGGGGAATCCGTTGGCTTTGACCATTTCGCAGGTATAGGTGTACATGAATGGGCTGTCGCTTTTTAAGTGGATTATTCCGCCGGGCGACAGAATATGCTGGTAAAGTTGCATAAAGCGGGTGGAGGTGAGCCGTTTACGCACTTTTTTCATTTGCGGGTCGGGGAAGGTAATCCATATCTCGGCAATCTCGCCGGGCCCGAAGAAACGGTCTATAAGTTCGATATTGGTGCGAAGGAAAGCTACATTCCCTATCCCCTCTTCGAGTGCTTGTTTGGCCCCGCTCCACATGCGGGCTCCTTTTATATCGATGCCGATAAAGTTTTTCTGTGGGAAACGCCGGGCCATACCTACGGCATATTCGCCTTTCCCACAGCCCAATTCGAGGACGATGGGGTTGTCGTTTTTAAAGAACAGATCTCCCCATTTGCCTTGCATTCCAAACCCTTTTTTTTGTAGTTCCGCAAAAGGGTATTGGAACACATGAGGATACCCTTGCAGGTCGTCGAATTTTTTCAGTTTGTTTTTTCCCATAGTTTCTTTGTTTTCCCCCGATTAATTTGTCCTTCCCAGTTTCAGGTGGCAATATTCTCCCGATTGCATTTGAACCGAAATGATGAATATCTTTTCGGGATATGCTTGCGTATCGATTGCCACTTCTGTCGTTTCGATTTGCGTTTGGTATGCCATACGCCCGTCGATGGTGTATAGAGCGATGCGCTGCATGGCTTTTTCGCTTTGGACGATAAGCGTTTTCTCCTCGAAATGGGCTTTTAGGAAATCCGATTCGATTTCCTCTTTGTCGGATAAGTTTTGAATGTCAAACTCTTTCCATTGCTCGGCTTCCTTGTATAGCGAGAAACTGTCGTCGGGAACTCCCAATGTGCAATATGCTTGGTTGACATTTAGGAAAACCTCTTCTCCCAACAGTGGCGGGATCTCGGGATAAGCAAATACGAAGGCTAATCTCATGCAACTGTCGAAGGCATGCTCTCCGATGTATGTAACGGTCGAAGGTATTTTGGCCGAATAGAGTTGCAGCATGCCGTAAAAAGGCCACCGGCCTATCTTTTCGAGCCCTTCGGGGAGGAATGATAGCGCTACTATTTTATTGCAGCCGGCAAAAGCATAATCTTCGATGGCCTGAACCGACTCGGATAGGGTGCAGTCGAGTAGCGATGTGCAGTAATAAAAAGCCCCTTCTCCTATTTTTGTAATCGTTTCGGGTATTTGTACCGAAGTTAGGCTCGAACAATGATCGAATGTGTAAGGGGGAAGTATATCCCACGGGCAATCTTTTATATCGGCTTTTGTCAAGGCGGTGCAGTAGGAAAAACACCCTTCGCCCATCTCCCGCAGGTTCTGGGGGAGGGATATGTGCGATAGTGCAGTACAGCCCGAAAAACACCGGTCGCCTAACGATTGTAATGAAGTGGGCAGGGATATGGAGGTCAATGCTTCGCAGTTGAGGAATGCGCGTTTGCCAATCGATGCCAGTGTGCTCGACGAAAGGTCTATCTCGGTATAAGCATTGCATTGTTTGAAGCTATATTCGCCTATTCGCTCCAAGGTTTGTGGAAGCGGAGTATTGAGCGATGTGCAGTCGCTGAATGCGAAATCTCCTATTTCCCGTAGGCTGGAACCCCATTCTATTGTTGTCAGTTTTGGTGCGCCGGCAAAAGCTCCTTCTCCTATTTTCTCGGTATTACGAGGCAGTCGTACCGTTGTTAATTCTTGAAATCCGAAAAACGTGTTTGACGGAATGCTGTTGGCTTCGTATCGGGTTTGATTCCCGATATATACTTCCCGACTTTCAAATGCGGTTATGGTGCAACTGGTGAGGTCTAAACTTGTCAAGTGAGATAAAGAGTCGTTGATGAACGTGAAGTCGCGGGCGTCGATTGTCCCTGACAGGGAAAGGTCGGTAATGGTTCCGCTTTTCCCGGCGATATGAGCTTGCAGGCCTCCTGCTTCGGTGGAGCAATAATAGTTTGCTGCGGACAAAAATTGCCCGATGAACAGAAATAATGTGATGAGTAGAGTCTTGTTCATAGGTGTGTCAAGCAAATTTGTGTGCAAAGATAGTGAAAGGCGAAAGCAGAAAGTCAAGTTTACTTGAATTTTTTGCCGAGCCGCATCCTATCTTATCCAAAGATAGTGAAAGATGAGTGACGAGGCAAATGAAAACACTGTTTTCAAGTTGGGGCTGTCAATCTCGTTTGAGCCGGTAGCGGGCCCCGCAGTCGAGTATGAAATTTAGTATCTCTTCAAAAATGGCTTCTACCTTTGAGGGGACAGTGGAGTTTGATGTGTCGCCGTATTTTTCGAAAATGGCATGGGGCAGATCCGCTACATCGATATGGAGATTTTGGGCCATTGTCGTTGCTTCGTCGGAGTCGATGGTGGCATATATTTTATGGTCTCTTTTGTGTTTTGGGTAGTCGATAAATTCCAACTGGATAATCAGTTCTTTTTGGGAGTTGTCCCAAATGGTAATCGATGACCATATTTCGAGGTCGTCATTCGATTCTACAATAACTTCTTTCAGAGTCGGCATAATTGTTTTTCCTGTTTTTCGGGAGTCGGTTTATTTTTCTCCCGGGTATGGGTTAATAGTTAGATGCGGTTGTCTATGCGTATGATATTTTCTACGATGAAGAGGTCGCAAATGTCTCGTTTTTCGATTTCGATGTCGTCGTATTCTTTATTTTCGCTGCGGAGAATGACCCGGTTTGGATTTTCGTGCTTGCGTACATATTTTACCATGCGGTAGTCTTCCAGCAGCACGACGTAAATTTGTCCCCAAAAAATGAGGTTCGGGTTTTTTATTTCACGAATGGCAATCATGTCGCCATTGTTAATGACGGGTTTCATGCTGTCGCCGCTTACTTTTACGATGCTGCAATCGGGATTTATAAAGGGGACGTCGATGCTCCCGATGACCAAGTCTTCGGTGAACATGCGGTCTCGGGCGAGGTTGCCGGCGGTGACATCGAGCCCATAGACTTTTGCCCCGTTTCTGCCTTCGGAGGCGATGGCCCCGGAGGGTATGGTGAGGGTGCGTATATGGGAGTGCACATCGACCGGCGCTGTCAAATACATTGTCCCGTTGCCGGTGCAGAGCCACTCTTTCGATACTCCTAAATCGGCAACGATTTTATTGATGAGCGAGTCGCTAATGGGCAGCTTCCCGGTAAGGTGTTTCGAAAAGTTGGAGGCGTCGATCGATATGCGTTTTGCAAACTCCGATTGGGTAATTTCCAAACTTTCTATTAAGGCTTTGATTCTCTCTATTTTAGCATTGTTATCCATAATCATAGGTGTTTTGTATGGTAAAATTACCATTAAAATTTGCATTCTTATAATTTGTGTTGTATATTTGTGTGGTTTTATTACCAATCGCAAAGGTAACAAACTTTTTTGAATAATAAAATAATAGATTGATAATTAACATATTTAACCTATTTCTATCGAGGTATATTACCTATTTTAGTTTGTAACAGAGGAGGGGATACACCGGCAAAGCAGGTAAAAGCGGTGTGGATATGCCTTGATAGGAATAGGTTGATGGAAAGGAGAAGACGATGAGAACGATTGAATGGGAGGCTCCGGCGTTGGCCACGTTGGCCGCATCGCACTGGGTAGTGGCTTATGAACGGGATAGCGAGCCCCGAAAGCAGTTGAGGTGCGAGACGGAGATAGAGTTTGATGGCGTGGCCTATTTGCTCATGTGTGAGATTGGTATGGCCGAAAGGGAGCATAAGGCGGTGTCGATGATTTGCGGCATAGAACCGCAATATGCCAATATGCCGGTACGGATTGTCGGGAATATGGGCAAGGCAATCGGAGAAATCTTGCCGTTGTTGGATAACTTTTTGGAGAGTTATGGTGTTATATATGTATGAAAATCGATAAGGGAGAATCCGGAAGGTGTGGCGTGGCGTGAAAAAGGATACTTTTGGGGTATATGGCGAGGGCGTACCTGTCGGATTAAAAAAAAAGGACCACTAAAAAAGCGGTCCTTTTTTTATTTGTTTTCGGGATATATTATCCGTTAACTTTTGCCATGTGAGCAATCAAATCGAGTACTTTGTTGGAGTAACCGATTTCGTTGTCATACCAAGAAACAACTTTTACGAAGGTGTCGGTCAAAGCGATACCGGCTTTGGCATCGAAAATCGAAGTGCGGGTGTCGCCCAAGAAGTCGGACGAAACAACAGCGTCTTCGGTGTAACCAAGGATACCTTTCAATTCGCCTTCCGAAGCCTCTTTCATAGCGGCGCAGATTTCGGCGTAAGTAGCCGGTTTAGCCAAGTTGACAGTCAAGTCAACAACCGAAACGTCCAAAGTCGGAACACGCATAGACATACCGGTCAATTTGCCGTTCAAAGCAGGGATAACTTTACCTACTGCTTTGGCAGCACCCGTAGAAGAGGGAATGATGTTGCCCGAAGCGGCACGGCCACCACGCCAGTCTTTCATCGAAGGACCGTCAACGGTTTTTTGAGTAGCGGTAGTCGAGTGAACGGTAGTCATCAAACCATCGAGGATACCGAATTTGTCGTTCAATACTTTGGCGATAGGGGCCAAGCAGTTGGTTGTACAAGAAGCGTTAGAAACGAATTGAGTTCCTTTTACATAGGTATTTTCGTTTACGCCGCAAACGAACATGGGGGTATCGTCTTTCGAAGGAGCCGACATAACTACATATTTAGCACCGGCTTCGAGGTGAGCTTGAGCTTTTTCTTTGGTCAAGAAGAGACCGGTAGATTCTACCACGTATTCAGCGCCTACTTCATTCCATTTCAAGTCGGCGGGGTTCTTTTCAGCTGTAACACGAATCGTTTTTCCGTTTACAATCAATTGACTTTTTTCAACATCAGCCTCGATAGTTCCATCGAATTGACCGTGCATAGTGTCGTATTTCAACATGTATGCCAGATAGTCAACCGGGCAAAGGTCGTTAATACCTACGATCTGAATGTCGTTTCTTGTTTGTGCAGCACGGAAAACAAAACGTCCGATGCGGCCAAAACCATTGATACCTACTTTAATCATTGTAATAAAACTTTAAGTGTTTATTGAAATAGTAATAATCTCTCGTTTTTTTGGGGCCTTTTTTCTTGCTGTTTGAAAAACAGTTACATTTGTATATCTGTTTAACATCCGCAAGGGGTAGCGCAACTGCTCATCAGAGCGAGCAATACCAGTAAAAAGGCTATCTTATATTGCATAAGTTATACTTTTCTTTTGAAATAGCGATGCAAAGGTATATATTTTTTTTGAATACTGTGTATGTGAATGTGAAAATAAAAGAAAAATTTCTTTATTTGCATTCTCTTGAATGTGAGTAAACTATCTAATGTTACAAAATTCGTAGGGTTATGAAAAGTTCTTTTTTGGCTGACTTCAAAAAATTTGCCATGCGAGGCAATGTGATCGACATGGCTGTGGGTGTAATTATCGGAGGTGCTTTTGGGAAAATTGTCTCTTCGGTGGTGGCCGACCTTATCATGCCGGTTTTGGGCTTGTTGGTAGGGGGTGTCAACTTTACCGAGTTGAAATGGGTGATGAAAGCTCCTCGCATGGTCAACGGGGTGGAGCAGGCTGCCGTTACGCTCAATTATGGTAATTTTTTGCAGGCGACTTTCGATTTTCTTATCATCGCGTTTTCGATATTCCTGTTTATCAGAATGTTGACAAAACTGACCGAGAGAAAGAAAGCCGAGATTACTCCGCAAGCTGCTCCCGAACCTACGGCCGAAGTGAAGTTGTTGACCGAGATCAGGGATTTGCTCAAAGCACAACAAGGCTCGAAATAGGCGTTACCCGATAAGGTATTTGCTTTTGGGCAGCAGGGAGAGCAGTTTTACGACTCCATAGACCGTAATGAATGTGCTCACGGCCATGAGCGGAATGGAGATGTAGGCTCTTTCGGTGAGGTTGCTGAATATTCCGTAATAGAAGTTGAGTAACATGATATGGGCCAAATACATGCCGTAGCTTTTGATCGAGACATCGGCGAGAAGTCTTGTGCTTCGACGGTTCCCGTCGAGTTTCAGCCGCCCAATGAGGGAGAAGAGACCCAGCGCCATCATCAGCACGTTGGCGGAGCAGAATCGCCAGCTTAGTTCCAGCTCGGGAACGGTGGTTGCCGTGTCGATACGCAAGCAGAAAACAGTTGCCGTGATGGTATAGCCCGCGATGAGCAAGATCCACGAGAGTGCAGCCGAGGGGTATCCGTATCGTTTCAGGTAGTGCCCCAGTATGAAATAGCCGATAAATCCGGTGAAATAGTAGAGCAGGGGAGTGTCGTTCCAAAAGGCCTCGCCCAGTACTTCGGGATAGACCAGATGAATGTAGGGTAGAAACGTGGAGAGTATCCAAAGTCCCAGATAACATTCCAACTCGCGTTTGGCCGCCCTCTCGAGCCAAGGCGAGATAATAGGAGTAACCAAATAGAGTCCTATCAGCATATAGATATACCACAAATGACCTACTTCGCACCCGAAGTTGATAGGTATGTGCAAGATGTGTACAAGCATGTCGCTCGCCGATTCTCCCCGAGTCAATACAAAATAACCGGCATACAGGATACACCATGCAACAAAAGGATATACGATGCGGGTGAACCGTTTGCGGAAAAAGGTAGAGATGTCGCTTTGCATCGGGAGTAACAGGAATCCCGACAGCATGACGAACAAGGGTACCGACGAACGGCACAAGGTGGTGATGATGCCTATCCAAAATGTGTTGCTGCCGGTGACGACGCTGTTCTGTTCGCCAATGTAATAGAATTCGCTGGCATGTTGCTGAATGACTAAATAGCAGGCGATGACTCGCAGCAAATCGAGAGAGTAGTCGCGGTGTTTAATCATAAATGGTATTGACAGGTTGTATAAAAATATCGGCTCCCATCATAGGGAGCCGATGAATTAATATTGTTCTTTCTCGTTGGGGAAGTCGCGTGTTTTTACGTCTTTTACATAAGCTTGTACGGCTTCGGTAATAGTGGTACTCAAATCGGCATACCGGCGTAGGAAACGGGGAGAGAATCCTTTGTTGATTCCCAGCATGTCGTGCATGACAAGTACCTGACCGTCAACACCCCCGCCGGCACCGATACCGATTACGGGAATGGTCAATTCTTGGGCTACTCGTGCCGCCAGAACCGCAGGAATCTTTTCGAGGACAAGGGCAAAGCAGCCGATCTCTTCGAGCAGATGGGCGTCTTCGACCAATTTGTTGGCTTCGGCCTCTTCGCGGGCACGCACGGTATAAGTGCCAAATTTGTTGATCGATTGTGGGGTTAATCCCAAGTGACCCATTACCGGAATACCGGCGCTGAGGATTCGTTCTACCGATTCGCGTATTTCGGCACCGCCTTCCATCTTCACGCAGTCGGCGTGCGTCTCCTTCATGATTCGGATTGCCGAAGCGACAGCCTCTTTGGAGTTGCCTTGGTATGACCCGAAGGGCATATCGACGACTACCAGTGCTCGCTTTACGGCACGAACGACCGATTTGCCGTGATAAATCATTTGGTCGAGCGTTATCGGCAACGTGGTTACATTGCCGGCCATGACGTTTGAGGCGGAGTCGCCTACCAGAATGACATCGATTCCGGCTTGATCTATAAGGGTTGCCATCGAGAAATCGTAGGCGGTGAGCATCGAAATTTTCTCTCCGCGGAGTTTCATCTCCATCAAGCGGTGGGTGGTTACCTTACGAGTATCTTCGGTATAAGTGGACATAATTTTTGAATGTTTTTAATTTCAGGGGACAAAGGTACATTCAAATTTTTATATTACAACCTTTTTTATTTTTCAATCTTGCTTTTTGCCGGTAGAAGATGGTATAGTCAAACGTGAAAAATCCGTTCCCGTTTGTCTTTGCTTCTATCTTTGCGTATATTTGTAGATAAATCTTGGTGTTATGACAGGAACGCAATCACCCCGTATTCCCGGTTGGTTCAAAATATTGATTTTAATTACGGCCTTGCCACTTTTTGCATGGCCGTGGCTTATGCGCCGGGCCACCGATGTTTTTACCGATAATGGAATGGACAACTCTCTACCGTGGACTTTTGTGATGTTGCTCCCCTTGTATGTTGTACTGTCAACGTGGATTAGTTACCGGGTGTATCCTACCCGCCGCGAGGTCGCATGGATATTACAAGGGTTGCAGATACTGGTCTATGCGGCGATGTTGATGCTTGTGTGGTAAAGGTGTTTGGAAAACTCTCCTTGGAGTAGTCACGGATTATATAAGTCGGGGTTGGAGAAGTTGATGATTTCCATCACCATTTCATAGGCCTGTTTGGCGGGACTTGTGGGATTGATTTCGACAGCTTTCAGATAATTCTCGATGGTCAGTTTCCAGTTCCCTTGTTTCCAATAGACGATGCCTTTTGCATAGTAAGCTGTATCGTCATGTGGATTCTCGGCCAAACATTGGTCGATGCAAGCGAGAGCCTCGTTCAATCGGTTCTCTTCCACGAGGCGGTTTATCTCTTTTGTCGATACCATAGTCACTTCTTTGTTTGAATGCAAAGATAGTGTAAAGGCCGGGAGAAAACTCCAAATGGCCGAAGAAACTTTCCAATACCTGTTATTATATTGTCGGATTCCGAAAGAAATAGCTTTGGAAAGCCCTTTCAAGTTGAAAGGTGTTCAAGTGGTGGAGCCTCTCTGCCTTTCATACAGATGCGTTTTTGCAGAAAGACTTCGTTAATTTTGAGATAAAATATCTATTTCCTTTCTCAATTAGTATTACATTTGTGGATAATTACAAACCCTACATGTTATATCGCCCAATGGCTTTTACTCGATTTTTTAAATATAAAGAAAGATTTATGAGAGGATTGAACGAGCATTTGACAAGGCGGGGTGGGGCTTAATATGATGATGGAAAAGTGAAACAGAAACAGAGCCAAGGAAGTGTAATTTTGTGTCTATTGCTATGTCTTTTTGTGGGATTAGAGTCTTGCTCCGATGACCGATTGTCTGAATTGTGTTTTGTCGGCGATTCTCTGGTTGCCGGTTGGGACGTGAAGTCGGCGTTTCCCACCTATGTGGTGCGAAACGATGGTGTCAGTGGGGCAAGGTTGGAGGATATTCTCACTTGGAATCTCGATTATCGCGATAAAAACGTAATTATGTTGGTCGGGACCAACAATTTGGGAGATGGGATTCTCGATGAAGATGCGAGGCCGCAATTCATCAGAGATTTTGTCGAAGAGTATAGGCTCACTATTGAGACGTTGAAGCCCTGTAAGATATTTGTCATCTCGATTCTGCCGAGAAACGATTATCCTCGTTTGAATAATCCCATCAAAGAGTTGAATGTCGCTTTATCGCAGATGGTGAGCGGGTTGGACAATGGCGTTTTCGTCGATGTGTATGACGATTTTTTGCATGAAGGGACATTGAATATGAATTATTCGTTAGATGGGCTCCACTTGAATAGCTTAGGTTATAATATATTAAATGTGCGGTTGGCGAAGGTGTTATGAAAATACGGGTTATATTTTTGATAATAGGAATTTTCTCTTTGACAAACGTATGGGCACAGAACGATACCGTGCCTTCACGCTCCATTTTTGTAGGTTTGCGAAATAGCGAGTATGCTTGTATCGGATTCCAGACATCTTGTTGGTCCATAGGATTGGAAAATACACTGTGGATACGCAGTCCCAAAGAGCAATATATCCGATTGAGAGGCGGGTATCATCAGAATACCCATCTTTGGAATATACAACTTTCGGCCGGTGCTTTTGCCGGAGTCAATTATACGGGGCGCTTTTATGACGGGGCTTTCAAGATAACTCTCGATAAAACGGTTGGACGTGTCAGTTTCGGTGCAGGGGTGATGCCGCTGTACGACTCGGAGATGGGATATAATACCTGTTATACCGTACATGCCGCTTGCCGGATCATTCAAGAAGCCTCGGTAGTGGTCGATGTGACCAATATCCCCGAATATCGCATGGTAGAGCATCGGGTAGTCCCCGGTTTTTTGTTTAAGGCACGAAAGCTATGGGTACGCCCCGAACTATCCATACCCTTGAACGACAATATCCAGTTTACCCGGGTGTTGCTTTCGTTCCGGTATGACTTTTGGTTAAAATGAACATATAAATCACTCAATTTATGAATGATATTCCCCAGCTCAACGAGCATAACAAAGAAGAGTACCCTCCTATGCACACGACGGAACACATTGTCAATCAAACCATGATTCGTCTGTTTGGCTGTGGACGGGCCGTGTCGGCCCATATAGAAAAGAAAAAGAGTAAACTCGATTTCAGATTTCCCCAACCTCCCACCGAGGCCGATATCCGGCAAATCGAGATTTGCGTCAATCAAGTGATCCAAAGCCGATTGCCGATAACAACCGAATACATTACGCAAGATGAGGCACAATCCCGATTTGATTTGCGGCGGTTGCCCGATAACGCCTCCGACACAGTGCGGGTAGTCAAAGTTGGCGACTACGACGAATGCCTCTGTATCGGACGCCATGTCGAAAACACTTCCGAAATAGGTACATTCAAAATCATCAGTTACGATTTTAAAGAAAATATACTACGGTTACGTTTTAAACTGTTATAAATTGTGTCATTTCCTACTGTGAAAAACGCATGAATAACCTTTCCGGTAAGTCGTCTAACGGTTTTTGTGTAAAAAAATAAAATTATAATAAATTATAACAGACAGAAAATAAAACGGTTGGACGATAAATCCCGAATTCTTCAAAAAAAAATTAGGAAAAAAGATTGAAAAAAATTTGGAAGGAAAAGGGAAAAGAGTGTAACTTTGCAACACTTTCGCC
>CALUJQ010000043.1 GCA_944320995.1 uncultured Barnesiella sp. | reverse complement strand
CGGCCATTCGGCGCGCGATGTCTATTATATGCTGCACGAAAAAGGGGTGGAACTCGAACCGAAAGGGATTGCCGTGGGCGTGCGGCTCGAACACCCTCAACAATTGATTGATTCCATACAATACCACAATCCCGAGGGCCGGGGCAAGTATCTCCCTGCGGCCGAATATAGTTTTGTCACACAGGTGAAGGGGCGGGGTGTCTATTCTTTCTGCATGTGTCCCGGAGGCTTTGTGGTCCCGGCCGCCAGCGGTCCCGAGCAAATCGTGGTCAACGGCATGTCGCCTTCCAACCGCGGGTCGGCTTGGGCCAATTCGGGCATGGTGGTCGAGTTGCAGCCCGAAGATTTCAGCGCGCGGTTCTCGGCCTATGGCGTATTGGCAGGCATTAAGTTTCAAGAAGACCTCGAACGCCAGTGTTATAGGAATGGGAATTGTAAACAGACAGCCCCTGCCCAGCGTATGACCGATTTTGTAAACCGCCGCAACTCTTTCGACTTGCCTCGTTCTTCCTATTCGCCGGGGCTTATCGCCTCGCCGTTGCACTTTTGGATGCCCGAGTTTATCGTGACCCGTTTGCAGGAGGGGTTCAAACATTTCGGGAAAGTGTCGCACGGTTTCCTCACCCGTGAAGCCGTGATGATCGGGGTAGAGACCCGTACCTCGTCGCCGGTGCGGATACCTCGCGATAGAGAGACAATGGCCCATGTTCGCTTGCGGGGGCTCTATCCTTGCGGCGAAGGTGCCGGTTATGCAGGGGGGATTGTGTCGGCAGCCATCGACGGCGAACGTTGTGCCGAGGCGTTGGCCTTGCAGATGAATGCGTAAACAAACAGCCCTTCCCGGCTGTTTTGTATAAAACGGACAGATGAAACTGACCTATCTTTTTCATAGCGGATTTTTGGTCGAGAGCGGCAGCTTTTCGGTCATACTCGATTATTATCGGGCGGGAGAGGCGTGTATCGACCGGGCTTTACACCGGGGCGTCCCTCTCTATGTGCTGGTATCGCACGAGCATCACGACCATTATAATCCCGAAATCCTCACGTGGGAGAATCCCGGCAGTACGATTCTCTATATATTCCCCCGGGAGATGGCCTCGCGCCCGGAGCTCGCCGCTCTCTCGAATGCCGTTTTTCTCGACCGGGGAGATCGTTTTGACGACGGGCGGTTACAGATACAGGCGTTCGGTTCGACCGATATGGGAGTCTCCTATTGGTTGGTTGCCGAGGGGAGAAGTATCTTCCATGCGGGTGATCTCAATAACTGGCATTGGCGCGACGAATCGACCGAAGCCGAGGTGCGTGCCGCCGAAATGGCATATCGTCGCGAACTGGATTACATGGTTGGGCGGGTGACCCGTATCGATGTGGCTATGTTTCCGGTCGATGCCCGGCAGGGCAGCGGTTACATGCGGGGGGCCGAGCAGTTTGTCGAGACCTTCGAGGTTGACACATTCGTCCCCATGCACTTCTATCCCGCCGTGCGTGAAGCCGAGGCCTTTGCCCCCATAGCCTGCCGGTATGGGGCAAAATTCGTGCTGTTGAGCCGTACCGGCGATTCGGTAATGATATAGTTAAACATAAATAAATTTCAATCATGGAAATAAAAGCAAGATTCGACCATTTCAATATAAATGTAACCGATTTGACTCGCAGCATGGCTTTTTATGAGAAAGCCTTGGGATTTACCGAAGCCCGGCGGAAAGAGGCGGCCGATGGCTCCTATATATTGGTTTATCTGACCGATGGCGTTTCGCCTTTCCTGCTCGAACTCACATGGTTGCGAGACCATAAAGAACCTTACGAACTGGGTGAAAACGAGAGCCACTTGTGTGTGCGTGCTGTCGGTGATTATGAAAAGGTGCGGGCTTACCACAAGGAGATGGGTTGCGTCTGTTTTGAGAACGAGGCCATGGGTCTCTATTTTATTCATGACCCCGACGATTATTGGATAGAGATATTGTCTGCCAAGGAGGGTATAGCATTGTAACCTGTAGAGCAAGGGAAGATGAGAGCTGTCATTCTATCGGGAATGGCGGCTTTTTTCTTTTAAATGAGTTGATAAAATGGTGAAAAGATTTTACCTTTGCATGTTTTTCTGTTTTTTGAAAACGGGATACCATTTGCGACGATAGATAAATAGCTTAAAAAAAGGCGAGTTTTCGTCGAAGTTGGTTTGTCTGCACCATGATTTAAAGAACGTAAAAAAAGAGGATAGTATGATTACATTTTGCATAGCCTTGCTTATATTGATAGGAGGCTACTTTATTTATGGAGCGTGGGTTGAAAGAGTTTTTGGAGTAAATCCCGATAGAACGACTCCGGCCTATACATCGACCGACGGAATCGATTATATCCCCATGCCCACATGGAAAGTATTTCTCATACAGTTTTTGAATATTGCCGGGTTGGGCCCGATTTTCGGAGCTATCATGGGTATCCTTTACGGTCCATCGGCCTATTTGTGGATTGTATTCGGTACGATATTTGGCGGTGCGGTGCACGACTATTTGTCGGGAATGCTTTCGGTACGGCGCAACGGGGCCAGTTTGCCCGAGTTGGTGGGAGGTGAACTGGGGACAGGCATCAAGCAGGTGATGCGGGCTTTTTCGCTTCTTTTGATGATTCTCGTCGGAGCCGTTTTTGTTATCAATCCGGCCAACCTGCTCGATTTGCTTACCGGTGAAAGTACGACTACGACCATGTGGATCGCCATCATCTTCGGCTATTACATATTGGCGACGCTGCTGCCTATCGATAAACTCATCGGGCGGTTATATCCTTTATTTGGTTTTGCCTTGTTGTTTATGGCGGTGGGAATTATGGTCTCTCTGTTTTTACGGCCGGAGAGCCTTCCCGAATTTCATGAGGCAATGAGTTATTCCCGTCCCGATTCCGATGTGAATCCCATTTTCCCGATGATGTTTATTTCGATTGCCTGTGGGGCTATCTCGGGATTCCATGCGACCCAGTCGCCCATGATGGCCCGTTGTTTGAAAAACGAGAAGATGGGCCGCCGGGTATTTTATGGCGCTATGGTGGTCGAGGGGATTGTCGCCCTTATTTGGGCTGCCGCCGCAATCGCTTTCTTCGACGGTTCGTTCAGCGGATTGTCGGAATATCTGAAAGGGAAAACCCCCGCCATTTTGGTCAACGATATATCGGTGAGTTGGTTAGGTACATTCGGTGGTATATTGGCCATGCTTGGAGTGATTGCCGCGCCCATTACGTCGGGCGATACGGCGCTTCGTTCCGCCCGTTTGATTGCCGCCGATTTTTTGCATATCCCGCAAAAGAAGATACGCAGCCGGTTGTTGGTGTCGATCCCCATTTTTGTATTGGCATGGTTGGTGATGATGATCGACTTTGAGGTGCTGTGGCGGTATTTTGCATGGTGTAACCAGACGTTGGCCGTGTTTACGTTGTGGGCTTTGACTGTGTGGTTGGCCCGGGAGCATAAGTGCTATTGGATTACGTTTATCCCGGCCCTGTTCATGACGATGGTAACCGTCACCTATATCCTCTATGCCCGCGAGGGACTCCAATTGCCTTATGGACTTTCGTTGGGAATAGCGTTTGCGGTCACGCTGTTATTCACGTTTTTGTTTATTCGATTCAAACGAGGGTTGTCAAATTGGGAACCCATCAAAAAATGATATGAAGCATTTGACCAATTACCATTCTCATTGCGATTTTTGTGATGGGCATGCTCCTATGGAGGCATTTGTGCAGGAGGCTATCCGTGAAGGGTTTTCCTCTTATGGCATTTCGTCGCATGCCCCGTTTCCTTTGCCCAACAGTTGTAATATGCGACGGGAGAGAATGGAGGGTTATCTTGAAGAATTCCACCGTTTGAAACAAATCTATTCGTCGGAGATAGAACTATACATAGGCCTTGAAATCGACTTTTTGGACGATACGTTCAATCCTTCGATCCCCTATTTTCAGGAGATGCCGCTCGACTATCGCATCGGGTCGGTACATTATATCGTCACCCCCGATGGCACGCCCATCGATACCGACGGCTCTCCCGACCGATTTAGGGATTATGTCGATACCTTTTTCGACGGAGATGTCGATGAGGCCGTGCGCCGGTTTTACCGCAGTTCGTTTCGTCTGGTCGAATTGGGCGGATTTGATTTCTTGGGGCACTTGGACAAGATTGGACTCAATGCTTCGCTATATCGTCCCGGGCTGGATAGAGAGCCGTGGTATAAACAGTTGGTGACCGATTATTTGGAGGCGATTGCCTCGCGCAATCTGTTGGTCGAGGTCAATACCAAAGCGTTGGAAACACGTGGCCGCTTCTTTCCGCATTGCGACTATTTCAAGTTGATGCATGCATTGGGCATTCGGGTAGTCGTCAATTCCGACGCCCACTATCCTGAGAAGATAAATGCAGGTCGAACCGAAGCTATGAAGGCCTTGGCGCAAGCCGGATACACCGCTGTTTGGCAACTGAGTGGAGGTGAGTGGATAGCCGCTCCTATCGAGTTATAAGGGCGCGACTTTTTCTTTCCCCGAATATTGTTAAGCTGTTTCTTTCTTAGTTGCAGCTTTTTTTGTATCTTCGTGCCGATTTTTTTAGCAAGGATTATTAAAGGAATATATGAGCAAGAAATTCACCGAATATTCTCATTTCGACCTCTCGGAAATCAATAAAGAGGTTTTGAACCAATGGGATAAACAAGACCTTTTCCACCAAAGTTTGGAAACTCGCGAAGGCGCGCCTTCCTTTGTCTTTTACGAAGGCCCTCCCTCGGCCAACGGCATGCCGGGGATTCACCATGTGATGGCACGTTCGATTAAGGATTTGTTCTGCCGATACAAAACCATGAAAGGTTTCCACGTAAAACGTAAGGCCGGGTGGGATACCCACGGCCTTCCCGTTGAGCTGGGTGTGGAAAAAGCATTGGGAATCACGAAGGAGGATATTGGGAAAACCATTTCGGTGGCCGAGTATAACGCCACTTGCCGCAAAGATGTGATGAAGTTTACCCGCGAATGGGAAGACCTCACGCACCGCATGGGATATTGGGTGGATATGCAGAATCCTTACATCACCTACGATAACCGTTATATCGAGACCTTGTGGTGGCTGCTCAAACAGTTGTATAATAAAAATTATCTGTACAAAGGTTATACCATTCAACCCTATTCGCCGGCGGCCGGTACGGGATTGAGTTCGCACGAGCTCAACCAACCCGGTTGTTATCGCGATGTGAAGGATACCACCTGTATCGCCCAATTCAAGATTCGCAATCCCCGTCCCGAGATGGCGGTTTTCGGCGAACCCTATTTCTTGGCGTGGACGACAACCCCGTGGACATTGCCTTCCAACACAGCCCTCTGCGTAGGCCCGAATATCGAGTATAATTTGATACAAAGTTACAATCCCTATACCGGAGCACCCATTAGCGTGATAGCCGCCAAAGTGCTTGTGCCTACGCTCTTCAATGCTAAGGCCGCCGATCTTGCCTTGGAAGATTATAAGCCCGGCGACAAACTTATTCCGTGGAAAGTCGTTGCCGAGTATAAAGGCAGCGATTTGGCCGGTATGGAGTATGAGCAACTGTTGCCGTGGGTCAATCCCGGCGAAGGGGCATTCCGGGTGATTACAGGTGATTTCGTAACGACCGAAGACGGTACGGGTATCGTACACATTGCGCCCACCTTCGGTGCCGATGACGACCGGGTGGCCAAAGCCAGCGGAGTCCCTCCCTTGATGATGCTCGACAAAGAAGGGAACCGTCGCCCTATGGTCGATATGACCGGTAAATTCTATGCGATAGAAGACCTCGACCCCGATTTTGTAAAACAGAATGTCGATGTGGAGGCATACGGCGAATATGCCGGACGTTATGTGAAGAATGCCTACGACGCCACGCTTACCGACGACGATGCCACACTCGACATCGATATTTGCGTGTTGTTGAAACAAACCAACAAGGTGTTCAAAATCGAGAAACATGTACACAGCTATCCTCACTGCTGGCGTACCGACAAACCGGTGCTTTACTATCCGCTCGACAGTTGGTTTATCCGCACCACGGCTTGTCGCGACCGTATGATCGAACTGAACAATACCATCAACTGGAAACCCCAATCGACCGGTTCGGGCCGGTTCGGCAAATGGCTCGAAAACCTGCAAGACTGGAACCTCTCGCGCAGCCGCTATTGGGGAACACCGTTGCCTATCTGGCGCACCGAGGACGGCAGCGAGGAGTTGTGTATCGGCTCGGTCGAGGAACTTTACAACGAAATAGAGAAATCTATCGCTGCCGGGTTAATGGCCGAGAACCCATACAAAAAACAAGGCTTCGTACCCGGTGAATATACGGCCGAAAACTACAATAAGATCGATTTGCACCGCCCGTATGTCGATGACATCATACTGGTTTCGCCCAATGGGAAACCCATGAAACGCGAGAGCGATCTTATCGACGTATGGTTCGACTCGGGAGCCATGCCTTATGCTCAAATACACTACCCGTTTGAAAACAAAGAGGCTTTCGACAACCGGGAAGTTTATCCCGCCGACTTTATCGCCGAGGGTGTGGACCAGACCCGTGGTTGGTTCTTCACGTTGCATGCCATCGCCGCGATGGTATTCGACAGTGTCGCCTATAAAGCTGTGGTGTCGAACGGACTCGTACTCGATAAGAATGGCAACAAAATGTCCAAGCGGTTGGGCAATGCCGTTGACCCCTTCGGCACCATCGAGAAATATGGTTCCGACCCGTTGCGCTGGTATATGATTACCAATTCGTCGCCGTGGGACAACCTCAAATTCGACCTCGACGGGGTGGAAGAGGTGCGCCGCAAATTCTTCGGCACACTTTATAACACCTATTCGTTCTTTGCCCTCTATGCCAATGTTGACGGTTTCACCTTTGCCGAGCCCGAGATACCCGTAGAGAAACGCCCCGAGATAGACCGCTGGATTATCTCGTTGCTCAACTCGCTCATCAAGGAGGTCGACGAGCAGTTGGCCGCCTACGAGCCTACTCGTGCCGGACGGGCTATTGCCGATTTCGTGAACGACAACCTCAGCAACTGGTATGTACGGCTGAACCGTAAACGTTTCTGGGGCGGGACGATGACCGACGATAAACTGTCGGCCTATCAAACACTCTATACCTGTCTCGAAACGGTGGCCAAGCTGATGGCGCCCATCGCACCTTTCTATGCCGACCGTCTGTATACCGACCTCACAGCGGCTACCGGTCGCGACACCCGTTCGGTCCACTTGGCCGATTTCCCGGTATGTTGCGGCAACTATATCGACTCGGCTCTCGAAGAACGTATGCAAATCGCTCAAACGATGACCTCTATGGTGTTGGCCTTGCGTCGTAAAGTCAATATCAAGGTGCGCCAACCGTTGACCACCCTGATGGTTCCGGTGTTGAACAAAGAGCAGCAAAATCACATCGAGGCTGTGAAAGATTTAATTCTCAGCGAGGTGAATGTGAAGGAGATGAAGTTTGTCGATAACGCCGCAGGCATCTTGGTAAAACGGGTGAAACCCGATTTTAAGAAACTGGGCCCGCGTTACGGGAAAATCATGAAACAATTGGCCGCAACGATTGCCGCCATGTCACAACCCGATATTGCCGATTTTGAAAAGAACGGAACATTTACTTTCGATATTGACGGGCAGGCTGCAACCATCGAAAAGACCGATGTGGAAATTATCTCGGAAGATATTCCCGGCTGGTTGGTTGCCAACGAAGGCAATCTCACGGTCGCTCTCGATATTACCGTGACCGAGGAGTTGCGTCGCGAGGGTATCGCCCGTGAATTGGTGAACCGCATACAGAATATTCGAAAGACTTCGGGCTTTGATATTACCGATAAAATCGACGTTTATATCGCCTCGTGCGGCGAGACCGACAAAGCCGTTGAAGAATATCGCGACTACATGGCCCGTCAAGTGTTGGCCAATACGTTTGAGATTGTCGATAACCTTTCGGGCGAGCAAGTCAATGAACTGGATTTCGATACTTTCAAAGTAAATATCAAAATTGTTAAATCAGTGAAATGATAGAGTATAGTAGCAATATTTCTGTTATATTTGAACTGACATAACAATCCTGCATTGTTGTCGGCCCTTTGAAGAATTGAATGTGAAACTTTAACCCCAAATAATTATGAGTGAGAAAACACGCTATTCCGATGCTGAACTTGAAGAATTTCGGCAGATTATTAATGAGAAGCTCGAAAAGGCATATCGTGATTATGATTTGTTGAAAGCCTCAATTATGAATACCGATGGAAACGATGTGACCGATACGTCGCCCACGTTTAAGGTGTTGGAAGAAGGTGCAAGCACTCTCTCCAAAGAAGAGGCAGGACAGTTGGCACAACGACAGATGAAATTTATCCAACACCTGCAAGCCGCATTGGTACGTATCGAAAATAAAACATACGGTATTTGTCGGGAGACGGGCAAATTGATTCCGAAAGAGAGACTCCGTGCTGTTCCCCACGCCACTTTGGGAATAGATGCGAAGGGTGATAACAGGAAAAAATAAATTTATCGCACTCCTCCCTGCGGGAATTTCTGTAAATTTTTGCAGGAGAGGCAGATTATTTTGTGAAATCTACCGAAATGATAAGATAGACGATTCGACCTTTGTGTGCTGTTCTCGCCGAGGAATGCACAAAGGCCGAATCGCTTTTTGGGCCCCCGATAAAAGGGGAAACGCATAATTGCAGATATGAAACGATTGACCAAAGGACAAATAGCCCTCATTACGATAGCCCTTGTGTTGATTATCGACCAAGTGGTGAAGATCTATGTGAAGACACACATGTATATAGGCGAAGCCATTCGGGTGACCGATTGGTTCTATATCGCATTTGTCGAAAACAACGGCATGGCGTTTGGGATGGAAATAGGGAGCAAGTTGTTTCTAACCCTTTTTCGTATTGTCGCCGTCGTATTTTTGGTATGGATTCTGTTCCGAGTCAAAAACAAACCGCACATGCCCACCGGTTTTATTGTCTGTTTGGCCTTGATTATTGCCGGCGCGGCCGGGAATATCATAGACTGCCTGTTTTACGGGCTTCTGTTCAACGACCCGCTCCCGCCGCTGGTGGCTTCGTTTGTGCCGGGTGAGGGATACGCCGGATTGTTCTTCGGCCGGGTGGTCGATATGCTCTATTTCCCGCTGTTCAGTTTTTACTGGCCCGACTGGATTCCGTGGATTGGCGGCGAGCGCTTTGAATTTTTCCGTCCGGTGTTCAATATTGCCGACTCGGCCATATCGGTCGGGGTGGTATGTATGATTCTGTTTTACCATCGCTATCTTTCCACGGAAAGCAAGAAGACCGATACCTCCAAGTGAGCCTTATGAGACGAGCATTATTTGTCATATTGCCGATTTTGATGCTGCTATCGTGCAGCCATCGCCCCGACTATGTGATCGGTGAGAAGGCGATGGAGGATTTGTTGGTCGATATTCACAAATCGGAGGCCGTTATCGAGTCGAATTACAATATCTATAACAACAATGCCGACAAGAAAAAATTGAGGGAAGCCGTATTCTTGCGCCATGGTGTCACTCAGGAGCAATTCGATACGACACTTGTGTGGTATGGGCATCATATCGACAAATATATGGAGATATATGACCGGGTGATCGAACGGCTTAAAGCCGAAAACGAAGAGGCTAAAAAATTGCTCGCCGAGGAAAACTCCCAAACCATGACCCAGCCCGGCGACAGTGTCGATGTGTGGAAGCAGAAAAGGTTTCACCTTTTTGATACACGCCTGCCCTCCAATTTGCTGACTTTCGATATTGCGACCGACGAGAATTTCCGTACTCGCGATTACTTCGAACTACGCTTCAAGGTGCTTATGCTTCCCAAGTTGAGCGTCAAGCCGCAAGTATATATGGCCGTGCGGCATACCAACAACGATATTGCATATAATTGGGTCGATGTCGATAAAGAGGGGTGGTGCGTACTGCCGGTACAAGCCGACTCCACAACTTCGATTTCCCGGGTGTATGGATATATCGTTCTGCCCATGCAAGCGGTTCAAGAGAGAATGTATGTCGATAGCCTCTCGTTGATACGCCGGCATTATAACGACCGTATCCCGGCGGTAAACAGTCAAAAAGTGCTATCCGATCGTCCCCTTTCGCCTTCGGAACGAAAAAAATTGGTGCTTAAAAATATTAAGTAGGGTTGGGATTATGAAAAAAGGATTCTTCTCGCATCAATTATGTTACAGGCGTTCGTTGCTGAATAAACATATTCTTTACCTCACGGAAGAGAATAAGGTCGATCATATATTGCCGTTCCAGCGCGAAGTCTCCTTGACTACTTTTTGCGAAGGGATACTGTTTGTCGTGTCGCCCCGTTTCGAGTTGGAAAAAGAGGAGTTCTGCCGTACGATACAAAAGCAACTTTCCGAGAACTGTTTGCTCACGGTGGGGGAGGCTATTATTCAGAATCCGGTCTATCTTCGCAACATGGCCGATGATGTCGCACCTTGCGCTTTATACACCATCACCACGATAAATTGGGCGACGGCACGATTGCGGGACGACGAGGTCGTACTGGTCAAAGTCGTTTGACGACGCCGGATTTTAGTATTCCAATATAAACAAGGCTCTGGGTGCAAACTCCATGACAGGAGTAAAGACTACCGTTTGGTGGGTGATGACATCGTGGGCCGACTCAACTCCCGACAGGATTTCGGCATATCGTCCCATATCTACGTTCAAAGTCGTGTCATTTCCATTCATGATGACCAGTACATTGTTCCCCTCGTAACTGCGGCGATAGAGATACAATCCGTTGTTCGGCATGAAGTGCAACATGTCGCCTTGCGACAGGCATGGATTGTTACGTCGCCATTTCAGCAGTTTCTGACAGAAGTCGAAAGCCTCATTTTGCAGCAGGGTACGGTCTTGGGGCAAGAAATCGTTAATGGTGTCGCCCGGGAAGCCGCCCGGAAAATCGAGGCGAACCAGCCCGTCGCTCTGTTGTTTGCTCCCGTGCATGAGAATCTCGGTCCCATAATAGATTTGGGGAATGCCCCGGGTGGTCAGCAAGAAAGCGATAGCCTGTTTGTAGAATCCCAAGTTTTGCGGCAGCGACAACAAGAACCGGTCGGTATCGTGGTTGTCGAGAAAGGTGAGCACGCTCATCGGGTCGGCATACATGAAGTCGAGTGCGATATGGTCGTAGAGGAGGTTCAGCCCGCTCCATGCGTCGGTCGGCGAGGTGAACGCATCGCGTGCGATTCCCTGCAAGGGAAAATCCATGACGCTTTTGAGGTGTGAATTCCGGCGGGTGTCGAGGATACTGTTTTGCTGCCAATAGGCCGACCCGGCTTCGGTTCCGTACCAACATTCGCCCACGATGTTGAAATGGGGATACTCTTGTTCGATAGCGGCGCACCACTCAGCCATCGAGTCGAAAAAGACATAGGGGTGAGTATCCATGCGTATGCCGTCGATACCCGAGAACTCAATCCACCAGATGCTGTTTTGGGTGAGGTATTTCATCAGATGAGGATTGTGCTGGTTCAGGTCGGGCATGCTCTCTACGAACCAGCCCTCCACGGTCATGCTCTTGTCGTATTGGGAGACATAAGGGTCGAAGTGGGGAGTGAGCCGGTAGGAAGTCTGCCGGTAACCGTCGGGAAAATTGAACCAATCGTGTGAAGGGCGGTCCAAAAACCAAATATGTTGGTCGCCGCAGTGGTTGAAAATCATATCCATGACAACTTTCAGCCCGCGTTTGTGACACTCGGCTATTAAGTTGCGATAATATTCGTTTGTGCCGAAGCGAGGGTCCACCCGGTAATAATCGGTGGTGGCATAGCCATGATAGGAGCCTCCGGGCATATCGTTTTCGAGAACCGGATTCAGCCAAATAGCTGTTACCCCCAAATCTGCTATGTAGTCCAAATGTTGAGCGATTCCCTGCAAGTCCCCACCGTGTCGGGCATTGGGGTCTTGTCGGTTGACAGGAGCCGGGAAACGCATGGAAGGTATGACATTTGTCGCGGGGTCGCCGTCGGCGAACCGGTCGGGCATGATGAGGTAGAGGACGTCCGAGGCGTCGAACCCTTTTCTATCCTTGCCGGGCATACTTCGCTCTTGCAAAGTGTACCGTATGGTCTGTTTTTCCCTCTTTCGGGAGAGGCGTATATCGAAATTCCCGGGTTGAGTTCCGGGGGCTATATCGAGGTAGAGAAACAGGTAGTTTTTACTGTCGAGCGTCACGACTCTGGTCAACGATACTCCCGGGTATTCTATCTGTACGTTGCAGTCGGCAATACCTTTCCCGTATAACATGATCTGCAACTCGCGGTTTTCCATGCCCGTCCACCAACAGGGAGGATCGGTACGCTCTATGGCTATTTTGGCATAACCTATGTTTAGCGAACAACACAGCAGGAGCGGCAAAAGTATTTTTTTCATACACGAAGCGTTTATGGTTTTCAAATAGAGAAACAAGCGAGGGCAGGTGTTGGTTCGCCGTGGAGAGTCGAGTATAGCAAAGGAGCTGTACCGTGCATGACGGTGCAACCCCTTTGTCTTATTGGTTATAAAGGAAAAATTAGATAACTCCTTGGGCCATCATGGCTTTGGCTACTTTCATGAAGCCGGCGATATTGGCGCCCTTCATGTAGTTGATAAAACCGTCGGGCTCAGTCCCGTATTTTACACACTGGGCGTGAATGTCGCTCATGATTTGGTGTAGGCGTTGGTCCACCTCTTCGGCACTCCACGAGATGTGCATGGCGTTTTGTGTCATTTCCAATCCCGAGGTTGCTACGCCGCCGGCGTTGACCGCCTTGCCCGGTCCATACATGATGCGGTGTTTGATAAAGAGGTCGATCGCTTCGGGGCGGCAACCCATATTCGAAATCTCGCCTACACAGATAACGCCGTTTGCGATCAGTTTCTTGGCGTCCTCTTCGTCCAACTCGTTTTGAGTGGCGCATGGGAGTGCGATGTCAACTTTCTGTTCCCACGGACGTTTACCCGGGAAGAATTCAACACCGTATTTCTCGGCATAGGGAGCAACGATGTCCTCGCCCGAGGCACGCAATTCGAGCATATAGTCGATTTTCTCGCCCGATATGCCGTCGGGGTCATACACATAACCGTCCGGTCCCGAGATGGTTACCACTTTGGCTCCCAGTTGGGTCGCTTTCGAGGCGGCACCCCATGCCACGTTGCCGAAACCGCTGATGGCAATACGTTTGCCGGCGATGTCGATGCCTTTGGTGGCCAGCATCTGTTTCACGAAGTAGAGGCCTCCGTAGCCCGTTGCTTCGGGACGGATAAGCGAGCCGCCGAATTCGAGCCCTTTGCCGGTAAAGGTACCGGTATGTTCGTGTGTCAGTTTCTTGTACATGCCAAACATGTAGCCCACTTCGCGGCCACCTACGCCTATATCGCCCGCAGGCACATCGGTATCGGGGCCTAAATGACGCCACAACTCCAACATGAAGGCTTGGCAGAATCGCATGATTTCGGCGTCGGACTTGCCTCGGGGGCTGAAATCGGAACCGCCTTTACCACCACCCATCGGCAGTGTGGTCAAGGCATTTTTGAATGTTTGTTCGAATCCGAGGAATTTCAGAATCGATAAGTTTACCGAGGCATGGAATCTTATACCTCCTTTATACGGGCCAATAGCGTTGTTGAATTGTACACGGTAACCCAAGTTGACTTGTATCTCGCCTTTGTCATCTACCCAAGGAACTTTGAAAGTAATGATTCTGTCCGGTTCGACAAGCCGCTCGATCAGTTTGGCTTTCTCAAATTCGGGGTGTTGGTTGTAAACCTCTTCGATAGAGAGCAACACCTCGTGAACCGCTTGTAAATACTCCGACTCACCGGGGTGCTTTGCCTCCAATGATGCCATGATGTGTTTGATGTTCATAGTCACGATATTGTTTAGTTAAATTCTATTTTGGCATCTTTGTGGGAAGATGCGTTTTTCTCATACAGCAAATGTACATATTTATATGGATAAAAAAATTTTTTTTACTACTTTTGAACAATAAATTTATAAAAATAAAAATGGCAATTTGTAAGCCGAAATCGACAAGAAAATAATGAATAAGACGAATATTAATCAATTATACCTGAAAGATACCTCTTTTGCTAACTTAATGCAAAAAAGAGTCTTCAATGTCTTACTTGTTGCGAGCCGATACGATGCCTTTATCATGGAGGAAGACGGCCGGGTCGAAGAGCAAATTTACTTTGAGTATGTCTCGTTGAACCTGAGTTCCCCCCCTCGGGTGAAGCAGGTGACTACCAACGAAGAGGCTTTTGAAGAGCTGGCGATGAAACGCTACGACCTCATTATAACCATGCCGGGTGTCGATTGTTCCGAGACCTTTTCACAGGCCAAGGCCATGAAGCGGCTTTATCCCTATATCCCCATCGTCGTTTTGACTCCTTTTTCGCATGAAGTCTCCCGGCGTATCGCCAAAGAAGATTTGAGCGGAGTCGATTATGTGTTCAGTTGGTTGGGGAATGTCGATTTGTTGGTCGCCATTATTAAACTGATAGAGGATAAGATGAATGCCGAGGTCGATATTACCTCGGTAGGTGTGCAGCTTATCCTTTTGGTCGAAGACTCCATTCGGTTTTACTCTTCTATTTTGCCGCATCTGTATAATTTCGTGTTGAAACAGTCGCAGATATTTTCGACCGAGGCGTTGAACGAACACGAACGTATGTTGCGTATGCGGGGACGTCCCAAGGTGATGTTGGCAAGAACCTATGAGGAGGCTATGCAGATTTATGAGAAGTATTCGGGAAATATGTTGGGTATAATCTCTGATGTTTCCTTTATTCGAGCCGGAGAGAAAGATAAAAAGGCCGGAATAAAATTCTGTTCGTATGTGCGTTCTTGCGACCCCTATTTGCCGCTTATCATAGAATCTTCGGAGTGGGAGAATCACAAAGACGCCATTAAGTTGAACGCCTCGTTTTTGGATAAAAACTCCAAGAAATTGCCTGTCGATTTGCGAAAAACGATTCTGAAAAATTTCGGATTCGGCGACTTCACCTTTATCAACCCCCATACGGGCGAGCCTATTGTCACGATAAAGAATCTAAAAGACTTGCAAGATAAAATCGACATCATTCCCGATGAGTCGCTCTATTATCATGCTGCCCGGAATCACATCTCGCGTTGGCTCTATTCGAGAGCCATATTCCCCATGGCCGAGGCGTTGCAACCCCGGAAAATAACCGATTTGAGCGAAATATCCGAGGTCCGTCAACTCATTTTCGATGCCATCGTGCAATATCGCAAAATGAAAAACCGGGGTGTGGTTGCCATCTTCAAGCGCGACCGTTTTGACAAGTACTCCAATTTTGCCCGTATTGGGAACGGGTCCTTGGGGGGAAAGGGAAGAGGCTTGGCATTTATCGATGCCATGATCAAGCGGAATCCCATATTCGACGATATTGAAGGGGTGAATGTGACAGTCCCCAAAACCGTGGTATTGTGTACCGATATATTCGATACCTTCATGGAGAGCAACAACCTGTATCAAATTGCCCTTTCCGATATTTCGGACGAGGAGATTCTGTCCCATTTCCTTAAAGCCAAACTCCCCGAGGAGTTGAAACCCGACTTCCTCTCGTTCTTCGAGGTGGTGGGTAAGCCTATCGCCGTGCGCTCTTCGAGCCTTTTGGAAGACTCCCACTATCAGCCTTTTGCCGGGATATATTCTACCTATATGATACCTGCATTGGACGACAAGGAAGAGATGCTCCGGCTGTTGTTAGACGCCATTAAAGCCGTGTACGCCTCGGTCTTCTATGCCGATAGCAAGGCCTATATGACTGCTACGTCGAATGTGATCGATCAAGAAAAGATGGCCATTATTTTGCAGGAGGTAGTGGGGACTCAGTACGACGACCGTTATTACCCGTCGTTTGCAGGGGTAGGGCGGTCCATCAACTACTATCCCATTAACGACGAAAAGGCCGAGGACGGAGTAGTCGATTTAGCTATTGGATTGGGGAAATATATTGTCGATGGAGGACGAAGTTTGCGGTTTTCACCTCGACACCCCAATAAAGTATTGCAAACCAGTACTTTGGATTTTGCATTAAGGGATACTCAAACTCGTTTTTATGCGTTGGATATGAAGCGGGGAGATAAGCCTTTCTCGATTGACGACGGATTCAACCTGCTGAAACTCTCCATTCGCGATGCAGAGAAAGACAACTCTCTGCGCCTGATGGTCTCGACCTATGACCCTATTGACCAAATGATACGAGACGGCTATTATGAAGGAGGTCGCAAAGTGGTGACTTTTGCCAATATACTGAAACATAACGCTTTCCCGTTGGCGAATGTCCTCGATTCGATGCTCACGGTCGGCAGTAGCGAGATGGGGCGTCCCGTAGAGATTGAATTCGCGGGAAATCTTACGAATATACCCAATACACCCGGCACTGTCTATTGGTTGCAGATAAGGCCTATTGTCGATATGAAAGAGATGCTTAGTGACGAAGTGATGGATTTGCCCGACGAGAAAACCATTTTGAAAAGCAATACGGCGCTGGGGCATGGCGTTATGGATAATGTAAATCATATCGTATATGTAAAATCAAATAGTTTCAGGGCCTCAAATAATGTGAATATAGCAAGGGAAATAGAAAAAATAAATCGTACCTTTACCGAACGGAAGGAATACTATATTCTCATAGGCCCCGGGCGTTGGGGGTCGAGCGATTACGCGTTGGGAATCCCCGTCAAGTGGCCCCACATATCGGCGGCGAGGCTCATCGTAGAGTCGGCGCTCGATAATTACAGGATAGAGCCCAGCCAAGGAACCCATTTCTTCCAGAATTTAACCTCGTTTGGAGTAGGCTATTTCACGGTAAATTCATTTGCCGGTGATGGCTATTACGATGAGGAATATCTGAATTCGCTCCCTGCGGTATATGAGTCGGACTCCCTGAGAATAGTAAAATTTGACACCTCTGTCCTGATCGAAATAAACGGACGCAAAGGCAAAGGTCTGGTTACCAAACCGGGCGTCGAACCAAGTAGAAATAAAAAAGAAGAGTAAATTATGTCGATATTTAAGAAAACAATAAAAGCGCTCGGCTTTTCGGGCGAAGATGGCGAGATGGACTCACACCCTTATACGGCCGAAAATATTACCAATGCCTGCCTTCGGGATAAAACTCCGTCCGATGAAACTCCTGTGAATCAAACGAACCCGACGGGCGATGCAAGCGAAGAGTTGCAACTGCCCGACACCTTGCTCGATGTGTTAGTCGAGATGTTGAACCGTTCACTACCCGATTATGCTTTGGTTGCATTGGACAAGGAGGCCGAGAAAAAATATCTGTTCGATCAATTAGACGACTCGTTTAAGAAATTTGTCGCCGAGGTAAACGAACGATCCCGAAAACTTGTTGCCCGCAAGTGGGAGGCAAAACATCAGGCTTTGGCAAAAGAGGCGGAAGAGATGCGGGTTAAAATGAAAGAGTTGGAAGAGCAGCGCAATGTCATGCAAAATGCTCAGTTGAGTGCCGAGCGTCAGAAACGTGCCGTCTCCGAGAAAGTCCATGAATTGGAAACCCGTATCGCTACGTTAGAAGCCGAGAAAGAACAATTCGAGTTGGAAAACAAAAGTCTGGTCAACAAGTTGAAAGTATCCAATGTCCACCAAGAAGAGGTAGACTCGGCCATGGCCGAGATAACTCGTTTACAAGGGGAGTTGAAAAAACAAAATGAAAATGCCACTGAGGTAGATCGGCTTCAAAACGAATTACAACAAGCACAGGCCGAACTGTCGCAAGCCAAAGAGAAAGAACTTGAAATAACCAATAAAAGCGAAACTGTCCGACAAGAGTTGAGCCGGCAGGAAGAAAAAATAGCACAACTGTTGGAACAGATACAAAAACTCGAAAACGAACTTTCCGAAGCCCAACAAGGCCTCAAAGTCGTTGAAGAAGTCGAGACCAAATTGCAACATTTCGAGCAAATAAAAGCTACGAAAGACGAGAAAATAGCGCAACTTATGAATTCGCTCCAAAACGCCGAGGCCGAAAACAAACAGCTACACACTCGTTTTGAGCATTTGGTACAACAGCAAAAACAGCAAGAAGAGCGTATGGTACGAGTCGAGTCGGCCGACAAGCAGGAACTCGAAGCTCTGAAAAACGAGTTGGAAAAAGCCAATGCAATGGTTGCAGCCTTGCGTAATCAACGGCAAGAACTGTTGGCACAAATAGACGAATTAAAAAACGCGACTGCGACACCAATCGTTTCGAATGAGCAATCCGTCGAAGCTCCTGCTGAAGATAAAAAATCCGAATCGACAGTTATTGATTTCTCCACGAATCGGAGTGAAACCAAATCCAATACCCCCTCGGAAACGATAGAAGAGCAAATCGAATCGGCAGAAAATACGCCACAAAGAGGGAAGAAAGCAGAGACGGTAGAACCTTCTGGAAAAGAGAAAAAGCAGAAACGTGTCGAAGAACCCTCAGACGACGATTTCCCCGGGTTCGATACATTTGGCGACAATTGGTTGATTCCGACAAGACCCGATACCCCCGAGATGATTGCCAAACGAAAAGAAGAAGAAAAGAAAAAACGCGAAGCCGAGGAACAAGCCGCGTTGGCACAAAAGAAAGCACAACAAGTCGACCCCTCGCAAATGTCGCTTTGGTAATAAATACAACCTGTGATTTACGATAACTCGACGGTACGACGGTAAGACCATCTATTCGACGAGATCCCAGAACAACCCCTGTTGAAAGCGGAGAGCGTGACATGTTGTCGTTGCGTTAAATCTTACACTCCATAAGTGAAAGATAGACGCAGTTCATTCATAAAACACGGCTATGAATGGGGAAACAAGACAGGTAGGATTATAAGTTAAGAAATAAACATAAAAAACTTTATGTGTAAAATGCAGAAAGATAGACTCTTGTAATCATTGCTGAAAAAATTAGGAAAAAAGATTGAAAAAAATTTGGAAGGAAAAGGGAAAAGAGTGTAACTTTGCAACACTTTCGCCGA
>CALUJQ010000042.1 GCA_944320995.1 uncultured Barnesiella sp. | reverse complement strand
TGTAAATTACATCGGCATGGGTGTGATTACCGATACCCCAGCCGTCGAGAATCATCAAAAGTGCCTTTTTGCTCATATACTATTTCGTTTTAATGGTTATCCTTAGTTCAAAATCGGAGTGCAAAGGTACGAAAACATACCGATTTCGCATAGCTTTTTACGCTATTTTTCAATTTGTTTCAACAATCTTTTCACGATTGGCTCTCCCCAAGAAACAACAAAAATCCCCGGAGATTTCTTTCCAAAACTTCGGGGATTTTTTATCACGGATTTACTGTTTCACAATTTTATACGTTTTGTCATGGACGCGGCATAGATAAACACCCTGCTTGACCCCCGACATATCAAGCGTGACTACCCCCTCGTAAGCCCGGGCCGAGAGGACCAGACGGCCGGTCATATCGTACAAGGTCACGGTTGCTTCCGGAACTGCACCCTCGATATGCAACAAATCGCTCACCGGATTAGGATAAAATACTATTTGCTCGGTCGAGACGCCCTCTACCGCATCGACATAACGCACCGACACGTGGCAGGTAGCCGACAGCGCACCGTCGCTCGTCGATACGGTAATATCTGTTTCGCCCTCTTTGTTCGCACGAACCATACCGTCCTCATTTACCGTAGCGACCTCTTCGTTGCTGCTCTCCCACGTCAGGCGGGAGAAACTGGCCTGTTCGGGATAGACCGCAACCGATAGCGAAAGATACGTCGACGGGCGCATTTCCACACTGTCCGTCCCATTGAAAGTCAACTCCGCAGGCACCACATCGGGGAATGTTTCTATGACTTCGAATGCACTCCACGGCGACGTGTTGCGATAGGCCTCTTCGGCCGATGCCGGAACCCTTAGCACACCATCAGACAGAGTAGTCTCCGAGAATGTAATCGTTTGGGCCTCAGGTGGTGTAGTGCTCATACATGTAATGGTTTTCAGATTGCCGCACTCCGACAAGGCCATATCTGAGACGTCATAAGCAAAACTGCCAAACGTAAGATCGGTCAACGCCGGTAGCTCGATAAAACCCCCACTCGAGGTCGGTCGTCCCACATACAGGCTTCGAAGGTTATTACAACCGAAAAACAGCTTCCCGTTGTCGGCATCGAGCGTTTTATTCGTATCCTCTATCTTGGCCACCGTCAACGAGTCGTACAACGACAAAGCCGAGGATTGGTACCGGGAAATCGATTCCGGGATTTCCAGCGAATCCAGGTTCCAACCGGCAAACGCATATCGCTCGATATCGCCGACAAAATTTTCGAGATTCAACTCTTTCATGCTCGAACAGTAGGCAAAAGCATACTCACCCACACTCGAAATCTTGCCTTTAACGGTTAGTTCCAACAATCCCGAACAATTATAGAATGTCGAATCTCCTATCTCCTCTATCGATTCGGGCAACACCACCTTCGACAATTTCTTACAATTGGCAAAAGCCGACCACCCTATCGACTGCACCGACTGCGGAATATCCACGTCCAGATTCTCACACCCCAAAAAAGCCCTTGCAAGAATTTCGGTCAATCGATCGGGAAGCTCCAATCGGGTCAAACTCGCACAATTTTCAAACGCACAAACACTTATAGACCCAACCGACGAAGGTATATTCACCTCTTCCAGGTTGCAGCATCCCAAAAAGGTATAGGGACTTATAGCCGTTAAAGACTCCGGCAAAGAGACTTTGCGCAAATTGACACAATCTCTGAACACTCCGCTCCCTAAAGCATTGATATCCCCACGTATCGTAATTTCTTCTACCCCTTCACAGTTCCTGAAAGCTTCCGAATCTATATAAGCTACCGTTGAGGGAATATCAATCACCTTTTCTTTATTCCACGGGAAACAGAAATCAAGATAGGTCATACTCTTATCATACAACACATTATCTACAATCGTCAAAGCAGTATTCGCCTCATCGACCGTTACGGACTCCAACGCATCGGAACCGTCAAACGCATGTCTATCAACCTGATATACCCCGGCCCCTAAATGCACATGGGTCAAACTGGGGCAGTCATTCAAACATACACCCACTTTTCTGATGGTAGGCGGGAGAATCAACTCTTTCAGATTGGGGCATCCGCTCAAATTGGGCACCTCGGTCAACGAAGCCGGCAAATCAATGGTCTCTATGGCACAGCCCTCTATCCCCTCTACCGTCCGTATGGTATTGGGCAACGTGAGGCTGGTCACTCCGCTAAAATCGTATTTCGAGACCTTCAACCCGATTACAGGTCTGTTCTTTCCATAAAATTCATACGGATTTACCACGCTGTCGGCAATGACCACATCACCGCTATACACATGATGTACCGTTTCGTGCCCATTGGGATATTGCGAGATAACCCACACCTCATCGTCCGTATTGAGGCCATACAAGACACCGTTCGAAACAAATGTCACCCGATACTGAGCATAAGAGGGCAACAAAGCCATCACAGCGAATACAAGCAACCCTACTACCTTTTTCATAGCTATTTTCCCTCGTTAAAAAATTGTCTATGACAAAGATAAAACCTTTTTATTTAATTAACAACAACCCCCTCTTTTTCTCGGAAATAGCAATACCATAATACTATATATCAACCCTTCAAAAAGCAAGCGCGACACCGTTCGACCCCGCTTCACATAATGTTCCGGCCACGCTTTAAAAACATAAAAGCCGCATCGATTGCTCGATGCGGCTTTTATATGCCTTAAAAGACAAGAGATTAAATCCTCTTCTCTTTGATACGGGCTTTTTTACCGGTCAACGCACGCAGATAGTAGAGTTTAGCGCGACGTACTTTACCGCGACGATTGATTACTATCTCCTCGATGAACGGCGACTCGATGGGGAAGATTCTCTCTACACCCACGTTGCCCGACATCTTGCGAACCGTGAAACGCTTTTTGTTACCGTGACCCGAGATACGGATAACGTCGCCGCGGAATTGCTGGATACGCTCCTTGTTGCCCTCTTTGATACGGTAAGATACGGTAATCGTGTCACCGCTGCGAAACTCGGGGTGCTCTTTACCGCATGCGAATGCTTCTTCTGCAATCTTAACTAAATCCATTTTTAATAGCTATTTAAAATGTTCATACTGAAACGTAATTTAACAGGCCACTTTTCCTGCCAGAGATTACGAAAAGCGGTGCAAAGTAACAACTTTTTTGCCACATAGCCAAATATGAAGGCTATTTTTTAACGTCCATCTATTAAATTAGAGATACAACTTAAAAGCACAATCTCCCCTATTTTATCCGAAAAAGAATAACAAAAAATCAATTGTCCAAACAAAAAATCTCATTACGTTTGATATATCTCCCCTAAATTCGTAATTTCGGCCGAGAGAAAGAAATATTTTTATTTTTACACATACACGACCAACTATGATAAAAAAACTCATCGGAATCGTGACAATCTCGCTGATTGTCACACTATCGGCCTTCCCACAATCGGGCCGCATCGTCATTCTGCATACCAACGACACCCATAGCCAGATAGAACCTTTTGCCCCTAACCATAAATCGCTGGGCGGAATGGCGGGCGTCGTGCGTCGCATGGCCTTGATCGACAGTATCCGCAGCGTGGAACCCAACGTGCTGCTGGTCGATGCCGGCGATGCCATTCAAGGCACCCCTTATTTCAACCTCTTCGGGGGCGACGCCGAATTTGAAGTAATGAACGCCATGCGTTACGATGTGCGCACGCTGGGCAACCACGAGTTCGATGCCGGCATGGATAAGTTGGCCAAACTGGTCAAAAACTCGACCGCCCGCTTCATCTCCTCCAATTACGATTTGTCGGATACCCCGCTCAACGGATTGATGCAACCATGGGCTATTGTCGAAATCGGAGGGTATAAAATAGGTTTTTTGGCACTGAATGTCAACCCCGAGAATCTGATTCCTGCCGAAGCATGCAAAGGAGTCATATTTCGAGACCCAGTAAAAGCGGCCAACGAGACAGCCCTCCTGCTCCGTAAAAAGGGCGCCGACATCGTAATTGCACTCTCTCACTTGGGATATACGGGGCACGATAAAAGCGATGTAACCGACCCACAAATCGCTGCCGAATCGAGCGACATCGACATCATCATCGGCGGCCATTCGCACACAGTCATCGATCCCGCCCGTATAGACAACGACCCCGGGTCGAGCATACAGTACCTCGTGAAAAACAAAGTCGGCAAAGAAGTTATCATCGCCCAAACCGGAATGAGCGGTGCCTACGTCGGCTGCATTGTCATTGAACCCCAAAACTAATAACATACCGTCGATTATGAAAACAATATACCGTCATCTATCTTGTGGGGTGGTCGCTACGATTCTTCTTTTCACGGCCTGTGCCACATCGCATCAAGAGTATTGTATCACCTCCTCGTTGATTCCCGTTGACGCCCGATGGGACAAATACCCCGAACCTCGAATGAAGGAGATTGTCAACAAGTATAAAACCAGTGTCGACAGCATCATGAATATTGAGATCGGAGAATCGGGCCAATACATGACTCCCGACCGACCCGGTTCACTGCTCACTAACCTTACTGCTGACATACTCAAATCAGCGGCTCAAAGTCATTTCGGCCAACCGGTCGATTTCGCTATCTGTAACACCGGCGGCATACGCAACCCGCTATTGCAAGGGGAAATCACGTTGGGCGAGATATATTCCATATTCCCGTTCGACAATACTTTGTGTCTTGTCAAGCTGTCCGGGTCCGATCTCCGGACACTCTTCGACATTATCGTTTCCCGCAATGGCGAGGCCGTAAGCAAGGAAGTACGCATCACCGGGAGCAACGGGAAATGCACCGCCTCGACAATCGACGGGATACCCCTCGACGATAACCGTATTTACACCATTGCCACCATCGATTACGTAGCCAATGGAGGAGACCATATGACTCCGTTCCTGCAAGCAACCGAACGCTTCAACAGCAATGTATTCGTGAGAGATGTCATTATCGATTATATAAACGGAGAGACCCGGGCCAATCGTATCGTCACAGCCCTCCCCGAAGATCGTATAATTTTAACCGACTAATCCTTGTATGAAAAAAATTGTCGCTGAAACTGTCACACTCCTCGCATTCCTCGCTCTACCACTTTCGGCTGCAACACCTCGTCTGCTCCAAACAGCCGACAACGGCATGGAAGAGTGGGTCGATTCGGTATTTGCCACCCTCACTCCCGAAGAGCGTGCGGCACAATTGTTTGTCATCACGGTACGCAACAGCGACACTCCGCAAAACCGCAAATCGTTGCAGAGACTCGTAGAAGAGACGAAAATAGGCGGCCTCCTCTTCGACTCCGGTACGGCCATCGACCAAGCCAACTTGACCAACTACTGTCAATCGCTCTCGAAAGTTCCTTTAATGATTACCCTCGACGGCGAGTGGGGACTCGCCATGCGCTTGTCCGACACACCCCGCTTCCCGGTAAACATGATGCTGGGGGCCATTCAAAACGACTCGCTCCTCTACGAATACGGACGAGCTGTTGGCCGACAATGCCGACGCATGGGAGTACAAGTCAACTTCGCCCCGGTTCTCGACGTAAACAGCAACCCTCGAAACCCGGTCATCGGCAAACGCTCCTTCGGCGAATCCCTATCCAATGTCACGGCCAAAGCCATCGCCTATGCCAAGGGGCTGGAAGCCGAGGGTATAATGGCCGTTGCCAAGCACTTCCCGGGGCACGGCGACACATCGGAAGATTCGCACAAGACGTTACCTCTCGTCCCTCACAGCCAAGAGAGATTGATGAATGTCGAAATCGCGCCTTTCAAGGCGTTTATCGACAATAGGTTATCGGGGGTCATGGTCGGGCATCTGAATGTCCCGGCATTCGACGATTCGGAGGTCCCGGCCTCGCTCTCGGCTGCAATTACACACGGCCTCTTGCGCGACTCATTGCATTTCGAAGGCCTCGTCTTTACCGACGCCTTGAAGATGAAAGGAGCTTCGCAATTTGGAAACACGGCACTGAAAGCCATTCAAGCCGGCAACGACATCGTACTGAACCCGACAAAACCGCAACAGCAACTCGCCGCCATATTATCGGCCATCGAGAATGGCGAAATCTCGCAACAAACCATCGACGAACGATGCAAAAGAGTACTTCGCTACAAATATGCCTTGGGGCTAAACCACTATTCGCCCATACCTATGGACAACCTTGTCGAAGAGTTGAACGCCCCCGAATACGAAGCTTTGAACCGGCAACTGAACCGCGAAGCCATGACCCTGCTGCGTAACAGCCATAATACCTTGCCCCTCTCCCACCTCGGGAAAGAGAGATGGGCCATCGTCTCGATTGGCGAAGAAAAAGATTCCCGTTTTGTAAAAACAGCGACATTATATACTACGGATATCGGTTTGTTTGACGATAAAGATGAACTTCCCGCCTTACTGGATACACTGCAAACGTATGATAAAATCATCGTGGCGATACACAGCGACAAAACGGATCTCCGTGCCCGCATAGGACGAATCGTACAAACAAGGAAAGCGATTACCGTTTGTTTCCTGTCTCCTTATCAAATCAACCGAATCAACCATGAGTTGGCGCACAACAAAGCTCTTCTTCTGGCCTATGAAAATACACCGTTGGCCCAAGAATCAGCCGCCCAAGCCATATTTGGCGGTTATCCGGTCAGAGGAAAACTACCCGTCAATTTAGGTGGCTCTTTCAAATTGGGCGAAGGTATCGAAACTGCCAAATGCCGACTGGGCTATACGGTACCCGAAGCCGTAGGCATGAATAGCCGACTGCTATCGGCCGTCGATTCTATCATCGCCGAAGGGATTGCCAAAGAGGCTTTCCCCGGTTGCCAGCTACTCGTCGCCCGGCAAGGCGAAATCGTTTGGAACAAAGCCTACGGGTATTTCGATTACAAAACCCGGCAACACCCGGTTACGACCGACGACATCTACGACCTCGCCTCCGTCTCGAAAGCGACAGGGACACTTCCCGCAGTTATGAAAGCCTATGACAGCGGAGTAATAGAATTGGAGAAACCGATGAGCCGATATTTTGCCCCACTGCGAAACAGCGACAAGAAAAACCTGACCCTGCGCGAAGCGCTCCTCCACGAAACAGGCATGCGCTCCTCCCTACAAATCGCACCGGTCATCATCGACCCCCAAAGCTTCACCCCCCCGCTCGTCAAATGGGGACGCGACAGCATCTACTCGATACAAATCGACGCCAACGCCTTTGCCAACCACAACGCCCGGCTGCGCAAAGACCTGTTCTCCGACAGGAAATCGACGAAATATCCGATACCTATCGCCCGGGATCTCTACGGGACTCCATCGTTACCCGATACCCTTATCGCCCACATTATCGACACCAAACTACGCCCATCAAAACGATACCTATACAGTTGCCTCAATTTCATTCTCTTGAAAGAGACTGTCGAGAGTACCACGGGAACGGCTATGGACCAATACCTGCAACAATACATCTATGCTCCGCTGGGCATGAATACGACCGGATACAATCCACTCAACCGCTTCCCCGCCGAAAGAATTGCCCCCACCGAGTGTGACAACCTCTACCGGAGGCAACAACTCACAGGCTATGTACACGACGAAACAGCCGCATTCTTCGGGGGGGTACAAGGCAACGCCGGGCTATTCTCCAATGCCAACGATTTGGCCAAACTGTGCCAAATGTGGTTGGACCACGGACGCTACGGGAACGAACAAATCTTATCGCCCGAAACCGTAACCCGCTTTATGACCGAGACCAGCACAACCAGCCGCCGGGGACTGGGATTCGACAAACCCGATATGAAACGCCCCGAGAAAAGCCCCACTGCCGTCGAAGCCTCGGCAGCCACCGTAGGCCATTTGGGATTTACCGGCACCTGTTTTTGGATAGACCCCGAACAAGATCTCATCTACATCTTCCTCTGCAACCGGGTATATCCCTCCCGCACGCACAATGCACTCTCCGAACTCAACATACGGCCCGCGCTATTCTCGGCGATTTATCGGTCCATAAAAGATTATTCAAAATAAAACGAGAGGATAACCATATTCGAGGTAGCCTTTGTGAGAGATTGGGTGAAGCGAATATCTGCCGGATCTTTCAGGTCATTGCGATTGCGGTTGATCACGTCCGTAAGTCCGAAACAGAATTTCAACTCGGGAATCAATTTGAAATATGGTAAATAAAAATCACAACCGATACCGATTGTCAAATATCCATCGAAAGTATTCAGTTTAAGCAAATCATTTCGTTTTTTCGACACGTCGGCCGCCCCCATGACACCCCCGATCAGATAGGGCCGGAAATTGTTGCATCGCTGTGCGCTGAATTTCAATTCGACAGGCAACACGATATAATTCGACTTCAAATCCTGAGTCCGCGTTTCTTGCGTATTCGACTCTCTGAATTTCACCACCTTGTTGCCGAAGAATATACCGGGAGAGACCCGCAAATTGAGATACTGGCACAAATAGAGGTCGGCCATAAGGTTCACATTGAACCCGGGCGAAAATTCGGGAATATCCATATACCAGCTCTCCCCGTTCTCCGTCACAAGCCCCGAGTGGACAAAAGTCATATCCTGCACATGGGTTCCTATCGAAAAGCCCAAATGCAGGAGTTTAAAATCGGCATACGGCAAATTCTGTACCTTGCGGGACTGTGCCGGGACCACACCGACTGCCGCCCCCAAAAAGAGAGCGACCACCATACACAAACGCCCGGCACGTCGTCCTTCCGAGGTATGCCGTCGCAAACGAGTGGCTATATGTGTGATCTTTTTCATATCCCGATAACTATTTATCAAACGGAAAAAGCACCGGGATATTGTTCCGGAAGAATTGTATTTGACACATAAATTCCTACCTCATTTTTTTTGCAGTAGCGATAAAAATAGTACTTTTGTGCTGCAATTAGATCTAATTATTTACAACTAAAAACTAAGAAACAATGGCTTACGTAATTAATGACAACTGTGTTGCTTGCGGTTCTTGCATTAGCGAGTGCCCGGTAGAAGCTATCTCGGAAGGCGATATCTACAAAATCGACGCTGACAAATGCCTGAGCTGCGGTACTTGTGCCGAGGTTTGTCCTAACGACGCTATCCACGAAGCATAAGAAGCACACAAACAACGATTAAGAAGGGGACTTCTCTTTGGTCGAACAGACTGTTGAGCCGTCCTCTTTTTTTATAACCGAAAACATACTTTTTCCTCAGTCTCGATGCGACACACAAACCGTATCTATCCTTTAACCTTGAACCCGGCAACTCCCACATGATGAAAATCTTTTATTCCTTAATCTTATTCGTCCTATTACTCTCGACCGGGTGCAACAACGAAATTTTCATCACCGATTTCCTCCCCGGCCACATCGAGGGGTTCACTCTCACGGAGACAAACAATGTGAAAGAAATCACATTCGAAAGTGACAATTGGAACTTGATAAACATCAGCGGATACCGAGGTGACTATGACATCAAAGCCTATACCTTGGACGGACAGGAGACCTATCTCCCTTTTAAACAAAAAGAGTTGGGGACAGTACATTGTACGAGCGAATTTATAGACTTCTCCATCGAAAAAAGAGAGGGGAATAAATTGAATTTTATTTTGAATAAAAACCTCTTCAACGAAAGTCTCGACATCATCGTCACAGTAGGCAACGAGTATAAAGAAGAAAATATCAGGCTGGATCTTTCGCCCACCCCGAAATTTCAAATCGACAGCGTCGTATATGACTGGGGGAAATACACCATCAGTTCTTTCGGAAAAATAGATTTGGTCGAGAGCCTGATTATCAACAACTCGCACGCTTCACAGCCCGTCACTTTCACCTTTTATCCTTACCGGTATTCAAAACGCAAAATACAGTTTTATCCCGACGACGCCAGCATCGCTTGGCCGGACGAATCTTTCGAACGATATTTCGGCATCCCGCTTCCCCAAATAACGATTCCCGACATCGCCGGCTCGGAACTGGTATTGAACGACACCCAAATACCTTTCGGCCCTCACTCACAGTATATCGACGCCAAACTCGACAAAGAGTTTGCCGTGCAAGTCACCATCGACCCTTATGACGCCAGGAAAATCTGCATTTACAACGAATTGGAAGAGTACGGTATCCCGTATCAAATATATGCCTCCCACCCAAAAACGGACGAAAAGCTCCAATTCCACGGAATGCTACGCTGCACAAATGTCATCGATTATCTCATTTTCAAGGAAAAGTTAGACGAGAACGAATATGAATAGCTCCCTGAAAAAGGCAATTATAAATATCGCCTTGGTAATCCTTACAACAACCACCGGTTTTTCGGCCGAGCGAGATTCCACCGCTACCGGGCCCAAACTTATTCACTTGATAGGAGCCGATTTCAGACCGGGATACGTATTCCCTTCTCATGAATTCCTAAAAGGTACAAACCAAGCCCAAAAAAGAATCAACACAACCCTGTCGGGACATCTGAAATATGGGTTCAAATTTTCGCCATATACCCGGCTCGGACAAATCTATCCGTATGCCGTCCAAGGCATAGGTATCGCATACAATACGTTTTTCAATGCTTCGGAACTGGGCGACCCATTGGCCATATATGTATTTCAGACATCGAGAATAGTAAGTATCACTCCCGACCTTTCGGTCGATTACGAATGGAACTTCGGAGCCTCGTTCGGGTGGAAAAAATATAACGAAGAACTCAATCCCATGAACCGGGTCGTCGGTTCAAAAACCAATGCGTATATCCATTTGGGGCTATTGCTCAACTGGCAAATTGCAGTCAACACACATTTGCGGGCAGGGATAGGAGTTTCCCATTACTCTAACGGAAACACCAGCTACCCCAATGCCGGGGTAAATACCTTAGGAGGTTACATCGGCATGACCCGATTTTTCAACGGACATGCACACCACAAGCCACAGGCCGACATACCAAGGCAGAATGGCTTCACGCCATACATCACCTACGACCTCATCGTATATGGCGCCACTCGAAAGAAAGGAATATCCCCCGAAAATGAAATTCCCATGCTTGTTCCCGGGGTCTTTGGCATCGCAGGGTTGAACTTCAATCCGCTATACAACTTCAATCCATACTTCCGGGCCGGTGTTTCTCTCGATTTTCAATACGACGAAAGTGCCAATATCGAGGCTCATATAGCCAACCAATATATCCCTGCCGAGTCCAAAGACCTTAAATTCTACCGCCCTCCCTTCAACGAACAATTCTCGGCAGGACTTTCATTGCGTGCCGAAATCGTCATGCCCATCTTCTCGATCAACGTAGGCATAGGGAAAAACTTCTTGTGTAAAGGGGAAGACACCAACTCGTTTTATCAAACATTCGTCCTGAAAACAAATGTCACAAAAAATATATTCCTGCACACGGGATACCAACTTTACAAATTCAAAAAGCCTAATAACCTTATGCTGGGACTCGGATTCAGATTTAACGCCCGATAACCCCCACTTACACAGAAGGCATTCCGCCGGCCATATTCCCTCCCCAAGAACGAACGGGAGCACTCTCCTCCTCCCTATCAAGACAAAATAAAAAACGTGACTTCTCTTGCGAGCAGTCACGCTTTCTATAAATTAGGTTATAACTGTTTATTAGTTATTGTCTGCCGGTTCAACCGATACATACGAACGGTTCTCTTTGCATTTACGGAAGACTACCGTACCGTTTACCAATGCAAACAACGTGTGGTCTTTACCCATTCCCACGTTTTCACCCGGGTGGTGAACTGTACCTCTCTGACGTACCAAGATATTTCCGGCTTTGGCATATTGTCCACCGAAAATTTTGATACCCAATCGTTTGCTTTCCGATTCACGACCGTTCTTAGAACTACCAACACCTTTCTTATGTGCCATTTTCTTAGAAGTTTAATAGGGTTAAGCAACAATTTCTTTAACTAACACTTCGGTGAAATATTGACGGTGACCGTTCAAGCGACGATAACCTTTTCTTCTTTTCTTCTTGAAAACAAGAATTCTTTCACCTTTTACGAGGCCTTTCTTTCCGTATCCATCGTTCGATACAACCTCACAAACGACCTTCGCACCTTCTACGGTGGGAGTGCCTACGGTTACAGCGCCGTCTTTATCGACGAGCAATACTTTGTCAAATTCGAGAACAGCACCATGCTCAGCTCCCAAATAGTGGACAAACAATTTCTTTCCGTTCTCTACCTTGAATTGTTGTCCTTGAATTTCAACAATAACGTACATTTTTACTTTTGTTTTTTTTACGTTTCTCTCTGCCGGGCGGGGCCAACCAAGGCGCCTCTTTTTGAGCCCATGTCAGAATCAGCCCACAAAAGTACTATAAAATTTTGTTCCACACAAATATTCGCCCTATTTTCTCCCAAAAAGAATCGACGTTGCCGACAAAGGGGATCATACAAAGATTTTTTTCTTGAAATAGATCTCCCTAAACTCTTTGGGCGAACACCCTTTTTTCTTCTTGAAGATGCGATTGAAATTCGACAAGTTATTGAATCCACATTCATAACATATCTCGGCTACCGTTTTGGTCGAATCGACCAACTGCCGGGTCGCATTGCCCAACCGAATGTCAATGATATAATCCGACAGGCTCTTGCCCGTCCGCAATTTGAAGAACCGGCTGAATGAAACGGGAGTCATATCGGTAAGCTCAGCCAACTGTGCCAACCGTATCTCCTCGGTATAATGCTGGTTGATATACTCCTCGACCTTCTGCACACGACGGCTGTCCGACGTCGTTTTGGAGCGGGCAAACGAACTGCTCGACAACGTGCGGGCATCGTCGCAAATCGACAGTTCGTAAAGAATCGTCAGGAACTTCACAAATTGATAGAATCCCGGCTCCCCTTTCAACAAAGAATCTATCGTCGAATAAACTTTCATCACAGCATGCAACGGAAACGACAACCCCTTCTGAGCCCTGTCGAGCATCTTGCGGATAGAGGTAAACTGCTTCTTGTCGATAAAATTATTGGAAAACAAATCGGGAGAAAACTGTATCGTAATTTCCCTTATCTGCTTGGAATGACAATTCCCCTGCTCCCACACATGTTCCAAATTATCGCCGCAAAGCAACACCAAATCGTAGTCCCCGATCTCCTCGACCGAATCACCCACAATACGACGAACCCCCGCCCCATTCTCCACAAAATTAAGCTCATACTCCTTATGGTTATGCAGCGGATAAGTAAACTCTGTCTTGTATCGCTCCACGATAAACAAGCAATCCTTCTCCGACAACGGTGAGATTTCTGTGATGATGTGTTTATTCATGTTCTCATTGATTAATGTGGGTATAAAGATACTAATTTCTTATAAAAATCAAAATTCCGGACTCCTAATTTACACACCTCACCAAAACAACAATCATATCTTTCCCCCAATAACAATCATCTTATCCTCAATCCCCCACGCGCATCGACCCGACTGTATTTCTTTCAACAAAACAGAAGTCCAACAATCTGATAAACAGACCGTTGGACTTCTATTGTCGGGGTGAGACGACTTTATTCAAGGGGATAGAGTTGTATAAATTATTGATTATCAACACTCAATTTTATAGAAATAGAGGGCGTTTCTCCCGTATTTCTCCCGGAATAAATTAAAATTCATACCATTTTTTCTTTTTAGGTTCTTTATAATAAACATCTAAAAACATTTGATTTGATATTTCTAAATTTCTCATTACAGCAATATTACCACCCATTTTTCGAACTTCTCTTTTGATAATTTCTTCTATCTCTTCCGTTGTCGAATTTTCGGGAACTGATATACCAAATTTGAACCCAATCGCAAGCAATCCCAAATAATGGAGGTTTGATTTATCTAAAAGAATAGTATGAATATCCACATCTCCAATTACACGAGGGATATTTGATAAAGGCTCTTGCAATTTGGATTTATAGACTGAATCGGCTACATAAAAACCTTCATTGAACCCAGTAGAATAGGCGTCTGTAATATTTACTTCGTGATTGGGTTCGATAGAAAGGTTATAAACAGCAAAAAACGAAATAAACACAGATGCAATACCTATCAACAATCCGATTAAGATATATTTTAGTTGATTAGAATATTTAATTTTTCGATTAGTTTCTTGTTCCATGATTATTTATAATCACTTACAGAATTAATATCTATGTCTATACTTTCTATGTGTTCCTCTAAAATTTCGGGTATTTCATCTATGCACTCTATCCGGTAATGCTTATTTTCTTGCATTCCTCGAATTTCATAGTATTTGCTTTGCCCATAGACGTGTATATTTTCCCCATCCCAGTAATGCAATGAAAAAACCTCTCTATTTTCATCATTGATAGGAATACCCCATATTTTTATAGGTTCATCAAAATTATCAGACTTAGGAATTTCTATTGTGGCTCTTGATAACCATATTTCCATAGTGAGATCGTATTTATGAGAAGGATAAACCCACAAGGCATAAGTTTTTACAGCCCCGTCTTTCGGTTCATCGGTTTCATCGCCCGTATTATTACAGGATAATAATAACAATGGGAATAGGAGCAATAATATTTTCTTCATAGTAACTATTTATTTTTGGTTAGTAATTCAATGGTTTTTTCTTGGGTGGCAATGATTTTTTCGAGGTCTTTAATACGTTGCTTTAATGCTTTTACCTCGGGAGATGTTAGGACTATACGGTTGCCGTTCCCTACTTGGTTGTGATTTCCAGAAATTGAGACCGATCCGGCATCGTCGAAAAATGAAGAAGGAGATACACCCAATAATTCACAAATTTTTTCGTAAACACTTACTGATAGAGTTTCTCTTTGAAGAGCTTGATGAAACCCAATCTCAGACATTCCCACTACTTCAGCGCATTTTTTGATAGTATAATTACTTCTTTTTATTTCGTCTTTTAAATCTTTGTAGTTCATAATTTTATCTTTTTATTAGTTATGAAATAATATATTTTAACATATAAATCATCTTAACTAATTAAGATATATCTATATTTGCAACGTGCAATTCTGAACAAAAGAAACAAAACTGAACGAATTAAGCAAATTTCACAAAGATAAAAAATAATGGAAACGACGAACAATGACAGACTATTAGCATGGTTATCGACGATACCGGTAGGGCATATCGCCGGTGTACGGGAGCGAATCATGCGGGATTGCGGCATAAGTCGCTATGTGCTCCGCCACTGGATAACCGGCCAGACGAGAATACCATTTCTCGCCATGCGGAAAATCGAGGAGATAGCGGGACAAAGAATTTTTGAATACTAACCAATTAAATTATCAACGTATGGAAATTATTAAGTACAAAAATGGGCCTGACGAAGGGGCTATCATCGTAAATGGAGAAGATCAATTTATTGCGGTAACGGCAAGTTCAAGTAAAAAATTTAAAAGTAAGAAAGGAGCTCACCGATACCTTGATTCATTTGGCTATGTCCCTGTATACTATATCTGAAAGAAAACCGATATGTAAAAAGGCTGGACGACAAAAGATATGTATATGAAGTTTCGGATAGTGTATTAGAAAAATTGAAAAGTAAATACAGTTTCGGATTTGATTTTAGACATTAACTGACATAATTATGAACACTTTAAGATTATATAGAGGGAAAGATATATACAACCATTGGCAATATGGTTATTTAGTAGAAGATTGGATATATGGGGTTTCGAAAGAATATATACAGGTTCGGCAATCTACCATAGGAATATCTATCGGAGTAAATGACAGAACTGGCTCCCCCATTTATGAAGGAGATACCTTTGAATATAAGGGTAATAAATATGTCGTCGAGTATGACGAAGATTCTGCGGGATATGTGGGTAAAGGTATTGAAAATCCTACTTATCAAATATCGGGTTTCGACTTGAAAAGAATGATAATCACAGGAAATATACACGAATGATGAATATATATGTAGTTATAGCACTATTATACTTAGTGTGTTTGTTTCTGCTTAGCCTGTTGATGATTGTAACATTTATCTACTTATTTAGAGATGACAATGATAAATAAATTACTCATTACTCTACTGATATTCCTATCGGGGTGCTATCCCCGGGAAGATCCGGGTGAAGATATACCGATTGTCATACCCGATTATCCGGGCTATGAAATCACGATCGACACCGCCGATATCAATATCATCACTGACACGATATACATCTATCTATGACACAATTAAAGGAATACTTGACTACTCGATTAGCAAGTATAGGATTATCACCGGAAAGCAACAGGCGTATATGCTACGAGTCCGGACAACCCCGGGAGATACCTATTCTCGGGGAAAAGGAGACGGAACAGGCGATATATATACCCTATTGCGCCCCAGACGGGGAAATTACCACCTACGAGAGGGACGGAAAGAAATACCCATTCTCCCGCCTACGCTACATGAAGCCCAAGGAGTACGAGGTTAAGGCGACCGGGAAGAAGAAAACCATGCGGTACAGCCAGCCGCCAAAGACGGGAGTATATACCTATATGACTCCGGGCATCGTCAACCGCTACCGGCTATCCGAGAAAATAAAAACGCTGTTTATCGTCGAGGGGGAGATAAAAGCCCTCGCCGGCGATGTGCTGGGGCTCCCGATAATCGGTATAGGCGGAATCCAAAATATCAAGGATAAGGACAACAACACGATCGATGAGTATATCGAGTTATTGGTTAAACGATGCAAGCCCGACAATGTGGTGTTGCTCTTCGATGCCGATCTACTGGATGTCAAATACGCCGAGGATAAGGATTTGTCAACACGGTTGCAAAACTTCTGTACGGCTGTGATGAACTTCATGGAGTACATGAAGCCGCTCGATGTCGACCTCTATTTTGCACACATTGCGACGAAGTATAGCGAGACGGCGAAAGGATTGGACGATTTAATCTCCTCGCTAAAACCCAAGCAGAAAACGAAGCTGGTAGAGGAGTTGAACTACTTGATTACCGGGCGAAAAGACTTTATCAACTGTATGGCGCTTACCCCCGGAATCAAATATAAGCTGGAAAAATACTTTCGGCTCGATTCCGTGTCAAATTTTTATGAGTCGTATAAAGATATCCTACAAGATAAGATTTTCCGTTGGAAGGGGCAAGCCTACTATTACGACGGATCGAAAGTGGAGCGCGATGTAGCCTCCAAGGCACGGACTTATATGCTGGTGGGTAATGTATATTACCGGAAATGCTATACGTTCAACGAAAAAACAGACAAGGAAAGTAAATATCCCATCTTGACGCTGGTACCCTACAACAAGGAGATAGTCAAGCAGGAGGTTAAGGATTTGACGCTGATCCCCAAGTTCCAGATGTTTATCAACATACCGGACAACACGGATAACTACAAGCGGTATAAATTTTACAACTACAACAATGTCGACACCACTTGTTACAACCGGTATAACCCCGTCAAGCACCAAATCGAGCCGGGAGCGTGGCCGACGATCGAGAAGTTTTTAAAACACATCTTTTCGGCCGAGAATACCTCCGGGGAATCCCTGTATGAGTTTGGCTTGGACTATATACAACACACTTTCTACCGCCCTATGGAGAAGATGCCGGTAATCTGCCTTACCTCGACCGAACGTAACACGGGTAAATCGACATTTCTTTACTTCATGCGGGAAATTTTTAAGGACAATGCGGTAGTACTGGACAACGAACGTTTCGCCGGCAGGTTTACCGACCATTTTGTGGATAAGCTGGTGGTAGGTATAGAAGAGGGATTTGTCGGCGAGGAGAAAAAGACGCTGAAAGAACGTATCAAGAACTATGCGACGAACGACACGGTATGGGTCGAGCCAAAGGGAGAAAAACCCTATCTGATAGACAACTATATGCACTTGATTATCTGTACGAACAACGAAACGAACTTTATGCAAATCGACGAAGGAGAGAATAGGTTCGCCGTGATCAAGGTGCCCACGTTGACGGCTGACGACCCGATGATCATGAATAAAATGAAAAAAGAGATAGGGCACTTTCTCCACTACTTGCAGAATAGAAAATACCACTATCCCTACAATGAATCGAGATTCGGATTTGCAACGAAAGTTTATGAAACGGAAAGCCTTAAACGAGTACAGGAAAGAACCGAGAATAAGGTCAACAAAGAGATAAAACAGTATATCGCCGACTGTTTTATCAATTACATGGAATCGGAACTATACTTTACGGCGAAAGAACTTGCGCAGGAAATCAACCGGGACGGAGGTTTTTCGGTGTCGAAAACAGCAGTATCGGACTACCTCAAATACGACCTTAACAAGATGCCGGAAGATAGGGTAATCAGATATAAATATTATGGAGCCAAACTCGACTCTCAAACAGGGACTATTATATACGAGGCTATCGGTACCAAGGTAGGCCGACCCTATAAGTTTAAAAGAGATGAATTTATAAAGGAGGAATAAGAGATGAAGAAAATCATGTTCAATGATAAATTTCTGCTCACAAAAGCGGTGTTGGAAGGAAGAAAGACGCAGACAAGGCGACTACTCACGTTGACCTTGCATAAAAAAGCGGATAGAGGTAATGCCTTGATTGAAGTTTCTCCATCCAAGGTATTCTTTGAGGATGGTAAATGGAAATTCGTATATGATGGTTATGTTTTCCTTTTGCCAAAAGAGAATTACCCAAGGTACAATGTCGGCGAATCGGTTGCGGTGGCGCAAAGCTACAAGGATATTTATAATGAAAAAGGACTTGAAACAATGGATATGCTTGTTCAAGGTATGAAAAACAGTAAAGGATGGACTAACAAAATGTTCGTTGCCGCAGGCATGATGATTCATAGAATCCGCATAACAGATGTGAGAGTAGAAAGGCTACAAGACATTTCGTACGAGGATTGCATCAAAGAGGGTGTGCATGAAGTCACAAGGGATTTTCCGTGGTATTGGATTGATGGTCTTAATGTGACGTTTAACGAGCCGAGGACTGCTTTTGCTCACCTCATAAATGAGGTGAGCAGAAAAGGCACATGGGAGAGAAACCCCTATGTATTTGTATATGTTTTTGAATTGGTCAAGTAAAAACATTGAGATATGATAGCGAGGGTTAAAGAAACAGGTAAAATTATAGAGTTGACAAATGATGAAAAGTTATCCATGTGGGATTATGCTCGTGGAATATATAGAGATACAGATGGTAATAAATACCATTATAAGGAACTCGAATTTATAGAAAGACCACACGAGAATATTGATTGGGAACATCGTAGGTATGAAATAGCAAAAGACATATTAGCCGCAACATACGATTACCCTATGGACGGAAAGTCTTATGCAAAAATAGCCGTGGGTGTTGCTGATGCCCTCATTGAAGAACTGAAGAAAGGAGGAGAGCAATGAGAAAAACGATATTAGATTCCTGCTGTGGAGGAAAATTCTGAAACTCACACCGGAGAAACCGATATTTGGGCACATCTCCGGGAAAAGCTCAAAAACACATTGGATTTGCTTTATGAAAGAATTTATCAAGGAGGAATAAAATATGAAAACTAAATTATTAAAAAAATTAAGGAAGAGTATTTTACAAAATTTTGAATATCAAGAATTTAGTTGTTGGAGCTCTTATTATAGAGTTAAATATAATGGAACGATGTATGAATCAGAAATAGTAAGCAGATTAAATTATTTTCTTACAGGAGGGAAATGGTTTATTAGAAAAGTTATCCTCGAAGAGGTTAAGAAGATGAGAGAAAAGTCTGCTGTTAAATATGTGTATATAAAAAAAGATGATTAGATGATTAAAGGAGGAATAAGATGAGACACGGTAGTTTGTTTAGCGGGATAGGAGGTTTTGAATGGGGAGCGAAATATGCCGGAATAGAGACTATATGGAGCTGTGAAATAGCCAAATTCCAAAGGAAAGTATTAAGCAAAAATTTTCCAAATGTAAAGCTATATGAAGACATTAGAGATATTGTTAGCCCAAAATATGCGGATATTGTTAGTGGAGGATTCCCGTGTCAGGACATTAGCATTGCTGGAAAAGGTAAAGGAATTAAAGGAGAAAGAAGCAGATTATGGAAAGAAATGTATCGCATTCTACGGGAGATTAGACCTAAATACATCATCATTGAGAATGTCCCAGCTCTCACTATTCGAGGACTCGAAACCGTGTTATGCGACCTTGCCCAAGCGGGGTATAATGCTGAATGGCGATGTATATCAAATTCGGAGTTCGGATTCCCGCACAAAAGAGAAAGGATCTATATTATTGCCTACTCCAACAAAAACGAACGACAAAAGAGGGTGTTACAAAGATGCGGGAAAATTGAGAGCATATTTATCGAAACACCAGAATTGCGTGGTGGACATACTTTCGCTCAAAGGATTTACCAAATGCCAGATTCTGAAATTATTGGAATCAATGATGGGGTTTCCGATTGGTACAACCGAGTTGGAGCGATAGGCAATGCCGTAAACCCTATCATTGCCTTATACTTATTTATATGTATAATTAAATTTGATAATAGATATGGAAGTGAAAGAAATCATGAAGGCAGTGCGTCGGATGCGTGACTACCAGAAGAGAGAGAGATCTAGAAGAAACGATTATGACTTTCAGAGCTCCCGGAAAGAGGCCGAAAAGGAAGTTGACCGGTTAATCACAGAGTGGGAGCAGGAAGAATTTCACAAGGTACAAAAACAATTGTTCTAAACTTAATAATATGAAACACAGATTTTTTTTTGCCTCGTGCTGCTGGTGGCGGCGACAGGCTGCAAAAGCAAACAGAAGTTAGTCAAGAGTGAGATTATAGAGAGACAACGAATCGATACGATAGAGGTACCGGCCGAGCGATCCACGCTTACCGGTACCTTATCTTTTATCCCCGGAACCGGTATTGTATTCCGGGAAATAGCACAGGAAAACACCCCGGGAATCGAGACCTCTGTATCCATCAGCGGCGACACGCTGAAAGTCGAGGCAGAGACAACACCCCGAGAGATACCCGTCGTCACCTCGACGACCACCATAGACAACGATTATACGGTGGAGAAAGAGAACAACATCTTAAAAAAGATAATGGAAGCAATAGGATTGATAATCGTGCTTTTTTTTGTCATTTTGCTAATTCGTATCAAACCGATAAAGAACTGAAAAAAATTGCCGAGTAAAATTTTGTTACATTTGTTACATTTGTTACAAATTAAAGATAATAATATGATAATAAGAGGTTTAATATATAAAAGAAGTTGTAACAAATGGCATTTTACCCCCGAAAAAATGTTACACTTTGTTACAACGATTTTCTCCGTGTAACAAAATTTGTTACAAAAAACGCCCCGTGTAACAAATCATGTTACAACGTAAAGCCCTTTATTCATCGGACTTTTGGAAGATTTTTCCCAGTTTGTAACAAATGTAACAAAATTTTCGGTCAACCCCCAAAATATTATTTCGGACAAAAAGAGATATACACAATAAAAAAACAAAAGATTTACAATAGATTACATTAATTTTCTCAATAAATTCATTATATTTGAGAAAATATAAGTAGCTCGCTATAAGCGATTTAAAAATTAAGTTGATTTTTGCAACCTTTTTCTGACATAAATAAAAACATAAAAAAACAAATATACATGCAAATAGACATTGTAACGAACAAAGAGATAGCCCGGAGGTTGAAGATCAGCGAGAGCAAAGCGTGCCGGTTGGTACGGCTGTATCGCGATGCGCATTCTTTGCCCAAATACTCGCCTGTCGAGTGGGTAAAGTTCTGCGATTTTCTCGGACTCGAAGTTAAACCGAGTTAAAAGACGGTCAATAATTTCATAAATTGCAAATCTTGCAGTCCCCGATCATATCCTGCCTATATTCGATTCGCATTATAATGACAATCGAATAATGAGCAGCGCAGTAAAATGGTTGATCGGGGGTGCCGCCCTCCTGTACTTATACAATAAGTTTTCCACGGCTATGGCCTTGATGCGTACCAACATCGAGGTCGTAGGTTTTCGTTTTTTCTCGATTAAGTGGGACTACACTACGGTAGACATCGATTTCCAGCTGCAAAACCTGTCCCAAAACCGGGTTATCTTGAATGGCATACAGTTCAGTCTGTATATTAACCGGGTTTTTGTGGGATCAGCCAGCCAAAGCCTCAATAACGTGGTTTTGGAGTCTTATCAGACTGTGACCGTGCGTGCGAGGGTGCAGCTAAAAACATCTAAATTGCTCAGCCTGCTTAACGCCTATCTCGCCACTAACGCCAGCAAGTACCATATAGACGTATCGATCGACGGCCGGTTGGGAGCCAACGGCACGAGCTACCGGTTTACCCCCTCGTTCTATGTACGGATACCTACCCTTACATCTTTGGTAAACTTGATACAAAATCTTTTTAATCTCGGCGACAAGACTACCGACGTAGTCAAGGATTCGAACGCCGAAGTAACCGAAATAACCACGACGACGGAATGATAGCGCAAGCCGAAAATAAAAACACGATTATCAACCGTCGGGGAAAGACGGAAGATATAATGCAGGCGGTAAT
>CALUJQ010000041.1 GCA_944320995.1 uncultured Barnesiella sp. | reverse complement strand
TCGAACCCGCGACCCCAACCTTGGCAAGGTTGTGCTCTACCAACTGAGCTATTTTCGCAATTGCGAGTGCAAAGATAGTTTTACTTTTCGGTTTATGCAAGAGGTTTTATCATTTTTTTCTTCGAATAAACTTCCCAATGGCAGTTAACATTTGAGACATAGAACGTTATTCTCCATTGGAATTTTTCCCGAGGAGCGAATAAAATTCTCTTCTCCACGCTTCTTCCTCAAATTTCCCGGTGCAATCGTAGGTCACGGTGACGGCTCCCTGTTTCTCGACACCGCGCATCTGCATGCAAAGGTGACGGGCCTCGACCATCACAATGACCCCTTCGGTGGCAAGGGCTTCGAAAAGGCTTTGACAGATCTGGGACGTGAGCCGTTCCTGTACTTGGAAACGACGGGCAAACACTTCGACCAAGCGGGCTACTTTGCTGAGGCCGACAATTTTTCCCGACGGAATATAACCGACATGGACTTTCCCGAAAAAGGGCAATAAATGGTGTTCGCAAAACGAATAAAACTCGATGTCACGGACAATGACGATACGTGACCCCGTATGCTCGAATATGGCCGAAGAGATTATTTCTTGCGCCGACTGGCGGTATCCCTTTGTCAATTTCATCATCGCTTTTGCAGCTCGCTCGGGGGTCTTTTTCAACCCCTCCCGATCGGGGTCGTCACCCAATAAAGAAATAATAGCCCGATAATGTTCGGCCAATTCGCTGCAAATGCGCTGCTGTTCTTCCGGGCTCATGAGACTCTTTTCCTCCATTATTCTGTAAATCCCTGATGTATCTGTATATGTATCTTATCCCTCACGACTCGCATTTCCCGAGCCATTTGCGGGAACTCTTTTTTCAACTGTATCAATGCATTACCGGCTTCTTCATACGAGCGGAAGTCGCCCACCCGCAACCTCCAAAAAGGTGATGTAAAGGTCACATAGGTCTCCAATTCGGGAAAGGCTTGACGGATAAGCCCCTCTTTGTAAAGGGCATTGTTCTTGGCCGTACGGTAATCGTTATCGGAAAAAACTTGTATGCGGAAGCCCGACGACTGGGCATAACCTTTGTCTCCGTCGTATTTGATCACTCCTTCGGCCCGACTTACCCGTTTGGCCAACTCGGCCGGTTGCTCGACTTTGACCCGACCGCCCGTCTCGGGACGTTCGAGATACTGGACTATCGAGGTGTCCGAGACCGCTATTTGGGCTTGTACTCCACTTGCCCAACCGATCATCGCCAGTCCTAACATAAAAAGAAGCGTGTTGCGCATAACTTATAATTTCATTCAAAAACAGTGAGGCTGCAAAAATAAGAATTTATTCCCACTTTTGCAGCCTCTGTAAAAATCTATTTTATCAGAATGCCGTAATAATACCCATGAAGGAGTCGGCTTTCAAAGCAGCACCACCGATAAGACCGCCATCTACATCGGGTTTTGCAAAGAGTTCGGCAGCATTGCTGGGTTTGCAGCTTCCGCCATACAAAATCGAAGTATTTTCGGCCACCTCTTTACCATATTTATCGGCGATAGTCTTGCGGATAAAGGCGTGGATTTCCTGTGCTTGGTCGGCAGTAGCGGTTTTGCCTGTACCGATAGCCCAAACCGGCTCGTAAGCCAAAATGATTTTACCGAAGTCCTCGGCCGAGAGGTTGAACAGCGACCCTTCTACCTGAGCTTTCACCACATCGAAGTGTTTGCCGGCTTCGCGCTCTTCCAATACCTCACCGATACAGAAGATGGGGGTCAAACCGTTGGCCAAAGCCAAAAGGACTTTTTCTTTCAAGATTTCGGGAGTTTCGTGGTAGTAGGCACGACGCTCGGAGTGACCGAGAATAACGTATTGTGCTCCCGTCGAAGCTACCATTTTGGCCGAAACCTCACCGGTATAAGCTCCTTCGGTCTTGTCGGCACAGTTTTCTGCACCTACTCCGATGCGTTTGGTATCGATAGCGTTTACCACCGAAACCAAATGAGTGAACGGTGTGGCGATAACCACATCGCACTTGGTTGTTACACCGGCCAAAGCAGCATCGATTTCCTTAGCCAAAGCTACACCCTCTTGAAGGGTAGTGTTCATTTTCCAGTTTCCTGCAACAATGTTTTTTCTCATAATAAATAATTTTATGGGTTGATAATTATATGATTATTCTTTTTCTTTCTCCTCGGGATTAGCCTCCTCCCCGAAATTTTCGTCGGTTTCTGCCCGTTTATCGGGGATCTCGTCGACCACATTGGGCTCTGCGGTATCGGCTTTTGCTTGCAACTCGATCTTTCGTTGTTCTTCGTCCCGCATCCTTCTTCTCCGGCGGAGGCGGTTAAGCCGCCACTGCCGAATACGACCCAAGACCATCACCACGGTTTTTTCGGTCAATAGCAAAAAGAGCATCGGTATCACATACAACAGGACGATAGTCCATATACGCCGTTCGGGCCGATAGGGCTCCGGTTGCCCATACCTGAGTTTATCCAGCGGTTGGGAGAGCAACGTCTCGTCGGGCAATTGCGACGGAGCGGTTTTCCTGAATATCGTTCCGTTCTTCAACAGCAATACGCACGGGTTTCCCCGGGCGATTGTCCGTATAGTCGTCTTGTCCATGAAGTAGAACGGATATTCCGCGCCTGTGTTTTCCTGCCAAGCGACCACGCCTTCCGGCATAGAGGCTGTCACACAGGCAAAATCGTAACCTCGTTCCACACAATAGTCATAAAGCTCGTTTATGCGATCGACCTCGCTATCATCGGCCTTTTCAAGGTCGGGAGACAACAAAAGGATATGATAATTCTCGTCATAAATAATCTCGTCGGTAATATCGACCGCTCCCCGATAAATGGTAAAATCGTCTATTGCAGGGGCAACGGGAGTATCGCCCGGGAGGGGCTTTTCATAGCGGTCGATAAAATTCCACCCTTCCTCTTCCGACGGAAGGTTATCCAAAGAGAATTCCTGCTTCTTGCCCTCTTTCTCATAAATGAATACGAACTCCCGTTCCAACTCATCGGCCGCCAGAGCCTCGGGAATATTTACACCTATCTTGTAAGGACGGAAATCGAGAAAGGGTTGATAATAAACTCCTATATAGCAAAACCAAAAGACAAACAGCAGCGAATACAATCCTGTGATCCATTGCACTTGCCGGTTATACAAAGGCCGCACAAGGTTATTCCGATAGACAAGAAACAGCGTGAGCCCCAACAATACCACATTCTTAAAAAAGGTCGCCCAATTGCTCATATGAACGGCATCGCCGAAACAACCGCAATCCGAAATGGGATTGGCTATCGCCAAATAGAGGGTGACCGGGGTCATCACACAAAGGAACAGGAAGACCAGCCGCGGAGTCGATCTACGGTACGACCCGAACAACAGGTGTACCCCCAAAAGGAACTCGACGGCCGAGAGCGCCACCGCGAACATCATGGCGAAAGAGGAGAATATTTCGAGGTGAAAAGCCGAAAAATAATCTTGGAACTTATAGACCGTCCCATAGGGATCGATGGCTTTGACAAACCCCGAAAAGACAAATGTTCCGCCCACAAGCAGGCGGGACAGAAAAACAAGCCACTTCACCAAAGCGGTTTTCCGTTTCTCCTTAATTGTCTTGTTCTCCATATTCTATTTTTATAAGGCCGAACAGCGAATAGTTGATCATGTCCATATAGTTGGCATCGATACCCTCCGACACAAGTGTCTTACCATCATTATCTTCAATTTGCTTGGTACGGCAGATCTTTGTCAATATCAAATCGGTATAGGAACTGATGCGCATACTGCGCCACGCCTCGTCATAGTCGTGGTTTTTGGCATACATCAAGGTCTTGGTCTGGGTCATGAATTTGTCATACAGGGCCAACGCCTCCTCGTTGTCTATATCTTCCGTATCGGAATAGCCGAGGCTCAACTGGATCAATCCGATGATACCGTAATTGACAATGCCGATAAACTCCGAGCGAATGCCCTCGTCTATTTTGCTCTCGCCTTTCGTCTCGATGCTTCTTATACGCTTTGCCTTGATAAAGATTTGGTCGGTAAGCGACTGCGGACGCAAAATGCGCCACGAAGCTCCGTAATCTTTCAGCTTCTTGACAAAAAGATCCCGACAAATGGAAATCACATGTTCAAATTGTGCAACAGTATCTGCCATGACTAATCTATTTTTCCGGAGCCTCCCGCCGGGCTTGTCGGCACAAGCATGCCCGACCGCCTTCACGCCCGACCCCCGGGCTCGGTTTTCTGCCACAAAGTTACAATTTTATTCCCAAAAATTACAGCCAAATCGACATTGATATTTGACCGGGGCCGCAAGCTCCCGCCCGGTCAAAATCCGAAGAAAAGCTCCATCACCTCTTCGGTCTCCGCTTCGACGGCCTCGATAAGGCCTACATATTTTTTAGCAATCGACTTGGACAAATTGTTTGCCCGAGAATTTTCGGCACATTTCTTGAACCACTCTTTGGCTTCGGAGGTTTTGTCGTCGGTATAGAGAAGCAGTCCCAAATGGCATTGTGCCAGCGCATCGCCATTATTGGCCCGCCATTGCAGGTCGCCGGCCGTAGCGGCGGCATAATCAAACCCCGAACGGTATTGTTGCAACCATTTGCGGGCGCAAATGGCCGAGGCTGTCAAATATCCGCCTTTGTCATAATATTTGACCGCGATCTGGTAATCCTTGATTACCCCTACCCCTGTCTCGTAACAAGTTCCCAACTTGAAACAAGCCTCACGTTCACCCTGTTCGGCCGCCTCGGAATACCAATAGGCCGCAGTCGTAAAATTGCGATCGGTGCCTAACCCGTCGTAATAGCATTCACCCAGTTTCAAAGAAGCCTTGCCATATCCCTGTTTCGAGGCCTCCCGCCACCAATACCGGGCTTGCTCGTAATTCCCGTCGTCGAAATATTGCTGACCTACCACAAACTGCGACACGTCGATACCCGACCGGGCATTGGCCAAAGTCGATGGATTTACATGCGAACCCGACGTCGATGACGACAAGGCGGCTGTCGAGGTTGAGGACGTTGTCGAACTTGAAGAGGTGGAGCCTCCATCGACCGACTCGCCTAACTCGACGAGCCGCTTGCGGGCATTCTCATCTCCTGCTGCGGTCGCCTTGCGGTAATAATTGACGGCCAACGACCGGTCGGCTACGACTCCTTGCCCCTTTTCATAACACCAGCCCATGTTGAACATCGCCGAGGCAAGCCCTTGGTCGGCCGCCTTTTTGTACCACGAAGTCGCTTTCTCGTAACTCTGATCGACGCCCCGTCCGTAATAGTAACATTCGCCCAAATTGTTTTGAGAGACACGGTTGCCTTGGTCGGCACTGCGACGATACCAGTAGAAAGACTCACTGTCGTCCTGAGCCGTACCATAACCATTCTCATAGAAATAGGCTACCCACGACTGGGCATAGGCATCGCCTTGCTCGGCCGATTTCTTTGCCCAATAAAAAGCCTTGCCGTTATCTTTCGGGGCTCCTTCTTTCCCCTCCCAGTATCGCATGGCCAAATCATACTGCGCATCGGAGTCCCCACTTTCGGCGCGCTGTTGCAACTCGCCCAGCGTCTCACCCCACACGGCTGTCGTGCCGCAAAGGAACAGCAGCACGAAACTCAAACACAAATGTTTCATAATCCCTTTTCCAACTATTTCGAACCAAAATAAACTTGTACCTTGTAAAAAGAAAGCCCGGAATCTTCTTTAAGAACCGGGCTATATAAGGGGTCGTATCAAAGGATGCGATGAAACTCCGAAAGACAGGATTTGAGGGCCTCCGCTCCTTTGTAATCCACCGTGCAAAGCATACCTCGAAAGGCGTGGCCCGCCATTGGGGCGAAAAGCGTGTCTCGGCATTTCATAATTTTTGATGAGTTTCCCAATCTACTCTGATACGACCGGGCTTTCTCTTCTCTTTGATACAAAGCTAATCAAATACTTTGAATATACCAAATTTTTTTACAAAAAAATTAGGGGTACCCATCGATAGGATACCCCTTTTTATGCATAAAATCTATTCTCCTTCTCTTATTTAACTTTCTCGACAACAGCCTTGAAAGCCTCGGGATTGTTCATGGCCAAATCGGCAAGGACCTTACGGTTGATTTCGATTCCGGCTTTGTGAAGGGCACCCATCAATTTGGAATAAGACATACCTTCGAGACGTGCGGCAGCGTTGATACGTTGAATCCACAATGCACGGAAGTTACGTTTATTGTTTTTGCGGTCGCGATAAGCATAGGTCAAACCTTTTTCCCATGTGTTTTTGGCAACGGTCCACACATTTTTACGAGAACCATAGTAACCGCGGGTAAGTTTAAGAATTTTTTTTCTTTTTGCTCTTGAAGCAACGTGATTTACTGATCTTGGCATAGTTTTTTTTGTTTTGAATGTTAGCGCTACCGTTCAAGGTAAACTTCAAGCTAAGAACATTCGGTTAATAAAATTTGAAACTACTCTTTTGTTGAGAAAACTTTTTGGAACTTATTTCAGAGCCAGCAACGTTTTTACGTTGTTCACATCGACGGTTTTAACCGTAGTCATGTGAGTGAGGTTTCTTTTTTGTTTCGTTGTTTTCTTAGTCAAAATGTGACTTTTGAAAGCATGTTTTCTCTTGATTTTTCCTGTTCCGGTAAGGGCGAACCTCTTTTTGGCACCGGAATTAGTTTTAATCTTTGGCATTTTACTAAATTTTAATTTTATAATTGAATGAATAGTTTGTCCTATCTCCTATTATTTTTTCTTCGGGCTGATCATGATAATCATGCGCTTGCCTTCAAGTACCGGCATCATCTCCACTTTTCCGTAATCTTCCAGATCATTGGCAAAACGCAGCAACAATACCTCGCCTTGCTCTTTGAAAAGGATCGAACGGCCTTTGAAAAAGACATATGCCTTTACTTTTGCGCCTTCATTGAGGAAGCCGATGGCATGCTTCAACTTGAAGTTGTAGTCATGGTCGTCGGTTTGCGGCCCGAAACGAATCTCCTTCACGACAACCTTCGTCGATTTGGCTTTTTGTTCCTTCTGCCGTTTTTTCTGCTGATAGAGGAATTTCTGATAGTCCAAGATTTTACATACCGGCGGCACGGCATTGGGCGAAATCTCAATCAAGTCGAGTCCTTGCTCATCGGCCAAATGTATGGCTTCTTGTATCGTATATACGCCTTGCTCTACATTGTCGCCTACCAAACGCACCTCTTTTGCGCGGATACGTTCGTTCACACGGTACTGGTCTTTTATATCATTTTTTTTGGCAGGGGCAGGCTTGTTGGGCCGGTTTACCTGCGGTTGTGGTTGTGGTTTTTTATCCATTCAGACTACCATTCTTTGAGTAATTCTTCTACTTCTGCATTTAAATTCGCGGCAAAGGTAGCAATTTTCATCGAACCTTTATCACCTTCGCCCTGTTTTCTTACAGAAACTTCACCATTTTCGGCCTCTTTTTCGCCGACAACAAGCAGATAAGGGATTCTTTTCAACTCATTATCGCGAATTTTCCGTCCTATTTTTTCATTTCTGTCATCGACAAAAGCACGTATATCTTTCTCGGCCAATTCGCTTACGACTTGTTGTGCATAATCGTTGAACTTGGCGCTGATGGGCAACACGGCCACTTGGTCGGGGGTAAGCCACAAGGGGAATTTACCTCCGGTGTGCTCGATAAGTACGGCTACGAAACGTTCCATCGAGCCGAAGGGGGCGCGGTGTATCATAACCGGGCGATGTTTTTGGTTGTCGCTGCCGGTGTATTCCAGTTCGAATCGCTCGGGCAAGTTGTAATCGACCTGTATCGTACCCAACTGCCAACGGCGACCGATGGCATCTTTCACCATAAAGTCGAGTTTAGGCCCGTAGAAAGCGGCTTCGCCATACTCCACGCGGGCTTTCAATCCTTTTTCTTCGCAAGCCTCAACGATAGCCCGCTCGGCTTTCTCCCAGTTCTCGTCGCTACCGATGTATTTCTCGCGGTTATTGGGATCGCGCAAAGAGATTTGGGCCTCGAAGTTGTCGAATTTCAAGGCTTTGAATATGATGAAGATAATATCCATCACTTTCAAGAACTCGTCTTTCAACTGGTCGGGACGGCAGAAGATGTGGGCATCGTCTTGCGTAAAGCTGCGCACGCGGGTCAACCCGTGCAGCTCGCCGCTTTGTTCATAACGATAGACCGTACCGAACTCGGCAAAGCGGAGCGGAAGGTCTTTGTAGGAACGGGGAGTTACTTTGTATATCTCGCAGTGGTGCGGACAGTTCATGGGTTTGAGCAAGTATTCCTCGCCCTCTTCGGGGGTATGGATCGGCTGGAACGAGTCTTTGCCATATTTGGCATAGTGGCCCGAGGTGACATAGAGCATCTTGTTGCCGATATGCGGGGTAATTACCTGCAAATAGCCGAACCGTTTTTGTACCTTGCGCAACATGGCTTCGAGACGGTCGCGCAACTGCGTACCTTTGGGCAACCAAAGGGGCAGACCGGGGCCGACGTTGGACGAGAAGGCAAACAACTCCATCTCCTTGCCTATTTTGCGGTGGTCGCGTTTCTTGGCCTCTTCCATCAGCACGAGGTATTCGTCGAGCATTTTCTTTTTCGGGAAGGTAATGCCATATACACGGGTCAACTGTTTGCGCTTTTCGTCGCCTCTCCAATAAGCTCCGGCGAGCGTAGTCACCTTCACGGCCTTGATAAGGCCGGTATTGGGCAAGTGCGGACCGCGGCACAAGTCGGTAAATGCACCCTGTGTATAGGTGGTTATGGTGCCGTCTTCCAGCTCGTTGATCAATTCTACCTTGTATTCTTCGCCTCGTTTCCCAAACATGTCGAGGGCATCGGCTTTCGATATTTCTTTCCGCACGATAGCCTCCTTGCGGCTTGCCAGTTCAAGCATTTTGGCCTCTATGGCAGGAAAATCGGCTGCGGTAATCGTTGTCTCGCCCGGATCTACGTCGTAATAGAACCCGTTTTCGATGGCCGGCCCTATACCGAATTTAATACCGGGATAGAGTTCTTGCAAAGCCTCGGCCAACAAGTGTGCCGACGAGTGCCAGAATGCGTGTTTTCCTTCGGGGTCGTCCCACTTGAACAACTTGATTGCCGCATCGGTCTCTACCGGACGGGAGAGGTCCCATTCCTGACCGTTAATCGTTGCGGCAAGAACGTCCTGTGCCAACCGGGGGCTTATGCTCTCGGCGATTTGCAAAGGAGTAATGCCAGACTCAAATTCCTTTACCGAATTATCGGGAAACGTAATCTTAATCATCTTTTCTGTCCTTATCTATTGACGTTACTTGAAAAATGCTTTTGTTTATCGGCTCAATTACACATGCACACACATAACTGTGCCTATTTTACCAAGGCACAAAAGTAATAATTATTTCATTACAAAAACGGATATTTATAAAAATCTTTTAATCGCTCATTCGTTTGAGCAGATTATAGGCAGCCACGACTCCCAACTCGCCGGCTTTGCTCAAATCGGAAGTCCCTTGTGCGGTATTCCCCTGCTTCAAATAAACGAGCCCCCGGTTGTAATAGGCGTCGCCGAAATCGGGGCGTAATTCGATTGCCTTCGTATAATCGGCAATGGCTCCCCGATAATCTTGCTGGGAACAACGTAAATTCCCCCGATTGTAATAGGCATATATGAAACGGGGGGCATCTTCGATAACTTTTTCATAGTCCCGCAACACCATTTCATATTCCATCTTCAAATTCTCGTTGCCCAAAGACGAGATTCTCGGCAGTGAGAAATCGGCGGGGTCTTTTCGGCGGCCCGGCCCGAAATCGTTCTGCTGCATCGATTCGGCCGAAATTTCGTATTCGATTTGCTTGGCCCGAACGACAGCCCGCAGGAAATAGGCCATCGTAAAATTGCGACTGGTCATAATGGCCCGGTTCAAATCGTCGAGCGAACTGGCAAAATCCTGCACGAGCATGAAATCGACCGCACGGCCGAAATAGGCCAACGGATTGGCGGGATTGATCTCTATCAGGCGGGAATAGTCGTTTATCGAAGAGAAGTGATGGTTCACTTGGTCGGAGAGCAATGCCGCCTCGGAGTTGGTAAGCAGCAGTTTTTTGCTGAATACGCGAGTATCGTTCAACTCTTCCAGCTCTTTGACATAGTAGATATTCTGGCGCACGGCATCGGGACGTTCATAATAGGTGAGCACATACATCGGTTGTATGGACACCTGCACATTCTGGTCTTGCACCCGGCCACGGATTTTGTTTTCATATTCGGGCTTATACTCGGCATGAGCGTCGGCCACCAAGATTTGGTTAAACTTGTTGATATTCTTGTCCGACTCGGAACGTTCGTCGGCAGCCTGTCCCGACCGCTGCGCCGTTCCCGCGTCTGCGGCATTCTCGTCAAACGGTTCGTATTGGGTCTTCTTCTCCAACTCCATGGCCAGCATGAAATCTTTCTCTCCTCCCTTCATATCGCCCATTTTCCGTTTCGCCTCGGAGCGGGCGAAAAATCCGAGGGCAAAATCGGGATATTGTTCCAACACGACATTAAAGTCGGCCACCGCCTTGCTGTAACTACCGATCATGTCATAGAGCAAAGCACGGTTATAGATTGCGAAATAGTTGTCGGGCTCGGCTTTAATCACCTCCGAGAAGTCCGATATGGCTTTGTTCCGCTCGCCCACCTGCATGCGCAGCAATCCCCGGTTGTAATAGGTCATCGTATTCGACGGGTCGAGGCGCAAAATATAATCGTAATCGTCCATGGCGCCCTGCAAATCGTCTTGATGATACTTGATACGGGCCCGGTTGAAGTAGTACGAAACCTCTTTGGGGTCGAGGCGCAACGCCTCGTTCATATCGGCGAGGGCCGATTCGTAATCGGCATCGTGCAACACCTTGATAATCGCTCGCTGGGCGTATGCCCCCGAGATATATTTGTCTATCTCGATAGCCTTGTCCATATCGGCCATTGCCTTGATTGTATCGCCCTTCTCCAAATAGAATTGGGCCCGGCTCATATACCCGTTGTAATAGTTGGGGTGCAAAGCGATGAGTTTATCGAAACTTTTCTCGGCCTCGTCATATTTTTTCAACTGCACCTCGGCAATCGCCTTATTATTTAAGAAGGTCCTGTCCTCGGGCGCATAGCGCAGGCCCTCGGTATAGTCATCGATGGCACCCTGATAATCCCCGAGATTCTGCCGGGCAATGCCCCTCACCTGATAGGCGTTGACAATAAACGGATTGCGCTCGATACACAGCGTGCAATCCTCCTCGGCACCCTTGAAATCGTCGAGGCTCAATTTGGCGACCCCCCGGTAAAAATAGGGCTCGGCCATATAGGGCTTTACCTTGATGACTTGGTTGAAATACTGCATCGACAAAATATAGTCCTCGAAATAAAGAGCGTTTCGCCCGATATTCATCACCCGGTCGGTATTGATCTGCGCCACCGCCGGGAAAGAGGAAAACAACAGCAATAACAGTAGAATATATGACTGGAATGTAAATTTCATGAAATGCGTGAGATGATTATCAGACAAATGTACGCAAATAATGACAAAACATCGCAACCCCGCGATTTTTTTATAAGTTTTTTCTTTTCCCGGCAGGAGAATGAACATTTTTTACAAGCTATCGCTTATATAAAAAAGAAGAAAGTTTTTTATTACCTTTATGCCCCAAATCTACACAGACATGACCACAGAGAAAGAATTGAAACATCTCGTCATCGTAGGAGGCGGATTCGCCGGATTCCTGCTATCCAAACGCATAGACCATACACAATACCGGGTGACACTGGTTGACCGTAAAAATTTCCATGCTTTCCCGCCATTGTTTTACCAAATAGCCTCGTCGGGACTCGAACCGGCCGCCATCTGTTTCCCCTTCCGGAAAGAGTTGCGCAAATTGCACCATGTGCGATTCCACATGGGCGAAGCTCTCTCGGTAGATACCCAACGACAGATTTTAAAAACCAATACGGGCGAAATAAGTTATGACTATTTGGTCCTCGCCACGGGAACCACCAATAACTTTTTCAACATGCCCGAATTGCGGGAACGAGTATATACCCTCAAATCGACCGCCGAATCTATCCGGCTGAGAAACGAAATATTATTCTGTTTAGAGCGGGCCTGTACCTGCGCCGATCCCGAATTGCGCCGCACGCTGCTCTGCTTCACCGTAGTGGGTGGTGGCCCCACGGGAGTAGAGATAGCGGGTGCTTTGGGTGAAATGAAGAAGTACATTCTGGCCCGGGAATACCCCGAGATCAGTCCTTGCGACATGCGCGTCGTGATCGTCGAAGGTTCGGACCGCCTCTTGCAGAATATGAGCCGCGAAGCCTCGGCCAAATCGCGCCAATACCTCGAACAACTCGAAGTGGAGGTAATTACCGGCCACACCATGAAATCGTTCGACGGCATCTTCGTAAACTTCGACAACGGGTCGCAAATCAAATGCCACACCCTCATTTGGACCACCGGTATCACCGGGGAACCATTGCAAGGGATACCCGACTCCTCCATAGGCCGCGGGAAACGTATCGTCACCGACGAATTCAACCGGGTGAAAGGCTGCGAAAACATCTTTGCCGTAGGCGACATTGCCCTGCTTTCCGAACAAAACTATCCCAACGGACACCCGCAAGTGGCACAAGTGGCCATCCAACAAAGCGAACTGCTGGCCAAGAACTTGAACAAAGGCCAGTTCGAAACCCCTTTCCGCTACAAAGACAAAGGCAACATGGCCACCATCGGGCGCAACCGTGCCGTAGCCGATCTGCCCTACATAAAATTGTACGGCCGGCCGGCGTGGTTCACGTGGATGGGAGTCCACTTGGTTTCCATACTGGGTATGAAAAACAAAATCATCACCTTGCTCAACTGGTGTTGGTATTACTTTACCTACAATGCCACATTGCGGTTGCTTATCCGCCCCACCCGATACCCCAAACGCAACGAAGAATAAGTTGACGCAGCCTAATATATGCTAAAAACAGCTATCAAATAACCTTATCCTCCTACGAATTGTTATTTTTGCCACAAATTAAACCCTAACAGAAAATGAAAAAAAGTTTTTTAACTGCATTCGCGTTACTGATCCTTTTATCGGTAACCTCTTGTAAGACCTCGAAAAAAATAGCCGACACCCAACAGAAAGAGACCGCGGCACAAACCTCGACAAAAAAAGAGGCAACCCTCTCGCCCGAAGCATTGGAAGGCACTTGGATTATCAAAACGGCCGAGAAGAAAGCCGTCGTGGGCGAATCGCCGGTCGAAATCACGTTCGACCTTGCCAACGGACGTATCTACGGGAACGACGGGTGTAACGTAATCAACGGTTCGGTCATTCTCGAAGGTGGCAACGAACTGCGTTTCGAATCTCTCATCTCCACGATGAAGGCCTGCCTCCCCGAAGTGACCGACCGCGCCGTACTCAATGCGTTGAACAATACGCGCTCCTATAAATGTAGCGATGCTCAGGGCCTGAATATCAAATTCTGCGACCAAAAAGGGAAAACCGTGATGACGCTCGAGAAACGCTTGGTTGACCAACTGAACGGCTCGTGGAAAGTCATCTCGATCGACGGGAAAGAAATTACCGCCGAAAACCCCACGATGGTTATCGATATTCCCGAAGGCAAGCTCTCGGGATTCGCCGGCTGTAACCGCATGTTTGGCAACATTGTCCTCGACGGGACTCCCTACGGGATCTCATTCACCCAAGTAGGGGCCACCCGCATGGCCTGCCCCGACATGGCAACCGAACAGGCATTCCTCTCCATGCTCGAGAAAATCACAACATTCCAGCCGATAGACAACAACCGGGCCGCCCTCTGCATGCAACCCTCTGTTCCTGCAATCGTTCTCGAGAAGGTTCAGTAAATAAGTCATTTACAGGTGTAACACCTTTTTAAAAGAAAATAAATCCCCCAAAAAAGGATTTATTTTCTTTTTTATATTATCTTTGTATTAGTTAATCGTTAATTAAATTCTAAACTTTAAACAAACAATTATTTATGAAAAAAATCTTTACCCCTATTAAATCGGTAGCCTTGTTCGCCCTCTTTGCTGCGGGTACAGCTACGATGTCGGCTCAATATGCAGGAGTCGGGACATTCAACAAAATCAATTCGGTAGAAGACCTCACATCAGGCACATATGTGCTCGTAGCCAATAAAAAAGCCATGAGTACAGAATTGGGGGACAACAATAAATTTGTTCCAGTAGATCTCGACATAACCGACAATGAAACTTCGCTTGTTAATCCGGCAACTAACCTAACCTTCGATTTCACCGTAACCGACGACGGAATCATCACTATCAAAAGCGGAGAGAATATCGTGGGTTATTCCAGTGGAACAAACTTTTCTTTCAATAACACACCTAATTCCGACGCCACTAAAGATCAATGGACAGCCGAATACAACGATGGTTTTATCTTAAAAAACGTAAATTCGGGCCGTTGTATTTTATTGAACAATACAAAAAATAGCAGCACGGGTGGTACAAACAACCTTTTCGGCCCATACGCTGCAAGTAACACTGGGACAGCAGGTTACTACATTCCTGCTCTGTTCAAATTGGAAGATAAAGGTCTTGCTTCGCCCGAGCTGGCTTTTACCAATCCCGGCGACAAGAGCAAAATATTCAAAGAAGGAGCCACTTTTGAAAGCCCGGCGACTACCGTATCGACAAGTCCCATCACATACGCCAGCAGCAACTCCGCTGTCGCTACTATCGACAACAGCGGTCTCGTCACTCTGGTCGCTCCCGGAACCACCGAAATCTCGGCCGAAGTCGCTGCCAACGATACATACAATGCGGCTCGCATCAGCTATACATTGACAGTCCAAAGCAACAGCGTATCACTGCCTTATGAAATCGACTTCAAAAGCGGCTTGGGCGACTGGCTCAACTACTCGGTAAAAGGCGACATAGAGTGGGAATCTGATTCGAAATATGGCGCCGTTGCCAACGGTTATAATGCCGGTGAATGCGAAACATGGTTGATATCGCCTGCCGTAGAGGCCAAAAGCATCGAACTGTCTTTCTCGACTTGGACACTATTCTCTGGAAATGCGTTGGAATTATACCTCTCGTTCGACTTCGACCCCTTCACGATGAATGACCCCAACGAAGCCAACTGGACCAACATCTCTTCGGAAGCCCAATGGCCGGCCGAGGGCTCAGAAACATGGACCGAATCGGGTACAATACAAAGCGGCGAACTGCAAGCCCCGGTACGCATCGCCTTCAAATACACTTGTACTGCCGAAGCTTCTGCTAAATGGGAAATTACCGATTTGAAAGCAACAGGCGAAAACTCGGGTCTGACCGACGGTGCTACCGCTACCGAAATGAAGGTCATCAGCGGTAAAGGTCAAATCGTCGTCCTCTCGGATAAAGCCGAAGAAATTTCGGTTTATGCCATGACCGGCATGGAGGTACTCCACACCCAAATTGCCGAAGGCAGCAACACCATCAATCTGCCCGCAGGTATCTACATTGTCAACGGGATAAAAGCAATCGTATTCTAATGAGCGATATATCTCAAAAAGAAAGAGCGCGGTTTCTAAACCGCGCTCTTTCTTTTTGAGGACAACATAATTAAATAGGATAGAAACTAATTAAAAAGTCATGTTAAAAATAATTTCTGTTTATCTTTAAAAAATAGAATAAAACAAGCCTTTTTATTCATAGCTATTCCTTATTTTTGAATTGTCTTACTTGCTTATATTGGGAAGAAATGTGTGTTACCGAAAAGGAGAAGGAAAAATCAAAAAACCTTCGCCTAATAATGTGGTAATACACAACATTCGGTAAAAGCAAGTAAGACATCTTTTAAGAATGCAATTAGGCGGAGGTTTCTTATATACAACTAAAAAAGATAAAAGTTTATGCGGCCGTCAAAAGTCAAACAATTTTTATTCAAATTACTTATTTCGATTTTCGTACATGATTATAAAAACATACTGAAACAATACCGACAGGCAATTTCCACCCAACGACAAATGGAGCAATATTTAAGGCCTGTTACCTCGCAAGACATGTATGAGCGGGAACTCATCTGCATAACCGAACGAATGAGCGATTTACAACGACTGATATGCCACTTGCGACACAAAGGGTTGAGCAACGAAGCCATAGCCCGAAAACTGGAAATGCCGTTATACAAAATACAAAAACATCTCGACTTGTTGGAGGCGGATATACATCAAATCTACCGGGTACTTGATTAGTAGTCCATAAAAATATAAAGGGAAGGGGGATAATCCTTGTCACAGGATTATCCTCCTTCACGGGTTTAAAGCAACGATTACCAAATGATAATCCGCTCCTCGGGAGCCAGATACATGGGATCTCCCTCCTGAATATCAAATGCTTTGAAGAAGGTGTCGATATTACGCAAGGCAGCGTTTACCCGCCAACGTCCCAGCGAGTGCGGGTCAATCTTGGTCAATCGCAAAATCTCGGCGTCGCGAATATTGCCGGCCCACAAGTTAGCGTATGCCAGATAGAAACGTTGGTCGGCGGTAAATCCGTCGATTGCGGCAGGCTCCTCGCCATTGAGGGAGTTGCGGAATGCCGTATAGGCGACACGCAAACCGCCATGATCGGCGATATTCTCACCCAACGTGAAATGCCCGTTGGCATGAACCGTATCGAGTACGATGATATTGTCGTACTGGGCAGCCAATACCTCAGCGCGTTTGTTGAACTGCTCGGCATCGGCAGGAGTCCACCAATCGTTCAAGTTACCATCCTTGTCGAACTGGCGGCCTTGGTCGTCAAAACCGTGAGTCATCTCGTGACCGATAACTACACCGATAGCTCCATAATTGACGGCATCGTCGGCATCGAAATTGAAGAAAGGCGGTTGCAGGATTCCGGCCGGGAAGCAAATCTCGTTGGAACTGGGGTTGTAATAGGCATTGACCGTTTGGGGGCTCATATACCATTTCGCCTTGTCCACAGGCTTGCCCTCTTCCTTCAACGAATAGAGCGACTCAAACTCGACGGCACGACGTATATTGGCATAGTAGCTCTCCTTGGGGTCGATGGTCAGGCCGGAATAGTCGCGCCATTTATCGGGATACCCGATTTTTACATAGAACGAATTGAGTTTCTCGTGGGCTTTTGCCTTGGTCTCGTCGCTCATCCATTCGAGGCTGTCAATGTGCTGCCCCAATGCCGTTTGCAGGTTGGCCACCAGTTGCACCATGCGCTCTTTGGCTTCGGGCGGGAAATATTTGGCCACATACATTTCGCCCACGGCTTCAGACAAGAGGCTGTTGGGCGCATTCAAGGCCCGTTTCCAGCGGGGTTCGATTTGCTCCTTGCCCGACAGGGTCTTGGAATAGAAATCGAAATGGGCATTGACAAAATCGTCGCTCAAATAGGGAGCGGCCCCGTCGATGCAGTTAAAGGCCAGATAGTCGCGCATCTCCTGCTCGCTCAACGATTTCAACAGGCTGTTTACGGCTTTCAACGTGCGGGGTTGACCGATGTTGATTTTTTTCAGGCTATCCAGCCCTACGGTATTGAAATAGGTATCCCAATCCAGCCCGTCGAACTCTTTTTTCAACTCGTCGATCGCCATCACGTTGTACCCGGCTTGGGGATCGCGCAACTCTTCACGCGTAAAGGCCGCCTTGGCAATCTCGGTTTCCACCTTCAACACGGTGGCGGCAGCCTGTGCGGCAGCCTCCTCGCTATATCCCGAGAGGGTGAATATTTTCTGGATATAATTACGATAGCTCTCACGCACTTTGAGATTGTTCTCATCATCGACTACATAATAATCGCGGTCGCCCATGTTCATACCGGCTTGATACCACCCGGCAATATTCATCGTGCTGTTTTTGGCGTCGGCATCGACATATATGGCAAAGAAGGGCGACGACATGGTGCGGTGCATCTCGCCGATCATGGCGCTCACAGCCTCTTTGCCCGACAGGGCCTGTATGCGGCTCAACTCCTCGGCGATGGGAGCCGCGCCCTCTTGGTTCAGGCGTACGCTATCCAATCCCATGTTGTACAAGTCGCCTATCTTTTGGGCAATACTTCCCGGCTCGGCTTTTTGCTTGCCCAACTCTTCAAAGAGCAAACGCACTTGCTCCTTGTTGTTCTCCCGTAACTGGTCGAAAGAGCCATAACGGGCATACTCGGGTTTCAACGGGTTCTTTTTCATCCAGCCTCCGCAGGCATACTCATAAAAATCATCGCCACAAGCGACCGTCGTATCGAGGTTGGTAAGGTCGATACCCGGCACCTTCGTGACCGATTTGCTGGTACAGCCTGTCGCAATCAAGGCCGCAGCAAAGGATAAAATCATTACTTTTCTCATTTTACATTAGGTTACTTATATATTTTCTTGTCTTATCGTTGCAAATGTTCCAAAAGTTCCGAAGCCTCGGACCACTTCCACATCGTGTCGTCGAGTTGTTTTTTCAACGCGCCGTGTTGCTCGTAGAGCGAAGTGTCGGCCGACCCTTCGGGGGTAGCCAGTTTCTGCTCGATGTCGGCGATTTGAGCCTCGATGCCGGCAATCTCCTTTTCGAGGTCGTCCACCGCTTTCTCGGCCTTCCGCAGACGTCGGGCCGCCTCTTTCTGTTCTTCGTAGGACAACTTCGCCCCCTCGGCCGGGACAGCAGACGGTTCTTTCGGCTGAACCGCTTTCTTCTCGGCACTCGCAGGAGCGGCACGTTGTTCGAGTTCGCGCAGAGATTCGAGCTTGCGGCTCTCCAAGAAATCATAGATACCGCCCAGATGTTCCCGCACCCGGCCACCGCCAAACTCGTACACTTTCGAGACCAGCCCGTCGAGAAATTCCCGGTCGTGCGACACAACGATAACCGTCCCGTTAAAATCCTTGATAGCCTGTTTCAGCACATCTTTGGTGCGCATATCGAGGTGGTTGGTAGGCTCGTCGAGGATAAGCAGGTTGACCGGCTCGAGCAACAACCGTATCATGGCCAAGCGGGTACGTTCTCCGCCCGAAAGGACTTTCACCTTCTTGTCCGACGCCTCGCCGCCAAACATGAACGCACCCAAGATGTCGCGTATCTTCGTGCGAATATCGCCTACCGCCACCCGGTCGATGGTCTCGAATACCGTCACCGACTCGTCGAGCAGGCTGGCCTGATTCTGCGCAAAATATCCGATCTTGACATTGTGTCCTATTTTCAGCGTACCGGTATAGGGTATTTCGCCCATGATACACTTGACCAGCGTAGATTTTCCCTCGCCGTTCTTCCCCACGAAAGCGACCTTCTCGCCCCGTTTAATCGTAAACGTGGCATCGGCAAAGACCAAATGATTGCCATAGCTCTTCCCCACTCCCTCGGCTATGATGGGATAATCGCCCGAACGGGGGGCAGGCGGGAATTTCAGATTCAACCGCGAGGTATCCACCTCATCGACCTCGACCCGTTCGAGTTTGGCCAGTTGTTTGATGCGCGACTGTACCTGCACCGATTTCGTGGCCTTGTAGCGGAAACGCTCGATAAACGCCTCGGTATCCTGTATCTGTTTCTGCTGATTTTCATAAGCCCGCATCTGCTGCTCCAACCGCTCTTGCCGCAAAACGACATAGCGCGAATAGTTCACTTGGTAGTCATAGATGCGTCCCAACGAAATCTCTATCGTGCGGGTCGTCACGTTGTCGATGAAGGCCCGGTCATGCGACACCAGCACCACGGCATTGGCGCGGGTGGCCAAAAAACTTTCGAGCCACTGTATCGACTCGATGTCGAGGTGGTTGGTAGGCTCGTCGAGCAGCAGCACATCGGGACGTTGCAACAACAGTTTCGCCAGCTCGATGCGCATGCGCCAACCGCCGCTGAACTCCGAGGTATCGCGCCCGAAGTCCTCACGGGTGAAACCCAAGCCTATCAAGGTCTTTTCGATTTCGGCCTGGTAGTTGGCCGCGCCGATGAGGGCCAGTTGCTCGTTGGCATTGGAGACCCGCTCGATCAACTCTTGATAAGAGTCCGACTCGTAATCGGTCCGTTCGGCCAACTCTACATTCATGCGTTCGATACGGGCCTGCAATTCAAAAATATGGGCAAAAGCCTGCTCGGCCTCCTCCATCACGGTGCGAGTATCGGTCAGGTTCATCTGTTGCGGCAGATAACCCACCGTGAGGTCTTTCGGCATATTCACGCACCCCGAGGTGGGGACTTGCAACCCGGCTATGATTTTGAGCATGGTCGATTTCCCCGCGCCGTTCTTCCCGACCAGTGCGATGCGATCCTTCTTGTTGATGACATAAGTGATATTGTCAAACAGCGTATTCCCACCAAAAGCGACCGAAAGTCCTTCTATCGATATCATATCTTTCGTTTTATCGAGGTGCAAAGATACGGAATGAAGGCGCAAAGGCAAAAGAAAAAAAACGATTTTCCAATTTGACGGGGCCAAACTGTATCTCTATTCCCATTCACAGTAAAGGCCGGATACAGAAAGCCAAACTTGTTTGAAATCTTTGTCGAGATGCCTCCCGCCTGCTATAAATGGGAGGCGGATGCGGAGGTAAAAAAGGCGGCAGGTTGCCTCACCTGCCGCCTACACCTGAAAAGCGAAATTTCAAAAATATTTTATTTCACCACCACTTTTTGGGTGCGCTCTTTTATGCGAACCACGTAAACACCTGCATCGGACAGCGACACGGCCGTGTCGTTGCCGGCATAGACGAGTTGCCCCGCGGCCGTATAGACCCGGTAAGCCTCTCCGGCATTCTCGACATGCAGGGTGCGGTCGATTACATAGATCTTACTCTTGTCGGCCGACGCAGATTCCATACCGGTAGAAGCTGCCTCGAACTCGGCTACCAAGTCGGCCGATTCGGTCACAAATACCGTGCGGGGATTCTCGGTATTGCCGTCGCTCCACTGTACGAAGCGGTAACCCTCCTTCGGGGTAGCCGTCAGTACGGCCGTCACACTACCCATCGTATCATCATTCGAGCAGACCGACAACTTGCAGGAGGCCGAAAATTCGGCCGTGAGCGACACATCTTCGGTCACGGTGATCTGTCGGGGGTTCTCGGTATTGCCGTCGCTCCACTGTACAAAGTGATAGCCGCTCGCCGGTATGGCCGCAAGGGTTACAAGGGCTCCCTCGTCGTATTCGCCGGCTCCCATCACGGTGCCCATCGACTCGTCCGACGAGTAGAGCTCGACGGTATATCGGGCCGCTCCGGTCTCCTGCATATTGGTGAAATTGCGCCAATATTTAGCCGATTGATACTTCGATTTGCTGCCGGCCGGCACATAGAGCGGCATACCATAATCGTCGAACGTGTTCGCCCATATCTCGGGAGGGGTCATGGCTTGGGTGGTAACCGATTCCAGCCGAGGACAGGTTGCGAAAGCCATATCGCCAATATGGGCAACCAAAGGAGGAATTATTATCGATGTCAAACTTGTACAACCAGAAAAGGCATTGTCTCCGATCGATGTGAGTGTTTGAGGAAGTGCTATCGACGCAAGGCTACTCATATCCTTACACAGACAAGCCGGTATTTGTTCCACATTTTCGCCAAAAACAAATGTCTCTATATCATGGGCCGCATCTTGAAAAAGAGAGGCGGTCGCATCGGCCGGGACACCATTCCGGGCATTCCATGTTACCGACGTCAAACCGCTACACCCCAAAAATGCGTTCTCTCCGATACTCTCTACCGACTCGGGAATTGCCACCGTAGTCAAACCACTGCAACCACTGAATGCACTCTTCCCGATAGTCGTTATCGACTCGGGAATCACGACCGAGGTCAAGCTACTACATTGATAGAATGTTGGGGCGGATATTGTCGCTTGTCGTAAACGGTTGTAAACCCTTGTCAACTGTCTGCACGGTGTGACAAAAAACAAGCCCCGCAAATTCTCCACGTCAGAAATACGTCTCAAAAATATGTGGAAATTTGGGAAGCATCAAAAAGCAGCCGAAAAGTGTTAATTTTTAGAATGTACTGATAATTAAAGGTTTATACTTGGATATTTCTGATTGTTTTTGGTTGTTCTACGCTTCTAAATACAATCCCCAAAAGCATCATTCCCGATACTCGTTACCAACTCAGGTATCACGATAGAAGTCAAGCCACTACAATCACTGAATGCACTCGCCCCGATACTCTCTACCGACTCACCTATCACGACCGAGGTCAAGCTACTACAATCCCTAAAAGCATCATTCCCGATACTCGTTACCGACCCGGGTATCGACACCGACGTCAAACCGGTTAATCCTTGACAAAGATAAGCGGGAATCTGCTCTACGCTTTCGCCAAAAACAAATGTATTTATATGGCTGTCAGGGAAGAAGGTACCATATCCATTATCGATGCAAGCCCGGGCATTCCAAGTTACCGAGGTCAAGCCATCGCAATAAGAAAAAGATTCCCCCTCGATATTCGTTATCGATTCGGGTATTGTTACCGAAGTCAGACCACCACACTCGTAAAAAGCAAAACTCCCGATACTCGTCACCGAATAAGTTTCCTCTCCATAAGTAACCGACGCCGGAATAATTACCGCTCCCGAATAAAAGTTATCGCCACTGACAACCGCAACCTCATCGCCGTTGATTTGATAATAAATTCCATCGACTTGGAAATCATACGCGCTTGCCGGTAATATTCCCAACAAAGCGACTGCAAAGAAAAGCCATCGATATAAATAAGCTTTCATATGTAAAATATTTTTTACACCCACCTGTCCCCCTTCTGTGAGTATTAAAAATAGAAAAGCGTAGGGAACATTCTGTTTATTTTACAAGAGGTATCGCCAAACACCCATTCACGAAATAAACAGCCCACCCCACGCTCTGCCGATATAACAACACCCCTTGCCGGGGTGGTAATTGGCAAGCAGGAGCGTTTTTTTGACTGCCCGATCCTTCGTGAATTGAAAATTGGCGATTTTCTTGTAAAGGATAAGCAAAAACGCTTTCTTAACAATATGTCTGCCCTCGCCGAGGGAAGAACCCATCGCGATGGCGATATCCCGATTTCAAGAACGGCCCGCCGGGGACAAAACGCCTCTGTCGCCCGTTGGTGCAATTCCTTCATCGACACGGTGCAAAGTTAGCACAACGAAGCGATAAAAGCAAGATTTTCCAACCGATTTTATCAGGTCCGACCGGACGGGCACTTCTCCTATCCGGAGGCTCCGATTTTTCAAAAGGCGGTCTCATTTTTGCCCTCGGCATTTCACAATGTGGATAAAAAACCGTAAACTTGTAGTCACAAACTTGTACCTCCCGTATATGACACCTTTTCTATACCGCATAGCCCAAGCCTTTTACAAGCGTTACGGATCCGATATTTCGCAGCTGGCCTTTGTCTTTCCCAACCGGCGAAGCGGCGTCTTTTTCCAGAAATATCTGGCCGAGGTCTCGGGCAAACCGCTCTTCTCGCCCCGGGTGGTTACCATCAACGACCTCCTGTCCGAGTTGTCGCCCTACACGCCGATAGACCGGATAAGTCTGCTTGTGATGCTGTATAAACGATACATCGCGTTGCGGAAAAGCGACGAGACATTCGACAGTTTCGTCTTTTGGGGCGAGATGCTTTTGGGCGACTTCGACGACGTGGATAAATACATGGTCGATGCCCGGCAACTTTTCACCAATGTACACGATTTGAAAGAGATCGATGAGTTTTATCTCACCGACGAACAGATAGAGATTATCAAACGTTTCTGGGGACATCTGTTTTTCCCCTCGACCGAAAGCGATAACAAGCAACAGTTTATCCAGTTGTGGCAAATCCTCTTCGACCTGTATAGCGGGTTGCGGGAGGAGCTGTCGGCCCGGAACAAGGGCTACGAGGGCATGATATTCCGCGACGTGGCCGAACGCTGCCGCCGCAAGGAGGTGTTCGACCTGCCCTACCCGCAAGTGGTATTCGTGGGATTCAACGCCATCACCGAGGCCGAAAAGATATTCATGGAGTACCTGCGCGACACGGGCACAGGCGATTTCTACTGGGATTATTACGCCCCCACGCTGCAAGACCCGTACAACAAAGCAGCCTTTTTCCTCAACGACAACAAACATCGGTTCCCCTCGAAAATCGATCTCGACGAGCATATCGACAGTGCACCCGAAATCGAATTGATTTCGATTCCTTCGGCCGTGGGACAGGCCAAACAGGCAACCGATATTCTGCAAAAACTTATCGCCGACCGACACCTCTCGCCCGAAAAGGCTCTCGACACGGCGATTGTCCTGCCCGATGAGGAGTTGCTCCTGCCCATGCTTTACTCCATTCCGCCCGAAATACCGACCGTAAATATCACCATGGGGTACATGCTGCAACGCACGACCGTGGCTGCACTCATGGAATCGATCTTCCAGATGCAACGCCACATACGCTTCTCCAAAGGAGAGCCGAGGTTCTACCACCTCGATGTGAAACAGTTGCTGGGGCATCGGTTCATCGCCTCGCGCATCGACGAAGAGGTGCATAGGATCGTCGCCTTTATCAATGGGAACAACCGGGCTTTCGTCTCCCCGAAAGAGTTGGGCGGCCACCCGTTGATAAAACTGCTTTTCCGCACCCCCGCAACGGCCGACGACGCCGCAGCCTATCTGCTGGAAGTGCTCGAATATCTGCAACAAAGCGGGCAAGACGACTCCTCAGCCGACGAGGAGAGCGATAAACCCGTAGGCTTCTCGGCGGTGGAATTGGAGTTTATGTACCACTATTACATCACGATCAAACGCCTGCGCGATGTCATAGCCGAGCAACATGTCGAGATGAGCATCGATACATTTTTCCGGCTGTTGGGGAAGATGGCCGCCTCGATTTCCATACCCTTCCGGGGCGAACCGCTCTCGGGCCTGCAAATCATGGGAGTACTCGAAACCCGCGCACTCGACTTCGAGAACCTCATCATTCTCTCGATGAACGAAGGCATCTTCCCGGTCAAGAAGGTAGCCCCCTCTTTTATTCCCTACAACCTGCGACGGGGGTTCGGCATGGCGACCACCGAGCATCAAGACAGCATCTATGCCTACTATTTCTACCGCATGATAAGCCGGGCCAAACGGGTTT
>CALUJQ010000040.1 GCA_944320995.1 uncultured Barnesiella sp. | reverse complement strand
ATAACTTAATCTGCTTTTATGTTACAAATCTACTCTTTTTATGCGTAACTGTCAGATTAAGTCTTGACTAATTCAGTGGTGGTGAGTGATGAGTTTGTCGTGCAGACCTATATGCAATTCAACTCGAATGGTATCATGCGATACCGCGATGGCGAAACCGCGACGACGACCCGGTCGGGTTGGAGTTTCAAAGACGATATGTTGAATATAGCTATTTTTATGCCTACGGGTTTCTATGTAGAGCATATGGGAGACGATTCTATGACATTGCGCAGGGTCGATTTCCAATCCGATAAATTAGTAACGACTCTATCTGAATGGAAAAAAGTCGATGGTACTCTGTTCCCCGAAAATTAAATATAAAGAGACAAGAGATAATGAAGCGAATATTTTTAAATAGATTGTTCCTGTTGGTCGTTGGCTGTTTGGCATTTTTGCTCTCTGGTTGCGAGAAGGAAACTTACGAAACGGATATCGTTGGATTGTGGGAGTTGCAAGCAATCGAAGAAGATGGCGAAAATACCTATCTTCCGGGAGAGATACCTGTGATGCTTCTTTTTGAGAAAAATGGGGTTTACAGGAGCAATCAAGAGAATACCTTGAACAACACAAATAACGTATCGCCCTATTTCTTTGGGGCATGGAGCGTGACCGATAATAAGTGGCTCGAAATGGGCATCGACTCTTGGAAATTATCGTTGTCGCCGCTATCTTCTACCAATTTGAAAGACCAGTGGATTTCGATGCATTTGCCCGTGCGGTTTACCATATTGGAGCTGACCGCCGAATCGATGGTGTTGCGTATCAAGAGTTTTGTCGGCGATACGAAATATGCCGTGATGTTCAGTGAACCCAATCTGCCTTTGATAACAGAGGACAATTATGATCAGGTTTCGGAAGAATTCAAAACGCTGTGTACTTATGTTTATCGATTTAAACGTCGGTAGTTCATTTTTCTAAATTCCTTAATAACAAGAGTTTTCATGAAACGAATACGAAATATTATAATTCCCCTGTTTGTCTTTGCTTTTGCTTGGCAGCCGGCGCTCGCACAGGGCTTTACGGTGAAAGGGAATGTGAAAGACGCTCACACTGGCGACGCATTGATAGGCGTGAGTGTGGTCGTTAAGGGCGGGAAAACAGTAGGAACGATGACCGATTTGGACGGTAACTACTCTCTTAAAGTGCCCGATCCCGAATCGACGATCGTGGTTTCTTATATAGGATATAAAAAGCAAGAAGTCCCCATATCCCATCGAAGTGTCGTGAATATAAGCATGGAAGAGGAGGGTGTCTTGGTTGACGAGGTCGTTGTCATTGGTTATGGCGTGCAGAAAAAAGAGTCGGTGGTCGGTGCTATCTCGTCGATTGACAACAAGACACTGGTATCGGCTCCGGTGACAAACCTCACCCAAAGTCTTGCCGGTAAGATAGGCGGTGTACAGATTGTTCAATCCTCGGGGGAGGTCGGACGTGATGAGGCCGAAGTATATATTCGAGGTATGGCTACGTATGGCGACGCCTCTCCTTTGATTGTTGTCGATGGGATTGTAAGATCGAGTTTCGCACAAATCGACCCGAACGAGGTCTTGTCGATCAACGTGCTGAAAGATGCTTCGGCTACTGCGGTTTATGGTATAAAGGGAGCCAACGGTGTTATCGTGGTAACTACCCGAAGGGGTAAGGAGGGAAAAGCGCAAGTATCGGCCTCGGCACAAATTGCGGTTACTCAACCCACGAGGATACCCACCGCCCTGCCTGCTTATGAAAGCAGCCTGTTGTACAACCAACAAATGTGGGGAATGATGAAAGAGAGTACATACAAGGCTTTGGATATTGTCATGTACAAGACTCACGCGTCGCCCTATACCCACCCCGATGAAATTCTTATCGACCGGTATATGAAAGATTTTTCGTTGCAGCAACAATATAACGTCAATGTCACGGGAGGAAGTGATAAAGTGAAATATTTCGTCTCGACCGGAGTATTGATGCAGGACGGATTTTACAACTTCGATGACATCACCTGTTTTAACCGATATAATTTCCGTACCAATTTGGATTTTGATATTACCGACCGTTTGACGGCGCAAGTGAATATCGGGTCTCGTATCGAGCAGCGTAATGACCCGCAAGGGACGATGTGGAACAGTTGGAATGTCTATCATGATGCCTTTGCCGGTTCTGGACGGAAATATCCGTTTTACAATCCCGACGGTTCGCTTTCTCCGGCCAGCAATATTGTGGGCATATTGTCGCAGTCGGGTATCGCCAAGCGTACGAAAAGTGTTTTGGAATCGGGTGTCGTATTGCGATACGATTTGAGCGATTGGGTAAAAGGGCTGACCCTCAGAGGCCAAGTCTCTTATGATAACGAAGGTGAAAACACAAGAGTATGGACACAAGCCTATGATGTGTATGAATATAATTTTGACCGCGATCAATATACACAAAAGAATGTAGCGACATCGCTCGATTGGGGGTGGGAGAGCAGCACATCGGACCAGCGGTTGTATTACGAGGTTGGAGCCGAATACAACAATGAGTTTGGCAAGCACAGCCTGTCGGGACTGTTTTTGGCCAATCGGAATTTAAGGCTGCTCGATACCGAGTTTGAATTTGCCGAAGAGGGTTTGGTCGGTCGATTGGCCTACAATTACGACCGCCGCTATTTCTTCGAGGCGAATGTGGGTATCAATGGATCCGAGAACTTTGCCAAAGGTAGCCGTTATGGTGTTTTCCCCGCATTTGCCGCCGGTTGGACAGTCTCCAACGAGAGTTTTTATCAGTCGAGTGTATTGTCTGGCATATTGTCTTTGTTGAAAATAAGGGCATCGCTGGGTTGGGTAGGTAATGACAAGTATAAATACGGAAGTGACGATTCGACCTATGCACGCTTTATATATCTCCAAAAGTACAACTACGATAGTTCGGGCCCTGTATTTGGCGAGGGAGACAACAGTTTGGAGGTCATACGGAGGGATAAACTGGCCAATACCGATGTGACTTGGGAGGTGGCCCGCAAGATGAATCTGGGTTTGGAGACCGATTTTTTCAATGGCTTGTTCGGCCTTACTTTCGATTTGTTCCATGAATATCGGACCAACATTCTCACCGATATTTCGGGTATAATCCCCGGCTATGTAGGGACCGAGGTTATGCCGGCCAATGTGGGTATTGTGGAGAACAAAGGTTTTGAAATAGAACTTCGTCACAACTTTGCGGTCAATAAGGATTTCAACTACTATGTGAAGGGAAATTTCACCTTCAACCGCAACAAGGTGATCAAGAAAGCCGACCCGTTGGGATTGTTACCCTATCAAAAAGAGGAGGGATATCCCATTAATACTCCGTTGTTGTACAATACCATAGGGATTTTCCAAGATTATGAGGAGATTTACAACAGTCCTTCGCAGCTGACCATGCAGGACAATATCGAGGTATTGCCCGGCGATTTGAAATACCTCGACTTCAATGGCGACGGTATCATTACCGAAGACGATGCCTATCGTCAACTCTATGGTTCTGTGCCCGAGATACAGTATGGTGTTACCGTGGGAGCATCGTATAAGAATTTCGATATGAGTGTGCTTGTGCAGGGTTCGGCCCATGCCAGTTTCGAGAAAAACTGGGAGATTATTTGGCCCTTCAACAACCATGAGAATGCGTTTGAACGTCATTGGTACTGGTGGACGCCCGAGTTGAGCGCCGACGATGTACAGCATTGCCGGTTCCACGGACGCAATTACAGGAACAATCAGCCGGTTTACGGGACGACCTATTCGACAGGGAGCGGCGATTATGTGAGAATAAAAAGCGTAGAGTTGGGATACTCTTTACCCGAGGCGTGGGTGAAAAAAATCGGTATGGGTAATATCCGGTTCTATTTCACTTCAAACAACTTGTTCACTTGGGCCGATGAGAAATATATCGATCCCGATAACCGAAATAACCGCGGTGGATATATGCCTCAAACACGGGCCTTCAATTTTGGCGTAAACATAAACTTTTAAGAGTAGAGCGATGAATAGACTAAAATATACATTGTTGTTGGTGTGTTTCGTATGCTTTTCGTGTGACGATTTCTTGGAAAGAGCTCCGGAGTTGAACCTCGATGAGGATAAAGTCTTTACCGACTTTGTAAATGCCGAAAAGTTTCATAACGATATATATACCCATTTGAAGAAAGGTTTCAACATGGTAGGCGACTGGCAGCCGGTTCCGTTGGCTTCGGCTTCCGACGAAGCCGATACGCCGGGCGCAGGCGCTGCTGGAACCTATATGGTCAATAATGGCGGTTATGATGGGTTCGATGCCGACATTTCGCATTATTATACCGGCATAAGAAAAGCCAATGAATTTATTGCCAATATATACCGTATCCCTTTCCCCGACGACCGTACCCGGAAGATGATGACCGGCGAGGCCTATTTTTTGAGAGCGTTTTATTTCAACGAGTTGGTGAAACGATTTGGCGGAATGCCTATTATGGACGAGAACAATATGTTTTATCCCAATGATAATCTGCAAAGAAGCCGAAACACTTATGCCGAGTGTGTAAACTTCATATTGTCCGATTTGCAAATCGCGATCGACAACTTGCCCATTACCTTGTATGAGAGTGAGATGGGACGGGCTACCAAGGGTGCGGCCATGGCCATGAAGGCACGGGTGCTGTTGTATGCCGCCAGCCCGTTATGGCAGAAAGAAATGGGGAAATCGCTTTGGGCCGAAGCTGCCGAAGCTGCCAAGGCTGTAATCGATTTGAAAGATGAAGAAGGTGCCCTTGTTTATGAATTGTATGATAATGGTCGTGGCGCCGAGGATTATGCCATGCAGTTTTTCACCCGGAGGAATAATGGGAACAAGGAGGTGATCTTTTATAAACACGATGTCCAACGGGGATTCAACGATGCCGAGATAAAAGTGTGGGCTCCGGCCGGCGGCAAGATCCAAGGTATCGGGTGGGTAAATCCCACACAAAACTTCGTGGATTTGTATGAGATGGCCGAGACTGCCAAGTTGATCGATGAACCGGGGTCGGGTTATATGGAAAACGGGAAAAATATGTATGAAGGGAGAGATCCTCGTTTCTACAAGACGATTCTATACCATAATTCGGAGTGGCAAGGTGAGGTCATGGATATGACCTACAACGAGGTAGAAGAGTTGAAAGGGGAGTATCGAAAAGGTACGGCGACCGGTTATTACGTGTGCAAGTATGTACCGGAAGAGGTGAAATTCCAATCCGATAAGACCGCGTACCACAACTGGATCTACTATCGGTTGGCCGAGATGTATCTCAATTATGCCGAGGCTTTGAACGAAACGCTCGCAGCTCCCGACAGCCGAGTATATGACGCGCTGAATAAGGTAAGAGCCCGCTCGGGTGTGAAACCTTTACCCGAGGGGTTGGATAAGGATCAGATGAGAAAAAGGATTTGGAACGAGCGAGCCGTCGAATTGGCATTCGAGGAACACCGGTGGTTCGATGCCCGTCGTTGGCTGAAAGCGACCGATTGGTTTGCCGGGCCTGTGTATGAAATGAGAATTACAAAAGATAGTAATACCGGGGAACTCAAATATGAAAAGAAAGTCATCGCGACAAGAGTTTTCAACAGTTACAACAACCTGTATCCGATACCTATCAGCGAGATGAGAAAGAACCCGTTGTGGGTACAGAATCCGGGATATTAACCTAATCTTAGAAAAAAGGAATAGACAATGAATATGCAAAATATAATATTTACGGCGGCTTTGGCTGTTTTCGTCTCGGTGGGCACACTGGCCTACGGAAATGAAAAGGCAGCTGTTCAAAAAGACTCCATATCTTCCGACCGGTATATTACGGTCGCTTATGGCGAACGTAGCGAGGATATGATGACCGGAGCCATATCGGTTCTCGATGCAGAGCGAATGGAGAGTTCTCCTGAGATTAGTCTCGACCGGATTTTGAAAGGGAACCTCACCGGCTTGACGGTGATAAGCAGTGGCGACGAGCCGGGTTATTTTTCTTCCGAATTTTATATCCGGGGGACCGGGACTTATGGGGCCGGTCGTCAACCGTTGGTTTTGATCGACGGGATAGAGGGGAGCATCGATCAGGTGAACCCCGGGGAGGTCGAATCGGTTTCGGTTTTGAAAGATGCTTCGGCACTGGCGTTGTATGGTATCAGAGGAGCCAATGGTGCGATTCTCATCAAGACGAAAAGAGGGACCGAAGGTGAAACCAAGGTCTCGGTTAAGGCTCAAACCGCTTTCCTGACACCGACCGTGATGCCGGAATATATAAATTCCAAAGATTATCTCTATTACAGAGCTGTGGCTATGGCCAACGACGGATTGGTAATTCCCTCCGATCCTCGTTTGAATCCCGATATGTATGGCGTCGGCAACGACTCCTATCTATATCCCAATACCGATTGGTATGGAGAGATGTTGAAAGGGTATGCCATGCAGCAAAACTATTCGGCCTCTATTTCGGGAGGGACTTCCAAAATCAAATATTATGTATATGCAGGAGGCGTATATCAGAGTGGATTGTACAGGCATACCGATAAATTGTCATATACGGCGATCAATTTGAGGTCGAACCTCGATATAAATGTGTTTGAACATTTTACCGTTAATATGGATTTATCGACCCGGGTGGAACAGCGAGTTACTCCATTGAGTAGTGCTTCCAGTATTTTTACGGCCATGTCGTCTTTCCCCTCTTATTTCCCGTTGGTCAATCGGAATGGGACTCTTGCCGGTTCGGCCGAGTATAGCAACAATCCTATGGGACTTATCACGCAATCTGGTTATGGAAACCAAAACAGCCGTTATCTGTTGGGAAACGTCCGTGCCAATTACGACTTGGTAAAGGTGCTGCCCGGATTGAGCCTGTATGCCCAATACAGTTTTAATACCTACAAACACTATGGACGGCAAAAGAGTCAGTCTTTCGCCTTATATCGCGAGAATCTCGATGGGACGTACAGTGTGTATGGACAGGACACCGACCTTTCGTTAAGCTATGAGCAGATGAACGACGATTATGCCTTGTTCATGTTGTTTATGGGTGGAGCCGAGTATCACAAGAGTTTCGGACGGCATCAGTTCGATGGCTCTTTCAATGTGCAACTCTCCTCCAAAGAGTACACCGGTAACAATCCAAATGCCAAACAGTTGAACTATTTTGGGCATATAGCCTATGGATATGACAAACGATATGTGGTGGAACTGGCGGCATCTTACAGCGGAAGCGAAGATTTTATCGATGACAACCGGTTCGGCTTTTTCCCTTCGTTATCTGCCGCATGGAATGTTTCGAATGAGTCGTTTATGAAGGAAGCCGATTTTGTCGATAAATTGAAGTTGAGAGCCTCGTATGGTATTTTGGGAAATTCAAATATCGGCTTGGGACGCTTCCCCTCCGATCCGACCTATTATAAAGGCGGCGGATATTATTTCGGTGGGAGTACGACCGTCTCCGATGGCGCTTATGAGGGAATGATAAGCAATCCCGACATCACGTTTGAAACTTCGTACAATGCCAATGTGGGAATCGATTTCGCGCTTTTGGGCAATACCCTTTATGGTAGTCTCGACCTTTTCGACCAAAAGCGGGTAGATATTATTACGCAACGAACGGCGACCAAGCCGGCCATCATAGGACAGGTACTCCCGTATGAAAATTATGGCGAGGTGACTAACCGGGGCGTCGAAGTGGTCTTGGGCTATAAAAACAAGGTGAAGGACTTTAACTATTATGTCGAGGCCAACCTTTCGTTTGCCCGCAGCCGGGTCGATGTTTATGACGAAGTTTCCGGGTTGAGCGCTTGGGAAAGCCGGGTAGGAAAGCCGGTAACCCAGTTGTGGGGATTGCAGGCACAAGGCTTGTTCCAGTCGCAGGACGAGATTGACGCTTGGGCACAGTCGGTATATTCGGTTGTCAAACCGGGAGATATAAAGTATGCCGATTTAAATGGCGATGGTTTTATCGACGACGCCGATGAAAAACCCATAGGGAATCCTACTGTTCCCGAACTTGTAGGAGGCCTTCGATTGGGTATGGAATATAAAGGAATCGATTTCAGCATGTTGTTTTCGGGTATAGCCAACCGGTCGGTTTATGTATCGAACAATGTTTTGTGGCCGGGCTCGAATATGACATCGGTCGTAGAGGATTGCTGGCAGAAAGGGAAGAACGAAGGCTCGGCAAAATATCCCCGGTTGACTACGTTGACAAATAATCACAATTATCGGGAAAACTCCTTGTGGATAATCAATGGAGATTACCTGCGCATTCAGAATGTCGAGTTGGGATATACCCTTCCGCAAAAAATTACCCGAAAAATATATATTGATCGATTGCGAGTTTTTGCCAATGCTTCCAATCTCTTTTCTTTCGATAACTTGAAAAAGTTTGGGCTGAATGCCGAAAACCCCGATATAGGAGTTACCGCTTATCCTCAAATGGCTGTGTATAATGTGGGATTGTCAGTTAGTTTTTAATCAATAAAAAGTACCAAGATGAGAAAGATTCTGTATATACAAATATGTCTCTTCATGATGATTGCAGGGTTGTCGTCATGTTCCGATTATCTGGATAAAGACCCGAGAACCGACACTTCGATTTATTATGAAGACGTATTCAGCGACCCGAAACTGGCGCGGGGATTTTTGAATAACATCTATAACAGCCTTCAAGAGGGATTCGACCCCTTTGGCGACGGATCCATGCTCGATGCCGCTACCGACGATGCCGTTTGTTCCAATGCCAATGCGTTGGTACATCTCTTCAACAACGGCGGTATCAGCCCTTCGTATAACCCCGATGATGTGTGGGAGCATTACTACACGGCCATCAGGAAATGCAACATCTTTTTGAAAGAGTTGGACGGCATTATTGCCCAAACCAATAGTATTCCCGAGAACGAGCGCGATGTGTGTCGGGGAGAAGCGATTTTTTTAAGAGCCTTTTTTCACTTCGAATTGCTGAAACGGTACCAGCGTATCTTTTGGGTTGATGAGGTGTATGATGCTTTCGATACGGACGAAATCTTTAAAACGGAGCAACTCGATTTCCATGCGGTAGCCGATCGTATCGCCGCCGACTGCGATGCGGCTTATGAATTGTTGCCCAAGGTGAAATACAGTTCCGATGCCGCATTGAAGGGGCATCCTATCGCATCGGCGCCAAAGGCTTTGAAATCGAGAGTATTGTTATATGCAGCTTCGCCGCTGAACAATCCGAGTGGCGATTTGGCTCTTTGGCTGAAAGCCGAGGAGGCCGCCAAAGATTTCTTGGACGAGTTTAAGAAAATACACCCCAAACAGTCGTATGTGGGTTATTTCAGCAAGATAGACGACAAGGAGGTTATTTTTGCCACAGGGCCTCGTTCGACAAATACCTTTGAAAAGTATAATTTCCCGGTGAGCTATGGCGGGCAGGGCATGATAAATCCCACGCAAGATTTGGTCGATTGTTATGCCATGCGAGGATCTACGAATTTAGATGAACTGACGGGTTCGCCCGCTACTACGAATACTTATAACCCCGACGCACCTTATGCAGCCCGGCGCGATTTGCGGTTCGAGGCCATTGTGTATGACAGTATGGAGTATAAAGTCGATAATTTTGTCGAGACTTTTGTCGGTGGGAAAGATGGGCTCGGTTCCTCGAACAATGCGACCAAGACGGGCTACTATTTGCAGAAGTATATTACCCGGTCTTTGGATTTGAGCAAGGACCAGACCCAAATGCACCACTGGATATTTTTCAGGACCTCCGAAATCATGCTGAATTACGCCGAGGCGTTGTGTATGAGGGTAGGAGCCGATGCTTCGGTTGTTACGGCCATTAAAGATTTTAGAAGTATGGCGGGGCTATCGACATTTAGGAATGTGCAGGATTATACCCAAGAAGAGATGCTCGAATATATCAAGAAAGAGCGTCGCATAGAACTGGCTTTTGAGGGACACCGCTTTTGGGATTTGCGCCGTTGGAAAGATGCCGAGACTGTCTTGAACCGGCCGGTCCATGGAATGAAAATAACCAGAACACAGGTAGGAGCCGATGATAATGGTACTCCCCTGTATAAGAAAAATTATGAAATCATCGAGGTCGAGAATCGCACCTTCGATCCTAAAATGTATTGGTATCCCATTCCGCGTAAGGAGATATTGAAATACCGGAATGCAGGAATCGAACTGAAACAAAATCCGGGCTATTAATTAAATGTTTGTACCATGAGAGGAATATATAAATTTTTAATGGGGGTAATGGCACTATTTTTATGGAGCTGCGAGAGTGCCGAGGAGATCAGCTTCGGGCTTGACCACACGGTGCCGGTCATTACTTTTTCGCAAGACAGGGGTGAGGCTGCGAGGAATCAGACATACGAGATTGAAATTTTCGTTAGCGATGAGTCGGGGCTGGCTTCGGTCGATGTGAGTTATACCGAGTGGAGTTTCCAGTTCTCGAAAAAATTGTCGGGAGAGAAAGCCTATTCCGAGAAATTGCAGATCGAAGTCCCCTCAGATGCCTTGTTGCAGTGGGAAGAGGTTAAGTACCGGAACGATGGTTCCTCCTATACTGAGACAGAAATGTATCATAAGTTTACGGTTGTTGCCTATGATGTAAATCAAAACAAGAGAACTTCTTATTTCTATTTGAAAGCCTTGTAATCAATATTGCAAAAGATAGTGTATGAAGAACATTTTTAGATATTTGTTTTGTGCGTGGCTGGTTGTTGCCGGTATGGAGGTAAAGGCCAACCCGTTGTTTGGAAATCAGACCCTTTTGAACGATGAATGGTCGTTTGTGCTGAGCGACGACTCGGCCCTACCTTCCGAAAATGCGGGTTGGAGCCAAGTACAGTTGCCGCACGATTGGAGCGTAAAAGGATTGTTAAGTCCCGATAGGGCAAGTTGTACCGGTTATTTGCCGGGCGGAATAGGTTGGTACAAGAAAAATGTATTTGTCCCCGATAGTATGAGCGGGCAAAAACAGTATCTCTATTTCGAAGGGGTGTATAATCGTAGTGAGGTGTATATAAACGGTCACTTGTTGGGGAAGCGTCCCAATGGTTACATCTCGTTTGTATATGACCTCACCCCGTATCTCAACTTTGGGAAAGACAATCAAATCGCTGTCCGTGTCGATCATAGCCGGTCGGCCGATTCCCGATGGTACACGGGTTCGGGAATATACCGGAATGTATATTGGATCACGGCCGAAGAGACTCATATTGAGCCGTGGAGTTACTATGTTTATCCCGAAAGTGTAACTCCCGGGAAAGGGCTGTTGCGCATTAGTCTCAATATTGAGAATGAGATGGCTACGGCCCGGAAACTGGTCGTCAGGAATACGCTTGTGTCGCCCGATAACAAAGTGGTTGCATCGAACAAATCGAAAGTGAGTGTCGCTGCCGGAGGCCTGTCGTCCTATTCGGCGACATTGCCGGTGAAGAATCCGCAATGTTGGTCGGTAAAGTCGCCTTGCCTCTATACGTTGAAAACCGTTGTCGAGGATAGCCGGGGGAATGTGGTAGATTGTGCCACGATTAAGACGGGGTTCAGGACTTTTCGTTTCGATCCCGATACCGGTTTCAGTTTGAACGGCGAGAGTATGAAGGTGAAAGGCGTTTGTCTTCACCACGATGCCGGGGTTCTCGGTGCGGCGGTGCCGCGCGAGGTGATGAAGCGGCGGCTCATGACCCTCAAAGAGATTGGCTGTAATGCCGTCCGTACAAGTCACAACCCGCAAGCCCCCGATCTGTATGACCTTTGTGATGAGATAGGCCTGTTGGTCATGAATGAGGCATTCGATGAGTGGGAGTTCCCCAAACGCAAGTGGATAGATGGTTGGAATGTAGGTATCCCCGGATTTCAAGGAAGTACCGATTTCTTTGAAGAATGGGGCGTTAGGGATATGGAAGATTTTGTGAAGCGCGACCGCAACCACCTTTGTGTGTTTGCGTGGAGTATAGGGAATGAAGTCGATTATCCCAATGATCCCTACTCGCACCCTGTGTTGGACAGCATCATGAACGAAGGGTTTACACAAGCTTCGTTCGGCGGTTATAAGAAAGATGCCCCCGACGCCATGCGGTTGGGCGATATTGCCAAACGGTTGGCCGCAGCTGTCAAACGATATGACACGACCAGACCGGTGACTGCCGGATTGGCCGGGGTAGCCATGTCGAACCGAACGGAATATCCCGCTGCGCTCGATATAACGGGATATAACTATACAGAGTCGCGCTATGAATATGACCATGCAAAATATCCCCGGCGGGTTATTTTCGGAAGTGAGAACCGGCACGATTTCGAGGCATGGAAAGCAGTGAGGGACAACGAATATATTTTTGGACAATTCTTGTGGACCGGTATCGACTATTTGGGAGAATCGGGGAGCTGGCCTTCCCGCGGATTTTATTCGGGTCTGCTGGATTTTGGAGGGAATATCAAGCCTCGCGGTTATTTCAGACAAGCGTTGTGGGCCGATAGGCCGGTGGCCTATTTGGGGACCTATCCGGCTCCGGGATACGGCCATGTCTCAAATTTGAACAAGGATGTGTGGATGCAGTTGGAGGAGGCTGCCGGGAAGAGCGACGAGGCCCCCTCGATGGATGCATGGCCGATTTGGAATTACAAGGAAGGACAAATCATACGGGTGGTATGTTATACCAATGCGCCGCAGTCCTATCTGCTCTTGAACGATGAGAGAGTGGGAGCGGTTAAGCCTTATGACGACAAGACCGGCATTATTCATTGGGATATACCTTATCGACCCGGGAAATTGGAGGTTGTCGGGTTGGACGAAGTGGGGAATGAAATTGTGCGTCATGCGATTCGTTCGTCCCGGCGGCCCCATGCCATTGTAGCCGTGCATGCCGATAAAACCATACCGATCGATGGCGTGGCTCAAATACAGATTCAAGTCGTGGACGAAGAGGGGGTGCCGGTCATGTTGTCCGACAACCTTGTCAAATGCTCGATAGCTGGCCCGGCCACTTTATTGGGGCTGGAAGCAAGCGACAACGCCGATATGGGCGATTATACCGATAATCTCCAACGCGTATTCAACGGCCAGTTGTGGGCATACGTGAGAGCCGACGGAGCAGGAAAGATTCGGGTTCGTTTCTCTGCCGAGTGGTTGCAAGATTGTGAAGTGGAGATAGAATCTTATTAGATCGCTTATGGATATGATTTTGAAAAGAATAGGGATAGGAATCGTTTCGGGAATATTTGCGACAACTGTTTCCGCACAAACTTCGGTAACGATTGATACCGATTCGGTATATCAGACCATAGTCGGTTTTTCGGCCTCGGATTGCTGGACTTGCAATCATGTAGGGGTGTGGGACAATGCAGCCAAAGAGAATGCGGCAAGGTGGCTTTTCTCGACGGAGTTCGATTCTAAGGGAACACCCAAAGGGATAGGCCTTTCCATGTGGAGAATCAACTTGGGTGGAGGAACTGCCGAGATGGGCGATTCGTGCGGGATAGACGACATAAGCCGTCGGGCCGAGTGCTTTTTGAATGCCGACGGTTCTTACGATTGGAACAAACAGGCCGGGCAACGTTTCTTTTGGACAAAAGCCAAAGAGTATGGATGCGATAATTTTGTGCTGTTTTCCAATACACCTCCCGTGTATTATACCCGCAACGGCTTGGGATTCTCCCCCGGCGATTGGAAATCGAATCTGAAAGAGGATTGTTATGATGATTTTGCCGATTTTTTGGTAACCTGTGCCGAACATTTATCGGTCGAGGAAGGCTTGAATATAACCCACATCAGTCCGGTCAACGAGCCGCAGTATCAATGGAACAGCGGACAGGAGGGATCGCCTTGGACAAATGAGGAGTTGAGAAAACTCGTCGTAGAACTGGATCGTAGATTACGGGATTCGGAATTGGAGACCAAAATTCTCGTGACCGAAGCCGGTTCGTGGAGTGCTCTTTTGAGCGGGACGGCGTTTGCCGAGAATCAAATATATCATTTCTTCGATAGCGGTAGCCCCAATTATATCGGCGATCTACCCTCTATGGCAAAGGTGGTCGGGGGACACAGCTATTGGACCGACACGAAGAATGCCGATATGAAGAGTATCCGCCGACAAATCGGCAATCGTTGCCGGCAATATGGAATAGATTGCTATCAGACGGAGTGGAGCTTGTTGAGCGGCCCTCCGATCGACGATTTCCCTGCATCGATCGACGAAGCCGGTTACATGGATATTGCCCTGCACATGGCGAAAGTGATTCACACAGACTTGACCGAGGCCAATGTGACATCGTGGTCCTATTGGACCAGTATGGATATGGAACGATGGGGACATAAAAACCGTTTTTCCCTGTTGCGGATAATCCCTGCCGGTGGTGATTATGACGACATAAGAAATGCCGGGAGTATAACTACCCATAAAACACTTTGGACTTTGGGCAATTATAGCTTGTTTATCCGGCCCGGATACAAGCGGGTCAAATTGGAGGGGGCCGACGACATGTCGGGCCTGCTCGGGAGTGCATATATTAGTCCCGATTCGACAAGATTGGTTGCCGTTTATGTCAATATAGGAAAGGAAAACGAACCAATATCCACCGATATAAAGGTGTGGAACGGTTATGAGGTCAAAACGAGAACTACTTACCGCACCTCGTCTTTAATCGATTTGATGAGGGTTGCCTATCAAGTACCCTATACCGAGGGCGAGACATATAATGTGCCTTATCGCTCGGTTATTACGATGATATATGAAATTGCTCCCACCCATACAGGGATTGAAAGCTCGGTGGAATCGTCGGTCGTGTGTCGTCCGAATCCCATAGAACGAGGCTCTTTCCTTAATATAGGGCTGGGAAAGGAGACCGGTTTTGATACGGCCAGTTTATATACGTTGAATGGCGAAGTATTGTATTGTAAAAGTATTGTGCCCGAGGAGGAGGCGATATGTGTCCCGGTAGATACTGCCGAAAGATGTTGCTTGCTGGTCTTGAATGGCAGGGAAAAATGCTATTCCGAAAAGATTTTTGTAAAATGATTGTATGGTGAAGATTTAGATATTGCCGATAGTATTCCCTGTTCAATCGGTTCGCCCCGTATGTTGCTATTGTTGCAGCATACGGGGCGATAGTTTTTATGAACCGGATTTCGCTCCCGGGTTATGTTGAGGGCAGGGAAACATCTCGCCCTCTTGCTTAACCGGGGTCACGACAGTTAGAGAATGATTTTGTACGTAGGATTACCTCCTATTCTGACGAAGTAAATGCCGTGAGGTATTTCGTCCGTACGAATCACGGTTGTTTCGTTATCGGCCGTAATTTGTCGATACAAGGCTCCTTGTCCGTTGTAAATCGAAATATGGTCTCCGGCATTAGTACCGTCGATTTGTAACAGCCCGTTTTGTCGTGCGATAGAGATGTTTTTGATGACTCCATGAATAGAGGACGATGACGAGAGGTCAACAGTGATTGCTTCGGAAAACTCCGTTTCCATGAATGCATGGGCTTTTACTCGCACGTTGAAATTTTTCTTTTCGAGATCGGTAAAGTCGGCGCGCATTACGGTAAGGTCTGATTTCGTGTCGATTACTTGATCTCCGTCCAGCAATTCCACACTCCATGTATTTCCTTCGGTTCCGTCCCATAAAAGAGAGAACGAGTTTTCCGTTTTATTTTCTATACGCAAGTTGGAAGGTGTCGAGGCAATCATTTCCCAGCTGTAATCGGTGTCGATCGTTCCCATGCACCATGCTTGGTTTCCTTCGGGGTCGGCCAAGTTTACGGTATGGTCGCCACTACCTTCGGCAAAATTGAAGTTTTTGATAAGGCCGGCCGTCGAAGGGTCGATCTGTTTTTGGTAGTTGTCCTTGATTTCATCGGCTGTGCGGGCTACACTCCAAAGGCGGAAGTCGGCCATTTTGCAGGCGCAGGGATTTCCCCAAGGAGCCAGTCCCAAATAGAGCGGTTTCCCGTCGGCCTCGGTATTATATCCGGCAGGGTTTTCTTGTGTGCCTACCTGTTCGCCGTTGGCATAGACTGTTAAATGGCTACCGTCGGCCACACAAGCGATGTGTGTCCATTGGCCTTTCCATGCGGTGGGGTCTATCCAAATGGCATTACCGTCCAACTGGAATTTGAACCACCCGTCAAAACCCAAAATAAAGCCTTTGTCATTGTGCATATTGCTGGCAAAGAACCCGACGTTTTCGTCGATATACAGCCATGTTTCGATGGTTATTTGTGTTGAGCCGATGGTCGTTTCCAACGCATTCATTCCTGCCGCCGAAGATTTGAACGAGATTGCCCCGATGTCGGCTTTCAACGGTAGAAAGGAGAAGAGAGACGCTGTAATCAGCATCGCGATTTTAGATAAAGTAGTTGTTTTCATAAGTATAAAATTTAAATGATAAAAGATATTGTTAATTATTGAGTATTTCCAGAACCGATTTCCTGAAATCCTCTATCTCGCTGCTGTTTTTTGAATATTCATTAGGCGTTTTATAGATAGAGTGGAACAGGGATTCGCATTTGGCCCGTCCTATTTTCTTTTCGAGAGAGGTAAGGTATTCATAGTCTTCCATGCTGTCTCTCCATCGTTCCATTCGTATGGATACGACGGGATGTTCGCACCCGAAATATTTGCCGGGATAGATCAAGACGCCGTCCCCCTCGGGCAAGTCCTTGCGGAAAGCCAGTGTGTCGGTTTCGGCATAAGCGTTTACGGCCCAGTAGAGGAATCCCGTAGTGCGCTCTTTCCAGCTGCGCCACAATACGGCCCGGTGTTGGTAACCGTCCATCGAAAGTAACAAGTTGGGTTGTTCTTCTCCGGGGCCCATGCACACATAAGTCCACCACTCTTCGTCACCTTTGAGCAGGGAGCGGCAAGTGTCGGCATTCGCTTCGTTGGCTTGCAGGGCCCAAGCGCTCATGGAGTAGATTTGGGTGTCGCCCCGCCAAAGGTCGAAGATGGAAAACAGATTGTCTTTATATTTCCCGTCTTTCGGGCCGCAGTAGAATGTCGTGAGGACTTTGGCCTCGGGCATGAGCCGGTGTATCTCTTTGGCGTATTGCCCGATGAGGCCGTACTCCTTCATGTATGCAGGCTCGTCCCACAGGTAGAAATATGATTTTTTTATCAAATCGTTTTGTTTGAGTTGCTGTAACATGCTGTCCAATTCGTCGTGCGAGAGCGAATGGTACGGGACAGCAACCCGATTGAAGCGCTTGTCCGAAAGGAACGGCAAGGTGCGGGGATCGTCCCATTTCCACGGCGACGATGAAGCCTCGTGTCTCATCGTATTGGCCAGCCATGTCGAGAAATAGGGGTTCATGCGGTAGTCCAGACACAACTCGGCCCATTCCAGTTTGTTTTTCAATGTCTCTTCCTCCGAGGACGAATCGACAAGGTTTTTTGCGATAATGCCGAATGTCGCCGGGATAGAAGGGGTCACAGGCAGGGTTACGTCATATACTTGAAGGTCTATCTTTATATTTTGATGTTTCCCGTTTCCCTCGATTTCGATTTGTTCCTTGTATCGTCCCGGTTGGGTCTTGTCGGTCGTACGGAATGTAAGCCATAGCTTGGCGACCGAATCGGTCAGTGTAATTTGGCCGTCTTGTATGGGGATCAAAGCGTCGTCGAATCCGTGAACCGATTCGATTTGCCGGCAACTGTACATGATGAGAGGATTGTCGTTGCTCCGTCGGATATAGTATTTCTCGCCTTCGTTACCTTTAAAGACAAGTTGGATATGCTCGGCTTCGTTTTTGGCGAGCGATAATGAGCCTGTGCTGAGCGGTTGCCTGTTTGGGTAATCGGTCGTTTTATCTACCGAAGGTATGAGGTAACACTCGATGGATTGTTGGCAAGAACTCAAAAGAGCTGCGCCTATGATAGCGGCGACTATTCTGAAAGATGCATATTGCATGGTCGGTAGTTTTTAATCGGTGATGTTTTCAATGAGGTTTTTTCGCAGGGCCAGTGCATATTTGCTTTGGTCGGTGTAGTTGGCCGGACCTTTATATACATTGTACAAGAGGGAGAGGGCGGCATCACGGCCGCTTTTTTTCTCATACATGACCAGCATGTCGTAGTCTTCGGCACCGTCGCGCCACCGTTCCAACCGTATCGAGGTACAGATTTTGTCCGACCCGAAAGATTCGCCGGGATAGATGAGTACCCCGTCACCTTCGGGCAACTCGGGCCGGGGTTTGAGCGGATAGACACTGGCAAATCCGTTGACAACCCAGTATAGGAATCCGGAGGTCTGTTCTTTGTAGCAACGCCACATGGTCGCTCTGTTGCCTATCGCCGAGGAGTTGGAGGCAAGGCCGGGCGTGTTTGCCATGCACACGTAGCTCCACCATTCCTGTCCCGAACGTAATTTGGCTTTGCACTGTTCCGACCGATTCTCGTTGTCTTGCAATGCCCACACTCCGGTGCAGAAGATAGAGGTTGCGCCGTTCAAGATGTCGAATACGGCAAAAAGGTCGTCTTTATGTTCTCCGTCGGTAGGCCCGCAGTAGAACGTGGTGAGGATTTTGGCCTCCGGGGCATATCGATGGATGCGGTCCGACAGTGTTTTAATCTCTTCATATTCGGCAGTTTTGGTCGGTTCGTCCCAAATATAGAAATAGGCTTTGTCGAGCAATCCGGTTTCATGGGCTTTGTTCAGCATCTCTTGCAACTCTTCGTCCGACAGTCCGTGCGAGGGGAGGGCTATCCGGTTGAAGCGTTTGTCGGCCAAGTATGTCCAAGTGCGTTCGTCATTCCAATCATAGGGAGAGGAGAAGCATTCGGTTTTCATCGTTCCGCTCAACCATGTTGAGAAATAGGGCGAGATGCGGTACTCCAGCAGCAGGTCCGAGGCCTCTTTCCGTTTTTCCATTTTCTCCTCTTCCGACAGCCCGGTGAGTATGAAATTTTGAGGATTGATGCCGAACACCGATGCTATGGCCGGGGTTTCGGGCAGTGAGGCGTTAACGACGTTGAGCGATATGGCCACGGCATACTCCTGTTTTTCGGTTTTGAAGCGTATGATTTCTTTGTATCTTTTTGTTTCGGCTTGGGGTTTCACTTTGAACGTGAGCCAAGCCCGCACGATTTTGTTCTCGGGTTCTATTTCGTTGTCGCAAGGAACCAAGACATCGTATGCCCCGTTGAACTTGACTAATTCCCGGCATTGGAAATCGATGGCGTCGCTGTCGCCGGAGCGTTCTATTCTCAGGCTCTCTTTGCTGTCGGTCTGTATGACAAGCTGCACGCTTTCGTACTCGTTGCGCACCATGTTTATGTCGTATCGGTTTTCGGGCGACATCGAGGCGTAATTCTCGATATTGTCAAGGCTATTTAACAGCCATGTGTTGGTAGCCACGGCCGGGACGTCGTTGTCCGAGCTACCGTTTTCGCCCGGGGCATCGTCTTTGCAGGCGACGAATAAGAGCGAGGCTATTATGGCGATGCATAAAAGATGTGATGATTTCATAAGTACACTATTTTGTCAGTTTGATTAGTTTTACACCATGAGCGGGAATGGGAAAAGAAACCGCATTATTGTTGATTTCTATCGCTTCGCCTTTCCATAAATCGGTCACGTGGCCGTCACCGATATAGTTTATTTCTTGTAAAGGGAGTGTATAGCTCTCTATGGGGTTGTCGGTCGTGTTGAATACGGCGATATAATGAGCCGATTCGTCTTCGCTTTGCGCATACCAAGCGATTATGCCTTCTTTCTCGAACAACTCTTTGTTCCCTTTGGATTGCTGGTTGATGGCGAGAACCTCTTTGTTGGTAATGAGGCTCAATGTAAACGGGTCTATCTCGGGCAGATTGCAACCGATCATGAGGGGCGACCGAAACATGGCCCACAGCGAGAGCATGGTGTATTGCTCGTCGGGAGTAAAGTTGCTCATTCGGGGCGCGCCTCTCATGGCCCGTTGAGCCATCGGGCCGACAGGGAGCATGTCGGCATCGGGCCAATGTCCTTTCTGGATATATTTTTGCCATCTCCGGCACAAGGCGAATTGGGCTTTTAAAGAATCCCAGTTATCCCAGAAATCTTCGGAGATGCGCCACAGTTGCGCTACACTTTGCAGATGTTTTATATTTTCGACGGGGGCGGGGCCGGGTGACAAGCTCAGTACGATAGGACGTTTAACTTTTCGGGCGGCCCGTGCGATGGCCTCTATTTCGTCATGTGCATAAATGGGCGACAATAAGTCGTCGGCTTTCACATAATCTACACCCCACGACTCGTAAAGCTCGAAAAGAGAGTCGTAATATTCTTGGGCTCCGGGCTTGCTCATGTCTATTCCGTAGAATCCGAAATACCATTTGCATTGGGAGTCGGTATTGACAATATCCCGGGCTCGGTACGAGGTGCCTTTGATAGGCGTGTTCGCTTCGACGGCCTGAATGGGTATGCCTCTCATAATGTGTATTCCCAATTTCAATCCTTTGCTGTGCAGATAATCGGCAATTGGTTTCAATCCTTTCCCGTTTTTGGCCGATGGATATTTTTCGGTATCGATGATGAGCCGTCCGAAAGCGTCGATAAGTTGGTTGGGAGTTCTCGATTCGTACTCCTCCAATGTTTCCATACCGGGAGCATACCAGCCGGCATCGATTACGATATATTCCCAGCCATATTCTTTCAGGTTTTCGGCCATGAAATCGGCATTGGCCTTGACTTCGTTTTCGGTTACGGAGGTTCCGAAACAGATCCAACTGTTCCAACCCATGGGCGGGCGTTCGGCCAGCGTTGCCGGAGATTCCGACTGTTCGGTAGGTTTGTTGCCGGCGCAACCGGAACAAATGAAGAGAATAAACAGGCTTATGATAGCCGAAGTCTTTATGTTCATGATATTCGTTTCTCGGAGTTAGTGAATGTGAAAGGACTCTGTTATTGCCGGATTGCCCGGCAATAACAGAGCATAAAGGGAAGTTAGTCTAAGACGCAACGTACACAGTATCCTCGTGTTCTGTCGTAGGGATAGAGAGCGGCTCCCGAGTCGTTGACCGTGAAGCCGTAGGTGACAGCTTGATTGGGGAATAGCGAGGGATCGGGACTCCACGGATATACATCGCCATCTTTGGGAGCTGTCGAAGTCCAGAAGTAGGTGTTGGCAAAAGCCTCGATGACATCATTCTCGGGAATACTCCAAATGTAGCCGGTACCGGCCATGTTGAATCCGATGGAGTTGAGACCGATGTCACTTGCATTGGGATCCCAGTAGCTCTTTTCTTTAAGTATGGTCCCGGGCATGGTGGGGTCGCCGCAGGCATTGATCAAGAAATCCCATTCGGCCTTGGTGGGAATGTGCCACCCTTTGGGCGCAAGACCTTGGATTTTTTCACCCTCTTCGGCTCCGCGGGTGCCTCGCATAGTAGCAGTCCAAGTATAGTAGCCGCCGAAAACCTTCGTCCAAGATTCGTCTTCGCCTTCTTGCGGGGTATAGAATTTTACATCGTTTTCGGTGAGGGGAGTCCCGTCGGAGTAAGTCGTGGCGCGTAAGTTATCGGCCAGCCACACGGCATAGTCCTCGGTAAGCGGGTCGTAAACGCGGCAAACCCGATACTCCTCGTTGTCGCGGGGGTCGATAAACGGTTTGTAAAAGCGGAACAATTTCATGCTGCGGATTTCGCTGCGCGACAAAGCTCCGGCGTTGTCGCTCTCGACAGCCCAGTACAGTTCGCCCCGCTTATATTCGCCCACGCCCAGTTCGCCCAGCAGGTCGTCGAGATCTTGATGGGTGAGAGAGTAAGACATTTCGGTGCCTACTTCTATCTCCTTGATGTTGTTCATCTCTTCATCGAGACTGAATATGAGAGAGTATGTAGCACCCTCTTTGTCGCCTTCCCACTCGAATTTCAATTTGCGTGTGGGGTTTTCATACAGAAGATCAAACTCTTCCAAATCGTCGGGAGCATACAATGTGATATTGCTCTCTTGATTTTGTTGTCCGTCGTCATTGTTGTCTTTGGAACATGAAGTCCCGGCAATGAGCAGGATCGATGCCAGATAGAAAAATGTTTTTTTCATTGTAATTGTGTTTTTAGGGTTATTGAATTAATTATTGTGTTACTTCTATGGTTCCTATTTGCAGCCAGCCGTTTATGAAGTTGCCTTTCTTTACCGCGAGGTTCAATCCCGGTTCTTTGTCCCGGGTATCGTCGGTAATGGCGACGGCCAATGTGTACTCTCCGTCGGGGACAGTCAATTTCTCGCTGGTTTTATACGTTTTGTCGCTCCCTTTTATCCATGCCGAAGGTTCTGCATTTTCATCGGTGATTAATTGTTTGATTTCGTGAGTTTCGGTGTCGAGCAATGCGAAGGAGACTTTGTATTTGTAGTTCCAACGTTTGTTGTTGTTGGGGCATACTCCCACGCCGCTGTTGCGCCATGTATGTTTGATCGGCAGGGTACTCCCGGTTTGTACCGATGGAGGATATTCGATTTGAATGGGCGTCAGCCGGTATCCGCCGTTGCTGATGAAGTCTTGTACCAACTCTTTGGCATGAGTTACCCAGCCGCGGGTTTCGGTGGCTTCTCTCAAATCGAGTGTATTGGCATGTCCGCGAATGGCATCTTGGTACGCCTGTGCATAGAAATCGGCCCATGATTTGAATTTATCGGCATATAGCGGGTCGGTATTCCACGGTTGGTAACTATTGGAGTTTCCGCCCCAATAGCACCCCTCGGCGATGAATGCTTTTTGCGGGAAGAGCGAGTTGATGATTTCGACCTCGGTGTCTTGGAACCAATAACTGCCTATCCCGTCGCGGCGGGTCAAGAAATCGTGTTTGTCGATGGCCAAATGTTTTTCGTATTCAAATCCAATTTCGGTACCGAAATTGACCACGAGCAGCACATGCTTGAAATTTTCGGCATACAGGCTCGTGATCCATTGATATACCGGGAATTTGTTGTTGCTGTTCAAATATTGGACGTGATGCCCTTCGCCCCACCAGCCTAAGTTGTAGGCGTCGATGAAATCTACCCGCTCGGGGTCGTCAAACTCTTGGGCAAATGCACGGATAAAATTCCCGAATTTCTCTTGGAATACAGGGTCGTCGGGGTAGGGCGTCCAGTTGTTGTTCTCGTCGGCCGGGTCCCAAAGGCGATGGACGGCATATCCTTGCGCGCCGGCCTCTTTTACAAAGTCGGGTGTGCCGTTGTAGATATTGTCCTGCCCGTCGATATAAACACGGAAGGCCAGTTTCAACCCCCGGTCAAGGGCCCCCTGAATGAGCGCTTTGAAGTTCTCGTCGTGATCCCATGCGTATTTTCCCTCCTCGGGTTCGAGTTCCGACCATCGGGAACGCCAGTAGAAAATCGAGGCATATTTTTCGGCTGCGGCATCTTGTTGCGACCAATAGGTACTGGCTTGTGCCACGTAGTCGTTGGCGTCGTCATACAGGGTCCACCCCGATGCCGGATTGCGGACGAGCGAGTTCAGGTCGGGGTCGAAGTTGACCACTTCGTCGCCCGACTGAATACTCCCGTTCCCATTGTTCTTGTCGTTGCAGGCGACAAGAACAATGACCGAGAGAGCTATCGATAGCGGGTATTTATAAAAGAGTTTATTCATGATTAAAAGCCTTCGTTATTTTTCAGGTTGGGATTTTCGTAAATGACCGATTGGGGAATGGCATACAGGATATGTTTGGGTTCGGCCATGAGTTTGCCCCGGGCGATTGCGTTGGAGATTAGTTCGCCGTGGCGAATCAAATCGGGCCGTCGCATACCTTCCCAGCAGAATTCCCACCCTCTTTCTTTCAATAGGTGTTCTCTGAACGCATCTTTGTCGGTAATGTCGTTTATCTCCTTCTCATGTTGGCTTCCTTCGTAGTTGTCGAAAGCACGGCTTCTGATTTCGTGAACAAGGTCTTTGGCCTCTTGGGTGGGGCCGTAAATCTCGTTCAGCGCTTCGGCCCGTGCCAAGATTACTTCGGCATATCGGTTGATTACATATTCGCTACCGTCCCATTGCCCGGTCGTATTGGGATTCTCTTGATATTTCATGGGAACGGCTCCCGGTTTCCCGGTATATTCGGTGCGGCGATCTACCATCTTTTTCCCGTTCCAATACGTTGCCAGCAGGGCATCTCGGCGTTTGTCGGCCGGGTCATAGCTGTCATAGAAATCCCATGGAACGAGGAACCCGCCCCATTTGGTCAAGGCAATGCCGTTTAGCGACACATAGTCGGCCGGTAAGGCATGAGCGAGGAAACAGTTGCCCAAACCGCCTTCGGGGAAATTGGGTATCGGGAAAATGACTTCGCTGTTCCTTTGGTTCGAGGGCGACCATATCGACATGTAATCTTGTTGCAGCTCATATTCGCCGTCGTTTATCATCACCTTGGTAATCGAGTCGACGCGGTTCCACCACATCATCGCTTTCCCTTCATTGTTCCGATAATGGCGCTCTTGTCCGGCTTCGTGCATATAGAGTTTCAACATGTACATTTGGGCGATACCCTGAGTCATTCGGCCGTATTCGCTGGCGTCGAGCAGGCTGGCCGGTTTCAGATTTTCTTCTGCCTCTTTCAATTCCGTGTCTATGAAATTGACATACCACTCGACCGTGGGGCGTTCGGGCATGTAAGATTGAGCCTTTTGCGGGTCGAGGGCAATATCGGGATCGGTGATCAGGGGGACGGTACCGTAGAGGTCATACAAGTCGTATGCCCAAATGGCCCTGAGGCAGCGTACCTCGGCCATGTAACGCCGTTTTACCGGAGCAGAGATCGATATGGGTCGCATACGTTCCAACAAAGCTGTCGCTTTGGTGACGGCCGGTACCATGCCTACATAGAACTGGCCCAAGTCGGTCGTTTCGGCCGTCCACAGGAAATCGAGTTGCTTGTCCCATACCCAGTTGCAATCGCATTCGTCGGTACAGCCCACTTGCATGGTCAGTAACGAACCCCATGCGCAGTTGTATCGGTCCCAGCCACCGCCGCGTAGCTCGTGGTATATACCTGTCACGGCAGCTTTCACATCGTTTTCGGTCGTCATCACATTGTCGGCACTAAGTTGGTCGAAAGTCTCGTTTTCGAGCGAACACGAGCAGGTCGCTATAAGAAGCAAAGACGAGAAAAATATATTTTTAGTTTTCATATTCATATAGGATTAAAAGGTTATATCTACGCCAAACGAATAGGTCCGTTGATTGGGATACCCGGCTTTGAAGTCGGTTTCGGGGTCGTTGCCCGAGTAGGGTGTGATTACGAACGGATTGGAGATGTCGGCAAAAATGCGGGCTCTGCTAAATACTTTGCGTATCCATTTCTGAGGAAGCGTATAGCCCAGTGTGATGTTTTTGCAGCGGATAAACCAAGCGTCTTCCCACAGATAATCCGAAGGCTGCGGATATTGGCTGACGAATCCCGAAGGATATTTGCTGTCTGTGTTTTCGCTGGACCAACGTTCCGATATTTCTTTCATCATGTTTTGCCCGTTCAGGATAAAGCGTATGTTGGGAATCGAGAATTTCCCGCGGGTGGCGTTGTTGACGATGCGGTCAAACATACCGTAGAAAAATATGTTCAGGTCGAATCCTTTGTACTCGAATGTGTTCCCCAAACCGATGGAGAATCCCGGGTCGTATGTACCCAGCAATACGATGTCGGCTTCATCGATGATACCGTCGGGGGCTCCTGTGTATTGGACGTTCCCGTTCTCGTCGGGGATTAGATTCCCGAAATCGTCGCGCAGGTATCCGTTTACGTCTTTTATTTTGTATTCGCCGGGCAACAGATTGGGCATCGAAGCGGGAGGGGCTTCATCGACGCCCAAAATTCCGTCGGACAGATAGCCGTAATGCGCCCGAATGGGGTCGTCGGCTTTTTGCCAAGGGCTCAACTCGTCTTCGGGGTTACGCTCTTTCCAGCGATCGACATATCGGGTGAAGTTAAACTCGGTATCCCATTTGAACTCACCGGTGAAGTTCCGGCTTTTCAATGATATTTCGATACCGGTACTCTGGGTTTTCCCGATATTGGCGGC
>CALUJQ010000039.1 GCA_944320995.1 uncultured Barnesiella sp. | reverse complement strand
CGATATTATTGCACCACCGTTTCGGAACGCTTCGGAACCACAGCAACCGGGTGATGTCTTGTCTCCGCAACTGTTGCGGAGATTAAGCTAATCTACTGTACTTCGATTAAGCAGCAAGAGCGTAGTTATTTTCGCCAGTTAAATTTTTGTTGTCTGATATTATAGAGCGGGGCAACAACGCTCTGCATGCTTACCCACCACTTCTACCCGCTGTCAAAACCGGTCAGCCCCAGTGGTAAACTACGTTCTCCTCCTCGAACACGTTCGACGGGGGACGACAAAGATAATGCTTTTTGGATAGATATAGCCTGTTATCTCGAAAAAAAATGAATTTGCCGGGCCTCAACTCTTTAACAAAAGGATAAGTTTTATCGCCAAGTCGAAAAGTACGATTTTGGCATTGGCATTCTGCCCGATGTCGTTCTCGGCATCGCTCAGGTGCTTCATGATGGCTTGAACGTTACGCTCGTGAATGAATGGGGCGAAACGTACGGAGAACTGCTCTTCTTCCCGATTCATATAGGACAAATCGGGAACATGCAGATTATAAATATAATTCTCGCGCACCATGCGCTGGGCATAGGCAAGGAACCGGCGCAAACGCTCGCGCCCCAAATCGGCCACCTCTTCGCTCCACCCCTTCAACGCCTTGATTTTCCGTCCGTAGGCCAATCGCATCACTTGCACGAAATAGTCGAAAAACAACCGGCTCTCCTCGTTCAGTTGAAGCGATTCACAAGCCCGCAGGTAACTGCCGTCGGCCACATGTGCTACCGACACGGCATCTTGTGCCGCGATACCGTAACGGCTCTGCAACGCCTCGGCGATAACCGGGGTGGAGAGCGAGCGCATCTCGATCGACTGGGCTCTCGACCGTATCGTGCCCAATACCTTGCCGGGGTCGTTGCTTACCAACAGAAACACACTGCCGGGATAAGGCTCTTCCAAGAGTTTCAGCAACTTGTTGGCACAAGTGTCGTTCATGCGCTCGGGCAACCAGATAATCATGATTTTATAAGGCGATTCATAGCTTTTCAACGACATCTTGCGCAAAATACTCTCGCTCTCTTCGCCATAAATCACCGCCTGCTTGTTGTCGGCATCGATATAACTCAGCCATGCGTCCAAGCCGAAATAGAGATGTTCTTTCAAAAACTCGCTCCACTCCGGCAAATAATCGTCGCAAATACGTTTTTTCTTCTCGACCTTGACCATCGGGAAGACAAAATGTAAATCGGGGTGCGTCAATGCCGTATATTGCCGGCACGAAGGACATACCCCGCAGGCATCGCCCTGCTGCCGGTTGGTACAGTGTATATACCGGGCATAGGCCATGGCCATGGCAAACTTACCGATTCCCGCAGGGCCGCAAAACAACTGGGCATGAGCCACATGCCCGCCATCGACCGAGCGAAGCAACCGCTGTTTCACCTCATCTTGCCCGATAATATCTCTGAAAAACATAATGCTCTTCCCAATCAATAGACCGCTTTGGCCACGTGATAAACACTATCGACAGCCATAAGCGAATAATAATGAATACTGGGCACCCCCCGCGATTTCAGTTCGAGCGACTGGGCCGTACACCACTCGATACCCACCTGTTTCACCTGTGCGTCATCTTTACACTTGGCTATCTCGCGGACCAGCGCATCGGGAATATCGACATGGAACACTCGCGGCAACAATGTCAACTGCGACGCTTTCGAGATAGGTTTCAACCCCGGTATGATCGGCACGGTGATTCCGGCTGCCCGGCAACGTTCCACAAACGAGAAAAACTTCGCATTGTCGAAAAACATCTGGGTTACGATATAATCGGCCCCCATATCGACTTTGGCTTTCAACCACTTCATATCCTCGTCGGGATTGGGCGACTCATCGTGTTTCTCGGGGTAACCGGCCACTCCATACGAGAATTGCCGCGTACTCACCAAGTCCATGCGAGTCCCGTCGATAAAATAACCTTCGTTGAAACGATTCACCTGCTGTTCCAGCTCAATGGCGTGTTCATACCCCCCTTGTACAGCGGTAAAGCGACTTTCGTGTTTCGCCTTGTCGCCCCGCAGGATAAGCAGGTCGCATATCCCCAAGAAATTCAGGTCAATCAAGGCATACTCCGTCTCCATCGCCGTAAACCCGCTACATATCAGGTGCGGGACCGTAGGAATCTGATATTTGTTTTTTATGGCAGCCGCCACGGCTACCGTGCCGGGACGGCTGCGCTCCGACACCCGCCGAAACAATCCGTCGGGAGTATCTTTATATACCAACTCGCTGCGATGCGTGGTTATATTGATATACAACGGCGCAAATTCCCGCAACGTATCTATCGACTTAAACGATTTCTCGATGCTGCTTCCTTTCAAAGGGGGTAATATCTCGAACGAGAATCCTGTACTCCCGTTGTTTTTTATCAAATCGGCTACTTTCATCAATCTCTTTTTTAATCGGGTAAAGATTTCAACCGGTTATGTTTCCTCCTTTTACCACTCGTACGACCTATTTTTGTCGCAGACAAATATACAATAAAATCCCGAAAACGAGAATATCTGTTTATTCTTTCCCTCGAAATGTTAAAGACTATATACAACTAACGCTGTTTCGATTCACATTGGTTAAAACAGGTTAACTCCAAGCATTTTTTTACTCAAATATTATGTTTGAAAACATATTTGACCCTATATTTGCAATGTGTTTTTCATGGTATTAGATTTAAGGTTAACAAAGATTGGTTGTCGTGAGACAATCAATTTTTTTTTTGTCCCTGCCCCAACCTTCCAAAACGATTGGTTACTGCATAAAAAAACCGGAAGCAGCATAGAAATCCTGCCCCCGGTCACCACACCTATTTACTTAACCTTTCAATCTTATTCCAACGAAGCTGAAACGGTTTTCTCGCTCGTCTCTGAGAAAGAGCCGTTATCGCCGGTATTTTCAAAGTCACAAGTGAGAACTTTCGTTCCGCGAGATGTACGCACCTCTATTTTCAAACCTTTCAAATCGGGAAATTCGGCATTCACATCGGCCAGACGGAACGAAGCCACCCCCCACAAGAAACGCTGTACATCGGGATCGTTCATTCGGTTATGACGCAATTTCAGTTGCAAATACCCTTCATTATCGGGATTGGCGGCCAACGAATAATCCCGCACCAAATTGATCATGTGCTTTTCTTGTCCCGCGCCTCGCATCTCGAATTGTACCGTCAAATATTTATCGCTGGTCCACATATCCAATATTTCTATGGGGTCGTTACCGATGCTGTCGGTTGTTTCGGGAGTAATGGGAATAATGTTCTTCACCAATACCGAATCTATGTCGTTAACGAGGATATGATAATCATACCCCTCCCGCTGGCTATCGAGAAAAGAAAAGTTCACGATTACCCGCTGACCGTTTTTGACCAGATAACTCGGCAACCGGTTGCCGTTCGACGGGAAAAGCGTCTTTTTGCTATCCAACATAATGTAAGGCTCGAAGCCATCTTCAACGACCATATCGCCCACAGCGTATGAATAGGGGATATAATATCCGTGGTCGTCATCGTCGTTGCAAGAGGTAAAACCACACAACACGGCGACACTCAATAATCCTGTCAATAAAAACTCTTTCGCTTTCATATCTTCTTCTTTTTTTGATTTATTCAATTTTATAGTGTAAACGGCGGAACGGACAAAATACTGCACCGGATTTTGTTAAAGAGTGAAAAACATTTTTTTCTATCTCCCGCCATGCAGTATTTTTACATTATCACATTTAGTATATAACAGGAATCCTCAAAATGAACGAAGCAGAGCTGGTAAAAAGTTGCAAGCAGAAAAACCCCTCGGCTCAGAATGAACTGTACCGACGCTATGCAGGCGAGATGTTTGCCCTTTGTATTCGATACGCAGGGAATCGGGAGACAGCCAAAGACCTGCTTCACGACGGATTTCTGAAAGCATTTACCTCCTTAGACAAGTTTGACTATCGGGGAGAAGGTTCATTAAAAGCTTGGCTTAGCCGTATTATGGTAAACAGGGCATTGGAGGAGATGCGCAAACGCACGCAATTTGCTCTTCTCGACATCGAAGAGGCTCCCGAAGTGGCCGACACGGTACCCGACAATGACTCGGTAAACGAAATCGATCCGGAGACATTGCTGCAATTCATCGCCGAGTTGCCTCCCGGATACCGCACCATATTCAACTTGTACACCTTTGAGAACAAATCGCACAAAGAGATCGCCGCACTGTTACACATAAACGAAAAAAGCTCCTCTTCCCAACTGTATCGGGCAAGAACGCTATTGATGAATCGAATAAAACAATATTGGGCAGAACATGAAAACAGATAACGACAGAAACTGGACCAAAAACTGGAAGGACCGACTCGAAGGATTCTCGGTCACCCCTCCCCCCGAGGTGTGGGAAGAGCTTTGCGAAGAGATTGCACCCCGAAAGTCAATCGGGAGAAAAGTCGTGCTATGGGCTGCCGCGGCTTGTATTGCCCTTTTAACTGGTACGGCCATCGGGTTGCACTACCTCTCCACGAATCCGCTCCCGACCGAACCGACACTCGGAGCGGAAAACATCGAAGCTACACGAGATATTCTGCCCGAAACAGGAGCGACCAACCAATCTGTAAAAGGAATAAACAACGGTATATACTATACACAAATCCATACGACTCCGATACCGGTCGTACCCGATGAAAAAACCGAGGTAGAGACCAAGGCCGAAATAGCTGAAACTACCGACAGCAACCAAACGTCGACTCAAGACCGAGAAGAGATTGCCGAGAACGGCCCAACTACGGAAAAAGAGTACCATCTCCTGCCACATCAGTCTGAAGGAAGCACGCCTTCGTCCACACATATCCGCCCCAAATCGAACCGGAAAGAGAAAGGAGGCTGGACCGTGGGTGTATCATTGGGCAACAACTTGATAGCTGCCGCCGACCAGCGCGACGGGTTCGGCAATCTCGCACCCTACGCGACTCTCGAAATGGCAAGTATCCCTTCGGGTGAAAGTTCCTCCGGCGGGTCCGATAAAAACGTGACTCCCTACCAGCATATCATGCTGAAAAACATGAACAGCCAACCTACGACCGACATCAAACATCATTTCCCCATATCGGCCGGAATAACTGTACAAAAATCGCTCAACCAAAGCCTCGCCCTCGAAACAGGAATCGTATATACCTATCTGGCTTCGGACCTTACCGCCGGCGACGCCTCATACTACACTCAAAAACAGGAATTACACTACTTGGGAATACCGCTGAAACTCAACTGGAATTTCTTGCAAAGGAAATATTTCAACCTGTATCTGACCGGCGGCGGCATGATGGAAAAATGTGTATCCGGTAAACTCTCTTCCCACTACGAGACAGAACGCGAGCCCGCTTTATCAGAGAGTAAATCATTACATGTCAACCCGTTGCAATGGTCTCTATCGGCAGCCGCAGGTATATCGTTCAAACTGGCGACTCATATCCACCTATATGCCGAACCCGGAATAATCTACTACTTCGACGACGGAGCCGACATATCGACCATTCGCAAAGAGAAACCCTTCAATATCAATCTGCAAGCCGGTCTGCGATTCGATTTTTAATCGACCCTCTCCCCTATCGCGAGCAAGCGCACGTTTCTGTCCGGAAGAGAATATGCGATTCTGCCGTTCTATTTTTTTCTCTTTTTTTGTTACAAAACCAAAGTTCGTTCGTTACTTTGACAAACGATACAAAAAAAGAACCGCATTATCCCCAAAGGAATGAATCAAGAACCGTTGCTATCGGCCTTCACCCGTCTGCGAGACAACTTGCTGTCGATGTCGCGACGAATCCTCCAAGATGAGGACGACGCATCGGACGCCATACAAGATGCCTTTTGCCGGCTGTGGCCCTTACGCAACAAAATCAAAGACGAAAAGGAGGCTTCGGCTCTGACTGTTACCACCACTCGCCATATCTGTATCGACCGGGTGCGACAAAAATCCCGCTTTACCGAATACGACCCCGAAGTTTGCGACGAGAGTGACGAAAGCGGCAACGAAAAAGAGTATGTGGAGGAGCGGTTCTTAATGGTAAAACAATTAATCGACAAAGAACTTACCGAGAACCAACGGCTCATTCTCGAGCTGCGGGATTTCCGAGGATTCGAAATCGATGAGATTGCCCGGCAACTGAATATGCAACCGACAGCCATACGCATGAATCTGTCGAGAGCCCGAAAGACAATACGAGAACAATATAAAAAACTGAACGCCAATGACTAAACAAGCGAAATACGACATCGAGAATCCCGATTGCCGGGAGCTACTCATCGAGCGCTACTTCAACGGCGAAACAACCAACCGGGAAGAAGAGGCGATACGAAAGTTCCTCTTTTCGAAAAGTATCGACGACAGTCGGTACGACGAGCTGCGAGCTGTACTTGCCTTTACCGGAACCGGGAAAAGACTTGCCCGGGAAACGGTACGGATAGGCCGGAAACGAACGGTACGGACCATCGTCCGCATAGCAGCTTGCGTAGCTATCCTGCTGGGAGCTGGAATCGTTTATCTCTCCTCATCGAGGAGCAATTGCGTGACCTATATATATGGACAAAAATATACCGATACCGAAACTGCCGTCGAACAAATGCACAAAACGCTCGACGCTTTCAATACCCCCGAAATTACCGTAGAAGAGGAGTTGAGTGCCATATTCAGCCCCCTCGAAAACCTGCCATAAACCCAACCATCATGAAACCGATCCGTCAAATATTCCTTGCCTGCACTCTCCTGCTCACGGCACATGCCTCACTCGCTCAGGAGGGACTTGCCGTGGCTCCGCTGTTCTCGGGACAATACAACAAGGATAAACATGCCGTCGTCGTCGTCATAAAGGGAAACAAACTGAAACCTTACGACCTCTCGCTTTTCCACAGCATCACCATCGAAAACGGGCCCGACGACGTCGCCCTATTCGAAGCGGCCGTCCTTGCCGACAGCCGCAAAGCGGTAAACAGCGAAACGGTAAAATCGGGTGAAGAGATCATCGCCGGCTACTATCAACTGCCGCCGGCTTCGTCCGACGAAGAGAACCGCTTTATCCTCTTCCGCAAACCTTCACCCGGGAACGCTACCCTTATCTATTTGGAGGGCGACACCGAACTCGAAAAACTCATCAACCTGTTTATTCAAAAAAAATAACAACACCCCATTATGAAAAAATTACTCCTTCTCCTGTTTACGCAAGTCGCACTCCTGCCCCTGCTTGCCGCCGAATGTGACACCACTGTCATATTCAACCAAAAGAGTATCCATATCAAAGATTCGGCCGACATCGTGTCGGTCTCCGTCTATGAGGGAGAGAATCCATACAACAAATTCTACGAGTCGCGTCATATCGACGGAAAGAAACAGACCTCGTGGGAACTCTCCGAATCGGTATCGTTCCCCTTCTCGGACCTCATCACCGGAAAAAAAGAGAAAAAACGCCAACGTTTCAGCCCCCATTGGTCGGGTATCGGATTCGGATTCTGCAATGCAATGAACAGCAACCTGAGTTTCCTCAACTCGCCCAACGGCGTTGCCCTCGACTTCTCCAATTCGTTTGAGATATTTTGGAATTTTGCAACCATCTTTACTCCGCTCAACAACAACTGGGGATTCATTACCGGGCTGGGAATCGACTGGCGCAACTATGTCATGAACGAAAACCGCTACTTCACCAAACAGGAAGGACAAATCTCTGTCGTACCTTGTCCCGAAGGGGCCAACCTCGAATTTTCACGATTGAAAACCGTCGATCTCACCGTACCCCTGCTTATCGAATGGCAGACAAGGGCCCTCCTGCATGGCCCGGTATTCTTCTCGCTCGGCCCGGTTATCGGCATCAAAACATACAGCAGCGTGAAAACCAAATACCGCTTGGACGACGAGAAAGTACAATACTTCAACAAAAATATCAAACCCAATCCCATCAACCTCGACATCATGGCCCAAGGCGGATACGGGACTTTCGGATTCTATGTAAAGGTCTCGCCTTTCTGCATCATGCAAAAAAATCATGCGCCCGAAATGCGCGCCTTCTCGACAGGGGTCATGCTTCATTTCTGAAACAACTCCCCTCTCATACGACAAAACCGGATAGGACGACTCGACTTCTATTCGGTTTTTTACTATTCAAAATTGCATATTTATTCTTTTGTTCGATAATAATCGTTTATTTATTCAAAAACAGCGAAAGAATATTCGCACATAAATGCAATATTACTACATTTGCAGCATCAAAAACCAAAAGCATCTATCATGTCGGAAAAAACCAAGATTCCCGCTCCCGTTGTCGCACTTATCCCTTTGATTATTCTCGTCGGGCTGCTGGCGATGGTTATTCCCACATTCGGCAGCGACGCCCTGTCGGGCGGCAGCCAAGTATCGCTGCTCGTTGCCTCGGCCGTATGTGTGGGTATTGCCATGATTAAGTACAACTACAAATGGACGACCCTCGAAGAGGGTATGGCCAAAAATATCAAGAAGGTCACACCCGCCATCATTATTCTGCTACTCATCGGTGCTATCTCGGGCACATGGATGCTCAGCGGCGTAGTACCCACCCTCATCTCGTATGGATTGCAAACCCTTACACCCCGATTCTTCCTCGCGTCGTGCTGTATTATCTGCGCCATCGTATCGGTCATTACGGGTAGTTCATGGACAACCATCGCCACCATCGGCGTAGCCCTGCTGGGCATCGGCAAAGCATTGGGGTTCGAAACGGGGTGGATTGCGGGGGCAATCATCTCGGGAGCCTATTTCGGTGACAAAATATCGCCACTCTCCGACACAACGGTACTCGCCTCGTCCACCACGGGGACAAAACTATTTACCCATATCCGCTACATGCTCATTACCACCGTGCCGTCGATGATACTCGCCCTCATTATTTTCACCGTAGCCGGCATTTCAATGGGAAATACGGGAGAAGGGCAAAGCGAACTGTTCGCCGAAACTTTGGCACAAAAATTCAACCTCTCGCCGTGGCTGCTGCTTGTCCCTCTCGTGACGGCAATCCTTATCATCGTCAAACTTCCTACGATTATCACCCTTTTTATCTCCTCGGTAATCGCCGCCGTATGTATGTTGATTTTCCAACCGCATATCCTGCTGCAAATCGTACCGGGCGAAAGCCTCGGCTTCACCACCGCCTTCAAAGCGACCATGACCTCGATTTTCGGAAGCACCTCCCTGTCAACAGGCCACCCCGAAATCGATGCTTTGGTAGCGACCCGAGGCATGCGCGGCATGTTGGATACCATTTGGTTGATTATCTGTGCCATGTGTTTCGGAGGAGTGATGTCGGCCAGCAACATGATACGCAGCAGTACCGACCTCTTCGTGCGATTCGTACACAAACCCAAAAGCGCCGTATGTTCGACCGTGGGGGCAGGTCTCTTCTTCAACGCCTGCACAGCCGACCAATACCTCTCAATCATACTCACCGGGAATCTGTTCAAAGAGTTGTACCACAACCGGGGATTGGAGAGCCGGCTGCTCAGCCGTACCGTAGAGGACTCGGTCACGGTCACCTCGGTACTCATACCTTGGAACTCCTGCGGTATGACCCAAGCTACCGTGCTGGGCGTAAGCACACTCACCTACCTGCCCTACTGTTTCTTCAACCTGCTGAGCCCGCTCATGTCGATACTCGTGGCATTCATCGGGTTCAAAATCAAACAAGGAATATCTTCCGGGCTATCCGAAGAAAACCCGGAAGAGGTGAAACAGGCTGCCTGACAGCCATTATGCTTTTTCTTCGGGAAGCGTAGTCGTACTTAAAATCGTGTCGGCCTTCTTCACGTCTTCGGCAAAGACATTCAGCCGGATAGCCCCCACGGCCGAGTTGGTCAACGGCAGCACACTCGAAAAAATCTCATTCGACAGGAAACAGGGGACACCGTTTGTCTCCAATACATCTTTCACGATATTCGCTTCGACCGACGAGTCAAACGTGCGATACAATACGATTTCTTTTTCCATAGGGCTTTCATTTTAGGTGGTTTATTCAAATATAACACTTTTCTCCGGAAAAGCACCTATGTTCTATCCTTTTTCTTGCATCGAAAGGAACAATATTCTTACCGCATCGACATACTCCCGCTCGTCGTGTGCCTTCAACACCCGCTTTTTCAGTCGTCGATCGGCCTCGGGCAACAGGTATTCCCAAAACGAAGCCATACGGGCGAGCAACTGATGCGGACCTTGCAACACCGCTTGATAACATTCAAACACCTTTTCGTGCAACCGGGCCACCCGCTCATAGCCATTCTCCACCTCCGCATCCTTTCCGACATAGGCTTCGGCCAACCACGGGACAGCCAGTAATCCACGCCCCGCCATCAACCCGACCAATCGGGGGAAACGCCGCTCCACCGACACCATATCATCGACCGTGACGAGGTCGCCGTTATAGATGAGCGGGAGATGACACGCCTCGTAAAACCGGGCAAAGGCTTCCATATCGGGTACTCCTTTATACTGTTGCCGCCCCAATCGGGCATGGAGAGTGATCTGCCGTATAGGCAAACTTTCAAGCAGAGGCAACAACCGTAACGACTCGTCGGGGCTTTCCCACCCTAACCGCATCTTCACCGAGAAAACAAACTCATCGTACTCTTCGAGCGGACGCAGCAGACGTTCCACCTCTTCGGGATAGGGTAATATGCCCGACCCTTTGTGCCGACGAGCCAATATGGGGAAAGGACAACCCAAGTTAATATCGATACGGCGATAACCACAAGAGGCGATGCCATCGACCAAACGGTGCAATTCGTCGGGAAGCGAGGCAATCAATTGCGGCACAACCGTCACTCCCGGGTTGTTTTCGGGAGCAATATCGCGCAAATCCTTACGCCGGAAACCGTCCTTCTCGATGCGCACAAACGGAGTGTAATAAGCCTCTACCCCACCGAACAACGAGGCATGGGCACAACGGTACACCGCATCGGTATAACCTTGCAACGGAGCAAAATAAACAGGTAATGACATAGGGAACAAAAGTAATAAAAGTCGGAAATAGAAAGCTAAACCGGCCCTAACTTTTTAACGGATAATACTCTTGTCCGGTTGCGTTTTTATTTTTACATTTGACAAAAGCTAACCTCTGCAAAAGATGCGTATTTACCAAATGATATTGACAACCCTGCTCTTCGGTACTACCCTATTTCCGGCTCATGCCTTCACCCCCGGGACCATAGCAGAAACCAAACGGCAAATCGAAACACTCCTGCAAGACAAAACCGCTACCGTAGGCGTGGCTTGCGCTATCGGCGACCAAGGATTTTCCATCAACGACGAGATACATTACCCGCTTATGAGCGTATTCAAACTCCATGTGGCCGTGGCGGCCCTGCAACGCATGGAAGTTGAAGGTACACGGTTGGACGACGTGCTGCAAATCGACTCCACCCAAATGCACCGCGACACATACAGCCCGCTCCTCGACCGCCATCCGTCGGGCAATTTCTGCATCTCCTATGCCGACCTGCTGCGCTATGCCCTCTCGCAAAGCGACAACAACGCCTGCGACATACTTATCGACTATGCCGGCGGTATCGAAGCCGTAAAAGCCTGCATCGACCGGGCGGGTATCACAGGATATGGCCTCACCGAAACCGAAGCTACCATGCACGCCGACAGATCGGGTGGCTACCGCAATTGGGGACACCCTTCGTCGGTAGTGCAGCTGCTGGAAAAGATTCTCGACGGCTCACTGCTCAACGACGAGTACACGCACTTCATGCGCACGACCCTCATCGCCACCTCGACGGGTAGCGACAAGATTCGCGCCGGACTACCGACCAACATCGCACTGGGACACAAGACAGGCAGTTCCGACCGCATCGAGGGAATAAAAATGGGCGATAACGACGCCGGATTCTTCTACCTTCCCGACGGCCGGCCCTGCTACCTCGCCATCTTTATCAAAGACTCCCGCGAGGACGACCGTACCAACGCCGCCCTCATTGCCGGGATTACCCGAATCATCTACAGTGCCATCTCTCACACAAACTAACCCCCTCTTCATGAAATCCCTACTACTCTACCTACTGCCCCTCACCCTGCTCGCTACGGGCTGTTCGAGCAAACAAGGCTCCCGAACAGGCGAAGCCGACGACATCGTCTCCTTCGAAATTACCGGGACAGAACAGTCCGACACCCTTTTGACGGGAGACGACCTGCTTCGCTTCGACAGCCTCTTCAACGCTTGGGTCGAGAACTACAACAGCAATCCCCTCACCCGGCAGAGCAGCAACCCCCACGACGCCCGCAAGCTGGAACAATATCCACAACTGCTCGCCATGGGCAGGAAAATCATTCCCTGCATCGTCACCCGACTGCCCAACAAGAGCCTTTTTTGGACGCTTACGCTCTATGACGACCTGCAAGAGATCGACAGCCTCAAATGCCTCGACTATTCCCGTAGCGAACTGTTCAGGGCCCAAGAGACCGTGCGCAAATACGTCGAAGCCAAACTGCACAAGAAGAAACGCATCTTCCACAACGATAGTGAGAAGCTACAAGCCATGCGACAACTGATGCGACAATATGGTTGGGAAGAGGACACCACCCTGCCGCCTCACGACAGGGACTCGATTCTCCTCAACATGGACTACGAAATCACCGAAGATATGTGCAAACTCTTTAAATACGGCGGGGAGAAAAAACAATAACCAAACATCTGTCCGCAATCTCCTCATCTGAAAAAACAGGACCGGATTTTATTGACACACATCATTTAATCCCTTTTACTCATTAGATAAAGGGAAAACATGCTTATCAATCGAAGACTGTACTATGTAGCAAATGCCATAGCATGATTCATCGCCTCAAAGCCCCATCTAATATAGGATTATTGCTAAAAATAAGGGAAAAACATCAACATATCAGAGGGCTAAACAACCTATCTTTTCCTCCCTAATGTACAACTGCAAAAAAAAACCGCCCGGTACATCTCTCCGATGTATTGGGCGGATTTCGTTTATCATATCCTATGTATTACTCAAACATGTGGCGCAATTTGCTGAATATGCGTTGCTTGGTCGTGAGTGTAGGCTGCATGTTGGACGAATGTTTCAACTCCTCGAAAGTCTTCTTTTCACTCGAACTGAGGTTCTCGGGGATATAGACCGACACGTTCACGATCAAATCGCCCACGCCGTACCGGTTGACCGATGGTAATCCTTTGCCCCGCAAGCGGAATATCTTGCCGGGTTGAGTGCCCGGTTCGACTTTGATACGGGCTTTGCCGTCGAGTGTGGGGACTTCGACCGAACCACCCAACACCGCCGTAGGCAGGTCGAGCAGCAAGTTATATATCAAGTCGTTTTCGTCGCGCAGCAAATCGGGATGCGCTTCTTCTTCGATGAGAATAAGCAAATCGCCGTTTACACCTCCATGACGGGCGGCATTTCCTTTCCCGGCCATCGAGAGTTGCATGCCCTCCGACACGCCGGCCGGAATATTGAGCGTAATTACCTCCTCCTCACGCACAATGCCCTCGCCGGCACAATGCGGACACTTCTTGGTAATGACACGGCCCTCGCCTCCGCAATCGGGACAAGTGGTCGTCGATTGCATGGCTCCGAGGAATGTTTGTTGCACGCGGGTGACTACTCCCGAGCCGTTACATTTCGAACAAGTCGTATAGGCTGTTCCGTTCTCGGCTCCGGTTCCGTTACAATGCGAACAACTCACATATTTGGGAACTTTGATCTTTTTCTCGACACCCGTGGCAATCTCTTTGAGGGTAAGTTTCACCTTCACCCGCAGGTCCGAACCTTTGTTGACATGACGCCGACTGCTGCGGGAACTGCCGCCGCCAAAACCTTCGAAGCCACCGAAACCGCCACCGAATATATCGCCGAAGTGCGAAAAAATATCCTCCATAGACATGCCGCCACCGAAACCGCCACCGGCTGCTCCGCCCATGCCTTGGTGACCGAACTGGTCGTAACGGGCTCGTTTGTCGGGATCGCTCAACACCTCGTAAGCCTCGGCAGCCTCTTTGAATTTCTCTTCGGCCTCCTTGTTCCCGGGATTCTTATCGGGGTGATATTGAATCGCCTTTTTGCGGTATGCCTTTTTTATTTCGTCGGCCGTCGCATTTTTGGCGACGCCCAGCACTTCATAATAATCTCTTTTTTCCATTGCTCTCTATCCCTATAAAATCTTTATTCTCCCACAACTACTTTGGCGAAACGTATCACTTTGTCGTTAAGCGTATAGCCTTTTTGTACCGTATCGATTACCTTGCCTTTTTGAGCCGGATCGGGAGCGGGGAACATGGTCACCGCTTCGTGATACTCGGTATCGAAATCGGCACCGTTGGTGGGAATCTCTTTGACGCCGTTCTGTTCGAGGTAATTTTTGAATTTGTTGTAAATCAAATTCATACCCTCTTTCACAGCGGCCAAATCGTTACTTTCCTCCACAGCGGCCAAGCCTCGTTCAAAATCGTCGATGACCGGCAAAATGGCTTTCATACAGCCTTCCCCGCCGTTTTTAATCAACTCGGCTTTCTCGCGAAGTGTACGTTTACGGAAATTGTCAAACTCGGCCATCAACAGCAGATAATCTTTCTGCATTTTTTCGATAGTCGCTTTTAAAGTCTCCAACTCGGCTGACAATTTGGCAGCCTCGTCACCTTCGCTCTCCTCGCTTCCGGTTTCGGGGGCAACCTCTTCCTCGGGTTGAGTTTCTTCGGCATTCATCTCCTTCACCTCTTTTTCAGAAGTCTCATCTACAACGTTTTGCGTTTTTTCGTTTGTTTTCTTTTCAGCCATATTTTTAGTTTTTTCTTTTTTTACGAATCATTTTTTATCCCCATCCAAGAGGGGATTAAACAGACATTTATAAAGTATCAAAAAGACTGCCAAACCGATTGAGACTGTATTTTTGTCACTATCGACGCCACTCGCTGCCACGACGACCAAGATTCCCGCTTACCATTTTGACAACTTATTTCATTATATCGAAGCACTTTTAATCTTTTACAATAAGATAAACAACTTTATGATTTAATATTATTAAAATTTGAATATATTTGTCCATTCAAACCAAAATATTAACCACCTAAACCCAAACAAAATGAAAAAATTAGCATTCTCGATTGCCGTAATTCTATCGCTGTCATTATCTTCGTGTTGTACCCTCTTCACCAGTTCACGGCAAAATATCACTTTCGTGGGCCAAGAGGGAACAAAAATTTATGATAATGGCATGAAGATAGCCACCATCGGAGAGAGTGGCGAAACCAGTGTGAAAATACGCAAGAAGATTTCGTCCAAAGAACTGATTGCCAAAAAAGATGGATACAAATCGGCACCCTTCATATTGGAGACGACTCTCAATCCGGTCGCTTGCATAAACTTATTCAACCTGCTGGCTTGGGGGATAGATTTGGGTACACAGAAAGCCTGCAAATACGACAATACTTACATCGAAATAGAACTGGAACCCAAAGAGAAAGGGAAAAACAACGACAACGAATAGCCGTTTGCCCGACAACAGAATATAGGTAAAATAGCAAGGGAGAGGGCTGAAATTTACATTTCAGCCCCTCCCGTATCATCGTGCATTTCTACCCTCATGAAAACTGCGAGAATCGATTGCCTCCGTTTTCACGGGAAAGTCGATTCATTTCCGGCTTAAAAAACGTCGGCTCAACCAGCGGCGCACCGGTTCATCATACAACTTCAAGCACAGGTAAGCGGCCACGATATTCCACACATAGACGCACAGCGCCACCTGCCAAGTCTCGCCGAAGGTAAAGTATCCGTTTTTGATCAACCACGCATAAAACAGATACATAAACGTGTAATGCGTGATATAGAGCGGATAAGAGATGTCGCCCAGAAATTTACAAATCCCGGTCGATACCTTATCGGTCGTATTGCCCGATGCACCCAATATGATGAGCAACGGAAAAACCACGATGATGCAGAATGCCTCGTAAAGTCCGTTCCAACAAATCGGGTCGAGCCCCTCCCAATAGGGCACGACAAACAGGCCCAACAGAATCAAGGAACATATCCAAAAAGCGCCCCTCACCCTCACCGGCTTGAATTTACGGGAAATCAACAATCCCAACGAGAAGGGGAACAACATACGCAGCAATCCGCCCACAAAATTCACGGTGTCGAGCGACCACCCCACGCCGATATTGCCATACCCCGACACATCGAAAAGGGCAAAACCTGCCAATGCCACACCCAGCAACACCACAAAGGCCGTCAGCATTTTAGTCGAAAGCCGATGGATAAACAAGGCATAAAGCAGGTTACCGATATACTCGAAAAAGAGCGACCACGAAGGACCGTTGAGCGGGAACATCTCGCCATTGCCCCGCACCTCGTAACCGGCTCCGGGATAAGCCGGGATAAAAAACAAGGCACAAAACAACGCCAACATCACCATCGAGGTGGCCACCCGTGTGCCGTCCCATTGCACGCCTCCTTGGATACAGAAAGTAACCACTCCCAACACGGCCCCCATCACCACCATCGGGTGGAGCCGTATCAACCGCCGTTTGAAAAAGTTTTTCATCGTAAGGCTCCTGCCCCAACGGTCATCATAGGCATAGCCGATCACAAAACCCGACAGGATAAAGAAAAAATCGACAGCCAGATAACCGTGATTGATACTCTCGATAATCGTACCGCCAGCAAAGGCATACCCCTCGAAAACATGGTACCACACGACCAGCAATGCCGCCACACCGCGCAAGCCATCGAGCAACTCGTAATGAGGTTTGGTATCGGCAAAAGCGGCAGAAGAGATTTTTTGCATCATGTTGAAACTACAAATCATTAAATTTCTCACCCGGGGGAACAACACCCCGATGCGATTGCAAAACTAACAAACTGACATATCCCAACATTTGACCTATGTCAAAAATTGTCCAGGAGAACTATTTTTTCGCTCCACGCAACCGGCTCAACGTTGAAAGTGTAATTCCCAGATAAGAGGCAATATACCCCAATTGAGCCCGCTGGCATACTTGCGGGAATTGTTGTTTGAAGGCCTCGTACCGTTCCCCAGCCGACAAAGTGAGGCGTTCTTTATGCGAACGGTGCAATCGGCGATATTCGTTTTGATGAATAATGCGTCCCCAATTGGCCAATTCGATATTGGTACGAAACAATTCGAGCAATCGTTCGAGCGGAATGCGATAAGCAACTACATCTTCAAGAGTCTCGACATACTCCTCGCTCACTTTGTTATAATATAACTCGTCCATGCTAAACACAATCCCGCCTTCACACGAGAACGAAGTTGTTATCTCCTCCCCGTTTACCAACCAAAACGAGCGTGTCATGCCCTTCTCGATGAAATAGGCACACTTGACATACACCCCCGCCTTGACCAATTGATACCGTTTGGGAAACCGGCACTCTGTCACGCTATCTTTTAGAGCTTGCTCTGTTTCAGGAGAAATGGGATAGGCTGCACGGATTGTCTCTATGACACGCTTCATCTTTATACAATTATTAGTCACAATGCAATCTTCCACTTATAAAGCACAATCGCCTGTCCATACAAAACAATCGGGGAAGTCGGTGTCGATCCCGGATCGGTTGTCGAACAGCCCGAAGACCGACGAACCCGATCCCGACATGGAGGCATAGACCGCACCGGTTTCGTATAGGCGCTCTTTGATAGCCCCAATCTCGGGAAAACGGGCAAAAACACTCTTTTCGAAATCGTTGACAAGCCGGTCGCGCCACTCCATTACGGGACGGGCTATCGTATCGCGCACCGGCTCCTCGGGATCGGCCGGTTTCACCAACGAATAGGCGACAGCGGTGGGTACGGCCACCGGGGGTTTCACCAACACCATTTTATAGGATTTCAACGTCAATTCCACCGGTTCGAACTCGTCGCCTATTCCTTTGGCAAGCAAAGGTTTGTTATACAAAAAGAACGGACAATCGGCACCTAATGCCGAAGCCTCGGCAGCCAACTCCTCGTCGCTGAGGGGAAGCCGAAACTGGTCACGTACCATCGAAAGCAGAAAAGCCGCATCGGCCGAACCGCCTCCCAACCCAGCCCCGAAGGGGATAACTTTGTGCAGGAATATCGAAACCGGAGGCAACGGGAAGCGGCTGCTCAACCGTCGCCAAGCCTTCATTACCAGATTGTCACGACTCTCCCCGTCGATAACAATCCCCGACAACGACAACTCGGTTTCGCCCCCTTCTGCCGGGACTATCTCCAAGGCATCGCACAGTCGGATAGGATAAAAAACCGTCTCTATATTGTGATAGCCATCGGGGCGACGGGAAACTATGCGCAACCCCAAATTGATTTTTGCATTGGGAAATCGTATCATCGGTCAACTATGTTTTCAAGAATATGTGCGAAAATAACCATTCTCGCCCACATAGGCAACCCCCGTGGCACCCATTTTACCCACACGGCAAACAAAATATGTTGAAAACTTCTTCATAAGATTCTGTTTCGAGATATTCCGGCAGCCAAAAGATTGACTACCTTTGTATCCGAAAAACAACATATACATGGAAACTCGCAGAAACTATACTCGCCAAAAGAAAGATTATGCCCCGAAAGTCTCGGAACAGGGTAAACTGCAACCTCAGGACCGGGAACTCGAAGAGGCGGTTTTGGGAGCCCTCATGCTCGAAAAAGATGCCTATACCACCGTGTGCGACATCTTGAAGCCCGAGTGTTTCTACGACCCCAACAATCAAGCCATATACAGCGCAATCTCCCGATTAGGCGCCCAGCAACGTCCTATCGACATGCTCACCGTCACCGAGCAATTGCGACTCGACGGGAAACTCGACGAGATAGGCGGCGCACTGCGTATCTCGGAACTGACCGGCCGGGTAGCCTCGGCGGCGCACATCGAATATCACGCCCGCATCGTAGCTCAGAAATATCTGGCCCGCGAGCTTATCGAATTTTCCAGCGAGATTCTCAACAAAGCCTTCGACGAAACCAACGACGTAGATGACCTCATGCAGGAGGCCGAAGGCAAACTTTTCGATATTTCGCAACGCAACCTCAAAAAAGACGTCACCCAAATCGCCCCTGTATTGAACGAGGCCATCAAACAGATACAGGTCGCCGCCAACCGGAGCGACGGATTGAGCGGATTGCAGACGGGATTCCACGATATAGACAAGATTACCTCGGGTTGGCAAAACTCCGACCTTATCATCATCGCCGCCCGTCCGGCCATGGGTAAAACCGCCTTCGTCCTCTCCATGGCCAAGAACATGGCCGTAAACTACAACACGCCCGTGGCCATCTTCTCCCTCGAAATGTCCAATGTACAGTTGGTCAACCGTCTTATCATCAACACATGCGAAATCCCGGGCGACAAAATCAAGAGCGGTCAACTGGCACCTTTCGAATGGGAACGCCTCATGTCGAGAATCGATATTCTGCGCGACGCCCCCATATATATCGACGATACCCCCAGCCTCTCGGTATTCGAATTGCGTACGAAAGCCCGCCGGCTGGTACGCGAACACGGCATAAAAATCATCATCATCGACTACTTGCAGTTGATGAATGCCAGCGGCATGTCGTTCGGCAGCCGCGAACAAGAGGTAAGTACCATATCGCGTTCGCTCAAACAATTGGCCAAGGAGTTGCAAATCCCTATCATCGCCCTCTCGCAATTGAACCGTAGTGTTGAATCACGCGGCAACGACAAGGACGGCAAAGAGGGTAAACGGCCTCAACTCTCCGACCTGCGTGAATCGGGAGCCATCGAACAGGATGCCGACATGGTCTGCTTTATCCACCGTCCCGAATACTATACCCGCTCCAAAGAAGATGCCAACGGAAACAGCATCGAGGGTTTGGCTGAATTTATCATTGCCAAACACCGTAGCGGTGCCACCGACACGGTAAACATGAAATTCGTCTCCTATCTGGCACGATTCCAAAACTACGACGAGGACACCCGCCTGACCAATTTCAGCGCACCGGTTACTTCGAAATTCAACTCGGCCGATAATGCAGGAAATGCTCCTACGCCTCCACTCACCGGGAACACCAATTTCCTGAACGACTCCTCATTGTCATCAAACAACGACATTCCGTTCTAAAAACACCGAACTTTATCCACCGCATCGACGTTACTCTATTCGAATAACTAACGAACAGAGAACACGTATGGAAAATAAACGACAAAAAATCTGGACGGCAATAGGTGTCGCTATTGCTATCGTACTGCTATTATACTGGCTCACCGTCGCCATTTGGATCGACGACGACCCCGACATAGCCACACCCCCTCCCGTAGAGCAATCGGCAAATAGTTAAAATATACTAAAACCACGGTTAATGGAAACCTTTTCCCCTCTTGCTGTGTTTTATTATCGAAACCGGGAAGGAAACAGCCCTCCTTCGGGAAAAAGAAGCGAAGCGTCACTTCTGCCGGGCTGAGGACCTCCGGTCTGGAAGAGCTAATTTTATACGATAATATTCTTGTTTTTTGTGTGTTTCATTGGTATTATATTATCCTTTGTTTATTCCTGTAATAAACATTATCCTCTTTCTTGTTTTTGATATATTTCAAGTAGTAAAGCCCCGTCGTGAGACGAGGCTTTGTTATTTTTATCCCATTAAGAAAAACTTCTTGTATCGGTCAACGTATACCCAACCGGTTCAACTCCCGTTGGTAACGGAGAGCATTACGCTGGTGCTCGGCCAACGTAACCGCAAAATTGTGGTATCCCGAGAAATCCTCTCTGGCACACATATAATAATAGCCGTTGGGCTGGTGGTTCAACACCGCGTCGATCGCCTGTTTCGAGGCAATACGTATAGGGCCGGGGGGCAATCCCGTCACCCGATAGGTATTATAAGGCGACTCTATCGCCAAATGGACATTCAGGATACGCCGTAACGAAAAATCGCCCCATGCGAATTTCACCGTCGGGTCGGCCTGCAAAGGCATGCCCTTCCGCAACCGGTTCATGTAAAGCCCGGCCACCGTACCCATCTCGTCGCGTTTGTTGGTCTCCTCCTCCACAATCGAGGCCAGAGTCGCCACCTCGACCGGAGTCAAGCCCAATGCCTTGGCCTGCTGTCCACGTTTTCCCTCCCAATATCGGTTATACTCCTTATTCAACCTTCGCACAAAAGATTCGGGTTTTACCGTCCAGTAAAATTCATACGTATCGGGCAAAAACATCGCCGGAAGCGTAGCCCGGGTAAACCCCAACTCGGCACACACGCTGTCGTTATACAACAAAGCACTAAGTTCCTCCCCCGAAAAATAGAGTTGCTGCGAAACACGTTCGGCCAACTGTTCAAGTGTACGCACGTTATTAAAGGTTACTCGCACGGGAGTTTGGCTCCCTTTTGCTAATTTCAACGCCACCTCACGGACTGTCATTCCCGTACGAAGCCGATAGGCCCCCACCCGATTCACAGGCTCGAACTCATACAGAGAAAGCAATCGTTTCACCCTCGAAACCGATTTCCCCTCGGGAATCACGTCGTGCAAAACACTATCGAGTTGGGCATCGGACCAAGTCGGATAGATATAAACCATCTTCCCCTCGGGGATCACAGAATCATACAAATATCCTCTTGTAACCGGGACCGACACCCCTGCAACAAGCAAAATCGCAGCGACGACGACACCCACAACTATTTTTATTCTCTTTTTTTTCTTTTCGTTCGGCATAACAATCCTATTTATATTCAGTCTATAAAGCCTATTGAAGCGACAAAAATAGCGATTATTCCCGAAATAAAATAATGCGAAAAAATTTGCGGTTTCAAATATTCGATTTATCTTTGCGCTGCATTTGAAAAAAATGAATTCAACAACGAATCGTCCTTTGGAAGGATGGGTGAGTGGCTGAAACCACCAGTTTGCTAAACTGACGTACTCGAATGGGTACCGGGGGTTCGAATCCCCCTCCTTCCGCAAATGCAAAATCCATATCGCTTTACGATATGGATTTTTTTTTAACAAGATTCAATTTTTCTAATCTATTTCAAAATTGCATTCGACCTTTGTAGCATGATGATTGTTAAATAAAAAACCTCAAACGATGAAAATTATGGCTTATCGACCGACTTTTTTATTTGTATTCCTATCCATGCTACTCATGCTCCCGCTATCTCTGAAAGGAGAAACCGGCGAAAGAGACTCCCTCGGCATCGAAACCGCAGAACCCGATTATGCTGGAGAACTGGAAAAAATACGAATGCACATGCCCGACATCGAAGTAGGCAACGGCATATCGTTCCAACCTAAAAACAAAAGTTATAAACTCACCATGCGAATACGCATGCAGAATTTGGTTGACATCGATTTCAACGACAAGTTCGAGGCGCAAGACATCGATGCCCGGGTAAAACGGCTCCGGCTGCGATTCGACGGATATATCTATACCCCAAAGCTCACCTATCTCGTACAATTGGGATTCTCGCCCTACGACATGAAGACCCTGCCCAACGGAAATCCAAACATCGTGCGCGACGCCATGGTTTACTATGTGCCCAATTCGACTTGGAACATCGGGTTCGGCCAAACCAAGATACGGGCTAACCGGGCACGGATCAACTCATCGAGCGCATTGCAATTCGTCGATCGCTCCATCGTCAACTCCGAGTTCAACCTCGACCGTGACTTCGGTATCTTCGGCGAATACAACCAACATCTTTTCGCTTCGTTCGATTTGGCCGCCAAAGCCTCCGTAACAACCGGCGAAGGCCGCAACTGGGGCAACAACAAAGGGAGCGGACTCGCCTATACCGGACGAATAGAACTATTCCCTTTGGGCCGGTTCACCGGGAAAGGCGACGCCATGGAGGGGGATTACGAACGGGAACAGACTCCCAAAATACTCTTGGCCGGGGCATACAGCTACAACGACCGAGCTTTGCGCGCACAAGGCTCCAACGGCGACAAACTCCTGTTTGACCAGACACGCAACCTGTCGTCCTACTTTGTCGATTTCATTTTCAAATATCAGGGATTCGCTTTTTACACCGACTTCATGGGGCGTATCAGTTCCTCCTCGCCTCTTATCAAATCGGAGGGGAAAGTCGAACAATACGTCCTCACCGGTATGGGTCTCAACGTACAAGCCAGTTATCTGTTCCCCTCCAACTGGGAAATCGCCTTGCGGAACTCCTCTATCATACCCGACAAAGAGGTACAACCCTATGCCAACTATCGCAATCATAATCAATCGACGTTCGGGGTTACCAAATACCTCATCGACCACAGGTTAAAGATACAAACCGACTTGTCGTACAATTATAAAGATGAATTTACCCCTACCCAATACAATCGTTGGCAACTGAGGTTTCAGATAGAACTCGGATTCTAACCCGCTAACATAACCTAAACACAATATAGAAAATGAGCTTACAATACGATTTCGACACGATTATCGACCGGCACCACACCGGAGCCATGAAAACCGACGTCTTGTGTGAACGATACGGCCGTGAAGACCTTATACCTCTATGGATTGCCGATATGGACTTCGCCGTCGCCCCACCGATTACCCAAGCTCTCACCGAGCGTCTGCGACATCCGGTTTATGGCTACGCCGAAGCACCCGAAAGCTATTGGCAATCGATCGTCAACTGGCTCGACTATCTCCACGGCTGGAAAGTCAATCGCGAATGGCTCACCTATATTCCCGGCATTGTGAAGGGTATCGGTTTGGCTGTCAACGTATTCAGCAATCCCGGTGACAAAATCATCATACAGACACCGGTCTATACCCCGTTCATGGCAGTCCCCGAAGGCAACGGCCGACAAGTGGTTCACAACCCGCTCAAATGGAACGGTTCGCATTACGAAATGGACTTCGACCATCTCGAATCGATCATCGACCCGCAATGCAAACTATTTATCCTCTGCAATCCTCACAACCCCGGTGGGGTGGTTTGGCCGATAGAGACACTGCAACGTGTCGCCGAGATATGCGCCCGTCACCATATCCTCGTCATCGCCGACGAAATTCATGCCGACATGCCGCTCTTCGGAGCCAAACACCACCCCTTTGCCTCGGTTTCCGAAACCGCCGCACAGAACAGCATATCGTTCGGAGCCCCCTCCAAAACCTTCAACATAGCCGGGCTGGTCAGCTCCTATGCCATCGTTCCCAACGAAACGATTCGCCGTCGTTTTTTCGACTGGCTCACCGCCAACGAACTGAACGAACCCACATTCATGGCGACAATCGCCACCGAAGTGGCCTACAACCACTGTCGCGAATGGCGTATCCAAATGCTCGACTACGTGGAGCAAAACATTCTTTTCGTCGAAGATTTTCTTAACCAGTACATTCCCGACATCAAGGCCATCAGGCCCCAAGCCTCGTTCATCGTTTGGCTCGACTGTACAAGGCTCAACCTCGACCACGACGCACTCATCGACCTCTTTGTCGATAAAGCCCGGCTCGCCCTCAACGACGGCGAGATGTTCGGCCCCGAAGGGAAAGGACACATGCGGCTCAACGTAGGTACACCGCGCGCCGTCCTGCAAAAAGCGTTGGAACAACTTCGCTCCGCCGTAAACGGTCTCAAACGATGACCCCGCGCCATTCACTTTGGGAATAAAGAGATATTCTTTTTCGGAAAATATTTTATACTTTTGCAACCGATTCTTGCCGGCCGCACGGGCCGTCGTATCACAACATAATATAGAACTCTCTGAAAGAAGACGTTATGAACGAACTCGCCACAAAGTACAATCCCGCCGACGTAGAGGGAAAATGGTATGCCTATTGGTTGGATCACAAACTTTTCAAATCGACCCCCGATGGTCGTAAACCTTATACCGTCGTCATTCCGCCGCCCAACGTCACCGGAATCCTGCACATGGGGCACATGCTGAACAATACCATACAAGATATTCTCGTGCGCCGCGCCCGCATGGAAGGGAAAAATGCCTGCTGGGTACCCGGCACCGACCACGCCTCCATCGCCACCGAAGCCAAAGTGGTGAACAAACTGGCGGCTCAGGGTATAAAAAAAAGCGACCTCACCCGCGACGAGTTCCTCAAATATGCGTGGGAATGGAAAGAGGAACACGGAGGCATCATCTTGAAACAGCTCCAAAAACTCGGAGCCTCCTGCGACTGGGACCGCACAGCCTTTACGATGGACGAAATCCGTTCGGAAAGCGTAATCAAAGTATTTGTCGACCTCTACAACAAAGGTCTCATATACCGGGGCGTGCGCATGGTCAACTGGGACCCCAAAGCCCTCACCGCCCTTTCCGACGAAGAGGTAATCTACAAGGACGAACACAGCAAACTCTACTACCTGCGCTATTTCATCGAGGGTGAAGACAAATATATCATCGTGGCAACCACCCGTCCCGAAACCATTTTGGGCGATACTGCCGTGTGTGTAAACCCCAACGACCCCCGTTACTCATTCTTGAAAGGGAAGAAAGTAATTATCCCGTTGGTCAACCGGGCCGTTCCTGTCATCATGGACGAATATGTCGATATAGAATTCGGGACCGGCTGTTTGAAAGTAACCCCGGCCCACGACGTAAACGACTACATGCTGGGCGAAAAATACAATTTGCCGAGTATCGACATCTTCAACGACAATGGAACGATAAGCGAAGCCGGTGGCCTTTACGTAGGCATGGACCGATTCGATGTACGCAAGCAGATCGCCATAGACCTGCAAGAGGCCGGGTTGCTCGAAAAAGTCGAAGACTATGACAACAAAGTAGGCTATTCCGAACGAACCAACGTGGTTATCGAGCCCAAACTTTCGATGCAGTGGTTTGTCAAAATGAACGAACTGGCTGCCCCGGCTCTCGACGCCGTGATGAAAGACGATATTAAATTTCACCCCGACAAGTTCAAAAACATCTACCGCCACTGGATGGAGAACATCAAAGACTGGTGTATCTCCCGACAACTCTGGTGGGGACACCGGATTCCGGCCTACTACATGCCACAAGGCGGGTTCGTCGTAGCCGAAACTCCCGAAGAGGCCTTGAAACTGGCCCGCGAGAAAAGCGGGAATCTCGCTTTGCAAATAAGCGACCTGCGACAAGACGAGGATTGCCTCGACACATGGTTCTCCTCATGGTTGTGGCCTATCTCGCTCTTCGACGGCATCAACAATCCCGACAACGAAGAGATTAAATACTACTACCCCACGAGCGAC
>CALUJQ010000038.1 GCA_944320995.1 uncultured Barnesiella sp. | reverse complement strand
ATGGTTGCCCGCCGTTTGGCCGAGATGAAAGCCGAAGGCAAATATGTAGGCAAATTTGCTACCCAATATCACTTCTTCGGTTACGAAGGCCGCTGCGCCGACCCCTCCAACTTCGATGCCGACTATTGCTATTCGCTCGGTTATACCGCAGCCTTGTTGGTAGGCGAAGGCAAGACAGGGTATATGTCGTCGGTTCGCAACACCACCAAACCGGCCAGCGAATGGATTGCCGGTGGTGTGCCCGTAACCATGATGATGAATATGGAACGTCGTCATGGCGAGATGAAACCCGTTATTCAAAAAGCGTTGGTGCGCCTCGATGGTGCTCCCTTCAAATACTTCGCCGCTCATCGCGAAGAGTGGTCGATGAACACCTGCTACGTATATCCCGGTCCTATCCAATATTTTGGTCCCACCGAGGTATGCGACCAGCCCACCAAAACCTTGATGTTGGAGCAGAACGGTGCTCTTTAATGCGTGAAAAAGGGCGTCATGCCCGCTAACAATAATCAAACAAAAAAATCCGCACTTGCGGCTTGCAAAATCCCCCGACCCGGAGCGTTCCGGGCCGGGGGTACTTTTTCTGTGCGACTCTATTTTTCACTGGACCCCGCATCGGGTGCGGGGTGACACCCTCGTCATACCGCGTCGTCTCGGTCATTCCGCACTTGATGCGGAATCCAGAAAATATAGGGCATTCTCATAAAATACCTTTCTGAATTTCAATCATAGAAAGGAATAAAATTGGAGGGGAAACTTGCTTTAATATATATTAAATACTATTTTTGTAGTGTTATTGTTTTCTAAAAAAAGCGTATTGTTCTATTGCAAAGTGGAATGCGTTCCCTATGCTTTTCAAGTTTTTAATTTTGCCAAAGGGGACAGGCAGATAATAAAACAATTAGTATGAAATCACATTTACATCAATGGATTTTGGTAGCAGTGACTTTATTAGGAATGTTACCGGCGAGCGCGTATGATTTTCAAGTAGATGGAATTTATTATGACATCAACGATGATAAGATTACAGTTACGGTAACTTATGAAACGGAAGATTTTCAAACTAGTTCTTATTCAGGAGAAGTGGTGATTCCAGCATCGGTTAATTATGATGGCGAGAGCTATTCAGTAACAAATATTGGAGTGAGAGCTTTTTTTGATTGCAGAAACTTAACGTCGGTAACGATCCCCGCATCGGTGACGAGTATAGGTAATACTGCCTTCTCCATATGTACTGGCCTAACATCGATAACTATTCCCAATTCGGTAACGAGTATCGGAGATTATGCATTTAATTCTTGCAGAGGATTAACGTCGATAGAGATACCTAATTCGGTGACAAATATCGGAATGGGTGCTTTTTATAGTTGTAGAAATTTGACTTCAATAGTCATTCCCGATTTGGTAACGAGTATCGGGGATTATGCTTTTTATGATTGCAGCAATTTGACTTCAATAGTTATTCCCGATTTGGTGACGAGTATCGGGGATTATGCTTTTTATGATTGCAGCAATTTGACTTCAATAGTTATTCCCGATTTGGTAACGAGTATCGGGGATTATGCTTTTTATGATTGCAGCAATTTGACTTCAATAGTTATTCCCGATTTGGTGACGAGTATCGGGGATAATGCTTTTTATGGTTGCAGCAATTTGGCTTCAATAGCCATTCCCGAGTCAGTAGTATTTATCGGAGGACAAGCATTTGAAGGAAGTGTATGGTATGAAAATCAACCCGATGGGCTTATTTATATCAATCAAGTACTTTATAAATATAAGGGAACAATGCCGGTAAATACACAAATTGAAATACGGGAAGGTACAGTTCTTATCTCTGGTTATACATTTGAGAATTGCAGCGGTCTAACTTCAATAACTATCCCCGCATCGGTAACGAATATTGGAGATTGTGCATTCGCCGGTTGCGGCAGCTTGACCTCGGTAACTATCCCCAATTCGGTAATAAGTATCGAAGATGGTACATTTCTCAATTGTAGTAGCTTGACCTCGGTAATTATCCCCAATTCGGTGGAGAGTATCGGAGAGAGTGCATTTTATTCTTGCAGTGGATTAACTTCGATAGAGATCCCCAATTCGGTGACGAGTATTGGAAAAGGCGCTTTTGAGTCTTGTAGCAATTTAACGTCAATAACTATTCCTGAATCGGTAACAAGTATCAAGTTGTCAACTTTTAAAAAATGCAGTAGCCTGACTTCGGTAATTATCCCTAATTCGGTAACGAGTATTGGGAATGTTGCATTTTCTCATTGCTATGGCTTAACGTCGATAGAGATACCTAATTCAGTGACAAGTATTGGAGATGATGCATTTTCTTCTTGCAGTGGATTAACTTCGGTGACGATAGGTAATTCGGTAACGAGTATCGGAGATTATGCATTTTCTTGGTGCAGTGGATTAACTTCGGTGACGATAGGTAATTCGGTGACGAGTATTGGAGATTATGTATTTAATGATTGTGACGAATTGCAAGAATTATATGTATTGGGCGAGGTGCCTCCGACACTCCAATCGAGCACATTCAGCAGTTACAGTGCTACGTTATATGTGCCGGAAGGATTCAAGGAAGATTATCAGGCAGCAGAATATTGGGGGAATTTTATGAATATTATCGAAATTTCAAGTAGTAATGTCGAAGATATCGATACTTGTGATGAGATGCGCATTTATGTGGCCGACCATACGTTACACGTCGAGAATGGAGAGGCGCCTTACCGGGTATATAGCGTTTCCGGCCGACTTGTCTATTCGGGTAACGACAGTGCCGTGCGGCTCAGTATCCCGGGTATCTATGTGGTGAAAGCGGGTAATAGTTCGCAAAAAGTGATGGTGAAATAATCGTCGATTTAATTGATAAGATAGAGGCGGTAGGCAGTCACTCCTGCCGCCTTTTTTATGTGTCATTCCGCGCTACGACGCGGAATCCAATAAATACAGGCAGAAGAGATTTCGACACAGTGATTCCCATCTCCACGGGCTGGACCCCGCATCGGGTGCGGGGTGACTGTCTCGTCATTCCGCACTTGATGCGGAAAGAGTTGTCATACCGCGCCACGACGCGGTATCCAGGAAATACCGGCAAATGAATGCATCGCCTACCCTTGCTGGACCCCGCATCGGGGTGCGGGGTGACTGTCTGCGTCATTCCGCGCTACGACGCGGAATCTAAAGATTACTGCATGCAAGTATTTTCATGGACTCCGCATCGCAGCGCGGGAGGCTATGGTGTGTACGGTATCGCGGGGTGACGGGACGACAAAAACTACCCCGGCACTCGGGCGAGGCCGGGGTAGTGAGGTATGCGCGACACTTGCCGCGTATGGGGTGTTATTTGCTCTCGATGACGAGGGTGGCTTTTTTCAGCCCTTTGGCGGTAGCTTCGAGGGTGATTTTCCCCGGCTCTTCGGTCGAGGCGACGATTGCCGTCATCATACCCGAGAATACTTTCATGTGGGGCTCTTGGAATGATTCGAGCGAGGTGGGGTCGCCGTTGGCCCCGGCACGGTAATAGCCTTTTCCTTTGACTTTGAACGAGATTTGGTTCGAGGCGTTGGGGCAGAGGTTTCCCTCTTTATCGACTACCTTGACGGTGACAAACGAGAGGTCGCGGCCGTCGGCGGCGAGGGTCGAGCGGTCGGCAATGAGTTCTATACGGTAAGGCTTGCCGGCAGTCTTCATCTCTTTCTCGGCCACGGCATTGCCTTGTTCGTCATAAGCCACGACTTTGACCGTGCCCGGTTCGTAGCGGGTCTCCATCCACATGAGGCGATAGCGTTGCTGACGTTTGAATTGGGCAGTCGAGATGGAATCGCCGCTGTTGTACACGGTGACGGATAGGTCTTTGGTGCGTTTGCCTTGGCTCTTGCCGTTGATGAAGAGTTCGGCCGAGGGGTAATTGGTATAGACGAATATGGGAGTTATCTCGCCTTCGCGTCCCTCCCAGTTCCAGTGGGGCAGAATGTGTAAAGTCTCGGCCTCGGGATTCCAATGGCTGCGGTAGAGGAAGTAACGGTCTTTGGGCAGCCCGGCAAGGTCGAGTATGCCGAAGAGGGAGGAGTGGCTGGGCCAATCGGAGTAGTAGGGAGTAGGTTCGCCCAAATAGTCGAAACCCGTCCATACGAATTCGCCCATGCAGTAGTCGAGATCGTCGTGTTGGATAAAATCGTCCTCGGGGAGGTTGGACCATCCGCAATGTTCCACGTCGTAGGACGAGGCCTGATGGTCGGGATATTTGGCCATGGACCGGCGCTCTACGGGGAATTTATAGACCCCTCGCGAGCTGAGGGTCGATGCCGTTTCGCTGCCGAGAATCATGCGTTGGGGCAGTTTGGTGTAGTTCTCGATATATTTGAATGGACGGTAGTTGAATCCCGGTATGTCGAGAATTGCAGCCATACTGTTCTTTACTACGGCATCGGGTGCGTCCATGCCTAATGTGACGGGGCGTGTGGGATCTTCGCGATGGCAGATGTTTTGCAGCCAAAGGGTGAGTTTGGGCCCTTTGTCGCCCGACCATTGGTCGGGGACTTCGTTGCCGATGCACCACATGACCACACTGGGGTTGTTACGGTAGTGGCGCACGAGGTTGACAATGTCTTTCTCGGCCCATTCGTCGAATACGGTGTGGTATCCGTTCTCTACTTTGGCGGTTGTCCATTCGTCGAACGACTCGGCCATGACCATCATGCCCATTTCGTCGCAAAGCCGTACCAGCTCGGGGGCGGGCATGTTGTGCGAGGTACGAATGGCGTTGCAGCCCATATCTTTGAGTATGCGTATTTGGCGACGTATGCCGGCTTCGTTGGCAATACCGCCCAACGGGCCCAAGTCGTGGTGGTTGCACACTCCTTTGAACTTCAAAGGTTTTCCATTCAGGAAGAACCCTTCGCCTTGGCGCACTTCTACGGTGCGGATTCCGAATGAGGTGGTGTATTCGTCTTTCAGTTGGTTTCCCTCATAGACTTTCGCTACCGAAGTGTAGAGGGCCGGGGTTTCGGGAGTCCACACGGCAGGGTGTTCCACTACAAACTCTTGTTTGAAGGTGCAGTTGTCAAAGTCGCTTCCTCGCATGCGGTCGGTCGTTATGGTTTTACCGTTGGGATCGATAAGCGTGGTTTCGATGACGTAATCTCTCATCGATTTCCCTTTGGGGAGGCTCCACGAGGTTTTTTGCTCTACTTTGGCATATTGTTCGTTAAGGTGGGTGGTGACGATTTGTGTACCCCATACCGGTACGTGAGCCTCGTCGGTTACAATGAGGTGGACATTGCGGTAAAGCCCGGCACCGGGATACCATCGGGAACTCTCGGTGAAGTTTTCGAGCCGTACGGCCAGCAAGTTGCTCTCGCCCGGGCGCAGATAGGGGGTGGCATCGACGAAGAAAGTGTTGTAGCCGTTGGGCCAGTAGCAAGCCTCCTCTCCGTTGATATAGACCCGGGCATGGCTCATGGCGCCATCGAATACCAAGGTATATTTCTGCCCTTCGATATTTTGGGGAATATCAAGTGGCAAGCGGTACCAGCCGGTTCCTACGAAAGGCAGTCCACCGGTACGCCCGGCATGTTCCATGGCTTCTTGTTGCCCGTCTTGCACGATGGCGATATTCTGTTTGTCGTTATTGATGCTGAAAGGTCCGTAGATGGCCCAGTCATGGGGAATGCGTACCGACTGCCATTGCGAGTCGTCGCACTGTGTCTCTTTGAACTGTGCGTTGTCTTCGCGGGTGAATTTCCACCCTTTTTCCAATAGGGTTTCTGTGCGAACTTGTGTTTGTGCCGAAACCCACAGGGTGAGGGTTGACAGCATGAATAGCGAAAGTCGTTTAATCATATCGGTAGGTTTTAGTGTGTTTCATGTTTATTTGCCGGGAATCGATACGAGGGGTGTAGCCTGACCGGAAGGGTTGAATCAGCCGAAATATTCCTCTTCCTCTTCTTCGCCGGGAATGTGGACGATAAAGGTTGCTGCGCCTATCGATACCACGTCGCCGTCGTGAAGCAGAGCCCGTTCGCGGTCGCCCAGCAGCGTGTTGCGAAGGAATGTGCCGGTGAGACTGGGATTGTCTCTTACGGTGAGGACGGGGCGTCCCCCTTTTTCTTTGACGTTGATGATACAATGGCGGCGGTCCATACTCATGTCGCTGGTCTCGATAGCGATGTCGATTTCGGTCCCTTTCGAGGCTCTCCCGATCATGTTGTCGCCGAGGAGGAGTGGAAACTCTTGCCGGTATCCAAACGCATTTTCCAATACGGTGATGAAGCCGAGAGAGCTATCGGTTTCGCTCTCTTGGGCTGCCTCGATTTGGGCGAGTGTCATGACGAACCGCTTGTGGCACATCGGGCAGATGAACGAGATGTTGCACGCGCGGTCGTAACGCGAGTCGTCGAAAGAGAATGTCTTGTCGCATTTGGGACAGGTGACTTGTTTCATGGGAGGGGCGGGATCAAAAAGGTTATTTTTCTTTATCGAAGTAAAAATCCAATACATCTTTGGCGGCCATGAACGAACTTTGTTCGTTGTTCAAGACCTTTAATTGTTTCTCTTCGAGCATCTTTTCGATTTGCGGGTTGCGATAGAAGTGGTCGCGCAACTGCTCGTTGATAGTCTCGAACATCCAGTATTTGGCCTGCTCCTGACGCTTGTAGTCGAAGTATCCGTTTCGTTTGACAAAGGCCATGTAATTGTCGATCATCTCCCACACCTCGGCGATACCCAACTCGTAATAGCCCGAGTAGGTGAGAACCTGCGGAGTCCAGCCCGAGGGCGTAGGGGGGAAGAGGTGCAGGGCGTTGCGGAACTGGGCTTGCGCCAGTTTGGCCTTTTCGATATTGCTTCCGTCGGCTTTGTTGATGACGATACCGTCGGCCATCTCCATGATGCCCCGTTTGATGCCTTGCAGCTCGTCGCCGGTCCCGGCCAATTGTATGAGCAGGAAAAAATCGACCATCGAGTGTACGGCCGTCTCCGATTGCCCTACACCTACGGTCTCGACAAAAATATTGTTATATCCGGCGGCTTCACATAAGACGATGGTCTCGCGGGTTTTGCGGGCCACACCGCCCAACGAGCCGGCCGAGGGGGAAGGGCGTATGAAGGCGTTGGGGTGGACCGATAGTTTTTCCATACGGGTCTTGTCTCCCAAGATACTCCCTTTGGAGCGTTCGCTACTGGGGTCGATAGCCAGTACGGCCAGTTTTCCGCCCCGTTTCAAAACGTGAAGCCCGAAAGCATCGATCGAGGTACTCTTGCCGGCACCCGGGACACCGGTAATACCGATGCGCACCGAATCACAGGCGTGAGGTAGGCATTTCTCGATGACCTCTTGTGCCAAGGTTTGGTGTTCATACAAGTTGCTCTCTACCAACGTCACGGCTTGGCTCAGTATGCTGGTATCGCCTTTGAGGATACCTTCGACATATTCGGCCGCCGAGTAGAAACGGCGCCGGGCCGTTCTAATTTTTTTGAGGTAGGGATTGACAATGGGGGGTTGTTCGATGCCTTTGTTTACGGCAAGTCCTGCATATTGAGCGTCGTTTTCGGGGTGATCCATAATTTGTAAAGTTAAAGGTTATTCAAAAGAACCCAATACTCTGATGGGAATCGAAGGCTTATTGGGGTCGTTGGAGATAATTATCAACCGACAGTTCAACAAGTTGGTACGAGCTAGCGACGGGTCGGTTTCGATGGTCAGTTTGGCCGATTTTCCCGGTTTGATTGTTTTTTGTTTCAATTTGATTTTCAGTGTACGGTTTCCGTTTGTTATCTTACGTATCGAAAGCGGAGAGCGACCGTTGTTGGTAATCAATAGACTCTTTTTTTGCACCTTGTTCCCTTTGATAATACCAAAGTCGACAACATCGTCCGATAGCTCGATATGCCCGGCCTCTTGACGTTGTTGCGGAGTTAATGTGCTGAAATCGTCCAGCAGATTGGCCGAGACGGTAATCGTGTTGAAATCGTTTGAGATGCCGTTGTTGAGTCCTATATCGAATTCGTCCCGTCTGAACCCCCAGTCGTCGACCTCATCGGGATTGTAAACAATCTTGATGAGCCCCTCCTCGTCGGGGTGCAATACGGGCGGAATCATTTCGACAGAGATGTGAGAGGGTACGTTTTTAAACAGGGGAATTAACTCTCGTTTTCCTTCGTTGCGAACAAATACCTGTCCCTCTTTCAGATGACCTTTGGCGGTCTCGAATAGCGGAATGTGCAGGCTGCGTAACGACAAATCGCCGATTTTATAGGGATTGGTGATTTTATGCGATTTGGTACCGATTACCACACCTTTGATATGCAGGGTCTCCCGGCCTTCCGAAGCGTTGGTGGTGACATATACGGGCTTTGAGAAGCGACCCGGGCGGCCTTTGGGATTATAGGTTACTTTCACGCTTCCCGAATCGTTGGGTGCGATAGGCTCGCGGGTATATTCCGAGGCTGTACAACCGCAGGTGGTGCGGACGTTGGTAATCAACAGAGGTTCATTCCCTGTATTGAAGAACTTGAATTCGTGCGTTACCGGCCCGATTTCTTCTTCAAAAGATCCAAAGTCGTGGGTCGTGTTGTCGAATACAATCTGCGGTTGGGCGATTGCCGTGCCGATACATGCACTGAGAAAGAGTCCTAAACCAAGTCGTTTCATAATGATCATTTTTTAGGTACAACAACCCCTTCGATAATTAGTTTTGTAGTGGCTTTGCCGGCATTGGAATAAACTTTCACCTCTTTGCGAAAAGCTCCGGGGCGGCCGGCAGGGTCGAATGTCACTTCGATGACCCCTTTGCCGGCGGGGGCAATGGGCTCTTTGGTAAAGCGGGAGGCGGTACAGCCGCAAGAGCTGCGGGTCTCTATGATGATGAGCGGAGCATTCCCTTCGTTGGTAAATTCGAAAGCATGGGTCACGCTCCCTTTTTCCTCTTGAATATACCCGAAATCGTAACGGGCCGATTCCAAAACTATTTTTGCTTTTCCGTTACCGGCATTCAGCGATAGCGAAATCAGAATAGCTATAAGCAGGCTTAATTGTTTTTTCATTGATTCCTATTTTCTACTCTTCGCAAATTTACGGAAATTCTTCATACTTTACCTATCCCAATTTTGAATAATGTATAATAAGTGCATCTATTTTGATAACCTGTTGAAAAAGAGGTATAAGAAAAAAAGAAACGGCGGACCTTTTTGAAAAAGGCCCGCCGTAGGGAGAAAGAAACGATTCTTCTATTTGTTAAATTTCAGGACGACCGGATTGTTGTCTATGGTTGCTTTGAAAATATAGTATCCGGTAGGCAAGAAACTTGTATCTATGGTAAGGTCGTGAGAGAGAGTCGCGATTAAACGGCCGTCTATTGTAAATAACGCGGCATTTTCAATCTTCTCTCCTTGAAGGACGATGTTCGAGCCGCAAAGATAAGCCAGTTGTTGCTTTATGTTGGACTCTATGCTTGAACTACCCTCCTCGTAAATAGGGCAACCACTGTCATCGGCCCACTCTATACCCGTTTCGTCCATATCGTTTATCAAAACGATTTCCGCTTGGTTCCGGCTCGAATGCATCAGGTTTTTCAAAGTTGTGCCTTCTCCTTCCTGCATATTCCAGTTCAGGAACAAATTCTCTCTTTTAGATGTAAAATAGTAATCCAAATCCGATTTGATTTCTTCTTTTGTGCGGGCAACAGACCAAATTCTGAGGTCGGTTATCATTCCTTGGAATTTCTCACCGTCCTCCCAGTTGGGATTGGCTCCCAAGGTCAAATCTCCCGTGCCGATTGCTATCGGGGCGCTGAATGTCTCGTTGACAGTCTCTTCTCCGTTTTTGTAACAAATCAGCTTGTTCCCGTCGATTACCATGGATAGTTTGGCCCATTCACCGGCCAATAGTTGCGTGTTGATCCATTTTATGTCATTGCCTCCGTCTCCGACACAGAAAGTGGCACGGGCCCAGCCATTGGGCTGTATCATCAATTCGTAGCCGCCCGATTTGCTATCGTTGGCCGGATCATCGACAAACGCACTTTTGGTGCTGATGAGGACTCCTCCGGTAGCGTCGAACGATTCGCTCATTCTCACCCACATTTCGATAGTCTGCTGTTGGTTATAGACCGGAGAGAAGTAGTTGTTACCTTCTTGTTGCAAGAAAACTTTACACCCTCTGATGCTGTTGTCATGAATGAAGTTAACGGCCTTGATGTTTGCAGCGTGAGACAACATTCCGCAACTGAGAATCGTTGCGAATAGCATGCACAAAGTAATTTTTTTCGATTTCATAAGATTTTGTTTTAAGGTTAGTTTTTAATAAATTTTTTACTGATCACTTTTGAGCCGACATTAAATTTGATAATGTAGTGTCCTGCTGGTATATTTTTGATGTTTATATATTTATAGACGGGTTTGTCGCTTGATGTTTGCAGTACTTGCCCTGTCGAAGAACATATTTGATAATTGGATATTGTCCCCTCTTCGTTACAGCGAATGAAAAGCATGTCTTCGTCTGTGGGGTTGGGGTAAATCTCTATCGAATTCTCTTTGGGGGAATTTTTCAAGCTGGATACATTTACAGGGGTAGCCTTGGCCACTTCGGTAAGTACGGCTTTTGCCTCATTTACCAAGGTCGTAATGCGGTTGTCGGTCTCTTTGCTGACTTCGCCCAGCGAGAAGGTTTGAAGCACTTTTTGCAATTTCTCGATACTCTCATTTGCTTCCGGAGTCCCCAATTCTTGGAGCCGGTTCATGATTACCCGCAGCTTTTCGTAGTCTTGAATACCCTCGCGCAAGCGTGCCATTCTCACCGAATTGCGGGGGCCGGGATAAATCATGTGCTGGTCGCCGGCCGGAGCCGAGGCGCAACGGGTGTCTTTCAGTACATTCTTTACCCAAATGTTGTAGGCCCAACGCAGAAATCCGGTGTATCCTTGGGCGTAAGCAAACCACCCGACAAGAGCGCTTTCGGCAGGAGGCGAGAAGGTAAACTGGTTGGGGTGTTCGGGCCACGAACAACTGGTGTAGAAGGTCGTGGGTTTACCTTGTGCGATTCGAGCCTGCATGTTCTCGGCGGTAGTGGGATTCCCTATGAATATGGATAGGTCGTATATATCTTCTTGCAAAGAGGGTATATACCCACCGGCCAATGCAATCTTAAAATCGGGAGCTGTCTCTTTGATAAAGGAGACGACTCCTTTCATGATCGGTTCCAATTTCTCGTCCATGGCAATAGCCGCTTTTTCGAACCAGCCATTTTCTTTCAAATGTTCCCGGAAATCGAGGAGGAAAGGTTTCCAGAAATCTTCAAATTCCTGAGTCCCCGGTTCGGGTTGTATCGATATCCAGTCTCCCGATTTTTCATCGAAATAACGTGTGGCTCCCCAAGGATACATCGAATAGCAGTTGATTTGTTCGTCTATTCCTATCGAAGCCATCATGGTCACGAATTTATCGAATGCCGTATAATCGTATTCCCATGTGCCGTCGGCTCTTTTTGTCCATACGATCATACTTTCGTACCAGTCGTCGAAACTTTGGCCTCCATGGTTGATTACCGCCGTGCAAACTTTTTGTCCGGCGTCGGCCAAGATTTTGAAATATTCGGCCAAGATTTCGAAATGCTCATCACTCCATAACGTAGGTTTGTGATACCGTTTTACCGAGATGCAGTTTTGCCAAAGGTCCAAATGGAAAGCCCAATCTTTGGGTTCCGGTACTACATGGTCGAGCACTTCTAAGGTTAACGACAATATTTGGTTCTCTCCATTGGTTGCCCGCACGAATATCTCGCCCGTGTATTCTCCCGAGGGGATATTGCGGGGAACTTCGACCGTGATCCATATCGGACGTGTCGTACGTCCGGGAATTGTCATTTGGGGAATATAATCGAGGACATCGGGCACGAGATGGCTGTTTTCATCTTTATGCGGGGTGCGCGAAGCACAAGCCAGTATCGCATCGGTTATTTTGAATTTATCGGAAAGCGTGTATCGGACAAAATTCGATTTGATGTTCCCGGCAGGGATTATGGAAGAAATGCCATTTAAATCGCCGGTAACGCATTTTACCTCTGTTATCTCGTCCTTGGTGTAGGCCAATATGAGGAAATTGGCTTTTTCTCCTTTCCATACGGTGGCTCTTGTCTGCTTGATTTTATTGGAGGGGACATCGCCTTTTTTGTATAGCGTATCTATCGAGCCCCATGCGGCATGTAATCCCGCAGAGAGGTCGTCCCATTGCTTGCTGTCGTAGCTCTCCGGGTCGGCCGATTCTACAAAGTCGGCTAATTGGTACGCCGGAGTTTGTGCATGCGCGGGAGTGGACAGCAAGATGTAGCACAATGTACCCCAAGCAATTTTCCCTAAAAGATTCTTTGGTTTAATAGCCTTCATTTTGTTGTATTTTAAGTTCGTAAATTGTTTGTTGTGGAATGGGGTATAGCTCATGGTATTCTTTGGCCAAGTTTTTCCCGCGGCTGATGGCGTTGGAGATAAATACTCCGTGCCGTATCATGTCGCTTCTTCTTTTCCCTTCCCAAATAAATTCCCATGCTCTTTCTTGAAGCAAGTGAGACCGGAATGCATCTTTGTCGGTGATTTGGTCTATTTTTTTCTTGTGCTCGGTATTGTCGTAGTTGTCGAAACTTCTCCGGCACACTTGATGCAGCAGCTCTTTGGCTGTGGGAGTGCCGCCTCCGTCGGGGCCGAAGAGCTCGTTTTTGGCTTCGGAGCGTAGCATGATGACGTCGGCATAACGGTAGATGACATATTCCGAGGCATCGTTGGTTCCGTCGGTATTTGCATTTTCCTGATATTTCATCGGCAGGGCTCCGATTTCGAGCGTGCCGGTGCGGCCCGAAACCATTTCTTTACCGTTCCAATATTCGGTCTTGTGTACTTCCCGGCGTTTGTCGTCGGGATCGAAAGAGTCGTACACCTCCCAACTGGTCCTGAATCCGTTCCACCCGGTTAGTTGGATACCCTGCTGCGATTTATAGTCGGTAGGGAGAACGTGCGCGAGGAAGTTGTTTCCCATTACTGGAATGGGGAAACTCGGGAGTGCGAAAATGACTTCGTTGTTGTGCTGGTTCTGGGGACTCCAAATATCTTTGAATTCGGGTTGCAGGGCATAGTAATTCAGGCCCATGATCTCTTTGGCCACTTGCTCGGCCTTTTTGAAATAGTCCTGAGGGTCGCCGGTGTTTTTATTCCGGCAGTAGCCGCCTTCGTGCATGTATAGTTGGAGCAATACCATCATGGCCGTCGCTTGGCTCACATGTCCGTAGTCGCTCCCGGTCCATGCGACGGGCAGGATTTGAGAGGCGATCACATCTTTTAATTCAGATTCCACAAAACTAATGTACTCTTCCCGAGAGGGGCGGGTTATCGTAAAGTCTTGGGTGGGGTTGAGTATCTTTTCGGGATCGGTAATTGTAGGGACAGGGCCGTACAGATCGAACAGGTCATACATCCACAAGGCTCGTACGACTCTTAGTTCGGCGATATACCGGTCCTTGATCTCTTGGCTTACGGGCGCTTCTTGGATACGGGCGATTAAAGCGGTAGCTTTCGTGACGGCAGGGACAAAGAATTCGAATATTTCACAGACGAAATAATCGGTCGCTTTCCACATGAAATCGGTGTGGGCTTTGTAAAACCAGTTTGCAGCCCATAAATCGGTAGGGACTTCTTGCAAAGTCATTACCGACCCCCAAGATGTTTTATATCGTCCCCATTCTGAAATTCCTCTAAATTCGGAATAGACACCCGTGACGGCGGTTCTTACATCGTCTTCGTTGGTCAAGAAGTTCTCAGGCGTAATTTGGTCGAAGAGTTGAGGCTCCAAATCCCCTTCACAGGAAAACAGTAGGGGGGACAAGGCGAGTAGCAAATATTTCAATTTGAGTTTCATGATCTACCTGTTTTAGAATGTTATATCTATACCTATCGAATAAGTCCTTTGGGAGGGGTATCCTCCTTTGGAATCTGTTTCGGGGTCGAGCCCTTCGTAGTTCGTGATGAGGAATGGGTTTTCTACATCGACATAAATTCGAGCTTGGGAGAATACTTTGTGTATCCACTTGTGGGGGAACGAGTATCCCAATGTGATATTTTTGCACCGCACGAACGACACTTTTTCGAGTAGCCAGTCGTCGCCGCCGTAATAGGCGCTGTAAAATCCCGAGGGGAACTTGTTCGTGGGGTTGTCGGGAGTCCAGCGGTCCAACACCTCTTTGGAGTAGTTTTGCCGTTGTAGAATATATTCGCAGCCTGAACTACCGTATTTGGCCCGGTTTGAATTCGCTACATATTGGCCGAACATGCCGTAGAAGAAGATGTTCAAGTCGAAGTTTTTGTACTCGAATGTATTCCCGAACCCGATAATTACGTCGGGATCGGTAGTTCCTAAATAGATTCGGTCTGCGGCGTCGATTTTCCCGTCGGGGTGTCCGATCAGTTTGGAACCGTCCTCGGGATCAAATCCGTTCAAATCTTTCACTTTCATTTGTCCCGGTAATAGATCGGGCATGGATTCGGGCGGGGTTTCGCCTATTTGCAGGATACCGTCGGACACACACCCATAGATAGCCCGAATGGGGTCGTTTTCTTTTTCATAGGGAGCCAAGACAACGTCGGGGTTGCGCTCTTTCCAGCGGTCTCGGTAAGAGGAGATGTTCAAGGTGGTATTCCACTTGAATGCCCCGGTAAGGTTTACCGTATTCAAAGAGAATTCATATCCGGTGCTTTGCGTCGCTCCGATGTTGTCGGCGATGAGAGAGACCTCCATCAACGAGTTCAATTTACGGAAGGCGAGCAAGTCGCTCACTACTTTGTTGAAGTATTCGAAAGACCCGGTTATCCTGTTCCTGAAAAAGCCGTAATCTAAACCGATGTTAAACTCGGTAGTCGTTTCCCATTTGAGGTCGGGGTTTTCGAGTTGGCTTTTGATGCTGCCTGTCTGCACGGCATCTCCGAATACATATTGATTCCCGGCTTCGTAATATTCATAGGCGTTGCCTCCGATGTTGCTGTTCCCGGTTTGTCCATAGCTTGCCCGCAGTTTTAATTCCGATAGCCAATCGACATCGTTCAGGAACTCTTCGTTTTGCATTTTCCAAGCGATTGCCCCGGAGGGGAAAAGCCCCCATTTGTTGTTTTTCCCGAATTTTGAAGACCCGTCGCAACGCAAAGAGAGCGTAATCAAATATTTGTTGAGCAGAGAGTAGTTTATTCGTCCGAAATAAGAACCCAATTCGTTCATGCCTTTCGAAGAACTTACAGGCGGGCGTGCTACATTCCCGGCTTCTAATTTGTTCCAGAGGAATAAATCGGTAAAGAATTGAGAACTGCCTGCGCCTAATCCGTCCCAGTTTTCCTGTTGATATGAGTAGCCGAGCAATACTTCCAGATTGTCCCGTTCTTTGAAAAGCTGTTTCGAATAGTTTGCCGTCAATTCAAATAATAAGTCAACCGTCCTGTTTTCATTGATGTTGGCTTTGCCTCCTTCTTGTTTCCCGTATAGGGTCGATTTGGGCAAATAGGTGCTTCGGCGTCCTTGGTTTTTGTCGATACCCATATTGAGTTTTACTTTTAGGTCGTCCCAAAAGGTCGCCTCGATATAGCCGCTTGCCAACAGGCGGTCGGTCTGTGTTTGGTCTGTAATCTCGAGCATAGATACCGGGTTGGGAATCATGCCGAGGGTGGGGCTCAGCGCATAGTCCCCCGATTCGTCTTTTACCGGGACGAGCGGGTCATAATGCAAGGCAGAGTTCAGCAGGCTGGAATTTTCGGCATTCCCGTCGCCCAATGGGACGTTGTTGTTGAAAATTGTACTGTATGTCGCGTTGATGCCCGCTTTGACATATTTCCCTATTTTTTGGTCGAGGTTTATTCTTCCCGAAATCCGTTGGAAGTCGGAGTTTTTGATGACCCCATCTTGTTTGTAATAGTTCAAAGAGACTAAGAATTGAGAAGATTCGGTACCGGCCGAGACCGATATGTTGTGCTGGTTGATGGAGCCGTCACGGGTGAGTAGCCCGAACCAGTCGGTCCCGGCGCCGGCTGCGTCGATCTCTTCTTGGCTATATGGATTACCTTTATAGGGTAAGGCATCTTCTTCCAACTCCGAGCCATAGGGGTATAGCTCGTTGTCGATGAGCCATTTCTGATAGAATATTTCGTTGGAGACGGTCATAAACTCTTTGGCCGATAGCATTTCTAACCGCTTGGCAATGGTCTGGACCGAATAGTTGGCGTTGTATCGCACAATGGGTTTCCCGCTTTTTCCTCTTTTGGTGGAGATAAGTATGACCCCATTGGCGGCCCGGGCTCCATAAATGGCAGTAGCAGAGGCGTCTTTTAGGATTTCTATCGATTCTATATCGTTGGGGTTTAGCGAGTTCAGAGGATTCCGAGACCCGTATTCATAGCGGTTGCCGCTTTCGGGCTCTACGCTTTTGTTGGTTATGGGGAATCCGTCGATTACATATAACGGATCATTCCCGGCACCCGTTGAGGCGGCTCCCCTGACGTAGATTTCGATTCCGCCGCCCGGCTGTGCAGAATTTTGTTTTACCATTACTCCGGCAGCTTGTCCGGCCAACATGTGTGTAATGGAGGTGTTGGCTGCAATCGGCAGATTCTCGGTCTTTACACTCGATACGGCTCCTGTCAAGTCGCTTTTCTTGACGGTCCCGTAACCGATAACGACGATTTCGTCCATGAGTACATCGTTCTTTTGTAAGGTTACGGGGATATAAGTTCGGTCGCCGATTTCGACTTCTTGTTTCTTGTACCCGATATAAGAGACGATGAGAGTCGTTGCATTCTCAGGCACATCGAGGGTATATTCCCCATGTATGTCGGTCATTGTTCCGCGGTTCAATCCTTTTATTAAGACGTTGCCGCCGACGATAGGCTGTCCCGAATCGTCAGAGACGGTCCCGCTAATCTTGTTCGTGCGAGCCGATTTAGTCTGTTTGGAGGTAATGATGATTTTCTTGTTGTTGATTCGATAGTTGTATTCTCCTAATATTTTGTCCAAAATTTCTTTTATTCCTGCCTTTTTCATATTGAGGCTGATTTTTGCCTCGGTGTCAATATCGGCATTGTTATAGAAAAATACATAATCGCTTTGCGACTCGATTTGTTTCAGGACATCGATTAGAGTTCCGTTATTCACATCGATGGTAATCTCTTGTTCTGCCGCATAAAGGCAGTTGCCTCCGAAGGATTGGAACCATAGCATACACAAAAGAGCCCCGATCACTTTGTAGAGAGACAGGCCTTTGGCCGCAGTTTTTTTTCTGTGTGGAGTTTTCATGGTTTTATCTGTTTAGAATACTTGCTTGGGGTATATGATGAAATGGATGAATTCTTGGTAAATCAATTTTTAGAACTCCAATGTGTTATCGAGTTTAGAATCCCAATTAAGGCGGTTCGGGCATGTTAGGGCGGGCTGAGGTAAACGGTGTTTTCATGTATGGTGTATTTCAGGTGAGAGATTCGGGATATTTCTTTGAATATTTCTTCTTTGGGTTCGTTTCTGACCACAAGAGTCAGGTACAGGGTGTCGGCTACTTTGTCGGGACAGATTATTTGAATTTGGTATTTCTTTTCGAGGTAGGGAATGACATCGGTGAATTTTTCGTTGTTGAATATCATTTTTCCGGTAGCCCATACGATGTGTTCATGGGCGAGCACGGTACTTTTCTGGAAAGAGTGTCCCGATTTGGAATATTTTATTTGTTCATTGGGGGAGAGTATGATGGGAATGGAGTCCCCGTCGAAACGGAGGGCGATGAGCCCCGATACGAGGGTTGTCTCGGCGTAATCGCTGTTGGCTCGATTCCGCACGTTGAAAGATGTTCCCAAGACTTTAATTTCCTGTCCGTGTGATTTTACAATGAATGGGCGAGCTCTGTTTTTAACGACATCGAAGAAGCCTTCTCCTTCCAAGGAGACGACTCGTTCTGTCGGGGAAAATACTTCGGGATAAACCAGTTTGGAGTCGCTGTTGAGCCATACGATAGAGCCATCGGGCAGCGTGACTCTCGATTTATGAGCGGCCGTGAGAACCGTGTGGGTCGAATTTATGGCAGGAGAATCGGCGTTTACGATTGTATAAAGAATAACCCCGATGATGATAATAGCAGCGATTTGGGTAGTGTAATAGATCGCTCTTTGTATTTTTGAGCGGGTGACAGCCTGTTTGATTTTTTTGAGCAAGGAAAGGAGTGCCGTTTTTGTCGATACAACAGGTTGCCATATTGCGCTACTGTATAGCCATAGATCTCGCATCTCGACGAAATAAGACAGATTGGCTTTGTTTTTTGCCAAGAATTGTCGTAATTCGGCGCTCTCTTCCTGCGTAATGGATTTATCCAAATACTTGGTTATGAGATGGTCTATATGTGGGTCGTGTTTTTCCATGTGTTCCACTCTATATTTATCACAAACAAGAGTGGAGAAACCCTACCTCTCAGGGAAGTGTATTAACAGGCTTTAACTATTCTCGGGTGATATAGACCGTGTCGTTGGTAAAATAAAAATTGATGGGCGAGATGGTTTTGAGAGTTTGCAAGATCTCGGTTAAAGGCTCGTTACGAACGGTAAGAGTGACGTAAACAGAATCTTGTGAAAAGTTATCGTACACTATTTTCTCGTTGTACCAAGCCCCCAATTTTTTGAGGACGTCGGTCAGTTCGCAGTTCCGTAACAGTAACTTGTTTTGGGCCCAAATGTGATAAATCGAGCTGTCGTCTTGTTTATAAACTTCTGCTTTTTTCGTCGCCCGCGAATATACGACCTGCTCTGTCGGGTTCAGAGTCATAGGCCGTATCGATGCTTTCGGGAAATATACTTTTATGCTTCCCTCGACCAAGGCGGTCTCGATAAGGTCGTCTTGCGGGTAGTTTTTAACGACGAAGCGAGTCCCGAGGACCTCTATGTCCATATCTTCGGTTTCGACGATAAAGGGGTGTTTTTCTTGTCGGGATATATTGAAATAGGCCTGTCCGTTGAGAAACACTTTTCGTTCTTTGCTCGAAAAAGATTCGGGATACGTCAGTTTGCTGCCCGAATTGAGCCAAACGATAGAACTGTCGGGGAGGGTGATACACCCCTTGTTCCCGACAGCCATCTCTATGCAAGAAAAATGTTCGGGGCGGGATTCCTTGATAAAGAGGTAATATATCCCGAATATTACGATTGCTATGGCTGCTATTTGAGAGGCATAATAGAAATATTTGCGGCGGGTGAAATAAGATCGTTTATAGTCTTTGATTTTAGACCGAAATTGTTGTAATGCTTTTTGGGTCTCCTCTTCGGGTGCCAATATGGCTTCGGTCGATAGCCATAATTCTTGCAGCTCTTTGAAATGCAACTTATTGCTTTCTGAGTGATCGACCCATCGGTACAATTCTACTTTTTCCTCGTTCGAGATTTCTTGTTCGAGGTATTTCAAGATGAGGCTATCTATCTTTTTTATTTCGTCTTGTTCGTCCATATATGTACACATGGTTTAGTTATTCAATCCAGACAAAAGAAGGAGGAGCAAAGATATCAACTCGTTTTTTTTCAGATGGTTTCTTAATCCCGATAATGCTTTTGTAATTTGTTTCTCGACGCTTTTGATACTTATTCCCAACTGCAAGGCGATTTCTTTGTTTTTCAGGTTGAGCGCCCTGCTCATGACAAATATGCGATGGCACTGTTCCGGCAGCGTTTCTATGTAGTTTTTTATTTCCCGATCCAAATCTTTTAATAACAAGGAGTCTTCTTGGTAAACGACAAATGATTGTAGATAATCGTCTATAAACTGTATGTCGTTTTCCGAATCGAAGTTGATTTTATCCTTTACCCGTTTGTCATAAATAAAATTTCTTGATTTGTTCAAAACGGCTTTGAATAAATAGGCTTTCATCGGAAGCTCGAAGTCTATTTCGTTACGTCGTAGCCACAATTCAAAAAACACATCTTGTACAATGTCTTTTGCAGCATCTTGATTTTGAACATATCGAAATGCATAAGCGCGCAATATCTGATAATATTGTGTAAATAAAATTTCAATATTATGAATCATATTGGCTTATTGTTTAATTATCTCTTTTTTGTTTTGGACGAGCATTGTAAACGAATGCAATATTACATAATTTTTTTGTTTTTGAAGATAGAAAGATAAAAATGGCATACAGGCATATTCCCTTTTTAGTAAACTTTGCTCGGATAGCTTGGCCGATTTTATAATATTTTATATATTTGCATATCATACATTAACCTTATCTAAACACCTATGGGATTATTCGATTTTTTCAAGAAAGATTGTGGCTACCAAATTCATGCGCTCAAATTTTGTGAGGTGGGTAAAGGAGGGAAGCGAGATTCCCGGCCTGAGAGCAGGCTCTACAATAATGCCCGTTATGTGATGCCTGTGGTGCGGATGACTTCGCATATCGACCGCACCGTGAAGATATCGGTACGCATCACTTCTCCCGACGGTGAAGTATATACCTATGACTTCGATGCCCCTTTGCGCCTTTGTGAGAACCAGTTGGTTACCTTGCCGGCGTGGGGTTCGGAGAGTCGTGAAAGTTTTAAGACCACGGGTATTTGGAAGTTCGAGATTCTTGACGAAAAGGATCGTCTTCTCATTTGGGCTTCACTCGAGATTGCTCCGGTTGAGGAACTTTGGGACGAGCAGGGGTGGATTCGTATCGAGTCGGATTTCCAGTTTCGCAACAACGACAGCGAGCAGACGGTAATCGACGACTGGGGTACCGGGAGTTTCATGTCACCTCGGTATATAGCCATGCGTTGCCAGTATTCCAGCCTTTCTGATGTCGAGCGTGAGATTACCTATGAGGTGGAAATTAGGAATGAACAGACAGGCAAGACGAGCCGGTTTGGCCACACGGTAACCCTCGACCCCGAAGGCGGATGGTTGCAGATGTGCGGTTGGGGCAGCGACTCGGGTACCTCTTATGCCCCGGGACATTATACCTATCTGCTGTGCTACAAGGGGAGGCAGATAGGCAGCGGGCAATTCGAGGTCGAAAAGTCGCCCATGCAGCGTGGCTGGATCGATCCGGTGGCTTTGGTATTCTTTTTCTATAATGAAGAACAGGAGATGATAGACTGGGCTGCTTATGATTGCGGGCTGGATCTTCTCAACGGAGGGGTGGCCAGACAGCTCCCGTTCAAGGCTAATGCCTATAAATACATGATTGCCGGATTTCAGTGGCATTCGATCGAGGCGGGTCACCCTTTGAAACTGACATTCAAATTCTATCTGGACGGTAATCTCATATACTCCTGTACCAGAGATCGGGAGACAGAGCCTTTCGACCCGCAAAGCCTCTTTTATAAAGATTTTGAAATTTCGGGAGTCTTTTGGTACGAGCGTTCCGACGGTTCTGTCGATACCTTCCGGGCCGGGCGTTACAAGGTGAATCTCTATCTCGAGACCGACGAACTGCATGAGCATCTCGTGATGGAGCGCACTTATGACCTGAAATAGGGGAATAAGGCGTGGGAGACTATCTTTGGGATTTCCTGAAAGAGCATCTCCCCGGTAGGCTGTAAATGAGGTATTTTTATGTATTTGTAAAGCATAATATTTATTATTTCTAAATAAGACTATTATGGGGCTGCTTGATTTTATGAAAAGAGACCGGGGGTACGACATTCATTCGCTCGAATTTTGTGAGGTAGGCAAAGACGGGAAGAAAGATACCCGGCCGGGAGTGCGGTTGTATGACAACTCCCGCTATGTGATGCCTGTGGTGAGAATGACCTCGCGTATCGACCGCACGGTGACAATGAAGGTGCGTATAACCGCTCCCGATGGTAAGGTCCATAGTTATGACTTCGATGCCCCGTTATCTCGCTGTGAAAATCAGTCGGCCTATTTGCCATGGTGGGGCTCGGAGGACCGCACGGCTTTTACCCAAACGGGGATATGGCAGTTCGAAGTCTTGGACGAAAAAGATGAGGTTGTCATCGGTGCTCCGCTCGAAATCGTTTCATTGGACATCCTTTGGGAGGAAATGGGTTGGATACATGTCCAGTCGGGATTTGAATTTAGCAATACCCACCAAGATTATACGATTATCGACGAGTGGGGGACCAAGGAGTTTATGGAGCCCGAGTATATCGCGATGCGTTGCAAATATATGAGTCTCTCGAAAGTCGAGCGTGAAATCACCTACGATGTGAGAATCGAGAATCTGGCAACGGGTAAGACGAAGGCATTCAGCCACAAGGTGAAACTCGACCCTCGGGGAGGCTGGTTGCAGATGTGCGGCTGGGGAAACAATAAGGGGACCTCCTACGCTCCGGGGAAATATGTTTATAGGCTTTATTATCGGGGAACCATATTGGGGAGTGGAAATTTCGAGGTTGTCAAATCTCCCCGGCAGCGGGGGTGGATAGAACCGTTGTCGCTTGTACTGTATTGTTGCAATACCGAAAATGAAATTTCGTCGTGGGCATATGGATACTGTGCGCAAATATTAGTCTCTGGAAAGCTTATTGAACAGCAATCGTTCAAAGGGTCTTATAACATTCTTGTTGCCGGATTTCAATATCGTTCGCTCGAATTCGGACATCCCTTCAAGTTAAAGTATAAGTTTTATGTCGATGGGAATTTATGGGCTACACACGTCAAAGAGTACACGACCGAACAAGAAGGCTTGTTATTCATAGCCTTTTCAAATGGCTTGGCGGCAGCCGGGGGTGCTCCACTCAATTCTGGGCGTTATCTTGTGGAGGTGTATCTCGAAACCGACGATTTTGAAGAATGTTGTGTGAGCCTGCGAGCAATCTCTATTTGATGAAAAGAATGGTTTCGAATCGAAAAAGATGGACAACGAGGTCGGAGACAAGAAATTTGTTTCTATGCTCGGGTTGTATTACTTTTGTTGAAGCAAATAATCGCAAAAAAAGAGCACGTTATGACAATGAAAGGTGAACATTATATACCGGCACCGCTGGATACTTCGGGTGAGAAGTTGCCCGAGGAGTTGATGCCGTTGGTGGAGGCTCTCTCCAAGAATGTGCATGAGGTGTGGGCGCAATCGCGCCTGTCCGAGGGGTGGCGCTATGGCGAGCACCGGGACGACGTGGCGAAAATACACCCGTGTCTGGTGCCTTACGAGGAGTTGTCCGAGATAGAGAAAGCGTATGACCGGAATACAGCTTTGGGGACTTTGCGGTTTATCCAAGCAGCGGGGTTTGAAATTGTGAAACGGAAATGAAAAAATCGCAGAAAATCTTGAGCGGGTTTAGCTCCCTTTGGCAATGGATAAAAAACTTTTTCCGATACCCGGCTGTCGTTATCGATCGTATCCTGTCGTCGGGAATCAGGAGCCAGTTGCTTTTGTTGGCCGGATTTATCGTATTGGTCCTCTTGTCGTTTGTCATTATCGAGTGGATTACCGGTAGTAGGCTTACCATCGATGGTTCTCGCAATATTTGGTTCGATGTCTATTATCACTTTGTCGATCCCGGCAATCAGTATGTCGTAGAGGGTCGTGGCAACCGGTTATTGGTCTCCATCGTCTCTATCACCGGGTCGGTATTGATGGGCGGATTGCTTATCTCTATTATCTCGAATGTGATCGACCGCCGGGTGGAACGCGCCCGTGAGGGGCAAATAAGTTACAAGTTCAAGAACCACTATGTGATTATCGGTTTCGACAAGATGGCTATCGGGCTTATCAAACAACTCTTCCGGCAATGTCGGGGCGATGCGAAGTTTAATAATGTGCCATACTTGTTTGTGATTCAAACGACCAATGATGTCGAGATGGTACGCCACGAATTGCTGTCGAAGCTCGATGCCGAGATAGACCGCCGTACGATTATCCTGCACGGTGGGCGGGATTCCCGTGAGGATTTGGAAGCCTTGCGTTTGCCATATTGCAAGGAGATTTTTCTGTTGGGCGAGGAGGGCGAGAGCGATCATGACTCGATTAATATCGAATGTGTGACGTTGGTCAACCGTATTCTACGAGAGGCGAAGTCCCCGGAACCTGAGCCTTGCAGTATCGAGGAATTGGAGGCTATGGTGTCCCGGGCGCAGGCGCAGTGTAAAAGGTGCAATGTGCTTTTTGAGGCGCAATCGACCTTTGCTGTGTTCCAGCGGCATGATATAGAGACGGTTTTCAGCCTTTCGAAAAAGAGTGATGATACATGGTTTGAGCATTTGCAGGAGAGATATAAGGAGAATAAACCGCAAACCGAGTTGCTGTCCGGGTTGAAACAGTCGTACGACCGACTGAAAGAGCGGGTTATCGATTTCTTGCCTTTCAATTTTTATGAAACATGGGCCGAAAAGGTGCTGGTTCGGGGGAAATACAACCCTCGGGAGGAAGGCGAGAAAGAGATTGGTTATACCCCCATAGATGGTGAAGGGATTACCTATGAAAGTGACCGTTATGTCCATTTGGTCGTTGTAGGTATGACGAGCATGGGAGTTGCCCTTGCCATGAAAGCGGCTCACATTGCCCACTATCCCAATTTCGTGCGGGATAATAAATTGAAAACCCGCATTACTTTTATCGACTTGAATGCCGATACCGAGTTCGACATGTTGCGGGGCCGGTACAAGTCGCTCTTTACGCAGTGCGATTACCGGGTGGTCGATACGGTAGATCCTTCACGCAGTTATGCCTGTGCCGGCAAGGGAGGCGGTATGACCGACATCGAATTTGAGTTTGTAAAGGGAGCTGTCGAGAGTCGTCCCATACAACAGTTGCTCGAGAAGTGGTCGGAGCCCGATGAGCCGCAGTTGCTTACGATAGCCATCTGTTTCGAAGTTCCCCAAAAGAGTATCGCTACGGCTTTGTACATGCCTCGGACCGTTTATAGTAAAGCCCTCTCGATACTGGTGCGGCAGAACATATCTTGCTCGACTATCGAACTGGTTCGCAAGGCCCATCAGTATCGGAAATTAAGAGCCTTCGGTATGCTCGACGAGTGTTACGATGTCGATGACCGCACGTTGGTACAGGCTCGGCGGATAAATTACATTTACAATAAAATAACGCCTGAGATGACTGCTCCCCAGTCGTTAGAGGACTCTGTGGCTGAGCATTTATGGAAAAATCTCACGACCGTGCATCGGTGGTCCAATGTCTATAACGCCCATTCGATACCGACCAAGTGGCGCAGTTTCGGCCATCTCGACCCGAAACAGGTTTGGGAAGACCCTGCTTTGGTCGAATTGATGGCGCAGGTAGAACACAACCGGTGGGTGGTCGAGCGGTTGATTATGGGATTCCGTCCCACGACGGTCGAAGAAGATGAACAGATCCGCTCGGGTGTCGTGAAGAAGAAAGAGGTGGAGCAGAAACATTTTGCCCATACCTACCTTAAACCTTATGATGAACTGGACGAGTCGGTCAAAGATTACGACCGCATGATTATGAAATATTTGTGGCATATTTGACCAATCTATCCCCGACCGATCTATGGAAGAAATACGAAGTGACTATCGTGCCCGCCTCGAAGCCAATGCCGGGGAGACGGTGCGGATAAAAAGAAACATACAGCTCATCGGGCTGCTTCGCCTCGTGGTTTTTGTGGCCGCCGTGTGGACGGTCTATGTGTTGCGAGGTGCGGGTGTGGCCGTATGGGGGTCGGCTGCTTTGGGCGGCGTGGCCTTGTTTTTAGGATTGGCCCGGGTTCACGACCGGTGGTTCCGGAAGAAAGAACTTGTCGATAGTCGCGAACGTCTCCTGCGCCGGGAATTGACCCTGCTCGATTATCGCTTCGACGGTATCGACGGCGGCGACGAGTTTATCGACCCCTCGCACGATTATAGTTTCGACCTCGATCTTTTCGGCGGAAAATCTTTCTTTGCTTATCTCGACCGTAGTGCGACGATGGCGGGGCGGAGGGCGTTGGCGCAAGAATTGCAGGCTCCGGACCTCGATGTAGATACCATTCGGCAGAAACAGGCGGCAATCGAAGAGTTGAGCCGGGATACCGATTCCAGAATCGATTTCCAGTCGAGCGGAGCCTGTTCGGGAGAACGCCGGGACGATGCCGCCACGGCCGATGTGCTTGCCGGGCTACCCCGTTTCGGGAGTGGTCGAACGGCACGCCTGTTTATTTTTTCACTCCCGCCACTTTATCTTCTTTTGTTTTTACTGTGGGGGGTAGGTGTGCTTCCCGGCGGTTACATAGGCGCTCTTTTTGTGGTGATGTTGGTCGTGGCGGGCGCATGTGCCAAGCGGGTGACCCGCCTTCAAGAGATGCTCAACCGGTCACTCCAATCCTTGTCGCATTATTCCCGGTTGTTTGCCCGGATAGAGCAAGGCAAGTTTGAGAGTGTGCGATTGCGGCAATTGCAACGCGAGTGTGCCGATGGGTCGGGCTCCGTTTCCCGGCAGATTGCCCGGTTGCGCCGTCTGCTCGGCAATCTTGACCAACGCTGTAATTTTGTGGGGTTCATGCTCCTCAACGGTTTTCTGTTATGGGACTTGCGCCAGCTGAATGCCCTTGACCGGTGGGTTGACGAGAATCGTGCGAATCTGCCCAGGTGGATCGAGGCATTGGCGCAGTTCGACCTCTGTTGTACGCTGGCCACGTTCCGGCACAACCACCCAGACTATACCTATCCCGAGGTGTGCGATAGCCGTCGTCCCGTGATGCAGGCTTGGGCACTGGGGCATCCCCTTATCCCTCGGGAACGCTGCGTTTGCAACGATGTGGCTCCCATGAACGAGGAGACCTTTCAGGTTATCACCGGCGCCAATATGGCGGGGAAGAGTACTTACTTGCGCACGATCGGTATCAATTACCTGTTGGGGTGTATGGGGGCTCCCGTCTGTGCCGGGCGCATGGCTTTCACCCCGCTGCCACTCTTTACCGGGCTGCGGGCGTCGGACTCTCTCGCCGACAACGAGTCTTATTTCTTCGCCGAGTTGAAGCGTTTGCAACGGATTGTCGAACGGCTGCGGTGCGGTGAAAAACTTTTTGTCATTCTCGACGAGATACTCCGGGGAACCAATTCGGCTGACAAGCAGGCCGGCTCGTTGGCTCTTGTACGACAACTGGTCGAGGCCGGGGCGGCCGGTATCATCGCTACGCACGACTTGACGTTGGGGACGCTGGCCGACAGCCTGCCCGGGCAGATAAGCAACTACCGGTTCGAAGCCACTATCGCCGGCGATGAACTCTCCTTCTCCTACCGTCTGCAACCCGGCATCGCCCAGAATATGAACGCCTGTTTCCTCATGAGAAAAATGGGCATCATTCCCCCCGGAGCCGTAGGAACAACCGTAAAAAATGCGACTATCGGCTCTAATGTGCCGTAGTTGTATTTTTTAAGCGATTACAGATAAATTTGCTATTGCTTACATGAAGAAAAAACCCTATCTTTGTACCGCTGAAAAGAGATTAAAAATACTCATCAAATAAAACGAGCAAATTATGGTTTATTCACACGAAGTAGAACACATGTGTGTTGTAAAAAAAG
>CALUJQ010000037.1 GCA_944320995.1 uncultured Barnesiella sp. | reverse complement strand
TTTATGGGTTCCCGGTAGCGAAGGAAGCGTCCCGAGCGAGAGGAACTAACCGCTGAAAATCAGCGGGGTCTGCCGTTTCGGTGTGACGCCCCAACGTCAGATTTAGTATCAACCATAACACTTCAATATGAAGAAAACAAAGTCAGTTATTGGTATGCTGGCGTTAGTCTTATTGTTTTCATCGGCTTTCATTCCGGTTAAAACCGGATTAAAAGAGGGAGAGCAGGCCCCTATGTTGCAATTACAAAACACTGAGGGCATAGTTTCGCTCCAATCGCTGAAAGGCCAATACGTTTTGTTGAACTTCTGGGCAGGATACGATGCGCCATCGCGTATGGAAAATGTACGGTTCGCCCGGGAAATAGACAAAAGCGGAATCGAAAACATCAGTCTCGTATCGGTATCGTTCGATACCAACCGCAAAGTCTTTGAGGAGACAATCAAACGAGACGGCCTGAATGCCGCTACCCAATTCTATGACAAAGAAGGCTCGCTGTCGAATATATTCGACGACTATCGCCTGAACAAAGGATTCGCCAGTTATTTGATTTCGCCCGAGGGTGTCATCATCGCCAAAAACCCGAATCCGGAACAATTGACAAAACTTATTCGTCAATAATCAAAACCGCCGTTGCGCGACATGCGTAACGGCGGTTTTCTTTTCATCGCCCTTCTTCCCCCTTTTCGACGGGCGCTCGACATCGGCATGATTGGACAAAATAATCCGCCCGAAAAACAACCTTGGCCGAAAACCTAATGAAGAGGCTACTTGTTTATTTTTATCCGCCAACATTGCGACAGCAAACGATTTGTATTAAATTTGCAGTCAATTTCGGGGAAAGGAGATTCAACCGCCGCTATCAAAGAGCGTATCCCGCCGAAACATGATACTGCCCAAACTCGCAACAACAATGATTATAGCCAGCCAGAAAAAGAGGGAAAATATTGCCGAATACCTGTTGTATATGTGGCAAATCGAAGATATTATCCGGGCTTACGAGCTGGACATAGACCGCATACAGCAGCAGATTATCGACCCCTATGATCTACCCGAGGAGCAGAAAAAGAGCATGCGGGAGTGGTACGAATCGCTCATCGACATGATGCGTGCCGAAGGTGTGGAAAAGAGCGGCCACCTGCAACTGAACAAAAATGTACTTATCGACCTGACCGACCTGCACTTACGCCTGCTCAAATCGACTCGCGAACCTTTCTATGGAGCAGCCTTTTTCAAGACACTTCCCTACATCGTGGAGTTGCGGGCCAAGTCTGGAGATGGAAAAGCGGGCGAATTGGAGAGTTGCTTCAATGCGCTGTACGGGGTATTGCTGCTGCGATTGCAGAAGAAAGAGATCAGCCCCGAAACCCTCAAAGCGATACAACAAATATCGTCTTTCCTCGCCCTCCTTGCCGAAAAATACAAATTGGACAAGAACGGCGAGCTGAAACTGGAAGACGAAGGATAAAAACATATAACCAGATGAGCAAAAAGATACTTATCACCGGAGCCAACGGCCAATTGGGGCACGAAATGCGGAATGTATTGGAGGGCAACAGCCGTTTCGACTGCCTCTTTACCGATGTGGCCGAGTTGGACATTTGCGACGCCGAAGCGGTGAAACGCACCGTTACCGGCAACAATGTGGACTATATCGTCAATTGCGCCGCCTATACCCAAGTGGATAAGGCCGAGGACAATGTGGAGCTATGTCGCAAAATCAATGCCGTGGCCGTCGAGAATTTAGCCCGCGCAGCCGCCGAATGCGGAGCCCGCATGATACACGTCTCGACCGACTATGTATTCAATGGAGAGGGCTACCGCCCCTACACCGAGGAGATGCCTCCCCACCCGCAATCGGTCTATGGCGTGACCAAACTCGAAGGCGAGCAAGCCTTGCAACGCCTCTGCCCCGATAGCGTCATTCTTCGCACAGCATGGCTCTACTCACCCTATGGCAACAATTTCGTGAAGACGATGATACGCTTAGGGTGCGAGCGTGAAGAGTTGTCGGTCGTCGCCGACCAAGTGGGGACTCCTACCTGCGCCGCCGATTTGGCACAAGCCATTCTCGCCATATTGCAAGCCGAGACGTTTGTACCGGGCATATATCATTTCTCCGACGAAGGGGCTTGCAGCTGGTACGACTTCACCGTCGCCATCCACCGGCTGGCCAGCATCACCACCTGCCGGGTGAAACCCATTCGCAGCGACGAGTACCCCAGCCGGGCACACCGCCCGTTTTACAGCGTCCTCGACAAGAGCAAAATCAAACAGACCTACGGGCTCACCATACCACATTGGTACGAGAGCCTGTCGCATTGCATAAAACTTTTACAAGAAACCCATTGAAATCGTGAGCACACTTACAGAGGAAATCAGTAAACGCAGGACATTCGCCATTATCAGCCACCCCGATGCCGGTAAAACCACATTGACCGAGAAACTCCTCCTTTTCGGAGGCGCCATTCACATTGCCGGAGCTGTAAAATCGAACAAAATCAAAAAAACCGCCACATCAGACTGGATGGAAATCGAGAAACAACGTGGTATCTCGGTGGCCACTTCGGTCATGGGCTTCAATTATGGCGACTACAAAATAAACATTCTCGACACCCCGGGCCACCAAGACTTCGCCGAAGATACCTACCGCACCCTTACCGCCGTCGATAGCGTTATCATCGTGGTCGATGTAGCCAAAGGTGTGGAGACGCAAACCCGCAAACTCATGGAGGTGTGCCGCATGCGCAACACCCCGGTCATCGTCTTTGTGAACAAACTCGACCGCGAGGGACGCGACCCGTTCGACATTCTCGACGAATTGGAAGCCGAGCTGAAAATCAACGTACGCCCGCTCAGCTGGCCTATCAACATCGGCCAAAAGTTCAAAGGGGTGTACAACATCTACGAGCAAAACCTCAATCTCTTCACCCCCAACAAACAGGTGGTAACCGAGCGTATCGAACTCGACGACGTGAACAGCCCCGAGCTGGAATCGTATATCGGCGAGCAGGACGCCGAAAAGTTGCGGGCCGACCTTGAACTGGTCGAAGGTGTATATCCCGAATTCGACGTGGTTGATTATCTCGCCGCCAAGACCGCACCCGTATTCTTCGGGTCGGCATTGAACATGTTCGGGGTCAAGGAGCTGCTCGACTGTTTCGTAAAGATAGCCCCCTCACCCAAACCTATTCAGGCCGTAGAGCGGGTGGTACGCCCCGACGAAGAGAACTTCACCGGTTTCGTCTTCAAGATACATGCCAACATGGACCCCAACCACCGCAGTTGCATTGCCTTTGTCAAGGTCTGCTCGGGCAAGTTCGAACGCAACGCCAACTACAAGCATGTGCGCAGCAACAAGATGATGCGGTTCTCAAGCCCTACGGCCTTCATGGCGCAAAAGAAATCGGTGGTCGATGAAGCCTATCCCGGCGACATCGTGGGTCTGCCCGATACCGGCAACTTCAAAATCGGCGACACCCTCACCTGTGGAGAGGAGTTGCACTTCAAAGGATTGCCCAGTTTCTCGCCCGAGATGTTCAAATATATCGAAAACGACGACCCCATGAAGTCGAAACAGCTCAACAAAGGTATCGACCAACTGATGGACGAAGGTGTGGCACAGTTGTTTGTAAGCCAGTTCAACGGCCGAAAAATCATCGGTACCGTGGGACAACTGCAATTCGAGGTTATCCAATACCGCCTGCTCCACGAGTATGGCGCCCAATGCCGCTGGGAACCGATCAGCCTCTACAAGGCTTGCTGGATCGAGAGCGACGACCCCGAGGCTCTCGAAGCCTTCAAGAAACGCAAACACCAGTTCATGAGTGTTGACCGCGAAGGCCGCGATGTCTTTATGGCCGACTCGAACTATGTGCTGCAAATGGCACAAACCGACTTCCCCAAAATCAAATTCCACTTCACCTCGGAATTCTGACGAGAAAATCGGCTTTCATTCGATACCCCAACGGGTACGGAGTGACACGAACGAAAGATTAAAACCTATAAAAACGGCCTCGGGAGGCAATTCTCCCGAGGCCGTTTTATGTCAAGCGATGCGTTCAAGCAAAGTCTCCCAACCGGAAATCAGATACCCAAATCTTTTTTGATAACTTCGATCTTGGCATCGGCAGCCGTATTGGCGGCGTCGTAATCGGCATAACTATCCATCTTGATACCGCGTACTTCGATATAGAACTTGATCTTAGGCTCGGTTCCCGAAGGACGGATAGATACTTTGGAACCATCGGCGGTGAAGTATTGCAGCACGTTGGAGGTGGTGGGCATATCGAGCTTGCTCTTCTCACCGGTCAACGGGTTGACAGCTTCGAGCGACTCGTAGTCTTTTACCAATACCACGGTCGAACCGCCCAACTCTTTCATGGGATTGGCCCGGAAGTTCTTCATCATAGCGATAATCTCCTCGGCTCCCGATTTACCTTTGCGGACCACCGAGATACCTTTCTCCTTGGAATAACCGTATTTAATGTAGATGTCTTGCAACATTTGGTACATGGTCATGCCCTTGTCCTTGGCCCATGCGGCAATCTCGGCCATGAGCGAGATAGACGACACAGAGTCTTTATCGCGTACGAAATCCTCGGGGAGGAAGCCGTAGCTTTCTTCTCCACCACCGATGTAGCGGGCCTTCCCCTCGTTATCACGGATAACCGAGGCTATCCATTTGAAACCGGTATAGCAGTCATACATCTTGAATCCGTTGCGCTCGGCAATGGTCTTGATTGTTTCGGTGGTCACAATGGTTTTTACGATATATTCGTTGCCTTTGAGCAGCCCCAGTTCTTTGTTGCGGGTCATAAGGTAGTTGAGGAATATCATGACGATCTGGTTACCGTTGACGAGGATAAACTCGCCCTTGTCGTTGCGTACGGCGATACCGATACGGTCGGCATCGGGGTCGGAAGCGACCACAAGTTCGGCATCGGTTTCGATGGCTTTCTTAATGGCCATGTCGAGTGCGGCAGGCTCCTCGGGATTGGGAGAAACGACTGTGGGGAAATCGCCGCTTACGACATCTTGCTCGGGCACGTGAATGATATTGGTAAACCCGAAGTTCTTCAACGATGCGGGGACAAGGCGCACGCCGGTTCCGTGGATAGGCGTATAAACGATTTTCATGTCGTGGTGGCGGGCAATGGCCTCGGGGCTGAGCGAGAGGGTTTTGATACGATCGAGGTAACGACGGTCGATCTCCTCGCCGATGATCTCGATCAGGTCACGGTTGCCTTGGAATTTCACCTCTTTGACCGAAGTGATTTTGTTCACCTCGTCGATGGTATTCTTGTCGTGCGGGGCAATCATCTGCGCACCGTCGCTCCAATAGGCCTTATAACCGTTGTACTCCTTAGGATTGTGCGAGGCAGTGAGGATTACACCGCTCTGGCAACCCAGTTCGCGAATGGCGAAAGACACCTCGGGAGTGGGACGCAGTGCATCGAACAGATAGACTTTGATGCCGTTGGCCGAGAAAACATCGGCAGCTATCTCGGCAAACTTGCGGCTGTTGTTGCGGCAGTCGTGGCCGATAGCGACCTTGATCTGAGGCAGGTCGGCAAAGGCTTTCTTCAAATAGTTGGACAATCCTTGTGTGGCAGCCCCCACGGTATAAATATTCATGCGGTTGGTACCTGCGCCCATGATACCGCGCAGACCGCCCGTACCGAATTCGAGGTCTTTGTAGAAAGCCTCTATCAAATCGGTTTTATCCTCGTTGTCGAGCATGGCTTGCACGGCAGCTTTGGTCTCTTCGTCGTAGCCTTCGCCCAACCAAACTTGGGCTTTGGCAATCACTTGTTGCAATAAATCTTCGTTTCCCATATTTTTAGCATTCAATAGTTAATTATTCAACTGCGACAAATTTAGTTATTTCCCCGAGACTGCCGCAAGATTTAAGTGAAATTTCGTATGAAATTCACAATCGGGTCAACCCGATGTCAGAATTTAGGCGGGATTTCGAGGAAATGGTCGCCGGTTTGGCGTACAATCTCTTCGTAATACTCCTTGGAATAGCCGGGGAAAAGCGGAGAATCGGGCAAACCGTAGCCATTGTCCTTGAAGTGTCCGTTCTCCTCGCGCTTCACATTCCCGTCGAGGAATTTGATCATAAGGTACTCGCCCAACTCTTTCCAGCGGGCAGTCGAAGCCTCGGCGGCATCGCCACTGTATTGGGTGAGGTATGCCACAGCCTCGGCGGGCGAAGTGGCATAGAGTTCGGCTGCCGCTTTGTCAACGGCGGCCTGACGCAGATTGAGCGAGGTCTCGATAGCGGTCTGCACCTTGCGAATGTCGCCGATCATAGGCTCATAACGGGCATAAGCCATATTGGCTACCCAGTTGTGGATCCAGAAAGCCGAGGTCCACGAGAAACGGTACATCGACCCATTGTCGGGGCTGAAACAGCGGGGAACCTCGGTTATACCGCAGTACATGGGTACATAGATGCAAGTGTTGGCATCATCGACCCCAAACCACAAAACACCGCCCACGGGGTCGGGCAACCAGTTGCGCATCTGCCCCACGAGGGTAAAGCCGGTTTGCTGCGTAGCGATGGCGCGTTCCATGCAGTAGGACTTCCCATCGACCTCGAACGACATGGGGCGGAAACGATAAGGGACTTTGAACGGACCGGCGCCCACATCTTGCGTCATGTCGAAAGGTGTACCCTCGAAGTGGTCGCGCATGGCCTCTTTCATATCTTGTACCGAGAGCTTGCGGTCGGGCTTGATATAGAGGGGGAAAGGATTGAATACCTCGCCATTGACATAGGGCAAATAGTTGTCCATGGTCTTGTCGTACTTGCGGAAGAAGGCCCACACCCGGGCATCGCAGGCCCGCAAGCCGCCAAAATCGGCGGGATAGTAGGCTTGCGCAAAACTGAAATCTTTGTTCAAGCCGTCGAAATAACCCATTTCACGGGCAAACGAGATAACATCGGGCGAGTAGAGGCAATTCTCCTTATCCTCCAAAGGAATTTTGTGAATGCGGGGATAGTTGGCATGGCCGGCGATACAATCGTCGGGGATACGGATAGCCACCCACACGGCACCGCGGCGGCCGGGCCCCTTGCCAATCATGTCCATAATCCATGCTTCGTTGGGGTCGGCAATGGTAAACGACTCGCCGCTGCTGCAATAGCCATATTTTTTCACAAGGCCCGTCATTACCTTAATGGCCTCGCGGGCTGTCTTGGCACGTTCGAGCGCCAACTGCATGAGCGAACCGTAATCGATGATTCCGGTCGTATCGACCAACTCGGGACGGCCGCCCCACGTCGATTCGACGACGGTAAGCTGGTGTTCGTTCATATTCCCCAACACGGCATAGGTATGTTCTACCTGTTCGATTTCGCCCAACGGTTTATTGGTGTCCCATTCTATGACAGGGCGCATGGCGCCTTTGGGCCAATCGGCGGCCGGCGAAGAGGTCAACGCTCCATACAAGGTGTGGGAGTCGGCCGAATAGGTGACCAACACACTGCCGTCGGCCGTAGCCTGTTTCCCGGCAACCAAGCTCGTACAAGCCCACGCCTGCACGCTCGTGGCAAGAGCCACCCCAAAGAAAATCGCTATTCTTTTCATATCAAGATATTTTTTATTTTTACCATACAAATGAGTGGGAATAGGTTCGCTCGTTGCCACACATATCGGTAACGGCCACCCGCAAATCGTGCTTGCTCCCCTTCTTTACCCGGTTGCTCTCCAAGCGGTAGGTGATACGACCGGTTTTCCCGTCCAATTCGAACAGGACAAATTTGCCGTCGATCTCGCCGCGGTAAGTATTCAAGCCGCTTTCACCGTCCGAAATCTTCAATGTGACCACCCCCCGGGCCCCCCAACGTTCGGGAGCAACGGGTTGAATATCGGGCTGTACGGAATCGACGGCCACGGCATAAGAGCCGAAGGTGCGGATTTTGGCCTTATACCAACCGTTGTCATACTCCCCATTCACGGCATACCGGCGGTTGTTTTTGAGCTGCACCAAGTAATATTGCGCCTTGTCGGCAAGGGTATCGGTAGTGAGCCTGATCGAAAGCTCGGCCGGCCGATGCAACGACACCTCGACCGGGGCAATCGCATGTGTGTCGGAACAGTATTGGGGCGAAGCGATCTTCCGCCGGGTAAAATCGAGATTTTCATACAAGGCTCCGGCCGGGACGAATATCCCGAAATCGTCTTTTTTATAGAGGTTGTCAACCGCATAGGAGAAATATACACCCGACTTTTGCGGCTCGACAGGTTCTTGCAGTTTCCCCACCAGCGAAAAGTCGAGGTACGAACGATTGCCGTCGTAATCGGTCAACGCATAACGGCAACGATAGGTACGTTCCTCATCGACGCGTAGGACTCCCCGGTTTTCCACCTGCTTGTAAATCGATTCCAACCGATTTCCCGGCGCCACATAGGTGCGCATGATTTTCCCCTCATCGGTGAAACTGTTTATGTAACGGGTTTCGTCGAAAGAGTAACGGTAGATAAAGGTCGAAAAAAAGAGAGAATCGTCGATATACAAGTCAACTTGGTGAACGCCATATTTATTGGCCGTTCCCGTCATTCGGTCATAGGCTTCTATCCCGAACGAGACGTCGCCCCAAACCGGTACCGGGGCCCCTATGGTATAAGCGCCGGCAGCGCCGCGCACAGCCTTTCGCTCGGTCCGGCGGGTGGTGTTGCCCATGACACCGTCGTGCGAATAGAAGAGCAACCGACGCACCTCGGGTGCCACATCGTCGGTAATGTAGGACGAGAGCCACTCTTGGGGATCCATCGGGTCTTGTGTCTCGGAATCACGGACATCCAAATGCAAATGAGGCCCGCCCGACGAACCGGCATTGCCGCTATACCCGATTATATCGCCTTGCGCGACGGGAATCTCGCCGTCGGCAAATTCACTGTCGATCGAGAACTCTTCCTGCTCGTACTGCTGCCGACGGACAATCTCATCGATAAAGGGGGCAAAACGTTCCAAATGGCCGTAAACCGTCGTCAACCCCGAAGGGTGATTGATATAAACGGCCCGCCCGAACCCCCACGGCGACACAACAATGCGCGATACATAACCGCTATCCATGGCATAAACGGGGAGTCCGGTGCGCCCTTGTGTCTTCAAGTCGATACCCGAATGGAAATGATTGGGACGCAACTCTCCGAAATTGGCGCTCATCAACAAAGGTATTTTCAAGGGTGGTATCATCTCGCTTCGGCATATCCCCATTCCCAAAGCCGAGATGACAAATAAACATATAGCTCGTAATTGCATAATATTTCTTTATCCTTTTTATGAGGGGCAAAGATACGAAAAAGCCGAGTAGATAAAAATAAAGAATTACTAAAATAAAACGAGCGAACCGGGGGAGTACTCTTCCTGCCAAACTATTCATATAGTTCCCCCTCCCCCATATCCAAACAAAGCCGCCCGGCCCATACAAGGGTCGAGCGGCTTCGACTTATTTCTATCTATCCCTAATCCAAAAGGCGATTAATGCAACATCATCTTTTGTACTTTCTTGGTTACACCGTCGGTCAATACGAAGATCACGCAATGAGCATCGATGTCTTGCTTGTTGATTGTCAGCATGTCTGCACCATTTTCCGAATAAACCGTGCGGCCCAACATATCGACCACATTCAACGAGAAGTGGCGATTGGCTGTATTTACAACCATAATTTGGTCGCCATTGCTGGTAATCACGAAATCGGAATCATCGGCAACAACCGACGAGATAGCCGATTGGTCGGAAGCACCATACTCATAAGCACCGATGTCTCTCGTACCCACGGCAAGCAAACCACGAATATCGGTAGTAGGGATAAGATCGGCATATTCGTCACCTGCATAACCGGCGTTCACAGCGTCGCTATTCTCGGCGGTCAGGGGCAAATAAGGCACGAAGTTGTCGGTCGTCAACGAAGTTGCCAGAGCGACCATCGACAGGGGATAAGTGGCCAAGGTCTCTACCCGGTTGTTGTATTGCGATTTCTTGTCGTTGAAGCACTCGTCGTCGATAGCTTCGTTGACCGCATTCTCTCCACCCACGAGGATGTTGTTGTACCCGATAATGGGAGAACGGTCGTCGCTCACCGTATAGCTGGGGTCACCAAAAATCGTTGCAGCGTTGGCAAAAGCCAAATTATTGATCATGATTAACTCTCCACCCTCTTTGTCATAAATATCGCCGATACGCAATGCACCGTCGTTGTCGTAGAAAGTGTTGTTAATCAACTTAATCACAGCGCCTTCCGACGAATCGGTTACATCGATGGCAGCTTGATTGGCCAAATTGGAGGTATTCGAAAGGAAAGTACAATTGACGATCTTCACCTCTTTTACATTCGTATATTTAGCCGCGTCATCTGCTGTCGAAATTGCAGTTCCTATACCATTGTTCGCATAATTACGATAGAACGTACAGTTTTCTACCAGCAGCGTACCGGCCTCACCATTTTGCACACCAGCTTGAATAATGGCAGCACCTGTACCGGCGCCACTGCTTTTCTCAATATAGTTACCGTCGAAATAGGAGTTGCGCACAATCACCTCTTTACAACGGGCCGTCATAGCAGCACCTCCTGCACCCGACTCGTTGTCGATAAATTGGCAACTATCTACCACCAACGTGTTGCCAGCGAAGTAAAGGCCACCAGCAGGTTGATAAGTAGTTTGACGTCCATTAAGGAAAGTAATGCCTTTTACCGTAAGGTTGCAACCGGTTACGGCACGCAAGATACGGGCGCCTTCACCACCGTCTTTACCGGCTTTCTCGGCTGCACGAAGCGTGGTATTTTCACCGACAATCGTCACAAGTTTGTTCTCGCCAAAATCCAATTGGCCACCCGTATCGAATACGGTATTGGGTTCCAAATAGATGATGGTCTCCTCATTCTCCTTTACGCTTTCTACCGCTTTTCGTACGGTTTTAAAAGCGGTATTCCACGATGCGCCATTATAGCTGTCATTACCCGAACCGGCTTTTACGTAGATTTCTGTGGCGGCAAAGGCGTTTATTCCGAAACAACCGGCCAACAGACCTGCAAATAATACTCTCTTGTTCATAAGTTCTCAGTTATTTTTTTATTTATAAAATTACTTTTTTGATGATTCTCGAAGTTCCGTCGGTAGCAACTACCAGCAAAACGCCGTGCGGGAGTGTACCCCGACTGATTACAGCCGTCTGTTGTACAGAGAGGGCAGCCACTTGACGGCCGTCGATTTGTACCAAACTTACTTCAAATGCCTCATCGGCGTGGTTCTCGATAACCAAGTCGCCAGCTTGTACATAAACGGCGAGTTTCTCGCTCCAAGCGTTATCGGCGATACCGGTCGAGGGATCGTCGTCCACATACTCGTATGCTCCTATATCTACATAGCCGTCTTCACGGGGATTACCTGCTACATCGAACTCGGGAACCATATTCTCCTCGCCAAGCATATATTCATTGACTCCGGCATTGACGAGCGGACTCGTTTTTTCCATGGCCAAATAGGGTACAAAATTGTCGGCAGACAACTCGGCATCCAAGCCGGCCGAAGGTATCAGAGCCGTCAAAGAGTCGATATCGGCAACAACGGGATCGCCCGTATTGGCCTCACGGCCTGTCAACAGTACGTTCCCATTCTCGCCATCGGCCAATTCGGGGACAAAGCCATGCGGTTCCAGCACTACATTATAGTTGTTTTGGCAAACGATGGTACGGCCGGTTTTGGCGGGAGAGATCACTGCACTACGCATTCCGACAACAACGTTGTTTACAAAATGCAGGGTGTTGTTTCCGGTTTCGGAGATATTGACCGCCGAGGTTCTACGATAAACATCTTTCATCATGTCGGCCTCACTTTCGGTTTCGTCCGTCTCTTCTCTCAAATCGAAATAGAAAGTATTATTGACAACGGCCACCGTATTGGAAGTACCTTTGATCAAAATATTAGGCACCGATCCGGTAGGAACACCTTTTGTCGTATTGTTATAGAAGGTATTGTTCACCAAGCGGGCCTGTACATTGGAACCCGTGACAATACCTACGGCCAAAGCTCCATTGTTCGAGTTGATGTCGCTGTTTTGGAAAACAGAGTTCTCCACAACGAATTTTCCACTCTTTCCTTGGAAATGAATGGCCGTACCACTCATAGACTCTCTATACCCTTCGGTGTGGTTGTTATTAAACACACAATTTGTGATGGTCACATTCATGGCATTGGATCCTGTGGCAATAGCGGCTCCGCCATCGGCCCCCGAGGTCAATGAAATGTTCTCAAATACGCAACTATCGATCAACATCTCCGATTCGGAATTGGCATTCCCCGCAAAGTAGAGGGCTCCACCCATACTCGTATAGCTCTTTACACCGGTAAAAGCGATACCTTTCAATTCCAACCGGGCAGCCTCGGTACGCAGGATACGTTGAGCCGCATTGGCATTGATGGTGGTATTCATTCCGATGATTGTCAAATCGACTCTTTTATTGTCGGTGGTCAGGTTACTTTCATTGAACGTATGGTCCGGTTTCAAATAGATGGTAACAGGTTCATCGGCCGTTACATTATTTATAGCAGTCCCAATCTTGGTATATACGGCATCGACGGTTATACCTTCGGGGGCATTCCCATCGGGATCGACATAATAGACTTTATCCGCCTTGACGGACAAACTACACAAGGCAGTCATCAAGGCTGCACTCACAAGCGTAATTGTTTTTTTCATGATTTCGGTTTTTTAGTTTTGAACGTTATTTTTGATTATTGATATATTCTCACATAGTCGATTACATATTCCAAGGGAAGAGCTGTTACGTCGATTCCGTTACGACCGCCCCAGCCGCCACCGAAAGCAAAATTGAGCAACAAATAGAAATCTTTGTTATAGGGCCAGTCGCTGTCGGAATAGGAACGAGACCGATAGACCATAGCTTCCTGTTCTCCATCTACAAACCAAAGCAGTTTGTCGGGGTGCCATTCAAACGCGTAGATATGCCAATCCTCGGGATTTTCAATCGGGGCGCTATTGGCATAGCGGTTGGGCTGGTTATTGCTATTAAATTTTGTAGAGTGCGCCGTAAAATAGATGTTGTTGGGGTCATACCCTACATGTTCTATAATGTCGATCTCGCCACAAGCAGGCCAATCGCTCCGGTCTTGCGGGAACATCCAAATGGCCGGCCACGAGCCCAAACATACGGGAAGCTTGGCGCGCACCTCCACACGGCCATAGGTAAAGGCAAATTTACCTTTTGTCACTACACTCGCCGAGGTTATGGGGATAATCGTATCGGCGCGATACCCGTGCGAACCGCTTGCGCTCCATGGTTTTTCGTACAAGGCGTCTTCGATTACCGAGCTATCGTTAAGGCAGGCAATATGCAGACAGCCGTCGGCCATATAGCAATTCTCCTCCCGGGCCACCGTATAATATTGTTCTTCACCGTTGCGCACATACCCCTCTTCGTAGCCCCACTTGCTATCGTCGAGCAATCCGGTACCGTCGAACTCATCGGAGAATACCAGTTTGGTAAAGCGCTTAGGAATTTCAACGGTTCTCAGCGTACCGTCGTTGTCGCACTCCAAACTCCATTGTGTACCATCTTCCGACTGCAACAGCAATGCGGTCTCGGCCGACAAGGCATAGGGTACGGCACCCAATTCCTGTGTAGTGGTAAATAGGGATTCTCCGCTATTTGCCAACTCAAATTCGGTCTTAATCGAGACCTTTCCCCACCAATCGACGGTGTCGAAAGTGCCGCTGAGGGGAGTCCCCTCGCCTACTTGCAAACGCACCATGCCGTTGGCGTCGCTCTCGGCCGTGTGTGTTTCGCTGTATAAGATGACAGGTTCGGCATCGGAACGGGTGGACAGCGTGCGTTGAATGTAAAAGCGGACCGTCAACTCTTGATCGGCCACGGGGTTGCCTTGCTCATCGCGTACAACCGTTTGATAGGGTATGCCTTTTATGCTTTGGGCACACAAATCGACCATCGGAAACAGGACCACGGTCAATATAACTAATATGATTTTTTTCATCTGTCACCTATTTTTTGATAATCAAAACAGAATGGCTTCCTGCCTCATTTTTAATATTCAACACATATTTCCCGACGTTCCTGCCCGAGAAGTTAATGACTGCTTGCGAATCGGACAACTCGCCGGAATCCAGCAAGTGCCCTTGCAAATCGTACAAATTCCATGTCGTGGCATGACTGCCTGTAACCGAAAGATACAATTCATCGACCACGGGATTGGGGCCGGCGGTAAAGGTCAACTTATCGCCTTTTATATTGAGTATGCCCGAAGTCGATATGGTTAAAGGCTGATTGAATCCTTGTGAGAAACGTACGACATTGGAACGTAAAACCGACTCGGTAAAGACCTCGCCCAGAGTCCACGTGATCATGTCGGAGCTTCCGCCAAGAGCCGATACGACCGATTGGGCTTCGGTTCTGCCACACAAGGCCGACACTATAATTAATAATAGTATTGATTTTTTCATAACGCTTCTGTTTTATTCCGTTACGGCCTCGGCCGAAATAGTCCCGTCGTTACTTACTTTGATTTTCCACAATTTCCCGTCGGGAGATTTCACGTGTACGTTATCGGCTATTACTGCGCATTTGGCATACGGTACGCTCAGCAACTGTTGGGATCCCAGACTCTCGAAACCGGTTCCACGGTCAACCAACGTTTCAAAGAAATAGACGTCGCTACTCCAATCTATATCGACAAACAAAGTCTCGCGAGAGGTATTTGAACCTTCACCTACTTTCAAGGTTATGATACCCGAAGCATTGCTTGATGTCGTATGCTCCTCCTCAAAGACGACAGTGCCATCGGCAGAACCTTGGTGTATTCTTATCTTTACTTCGAGAGGTTCATTGGAAGCTATACTGCCGTCGGCGTTTCGCAATACCGCTTGATATTGAAATGAACCCGGCACTTGTGCCGACATTCCTATAATGCAGAGAAAGACCGTTAATACTGAAATAATTTTCTTTTTCATGAATGATAATTTAAGTTTAAAATTCTACAATAAATATTCGTTTGTCATGTACTTTTCAGCAATACAAATATAGAATCAATCGCAACAACGGCTTTACAACGAATATGACATTATTTGAAATTTTGCATTCGTTGTTGAAAAATTGTAGCAGAAATTTAGATTTATGTTGCATCGGGGCCTTCTGCCATGCCCAATAGAGTTTTTCGTGCTGTTTCCCCGCATGGGAGCTCCTGCTAAAATGCGATTGTTTTTACTATCGACAAACTCGACGATACAACGATGCAAGGTAATTCTCTCAGGAAAAAAGTTCCCATAAAACATAAGTGCGATTGATTTATCAGCCGAGAGAAAGATGGGAGGAACAACGACCGCCCCCGTCAAGCCTTTTTTTCATGACAGGGGCGGTATTTATACCAAATTACATTCGCAAAGTATATTTACCTTAACGATACACCCTCACGTAATCAATAATATATTCTTGCGGGAGCGCATCGAGATCTACCCCTTGGCTTCCCCCCCAGCCTCCGCCGAAGGCAAAATTGAGTATCAGGTAAAACGGCCTGTCGAAAGGCCATGCTTCCCATCCGGTTTCATCTTTTTCCACCGAATAGGTCTCGACCCCGTCGAGATACCATGTGAGTTTATCGGCCCGCCATTCAAATCCATACACATGAAAATCGGTAGCTACCGTCGCACAATCGACCGTATGCCGTTTTTGATTGTTTTTGGTATGATTGTACTTTTCGGTATGTATGGCATAATGGACCTTGGGCAGATCGTATCCTACATTTTCCATAATATCCATCTCTCCACTCTTGGGCCATTTACCATAATGGTCATCGGCCGGCATCATCCAAATAGCCGGCCATGTACCTATGCCCGAGGGCAATTTGGCCCGCACTTCTACCCGACAATATTTCCATTCAGCAATACCTTTGGTCGTAATGCTGGCCGAGGTGACCGGTGCTACACCCGCACTCCGGGTCGTATCGGCCGGAGTTTCCCACTTCTTGCCGAATATACCGTTTCCGATCAAGGCACTATCCCGACGAGCCACAATATGAAGATAACCATCTTGCTGATAACAGTTTTCGGGGCGGGCAACCGTATAATACTGCAACTCTCCGTTACGCACATATCCCTCTTCGTAATTCCAACGCGTAGAATCGGGCAGACCATTCCCGTCGAAATTATCTTCAAACACCAATTCATTGGCCGTGCCACACGCCATAAACAAGGCCATCGGCAGGCTTACTAAAAACAATCGCACTTTTCTCATTTCGATATTCACTCGTTAATAGATTTGTACCGCAAAGATAGATACGGTACAATGGTTACAGTTTCAAATATGTAGCGCAGATTTCTATTTATGTGCAATATGGGGGAGTCCGGCATCGATTTTACCGATACCCCCCTCCTCGTGGTCAGTCTTCGCTACCCTCCTCTTCCTCAGAAGGGGATTGCCCCAAGTCCCCGGCACGACCGTAGTTCAACTCCACATAGCGACTGGGCGACATACCATAAAAATCGCGGAAGCTGTTGGAGAAATGCGATAGCGACGAGAAGCCGGCTTCATAAGTCACCTCGGAAATCGAGAGGTTTTTCGTAACAAGCAACGATGCCGCATAGCGCAAACGGGCGGTTTTGAGATAATCGCTCGGATTCTGGTTGGTAAGTTGTTTGAGTTTGCGTTGCAATTGCGAACGGCTCACCCCAATCTGCTGGCTGAGGGTCTCGACCGAAAGGTCCGGGTCGGATATTTGCTCTTTTATAATCTGTTCGAGTTTTTCAAGTAGTTTTTCATCACCCGATTTTATCTTGATATCCTCCTTGCGCAACTCGTGTTTTCCCTCGTATTTCTCCTTGATAGTGCGCCGCAGCTCAATCAGTTTACGCACCCGGGTTTTCAAATGTGTTACGTTGAACGGTTTAGGGATATAGGAGTCGGCTCCTACTTCCAACCCTTCGATGCGCTGCTCGATAGCGGTTTTTGCCGTGAGCAGAATAACCGGGATATGGCAAGTCTTGTCGTTGGTTTTTATTTTCTTGCACAATTCGATGCCGTCCATCTCGGGCATCATGACATCGGTTATCATGCAATCGGGCAATTCCCGAATAGCGAGTTCGAGCCCTTTCACCCCGTCTTCCGCTTCGAGGACTTGATATTCACGGCCAAAAACATCTCTCAAATATTTACGTATCTCTTTATCGTCTTCAACCACCAAGAGTTTGTACCGGAATGTCGCAGGGGCTCCTTGTATCGGTTCTTCCGGGATCTCTTCCACAAAATCTTGTAGAGCGGGCTGCACCAAAGTAGCCAAACTGTTTTCCGAGGCCTCGGCCTGCATTTCTTCTTTCTTCAAATAATCGTTGCCAAGCGGTAGTGTAATGACAAATACCGCTCCTCCTTCGGGTGAATCTTCCACATAAATGCGGCCATGGTGTATTTCCATCAGGCTGCGGGAGAGATGCAACCCTATCCCTGTACCCACTTTATTGCGGTTGTTTTTAGTAGGAATTTGATAGAAACGGTCGAATATCAATTCTCTTTGTTCGGCAGGGATACCCTCTCCCGAATCGGCGATACGGATTTTCAAGGAGTCACCGTTTTTCCCTATCCATATACTTATGTTGCCGCCCTCGGGCGTGTATTTAAATGCATTGGACAAAACATTGAATATCACCTTGTCCAATTTTTCCTGATCGATCCAAACCGTGGGTAGCCCCGGCTCTACTTCTATCTCAAACCGTATCTTCTTTTCCTCGGCTATGTTGTCAAACGACGAGGCTATCGCCCTGAAAAAAGTATCTACATGAGTCGGCACGGCCAAGAGTTTCACCTGCCCACGATCGAGTTTCCGCATCTCCATTACTTGGTTGATCAACCGCAAAATACGTTGCCCGTTTTGATTGATCATCTTATACACATTCTGCAAAGGCCCCTCGGGCGTCTCTTTGATAAGCGATTCTATCGGCGAAAGAATCAAGGTCAAAGGGGTTCTGATTTCGTGCGATATATCGGTAAAAAATTGGAGCTTGGATTGCATGATCAAATTATCGTTCTCCTTTTGTATATCCTCCTTCTTGCGACGGATACGGCGTTCCATCATATAGACAAACAGGAACAAGGCGGCCAAGGCACACAGGATATAAAAGGTTTTTGCCCACCATGTAAGCCAGAAGGGAGGTGTCACGACAATCGACAAACTCCTTTCTACCGGTTTTGTCCCGGGCAAGAAAGCCCTCGCCATGAAGGTATACGATCCATGGTTCAGGTTGGTATATGTTGCCAGACGGCTGCCTGCGGGCAATGTGCGCCATTCGGTATCGAAATTGTCCATTTTCACTTGATAGACAACCTTCTCGGGTGAATTGTATTCCAAAGCGGCGAATTCGATCGAAAAACTCCGTATGTCATACCCTATCTTTATCCGATCCGTGGCATTGATATTACGCTTCAACACCGCATCTTCGGTATTTCCCACCTTTATCTTCTCGTTATAAAAATAAAGATTGGTAAACATAAGGTTGGTTAATTCATGTTCGGCATGGATGGCAAACGGATAAAATGCCGTCAAGCCGTCTATCCCTCCAAAAAACAGTTCTCCCGTCTTTGAACAGAAATGGGCCCCCCGCCTAAATTCATTGTTTTGCAAACCGTCGGAGGTATAGAAGTTGGAAAAAGTTTTGTCCTTCACATCGTAAAACGAGAGGCCCAGCGAGGTGCTTATCCATAAATTTCCACGGCTGTCGAACTCTATCCCGGCAATAGAGGTATTGGACAGGCCATCGGCCTCGGTATATAAAACAGTGGTATCTTGGGCTAAGTCGATATAGTGCAAACCGCCTTTCGTGCCTACCCAGATATTGCCGTTTTTATCTTGTGCCACGGCATAAATGTTGTTGTTTTTCAACTTCCCGTTCTCGACATTATAATCGCAGAATTGTCCTGTTTTCTGGTCAAAACGGCTTATACCGGCGCTACTGGTACCGATCCACACCGAACTGTCACGCCCGAAAAGAATCGTATGGACCGAGTTGCTCGATATTTGATTACCTTTATACAGCATATCGTAGGTGTAGCTTTCGAGTTTCTTCGTATCGTGATTGTACAGGCACAAACCGTTTTCGTTGGTCCCGATCCAAAGGGTTCCGTCGACATTCTCCTTAATGATATAAATATCTTTAACTTCTCTCCCTCCGGACTGCAATTTTATATTCTGGAAACGGTCTGTTTTCTCATCATACAGATACAACCCATGCAAATAAGTGCCCAACCAAATGCGTTTCTTGCTGTCTTCGAAAATTGTCAACACTACATTGGCGGGGAGTTTACCCGTAGTATAATGGCGGTCTATTTCCCGTCTCGAATTCAACCGGTATATTCCGTCGCCATCGGTCCCTATCCACACTCTGCGGGCGGAATCCTCGAGAATACTCAACACGCATTCCGAGCCGATATTCAGTTCGGGGTGAAAAAAATTCAATCCCCAATTATGAAAAATACGCTCTTGTTGGGGAATCATCATAATCCCTTTTTGGTACAATACCACCCACAAATTTGCTTGCTGGTCTTCGAGAATCCCATGGACTTTTGTGTGATGCATGTCAACACTGGTCAAATCGGAATCATACGTGCTGACTTCCCGGGTAAGGTAGTCGAATTTTTTAAGGCCGTTGCCATCGGTTCCTATCCATACATAATTACCCTGCCCCTTCTTCAAAGTAAAAGCCCCCTCGACCGAAGGGATATAATTGCGGATAAACTTTTTAGAGGTATAGTCAAACAAGTCGATTCCGCCATCGATCATACCAATTAACATATTGCCGTCGGGAAGTTCGGCAAATGAAAACACTTTGTTGCTCGACAATGAATTCACATCATTGGGGTCATGGGCATAATTCACGATAGTGTGAGTCTCCATATTCAACACACTGATCCCATTGTCCTGCGAACCGATCCATATATTCCCGAACCGGTCCTCGTATATCGTATTGATTTTATCGGAACAGATATTGCTGTTGGTAGGCAAATAATAGACCGGACGATATTCGTCTCCTTTCAAACAAATGGCTCCGGCTCGGCTGGTCGATAGCCAAATGTTTCCCCGGCTGTCCTCGATAATGCAACTCACATAACTGAAATCGGTTATATAGGGATACGAGAAGTGAATCGTCGAGAAACGATCGGTTTCCCGGTCGAGCAGTTGCAAGCCGCCCGTCGTACCGACCCACAGGTTACCTTTCGTATCGTCATAAACCGACAAAACCGAATTATTCCCGAGCGAAGTCGTATCGTCCAACTCATGATAATAGGTTTTGAATTCGAGTCCGTCGAAACTGTTCAGGCCATTATCGGTACAAATCCAAATAAGCCCTGTCCGGTCTTGGTAGATATTATTGACATGGCTGTTGGACAATCCCTCTTGCAAGCCATAAAACCGGTCGGTATTGGCGAGCATCGGGGAAACAGTCAAACATAGGAAATATAAAAGTATTTGTGTGTGTATCCTCATACGAAATGAAATCCTCTTATTCTGAATCTGCGCGTTTACTTTACAAATATAATATTTTTTATTCAAATATAATGGATACACCAGACCGGCGACAAATCTTTAACTCTTTGCTACATTTTTACAAACGCTAATTCCGATACGAAAATACTAATATGTATATGTGCAAGCCATAAAAAGAACTACTACCTATTTTTGACATACGAAAATTTCCCATATTTTATGGAATGAAAAAACAAAAAATAATTATTACACAATCTAATCATGGAAAAAGGAATTTTTACCAAAAAACAAACAAGAAACAGGACTAAAAGCATCATCGCCTTTTTGTTGCTTTTCGTGGCTTGCAGCAGTTCTGTATTTGCTCAATCGAAAAACATATCGGGTGTTGTCGTTTCGGCCGGTGAACCGCTGATCGGAGCCAGCATCGCAGAGAAAGGGACCACCAACGGAACAATTACCGACATCGAGGGCCGCTTCTCGATAAACGTAGCGCCCAATGCGACATTGGAAATATCGTATTTGGGTTATGACCCTGTATCGGTAAAAGTGAAAGACCAAACTTTCTTAACCATCGAGATGCAAGAAGCCGTCAATATGCTCGACGAATTTGTGGCTATCGGTTACGGTGTACAACAAAAGAAATTGATAACGGGGGCTACCGTACAAGTCAAAGGCGACGACATTGCCAAATTGAACACGGTAAATACGCTCGGCGCCTTGCAGAGCCAAACCCCCGGTGTCAACATTACCAAACAAAGCGGTAAACCTGGCGAAGGATTCAAAGTGACGATTCGTGGTCTCGGAACGATTGGCAATTCGGCTCCCCTATATATTATAGACGGTGTACCCAACGGCGACATCGGTATGTTGAGCCCCTCGGACATCGAGTCGGTCGATGTACTGAAAGATGCCGCTTCGGCCGCCATCTATGGTGCCCGTGCCGCCAACGGTGTAATCTTGATTACCACCAAACAGGGGAAAAAAGGTAAAGCCTCTATTCAATACGACGGCTATATCGGTTTCCAGAATTTAGCCAAAACGGCTACTCCCCTTAATGCCAAACAATATCTGGAAATTCTGGACGAGGCCGGCTATAATCGCCAATATTTCGCCGATCGTATCCCGGAGAGTATTTTGGAAGGAGTTGACAACGGTACCTTTACCGGGACCAACTGGCTGAAAGAGATGACTCTCGAAAATGCTCCACAAATGGGACACGCCGTGAATGTGACCAGCGGAGGCGACATCTCGACCTTTTCTTTCGGTTTTTCCTATACATCGCAAGAACCTACCATCGGGCTTGAAAATCCCGAAGTAAAATCGATATACGAGCGCTATACATTGCGGTTGAACTCGGAACACAACATTATCCGCAACGGCGACCACAACATTCTCACTTTCGGCGAGACCTTGACCGCCGGCCACACCAACAGCTCGGGATTGGGTATGGGTACCGGGAACATCTATTGGAATGATGTGCGTAGCGCCTTGGCCGGCAACCCGTTGCTCCCTGTTTACGACGAAAACGGCGATTACCACAAACCGCTCGAAGGGCTCGATTACCAATCGGTGAACCCGATTGCCCAAATGGATTACCTCCGCTCGCGGGTAAACAGCAAGAATTACTCGATTCGCGGTAGCCTCTACCTCATATTCGAACCTATCAAAAACCTGAAATGGCGCTCGACTTTCGGTTATGCCCACAACGGTGGTACCAGCCGTGAATATACTCCGGTCTATTACCTCAACTCGGTGACATTCTCCGACCTCGACAAGGTAACACAAAGTTCGTGGAATGGATTGCAATGGAGTTGGGACAATACCGTATCTTACGACTTCAAAATAGGCAACGGCCACAAATTCACAGCCTTGGTCGGAAGTTCACTCGAACGCTGGGGCTTCGGTGAAAACTTGGGCGGCTCGAACAAAGGCTCGGAATTCAATTCATTTGAATATGCCTATTTAAGTAATGTAAAAACCATTTCAAGCGGAACAACGACCGTAAGCGGTTCTCCTTGGGACGATGGTGGTCTTGCTTCATTCTTTGGACGTATCAATTACGACTACGCCGGGAAATACATGGCCAGCGTAACCATGCGTGCCGACGGTTCTTCAAACTTCGCCCGGGGACACCGCTGGGGCTACTTCCCCTCGGTATCGGCCGGTTGGAATATCCACGAAGAGAACTTCTTCAAAGAAAATGTCAAGTTTATGGACCAACTGAAAATTCGTGCCAGTTGGGGTGAAAACGGTAACTGCAACATCGGCCGTCTCGCTTATCTCGAAACGATTGCCATCGGCAACGCGACCAACGCGGCTCTTTACTACTTCGGCGAAGACAAATCGGTCTATACCATCGGGGCATACGCCGACAAAATAGCCAACCCCGACCTGACATGGGAAACCTCTCGCCAAACCGACATCGGATTGGACACCCGCTTCTTGCAAAGCCGATTGGGATTCTCGTTCGACTGGTACAAAAAAATGACTCTCGGTTGGCTCGTTCAACCCCAAGGATTGGGCATTTGGGGAACTGCAGCGCCTTATATCAATGGAGGCGACATCAAGAATACGGGTGTCGAAATCAGTTTGGATTGGAACGACCATGTAGGCGATTTCAGTTACAGCATCAAAGGGAACATGTCATATAACCGCAACGAGGTTTTGAGCATCGACAACGACGAAGGTTTTATCAACGGTACTTCAAACGTGTTGACACACAATACCACCTATCTGGCCCGCGCCGAAGTGGGACAACCCTTAGGCTTCTTCCACGGCTATAAAACCAATGGTATCTTCCAAAACCAAGAGCAGATCGACGCATACGTATGGACCGACCCGGAGACCGGTATAACCAAAAAAATTCAACCCGATGCAAAACCCGGAGATGTCATCTTTATGGACTTGAACAACAACGGAACTATCGACGACGCCGATAAGACCTTCATCGGAGATCCTCACCCCGATGTAACCTACGGTGTTTCCATTTCGTTGGGATACAAAGGATTTGATCTCGCTATTACAGGCTATGGTGTGGCCGGCAACCAAATTGCCAAATCATACCGCAACAATACCAATACCACATTTGACAACTATACGACCGAAATCTTGGACCGCTGGCACGGAGAGGGGACTTCCAACCGATTGCCGTCGATCAACGGAAGCTCCATCAACTGGGGTTATGTATCGGATTTGTATATCGAAGACGGCGACTACTTCCGGATCAGCAATATCACGCTGGGATATGATTTCAGCCGCATCATCAAATCGAAATTTATCTCGCAATTCCGCTTGTATGCAAGCGTACAAAACCTCTTCACCTTTACCAACTATTCGGGTATGGACCCCGAAATCGGATACGGTGGCGGTAATGACTGGACCTCGGGAATCGACCTCGGATATTATCCCGGAGCCCGCACCTATATGTTTGGAGTCAACCTCAAATTCTAATTCAAATTTCAAAACACGTTTAATCTGCAATAAAGAATCAACGATATGAAAAAGATATTGTATTTTATAATCGGCACCCTGCTGCTCACCAGTTGTGAAGATTTTCTCGATTCGAGCAACAAAACCAAAAAGGACTCGAGCAACTACCCGCAAACCGAAGCCGATGTTTCGCAATTGCTGACGGGTGTATATTCTATTCTCGGACGTCCCGAGCCTCTTGGAAGCCTCTTTTTCGTCTCCGAATTGATGTCGGACGACCGTTTGGGTGGCGGTGGCCCCGACGACAAAAGTTGCAAGGCGATAGACCAATTCAAGAAAGACAGTGAAGACACATTCAACAATCCTTGGCGTGCCATGTATTTCGGGGTATATCGCAGCAATTACCTGTTGGCCAGCTTAGACAATGTCGTGTGGGAGAGCGAAACTTCTAAAAATAAAATTTTGGGAGAAGCTCATTTCCTGCGGGCCTATTTCTATTTCGACCTCGCCCGCATGTTTGGCGAAGTGCCTCTGATGACCGAACCCGAACCGGTCAATATCCCCAAAGCACCGGCCAGCGAGCTCTATGCACAAATCGCGTTGGACTTGAAAACCTCTATCGAATTGTTGCCCAATGTAAAATTCCAAGACATCGACCGGGCCAAAGATCTCGGCCGGGTAACCAAATGGGCCGCCGAAGCGTTGATGGCCCGCGTGTTCTTGTTCTACACGGGATATTACCAAACCGATGCCTTGCCCTTGCCCGACGGCGGACAGGTTACCAAGAACCAAGTGATCGAATGGACCGTCGATTGTATCGATAACAGCGGTCACGACTTAGTAGATGACTTCCGCAACTTGTGGGCCTACTCCTATGTGAAAGATTACAAATACACGGCCGACAACAACCTTGAATGGGTAGGTGACGGAAGCAAGGAGACTGTATTTGCCATTAAATATTCGGCTTTGGCCAATGACTGGAATTCGCCTCAACAAAAGAGCAACCAGATATGCCTCTACTCGGGTCTCCGCAGCCAGACCTATACCCAAACATTCCCCTTCGGGCAAGGCTGGGGCATGGGTACCGTCAATCCTAAAATATGGGAGGACTGGGACAGCAACGACCTGCGCCGGGACGCTTCGATGTTTGACGTAAGAAATACCGACGAGATTGCCGATTTTGATTTCGGAGGAGGAAACCAACAAGACAACACATGTTATTGGCAAAAGAAATACATTCCCATCAATGTATGGACCGATGAAACAAAAACAGCAGTACACAATTTCAGCTACGAACTGTATAACATGACCGGTACCGATTACCAACGCGACAACATTCAGGACTTGATTATCATTCGTTTCTCCGATGTATTGCTGATGGCGGCCGAACTGGGTGCCCCCAGAGCACAAGAATACCTCGACAAGGTGAGATCCCGGGTAGGATTGCCATCGGTACCTGTCTCACTCGAAAACATCAAAGCCGAACGCCGATTTGAATTGGCATTCGAGGGTGTACGCTATTACGACTTGCTGCGTTGGCACGATGAAGATGTGATTACCACCAACCAAACCGATATAGTGACTTACAATCGCCGTGGGAACGAAAATGCCGAAAAGAAATCGATTGTATTCCGTCCCGAAACCGGTGGATTCCTGCCTATCCCGCAAACCCAAATCGACTTGTCGGGTGGCGTACTTACCCAAAACCCCGGCTGGGAAGGAAGCGATAATTATTTAAATTGATACGTACCGTCAACCGCATATTGTTGTTATACCGAATCGAAAAAAAATGAGAAATTGCACCACCAAATTTCTACTTATCTTGACCATGGTTTTATCTATTTCGTGCATCTCGAACCACAAAATAGATGAAATGGCACTGGCCTTATCGGATAAGAAAGCCTCGACAAAAACAGTACAGTTATACCTCAAACTACAAGAGAATCTGAATCAAGGCATCATGCTCGGCCATCAAGATGCCTTGGCCTATGGCAATAACTGGTTTTTGGAAGAGGGGCGTTCCGATGTAAAATCGGTCTGTGGCGATTATCCGGCCGTATTCGGTTGGGACATCGGGAACATCGAAAAGGGAAATTTGGTAAACTGCGACTCGATCCCATTCGCCACACTCGAGACTTATGTGCGTGAAGTGGAGCAATGGGGCGGTATATCGGTATTCACATGGAGCGCTTGTAACCCCGTAACGGGGAAGGAGGCCAGTGATGGCAACTCACAGAATGCAGTCAAACAGATTATCGAGAATGATTCGATTCAAAAAATATTCCTTACTTCGTTGGACAAGGTTGCCCAGTTTCTGGGCAACCTGAAAGACGAAGCGGGGGATCCGATTTCGGTTATATTCCAACCGTTCCACGGCCATAGTGCCGATACGGCTTTATGGTGGAATCCCAATCGATGCTCTGCCGATGATTTCAAAGAACTATGGAGATTGACTGTCGATTATTTGCGAAACAAAAAAGAGGTACACAACTTGTTGTATGCCTATTCGGTTTACAGCAATGACCCGACTAAAATCCTATCGGACTATTATCCCGGCAACGATTTTGTAGATATAATCGGAATCAATTCGCTTCTATTACAAGACGACGATTACAACGGGCATAAATTCATACAAGAATTAAATCGAGACATAGCCGTTATCACACAATTTGCCGAAAAAAATAAAAAGATACCGGCTATCACCTCGACCGGATTGGAGGGTATAAAAATATCCACCTTCTTTTCGGAATACCTCTATCCTGTTATTTCGCAGTACAAACTGTCGTTTGTATTGTTCGAGCGGAACGCATGGAATCAAGAAAAACACTATTTCATACCGGTTCCGGGGCATCCGGCAAGCGAAGATTTTATCCGCTTTGTCTCTTATCCCGATATTCTTACTTGCAATGACATAAAAAAATAAGGCTCATAATATAAAGCTATGAAACCCACGAATATAAACAGACGAGATTTTATCAAAAAAAGCGGCATGCTTTTAGCGGCTTCTTCTGTGCCGTCATTCTTACAGGCTCAGGAGAAACAGCCTACCCTCTCGATTAAAAACCAGAAAATCAAAATCGACAGCCAATGGGACGTCATTGTGGTAGGTGGTGGTCCTGCTGGCTGTACGGCTGCCACTGCCGCCGCACGCGAAGGGGCCAAGACCTTGCTCATCGAAGCGACAGGACAGTTGGGCGGTATGGGTACCACCGGAATGATTCCGGCGTGGTGCCCCTTCTCCGACGGAGAGAAAATCATCTACCGGGGGTTGGCCGAAAAAGTATTCCGCGCGGCCAAAAAAGGGGTGCCCCACGAACCGGCCGACAAACTGGACTGGGTCTCTATCAACCCGGAGCAACTCATGACGGTGTATGACGATATGGTGTGCTCATCGGGAGCAAAGGTACTGTTCTTTTCCCGCTTGGCCGATGTCGAAATGGCATCGGACGATACGATCGAAGCGATTATCGTTGCCAACAAGAACGGGCTTTCGGCGTTCAAGGCCAAAGTATTCATCGACTGCACCGGCGATGGCGACCTCTCGGTATGGGCAGGGGCCAATTATTTCATGGGCAATCCCAATGACCAAGTACAGCGTTCTACCCTCTGTTTCTCGGTTGCCAACGTCGATTCTTACGGTTATACGACAAATCCCAACCTCTATTGGGAAAACAAGGATAGCCCCATTCACGACGCGTTGAAATCGGGGAAATACCCGTTGATAGACCAACACAGTTGCAACAACCTCATCGGGCCGAGCGTGGTACAATTCAATGCGGGACATATCGATATGACCAATTCGACAGATCCTTGGCAAATATCCGACGCCATGATGAAAGGGCGGAAAGTGGCTGCCGAATACCTGCGCATGCTCAAAGATTATCAACCGCAGGTGTATGGGAATGCATTTATCGTCAAAACCGCTTCGTTATTAGGCATTCGAGAAAGCCGGAGAATAGAAGGCGACTATGTCTTTACGATTCAGGATTGGTTGGACCGTAAAAGTTTCGACGACGAAATTGGCCGGAATTGCTACTTCGTGGACATACACATTCAAGGGTATGAAGCCAAACACTACGGACGGGGCGAATCGCACGGTATCCCCTATCGGATACTCACCCCGAAAGGGAAAAAGAATCTGCTCACCGCCGGACGTTGTATATCGGCCGATGAAGAGGCGCTGGGCAGCCTGCGCGTCATGCCTCCTTCGCTGGTCACCGGCGAAGCCGCAGGATTGGCCGCTGCATTGGCTATCAAACAATCCAAAAACGATGTTCACAACATAGATGTCGATTTCCTGCGCAAACGGTTGCGGGAAGAGGGACAATATTTCAAATAACATGATCCGATTGAAATGTTTGTCGGTAAACCTATTTTTTCATTACAAACAACTATGAAGCATTCATTTTTAAGAATCTGCAATTTTTCGGTCGTCCTGCTGGCCATGGCGACCCGGTTGATGGCACAAGAGCCGGTCCCGGCTTATTTGGACGACAATCAACCGATTGAGGTTCGCGTTGAAGATGCCTTGTCGCGCATGACTTTAAAGGAGAAAATTGCCATAATACATGCCCAATCGAAATTCAGCGCGCCCGGTTGTCCCCGGTTGGGTATCCCGGAATTGTGGCTTAGCGACGGACCCCACGGAGTCCGCATGGAATTTGTATGGGACAACTGGGATCATGCCGACTGGACAAATGACTCTTGTACCGCATATCCGGCATTGACCTGTCTGGCAGCCA
>CALUJQ010000036.1 GCA_944320995.1 uncultured Barnesiella sp. | reverse complement strand
CGCATTCGGTGTATTGCCTCCCGTTTCTATCCTGAACGCCGAGCAAACCAAATACTACTTCCTCTCGGGCTTCACCGCCAAATTGGCCGGTACCGAACGTGGTATCACCGAACCGACCCCTACATTCTCGGCTTGCTTCGGTGCTGCATTCTTGTCGCTGCATCCTACCAAATATGCCGAAGAACTGGTGAAAAAGATGGAAATGGTAGGCGCCAAAGCATACTTGGTAAATACCGGTTGGAACGGAACAGGAAAACGTATCTCGATCCGCGATACTCGTGGTATCATCGACGCTATCCTCGACGGTTCGATCGACAAGGCTCCGACGAAAGTCATTCCCTACTTCGATTTCGTCGTTCCTACCGAATTGCCGGGTGTTGACCCCCATATCCTCGATCCGCGCGACACCTATGCAAATCCCGCCGATTGGGACGCAAAAGCCAAAGACTTGGCTGGCCGCTTCATCAAGAACTTCTCGAAGTTCGAAGGCAACGCCGCTGGTAAAGCATTGGTTGCTGCCGGTCCGAAACTCTAATCGAAACCTTTGTTCCAATTATAAAAAATCGGGGCTGCCCATGCGAGCAGCCCCGATTGCTTTTTATCCCGACCCTCTCACACAAGAACCGCCACAAATTCATAAATGAAATAACCGCAAAGCGACACCTTGATCACAACCCCTGCGAGAAACCCGAGGAAAGCTCCCAACCCCGCCTTGACAGCTTCGTGCGTGAGTTTACCGCCCAACAACTCCCCGACAATGGCTCCCACAAGAGGCCCGAAAATAACTCCCCACGGAGGACAAACAAACATACCCACAATCGTACCGGCTATACAGCCGCGATTCCCCCACTTGCTGCCCCCTCCGTATTTAGTACCGATAAGAGGCGTGAAATAATCGAGTACTTGCACGGCAATAACCAAGACAGCCCAAACAACAAGCTGAGTGACCGTGAACTGCACCTTGTCTGTTAAATGGAGAAAAAGCATTCCCACATAAGCGAGCGGAGGGCCCGGCAATGCCGGAAGAAAACAGCCCCCCAACCCAACGAGGAGACACACAGCCCCCAGAATAATCCATACAATATCCATAACTTTACCGGTTTGGAAATTTCATAATTCGCATACAGAACAAAGATAATGCAATCTCTCCATAAATCCTCTATGAAGAGATTCGTTATTTTATCCCGGCAAGATTCACTTTTCCCAAAAAAAGAGTATCTTCGTCAATCGAATAGATAAGACAAAACGGAGGAACAATGGACAAATGGTTGTCACGAACCCGCCTGCTCATGGGCGATACTGCCATGGCCCGGCTGCACGATGCACACGTCATGGTCGTGGGAGTGGGCGGCGTAGGTGCCTATGCGGCCGAAATGATAGTCCGGGCCGGGGTAGGACAACTGACCATTATCGACGGCGATACCGTAGCCGAGAGTAACCTGAATCGGCAACTGGTGGCTTTGCACTCCACATTGGGGAAACCCAAAACCGACGTGCTGGCCACTCGGCTGCTCGACATTAACCCATACTTAACCCTTTCGGCACAACAGCGGTTTCTCGCTCCCGAAGATATGGCTTCGCTTTTGGAAGGTGAAACGGTCGATTTCGTGGTCGATGCCATCGACACATTAGCACCCAAAATCGCACTTATCACCTACTGCCTGCGACACAAGATAAAAATCGTCTCGTCGATGGGAGCCGGCGGGCGTAAAGACCCCTCGGCCATACGCATGGCCGACATTGCCGACACTTACCACTGCGGGCTAGCCCGCGCCGTGAGGTTACAGTTGCGCAAAGAGGGTATCTCCAAAGGGTTGAAAACCGTCTTTTCAACCGAACAGGCCGATCCGAAAGCCATTATTGCGGTAGAGGGCGAACGCCACAAAAAATCGACCGTAGGAACAATATCCTATCTACCGGCAATTTTCGGCTGCTATTTGGCCAGCTACGTCATTGGAAAACTCACCGAAATATGATAGAAATCAAAAACATACACAAGAGTTATGGCTCGTTGGAGGTACTGAAAGGTATCGACGCCGTAATCGAACAAGGAGAAATCGTCGCCATCGTAGGAGCGAGCGGTGCAGGGAAAACCACCCTGTTGCAAATCGTGGGCACTCTCGACAAACCCGATTGCGGCGAAATATGCTACGACGGGAAACGGGTAGATAACCTGCCCGACCGGGAAATGGCCCGATTCAGAAACGGGAACATCGGCTTCGTATTTCAATTCCACCAGCTATTGCCCGAATTTACAGCCCTCGAAAACGTAATGATTCCCGCCCTCATCGGTGGTCGCAACAGCTCGGAGGCTGAACGGGAAGCCAAACGGATACTCGATTTCCTATGCCTGAGCGACCGACTGAGCCACAAACCGGCCCAACTCTCGGGCGGAGAGAAACAACGGGTAGCGGTAGCCCGGGCGTTGATCAACCGTCCGTCGGTCATCTTAGCCGATGAACCCTCGGGAAGCCTCGATTCGAAAAATAAAATCGAGTTGCATCAACTCTTTTTCGACTTGCGCAACGAGTTCAAACAGACTTTCGTCATCGTTACGCACGACGAATCACTGGCACAAATGACCGACCGCATCCTGTTTATGAAAGACGGATCTATCGTAGGACCGGACAAAAAGGAGGAAAACGTATGAAAAGAGCATGGTTATACGTTATCTCTATTCTTCCCCTGCTCCTCTTCACGGCATGCAAAGGTGAAGAGGAGGATATTTACGGTATTTTTTATGCCGATATTGTGACCTGCCACACGGGGAGCGAAGGGCTTCATTTCTCCTACCAAACCACCGACTCAACCCCGGCCGACACACTTTATCCCGTATCGCCCGTTACCGAAAAGATAAAGGAGGGTGAACGCGTATTGCTGCAATTCCGTCCGGTAGAACAGCTGGCCGAACACCGTAAACGCATAGAGGTACAGGCCCTCTCGGCCATTCATTTCGATACGCTTCGGGTAGTGGCCCACAACAATATGGATAAGCTCCCCGACGATACCCTATACCTGCAAAGCGTATGGAAAACGGGCGATTTTCTCAACCTGCGTTATCGCATCGACTACCACAGCCGGCCGCACTCCATCATGCTTATAACCGACGAGGAGACCCTGTCGGGCGACACCCTCAAACTGCAACTGCGTCACAGCCGTAACGACGACCCCGAAGGGCATTGGAGCAACATGTACTCGTCGTTCAATATATCGGCCTGTCGCAAGCGCCCTTATACCACCATTCAATTATATGTAAACCAAGTAAATTTCAATCATAAATTCTATTATTTCAAACTGAACTGATTATGGAAGAGAAAAAAGAGATTCAAATAGAATTGACAGCCCCCGTGGCCGAAGGGACTTATTCCAACCTCGCTATCATTTCACACGCTCCTTCGGAGTTTGTCATCGACTTTATCCGCGTAACTCCGGGAGCTCCAAAAGCACCCGTCAAATCGCGCATTATCCTCACGGCCGAACACGCCAAGCGGCTGCTTTTCGCCTTGCAAGACAATATCCGCAAATACGAAGCCCAATTCGGACCTATCAAAATGAACGCACCCCAACAGGGCGGTAATATTCCCCCGTTTATGGCGCCCGGCGGAGAGGCATAATGGCCCCCTCGTCGGCAACGACGCCACGGCACAGCAATCCTGTTACACCACAAAGACGACCCCATGAGTATCCCTTTACAACAATGGCTCGCCCGGCAGCCTTATACCCAAATTACCGATAGCGACCGCTACTACACGCAGCTCGCCAACCGAATATATACCCTCGTAAAGACATCGCCACTGAAACATTGGCCGAATGACGAGAGTGTCAAAAGCCTCTGTTGCGACATCACAGGTTATTTTGCCGATATTCTCTCGGGAACAGGTTTATGGGCTGCCTTTCTCTCACACCATCGCTCACTCTATGGCCGGACTTTGCCCTTTTTCCACACCGAAAATTATTACGACGAGGAGGTAAATCGGGACGATGTACGGGTACTGCTGTGGTATCTGCTTTGCACGCACGATACACTGCACGAGGTGTTGTCGCCCCTCGATAATGACCTTATCGAAACAACTGACCGAATCTATGACCTGTTGGAATCGGAATACGAGACAGCCCCCGATTCACCACTGTTACAGGAATTTTGCCTTCCCGAGCTGAATGAAACCGATGACCCCGATGCCCGCTACCGCTTTGCCGAATGGCTCTTTTGGGATTCTTTCCTACTAGGACCGTCAAACCGTTCGCTTGCCCGCCAATTGCTGCACGAGGTACACGGCAAACCATACTCCGATAAAGAGAAGCTCAACCAACTCGACAAACTGCGTAGGGAATCGCTCTATACGTTACCTGCCGGGCCTTTGGCCCTTTTCGCCCACGAATGGGTATCGCTGCTGTGGCAACACACCTTCCCCGAAGAGCCGGAAGGACCAAAAGAGTTGCACCCCTACTATCTGCAATTCACGCAATCGACCGGCGGTGCGCCCATCAAATACATCGCCACGTATGCCGAATTGGACCGGTTTCTCACCCAAGAGATGCAATGGGGCGAGACGAAAGGAGGCCACCTCCCGCATCTGGCACGGAAAAAGAATTTCGTACTCTATGTCACCCCCTACAAGGGAATGCTCATCGCCTCGGAGGTAGCCCAATGCATCAACGATCCTGCCAACCCGTGCTACAATCCGGAGCAAGCACGAAGGGAGGCTGTTTCGTTGCTCACCTATCCCGGTCGCTGCCCCATAGACCTACTGATCTACCTCTGTTCACACGACCTGCTCACCGACGCTTGTTTTGCCGATGGCGACCACCGTCTCGTTACCGACAACTGGGATTTCATAGCCCGATGCCTTTTGCAAGATTATTACCGGGCAGTCTGAACAACGGGGACTTTCCCACTCTTTGCCAATCGAAAGAATGAGATACAAAACAAGCACCTTGTAATCCTCTTACAGAGAATAACAAGGTGCTTGCAGTATATCATCGACAGCAATTTCCCGCTTGCCAGCGTATGGCCTTTACGAGAAACGGAGGTAATTTTTACAGAATAAGCATGGCATCGCCATAGGCTCCGAAACGGTAACCCTCTTTCAAAGCCGATTCATAAGCCGACAACACAATCTCATATCCACCGAAGGCTGCCACCATCATCAGCATGGTAGAAAGCGGCATGTGAAAGTTGGTGACCAAACTGGTTGCAACCGTGAAATCGTAAGGCGGGAAGATAAATTTGTTGGTCCACCCATCATAAGTTTTCATATGCCCGCCAGTGCTGACGGCACTTTCGATACCCCTCATTACAGAAGTTCCTACGGCACAAACTTTATGTCCCCCGTCTTTGGCTTGATTTACCAAAGCGACCAGCTCGGGCGTAACCACCATCTGCTCGGAATCCATTTTGTGTTTGGTAAGGTCCTCGACATCGATTTCCCGGAAGTTACCCAACCCCGAATGAAGCGTGAGGAACCCGTAATCGATACCTTTGATTTCCATTCGTTTCAGTAATTCGCGGCTGAAATGAAGTCCGGCGGCAGGAGTAACGACAGCCCCTTCGTTACGGGCAAAGATATTTTGATACCGCTCGGAATCCAACTCTTCCACCGGACGGGTTATATAGGTAGGCAAAGGCATTTCACCTAATTTGTATAGCGACTCCTTGAACTCATCGTGTGAACCATCGTAAAGAAACCGTAAAGTACGCCCGCGCGAAGTGGTATTGTCGATAACCTCGGCCACCATAGAATCGTCCTCGCCGAAATAAAGTTTATTCCCGATACGGATCTTTCGAGCCGGTTCTACCAATACGTCCCACAACCTGTTCTCTTCGTTCAGTTCCCGCAACAGGAAAACCTCGATTTTGGCACCGGTCTTTTCCTTGTTTCCGTACAAACGAGCCGGGAAGACCTTGGTATCGTTAAATACAAACACATCTTTCTCCTCGAAGTATTCGATAATCTCCTTGAATATGCGATGTTCTATTTTCCCCGTTTTGCGGTCAATTACCATCAACCGCGACTCATCTCGATTTTTCTCGGGATATTGAGCGATTTGCGCTTCGGGTAATTTAAATTTAAATTGAGACAGTTTCATATATTTTTTCTATTATCATTCTCTTTTTCTGTTTCGGGAGTCGCTTCGACATCTGCGTGATCGATCATCTCGGCAACCTGCTCTACCGACATGCAACGGTCGAGTGTCACCTCTCCGACCCGTGTGCGCACAAGCCCCACCAAATGGGCTCCGCTACCGAGAGCTGCGCCAATATCACGAGCTAAGGCCCTGATATAAGTACCCTTACTGCACACTACCCGAATCTTTATCTCGGGCAACTCGCACGCAAGAAGTTCAATTTCGTCGATAACAAGTTCCTTCGGTTTCAACTCCACCGCCTGTCCTTTGCGAGCCATATCGTAGGCCCTGCGTCCCTCTATCTTACAAGCCGAATAGGAAGGAGGTATCTGCATAATTGAACCGACAAAACGGGGTAAAGTTCGCTCCACACTCTCACGGGTAATATGCTCGTGCGGATAATGCGCATCGATTTCGGTTTCCAAATCGAAAGATGGAGTAGTTGCCCCCAACCGCAATGTGGCGATATACTCTTTCGTCTGATATTGGAACTCTTCTATCCGTTTCGTGGCCCGTCCTGTACACACAATCATCACCCCTGTGGCCAGCGGATCAAGCGTACCGGCATGCCCCACCTTCAATTTTTTCTGTTTGATTCGGCGGAGGATATGCAACCGTATGCGTTTGACCACATCGAACGACGTCCAATGCAGCGGTTTATCGATATATATGATTTCGCCTTCGTTAAAATTCATAGCGGCGAATTTAAAACACCAGAGAATAGACAATGGCAAAAGCACCCATAGCCACACAATAGATGGCAAAATAAACCAGCTTCCCATTGTTGACCAGACGAAGCATCCACTTACAAGCCAAACAGCCGGAAACAAAGGCTGCAAGGAATCCGATAATCATAACCGGTATGGATAATCCCGACTCGGCCGGAGAGAAACCACCCTTCATCAAATCGAGAATCGCCTCGCCCAAGATAGGAATAATGACCATGAGGAACGAGAAACGGGCAACCTGCTCTTTTTTGTTGCCCAACATAAGTCCCGTGGCAATGGTTGTACCGGAGCGTGAAAGCCCGGGTAAAACGGCAACGGCTTGCGAAAGGCCGATGATAAAGGCATCACGATAGGAAATATCTTCTTTGACTCTCGGACGGGCATAATAGGCAAAAGTAAGCAATGCGGCAGTCACCAACAGCATGATTCCAACCAACAGCAGTCCATTCCCAAAAAACGATTCGACATAATCTTTAAGAAACAAGCCCACAATACCTACGGGAATCATCGAGACAGCTATTTTTGCCAAATAGCGAGTCTCGCTGTTCCACGTAAAACGGAACAGGCCTCGAAAAAGGATCTCCACCTCTTTCCACAAAACGACAATCGTACTGCATACGGTAGCCGTATGAACCAATACTGCAAATGTAAGATTCTCCTCTCCCTGAATGCCCAAAAGAGCATTGGCAATCTCAAGATGTCCGCTACTACTAACCGGCAAATATTCTGTAAGACCTTGTACAAGGCCCAATATAAGAGACTCTAACCAAGACATAATGTGAGACTAAAAATGTTAACAATCTTATTTGGGTTTATGCATAATTGCATAAACCATAAAAACAAATCCGGCAAAAGCAATACCGGGGGCTAAAACGATACGGCGAAAACTGAATATATCGGGATTGTAAGCCTCGGGAGTAGTCCCGGGCCCCAACATGAACAAAAAACCAATCACAATCACAACAAATGCCACTGCGATAAGTATGATATTGGTCTTCCCGAGTGCAAACGAAACTTTCTGTTGTTCTCCCGAAACGGGCGACGTAGATTTCATTTCCTTAGATTTCATATTTTCAAACTGTTTTTCAAATATAATAGAGGTCATCTCTATCCATTCGGATGTATCGGTTGACGGCCCAATAGGCCGAAACCGCCGTCAAGATGATTCCCAAAACCAAAATCGACAAAAAGACCAAAAACATCATGGGAACAGACAACAAGGTGGAAAAGTTTTCCATCTCGGACATCAGGTAATAGATACACCCCGAGAGTAGCAACATGGCTATAACCGAAGCAACAATCCCGTTGATGATATTGGAAACAATAAAGGGACGACGGATAAAGGCCGGTGTGGCTCCCACCAATTTCATCGTATGAATAAGAAAGCGTTTGGAATAAGCCCCCAAACGAATCGTATTGCTGATAAGGGCAAACGATATAATCATGAGTACGATGGCCAATACCAGCAGAATAAGGCCGATACGGCTCATATTGTCGTTGACCGATTGTATCAGGTCTTTTTGATACATAATATCACCGACAATAACCTGCTTACGGAGGTCTTTCTCGATCATCGCCAAGCTGTCGGTATTGGCATAATCGGCTTTGAGTTTCACCTCTATCGATGATTGAAGCGGATTAACGCCCAAGACATCTTCGGGGTTCTCGCCCAACTCGATCATCACCTCTTTCAAAGCATCTTCTTTTGATATATATTGCGCAGCTTTCACATACTTGGCTCGTTCGAGCATACGTTGCAACTGATGTACCTGACGTTCGCCTGCCGATTCATTAAGCACGATAGAAAAACCGATATTCTCTTTGACGTGCCGAGAGAGATTGGTTGCCAAGACTCCCATCAAGACCATTATTCCCAATATAAAAAGGACTAATGAAACACTCAACGTGGAGGTCATTCGAGCATTCAGAAAAGAGATCCGTTTGCTGAAAGAAGTTTTATTATTCATATCTCTCTTTTTTACCAAATAGTCTATTGTTTTTTACACCGGATTTTCACCCTCTGTTGGTTACCATTTCGACACCTATTATCCCCCTCTTTTTATCTTCCGAAAGCAAAAGGATATTTTTAGCCCAAATTTTATGCAAAATAAAGTCTATATAGCTGAAATCGATTCTTTTATTCACATATTTTAATATTTTCTATCTCAACTTATGACTCTCGAAATGAGCGGCTGTTTTCATCTTGAAAATCACATACCCCACGGCACACAAGACACAAGCGGTCGCATAAACGGTCGCATAGTTAGAAACCTCGGCAATCTGCCCCCCGATAAGAACGCCCAAACCAACGCCTAAATCCCATGCTGTCAGATAAGTAGAATTTGCCGTACCACGTTGGTTATTAGGCGCTAAATTGATAAACATCGTTTGATAGGCAGGGCAGATACAACCATAGCCGAGCCCCAAAATAAGGGCTGCACCATAATAACCCACCTCGTTGCGTACAGCGACAAAAATAAAGTAACCGAGCAACGACAGCAGCATGCCGACAAGAATATTACGTGTTACAAATCCACGATTGAGCCAACGTCCCGAAGTGAGCCTCGACAAAATGAGACCGACCGCCAGCAAAACAAAAAAGAATCCGGCTCCCGAGTCGATTCCCAGTTCCTCTTTCCCATAAACGGCCAGATAGGTCGATAAAACACCATAACTGAATGAAAAAAAGATAAGGGTCAAAGCCTCGGGCATACCTTTCAACAACAAAAAGCGGTCGAGCGAAACAGGAGGCTTCTCGGGAATCGGGTCGCGCCGGTAAGGCATCTTTATGGTCGATACACACAATAACCCGATAGTGGCCGAAATCATCGAAATCAAAAAGATATAATCGAAATTGGCAAAAGAGTCGTGAATATAAAGCGACAACGTAGGGCCGATAGCCATCGCCAAATTGTTGCTCACACCATAGTAACCTATCCCTTCACCACGACGGGAAGAAGGCATAACATCGATGGCTACCGTACTGTTCGAAACCGTAAGCAACCCGAATGCTACCCCATGCCCGGCCCGGATAATGGCAAACAGGAGTAGCGTACCGGCCAATAAATACCCCCCGAAAAAGAGCAGAAATACAAAATAGCATATCAACAACAGTTTCTTTCGGGGAAAGGTGTCGACCATATAACCCGCAAACGGACGTATCATCAGGGCGGTAATCGTATAGGAAGAGAGTATGAAACCGGCTGTCGAACGACTCGCCGCAAAGGCTTCGCTCAAATACATAGGTAATACCGGCAACAACAGATAAAAAGCAAAGAAAAGCAGAAAGTTTCCTGCCGCCACGGCACAAAAACTGGGTGTCCACAGCTTGTCTTTAACGACCTTTTCCATCAATTTAATCCAATTTTAATCCAACACTTTACCCAAAAGAGTAGCCGAAGAGGCATCGGTCACTTTTATCTTTACAAACTCGCCGATGCGATGGTTCCCTTTGTCGAAGACCACAACCTTGTTCTGCGAGGTACGGCCAAAGAGTTGCTCTCTGGAACGTTTCGAAAATCCCTCGATCAACACCTCAAACTCCCGGCCGATGTCCCGTCGGTTGCTTTCGAGAGAGAGTTCGTTCTGCAAATCGATCATACGTTGCAGACGTGCTATTTTCACCTCCTCGGGAATATCGTCGGGCAAATGCTTGGAAGCATAAGTCCCGGGGCGTTCGGAATATTTGAAGAGGAACGAAGAGTCGAAGCCCACCTCACGCATAAGCGAGAGGGTCTCTTCGAAGTCGGCCTCACTCTCTGAATGAAATCCGCTGAACATATCGGTCGTAATACCGCAATCGGGCAAAATGCGGCGAATGGCGGCTATACGATCGAGATACCACTCACGCGTATATTTGCGATTCATCAGTTTAAGAATACGATTGCTCCCCGACTGCACAGGGAGGTGTATATGACGGCACAAATTGGGATATGCGGCTATAACTTTCAACGTCTCGTCGCTCATATCCTTGGGGTGCGAGGTGGTAAACCTCACCCTCATTCCTTCGGCCGCCTGTGCCACCATGGCCAACAAAGCCGGGAAATCGACCACCTCCCCATCTTCCCGCTCGTAACGATAGGAGTTGACATTCTGTCCCAACAAGGTCACCTCTTTGAATCCCTTGGTTTGGAGATCGGCCAACTCATTCAAGATACTTTCGGGCGCGCGGCTGCGCTCACGCCCCCGTGTATAGGGCACAATACAATAGGAACAGAAATTGTTACACCCCCGCATAATCGAAATAAAACCCGAAATCCGGTTCAAGCCGATGCGCGAAGGAATCACCTCACGGTAAGTCTCGGTTGTCGAAAGCTCTACATTTACCGCCTTTTCTCCCCGTTCGGCAGCTCCAACCAAATTGGGCAAATCGAGATACGAATCGGGGCCAACCACCAAATCGGCACCATGCTCGGCAATCAACTGCTCACGCACCCGTTCGGCCATACAGCCCAAAACCCCTATGACCAGATTCTTTTTATGCTTGCGCAAAGATTGGAAATAGGTCAATCGCGAAAGCACCTTCTGCTCGGCATTATCCCGAATAGAACAGGTATTAACGAAAATCGCATCAGCCTCTTCGAGTGAATCGCAAAGTACATAACCGGCCATTTGCATGATCGAAGCAACCACCTCGCTATCGGCCACATTCATTTGGCAACCATAGGTCTCTATAAACAATCTCTTCTCCATTCCTTCTCTTATGTTTTTATCCAACGCGGGTTTCATTCTTTTTGATTTTTCCTTTATTTGATTTTAATTTATAAACAAATCAAAGAAAAAAGTAATATTTTTATTGAAAAAATTTGTTTTTTAAAAATTATTGTCTTTCTTTGCATACACATTACATGAAATTTTTTCATAGTTAAGGTTTAGGTTAAATCGGCTAAGAGTTGTTGCGAAACAGCTCTTAGTTATTTAATAGAGTCCCAAAATTTGGAAGATTCTCAATAAAGCTCTATATTTGAGGACAAAATTACAAAAAAGAGATGGATTTTTCAGAGATAATCATTGCTATAATCATTGGTTTGGTCATTCTCGCCATCAACGCCTCTGGGGCTAAAAAGAAACAAACGACTAAAAATCAATCGAGAACACCGCATAACCGGATCCCGGAATCTCGAGAATTTACTCCACAGGAAGCCGAAGAATCCACATGGAACGAACCCCGGCCCTTAACCATAGACGATATTTTCAAAGAACTGCGAAGGGCAAAAGAGGAAGCCGAGCAAGAAGAAGACGATTATATCCCCAAAGCTCCCCGAAAAGAAAAATCCGCCAATCCCGAGAAACCTGCGGAAAAGAAAAACGAACCGGTAAAGCCTACTCCCGTTCTCGAAATAATTCCACCGGCTTTTGCCCAAGCTACGGCAGGAATGCCCCAGCCGGCAACACAACCGCTCAAATACAACAACGAACCCGACGAAAATGTTATCGACATACAAGATATTGATTGGCGCAAAGCCGTCATCGTCTCGGAAATTTTGAACCGGAAATACTAAATATAAAACAAGATAGAAACCTTAACCGTGAAATAGCTCAAAAAAACAACCAAATTTTCATAGATATGGCATTTAAATTTATCACCGCAGAAGAAGCGGCTGAATTTATTCATCACGACGACAATGTCGGATTCAGCGGATTCACCGCAGCAGGAACCCCCAAAGTGGTTTCGGTGGCACTCGCCAACAAAGCCGAAGCAGAGCATGCTGCCGGCCGGCCTTTCCAAATAGGCGTTTATACAGGAGCGTCGACCAACGACTTTGTCGATGGAGCACTGAGTCGTGCTAACGCAATCAAACGACGCACTCCCTACCAATCACACAAGGACTTACGAGGTATTATCAACACAAATGACGTGCAATACTTCGACATGCACTTGTCGCACCTCGCACAAAACCTTCGTTACGGATTCCTCGGAAAAATAAACGTTGCCGTTATCGAGGCTACCGAAGTAAGTCCCGACGGTGAAATTTTATTAGGCCCGGGAGTTGGCGCTGCACCGACATTCTGTGCTTTGGCCGATAAAATCATTATCGAGTTGAACCACCACGACCCCAAGGAATTGCGGGGCATGCACGACATTTATCAACCGCTCGACCCGCCCTATCGCCGCGAAATTCCTATCTACAAACCAAGCGACCGTATCGGTGAGCCGGTCGTAAAGGTAGACCCGAAAAAAATCATAGGCATCGTCGAGAGCGACAAACGCGACGGCGTGAAACCCTTCTCGCCGGTCGATGAGACAACGATGAAAATCGGCAATAACGTGTGCGACTTCCTCGTCAGCCAATTAAAAGCCGGACTCATTCCGCCTCAATTCCTTCCCTTGCAATCGGGCGTAGGCAACATCGCCAACGCTGTGCTGGGCTGCTTGGGTTCAAACCCCGACATTCCTGCTTTCGAAATGTACACCGAGGTCGTGCAAGACGCTGTTATCGACTTGATGAAAGAGGGGAAATGTAAATTTGCCAGCTGCTGTTCGCTGACAGTGAGTGACGAAAAAATGAACGAAGTATTCCAAAACATCGGATTCTTCCACGACAAAATCATCATGCGTCCCGGCGAAATCTCAAATAATCCCGAAATTGTACGCCGACTGGGCCTCATCACCATGAACACAGCCCTCGAAGCCGACATCTTCGGAAACATCAACTCGACCCACGTGACCGGAACCAAGATGATGAACGGTATTGGCGGATCGGGCGACTTCACCCGTAATGCCTACCTCTCGATATTCACCTGTCCTTCTGTCGCCAAAGGCGGAAAAATCAGTGCTATCGTTCCCATGGTATCGCACCTCGACCACAGCGAACACTCGGTACAGGTTCTCATCACCGAACAAGGTATAGCCGATCTGAGAGGGAAATCACCCATACAACGGGCACAAACCATTATCGAGAACTGCGCTCACCCCATGTACAAAGAATTGTTATGGGACTACCTCAAACTGGGGACTGGCCACACGCCGCACAACTTGAATGCCGCTTTCGGATTCCACACCGAATTCCTGAAATCGGGCGACATGGCTCTCACCAACTGGGCCGATTACAAATAACACCGTTTTATTGAAATAGGCAACCCCCGGGACCAGTTATCGTGTCTTGGGGGTTTTTATTGAAACGGAGTCATCAAAAAATTTTATGGCCACGTCGAACCAAAAACAATACATAAAAAACAACGGGAGGCGATAAATACCGCCTCCCGCCATTCTATAAAAAGAATTTGACTTATCGTATGGGGTGATATTCCACGAAAGCCTCGATTGCTTCATACGAAGCAAGCCCCAGACTGGCATAGAGGTCGGCCGTAGCTTTATTACGATCCTCGGCCCGTTGCCAGAAGAGACGTTCGTCGTCGCCCAAGAAAGGCGCACTCTCCATTTGCGACTGGTGTTTAAGAATCGAATTACGTTTCTGACGCAGCTCTTCGGGGCTCAGGGGTACAGCCATTTCAATATGGTCGATTTCCCATTCGGCCCAAGCGCCACGATACATCCAAATACGGCAATCCTTCATCCAATCTTCGTCTTTAATCTCGTCGATAGCGGCCAATACGGCATCGAGACACACTTTGTGAGTTCCATGCGGGTCGGCCAAGTCGCCGGCAACGAATATCTGATGAGGTTTCACCGATTCGATGAGGTCTTTGACAATTTGAATATCGGCCTCGGTGAGGTCTCCTTTCTTAATCGTACCCGTTTCATAGAAAGGAAGGCCCAAGAAATGTACATTTTGCGGTTTTATACCGATATAGTTACAAGCCGTACGGGCTTCACCTTGACGAATCATCGTTTTAATGAAACGAATATCGGGAGAATCGGACTCGCCGTCTTTTTTCTTATCGACAAACTTGTGTATCTCGCCGCTCTTCTTTAAAAGTTCAGGCGTATCGAACTTGAATCTCTTAGCGATATTGTCGATGAGCATGATGTAGCGCATCATATCTTCGTCGCCCACAGCAATGTTTCCCGAAGTTTCGTATGCTACATGCACATCGTGTTTCTGGTCGGCAAGACGTTGCAAAGTTCCACCCATCGAAATCACATCATCGTCGGGGTGTGGACTAAACACAATCACCCGTTTGGGATAGGGTTTTGCACGTTCGGGACGGAAAGTGTCATCGGCATTGGGTTTTCCTCCGGGCCAACCGGTAATGGTATGCTGCAACGAATTGAAGATACGGATATTCACATTGTAAGCCGAGCCGAATAGGGCTACCAATTCGCTCAATCCGTTGTCGTTATAGTCTTTATCGGTCAATTTCAAGATGGGTTTGCCGGTCACCTTACATAACCATACGATAGCGCGGCGAATCAGTTTTTCGTCCCATTCGCAGGAAGTAACCAACCACGGACGGCTGATACGAGTCAAAGCCTCTGCTGCCGAAAGGTCGAGAACAACTTTTGCACGACGATGCGTTTGAAGGAACGAAGCCGGTATCAAATCGGTTATATCACCTTCAATCGCGCGCTTCACGATATTGGCTTTATTTTCACCCCAAGCCATGCAGATGATGCGACGTGCCGACATCAAGTTGGAAATACCGAGTGTAATTGCGCTTCGGGGCACATTCTCGTTAGAGTTGAACTGCGACGATGCCACGTGGCGGGCATCGCTACCGAGCAACATCAGGCGGCAAGACGAGTTGAGTTGCGAACCCGGCTCGTTGAAAGCCAAATTACCAACCGCTCCTATTTCGCACAAAGCCAAATCGATACCTCCGCAAGCCTCTATCTCCTCTTCGTATTTCTTGCAATATACATATACATCTTCCTTCGATACTACCTTTCCGGGAGTGTGGATATTCTCAGGATCGATATTTACCTTGTCGAGCAATAACTCTTTCAAAAGACTCATGGTTCCGGGAGCACCGTCGGACAAAGGATAATATTCGCCGATATTGAACACAATGACATTTGAGAAACTGATTTCCCCAGCTTGATACATACGGACCAATTCGGTATAAATGCCGTGAGTACCAACTCCCGAACCCAATGCGAGGACACAATGCCGATGTTCGGATTTACATTTCTGAATCAACTCCGCTACATCATGAGCAACATACACCGACCCTTCATCAGAGCCTTCAAAAATCTTAGTATAGACTTTCTCGTCTCTCGTAAGAGCCGCGAGTTCCAACTCACCGTCGGGAGCATAATACCGTTTAGGTATTCGATCCAATTTAATTTGAGAACTTAGATTTGTTTTCATCGCGATAGTATTTATTTTAAGTTACAAACTTAATGATTCCTTTACATTTTTTCCACACAAAAAAGGTAAAAAATGGAGGCTCGGACATTGATTTTTAGAAAAATATACAAAAATTTCACTCCCCGGTCTATTCTTCCAAAAAAATGATTACTTTTGGGGAAAGCTAAATTCTAATAAAATCATGAGAGTTATTATCGAACCAACTTATGATGCAGTTTCGCGTTGGGCCGCTAACTATGTGGCATCGTGCATCAATAAATTTAATCCCACAGAAGACAAACCGTTTGTTTTAGGACTTCCTACGGGATCGTCTCCGCTGGGTATGTACAAACACTTGATCGAATTGAACCGCAAAGGAGTGGTTTCGTTCCGCAATGTCGTAACATTCAATATGGACGAATATTGCAATCTGCCCGAAGACCACGAACAAAGTTACCATACTTTCATGTGGAGCAATTTCTTCTCGCACATCGACATTCGCCCCGAAAACGTGAATATCTTGAATGGCAATGCCGCCAATCCCGAAGAGGAATGTGCCCGCTACGAAGCCAAGATCGCTTCTTACGGAGGCATCGAACTGTTCCTCGGCGGTGTAGGTCCCGACGGACACATTGCGTTTAACGAACCCGGTTCTTCCCTCACATCGCGCACCCGTGTAAAAACACTGACCCAAGATACCATTATCGCCAACTCCCGTTTCTTCGGAGGCGACACAAACCTCGTTCCTAAAACGGCTCTGACGGTTGGCGTAGGAACTATCATGTCGGCCCGTAATGTGCTTATCATCGTTAACGGCCACAACAAAGCACGCGCTTTGCAACAAGGCGTAGAAGGCGGGGTATCGCAAATGTGGACCATCACAGCCTTGCAAATGCACCCCAAAAGCATTATCGTTTGCGACGACGCTGCTACCGCCGAGCTAAAAGTAGGGACCTACAAATACTTCCTCGACATCGAGAAAAACAATCTTGACCCCGACAGTTTATTGTAAAACGATCGGATTATTATAACGAACGAGGAAGGCTCAACTACATGAAGCCTTCCTCGTTCGTTATCTTTTCACAAAAAAGAGGTTATTTCTCCCCACCATTCCGGTTTTTCTTCCATATTTCAAAATTTCGTTTCAATCCGGCATACTTGGCCCGTTTCACAGCCGAACGGCGAAATATACGACTATATTCGTCGGAAGTCATCGTCTCAAAACGGTCTGCATCGAGCGCAAACAACTCTTCTGTGAGAACAAACTCAGGGTGTACCGAAGGAGTTGCCGACTTATTCCAAGGGCAGCACAACTGACATGTGTCACAGCCATACACCCTATTCCCCATACGTTCGGCTACAAAAGACGATATATCGCCCCGGTTCTCGATGGTCTGACACGAAATACAGAGCCTCGCATCAACCTCCCCCGGAGCAACAATAGCCCCCGTAGGACAATGTTCCATACAAAGCCTACAATCGCCACAACGCGAAGATACCGGATTGTCGGGCGGTAACTCCAACGTAGTAAGCAACTCTCCCAAAAAGAAGAAAGAACCTCGGCCGGGAATAATCAATTGGGCATTCTTCCCGATAAAACCCAGCCCGGCTCGTACAGCCCAATACCGTTCTCTTACGGGTGCGGTATCACAACACACCCGCCCTTCGTCGCCCGACAATGCAGTCACAAAAACAGCCAATTGCCGCAGCTTACGCCTCATAACCTCATGATAATCATCCCCATAGGAATAGTAGGCAAATTGCGGGTTTTCTCTTGGTTGAAAACGTACCGGGTAATAATTGAGGGCTACACAAATCATCGTACGCGCCCCGAGATATAACTGCCGGGGATCTTCCCTCAAATCGAGATGATTTCCCAAATAGGCCATTTGAGCCTGTTTGCCCTCATCAAGCCATCGACGATATGCATCGCACATGGACGACTCGACCTCATCGACCCGAGCGAAACCGCAAGCATCGAAGCCGATGCGCAAAGCTTCGACTCTAATGCTTTCCCGCTGCTCAAAGAGTTTTGAAGAGGAATCCATTTTCCCTCAGCCAATTTATGGTTCGCGGCAAAGCATAATGAAGGTTCCGTTCTGCTTTAATCGAGTCATGAAACACAATAATAGAACCATTACGGGCATAGCGTTTCACATTATTAAACACCTGTTCTCCCGTCAGTTTCTTGCTATAATCGCGAGTCACAACGTCCCACATGATAATGCTGAAATCTTTTTTCAACAACTTGGCCTGTCCCGGTGTCATGTGGCCATGCGGAGGACGGAAAAGCCGGCTCTGAATGAGGTCGTGCGCATTCAATACATTGCGCTGATACCTCTCGGGCGACATAGACATTCCTTTTACATGGTTCATGGTATGATTGCCCACCTGATGGCCTCGATTACGAACCTCTTGAAACAAGTTGGGATTGCGGGCCACATTGTCACCCACACAAAAGAATGTCGCCTTTACCTCGTAATAATCGAGTACATCGAGAACCCACGGGGTGACTTGGGGAATAGGCCCGTCGTCAAAAGTGAGATACACGGTTTTTTTATCTCCCGGGATACGCCAAAAGGTCTCGGGGAATAACATACGATAAAAAAACGGAGGTTGTTCTATAAACATAACAAGTGTATGACTGAATCGGGAGAGAACCGAGACAAATTTTTCCTTATCCCGCCTTCTCTCCCGAAAAGAATCTTTCTGTTTACTCTTGAATAGCGAATCGCTCTTCTATCTTTTTCTGTAATTCAGACAATCCATACGCCGCACTTATCTCATTAATGGTATGTACAATATACAGATGTTTCTGATAATCGTTTCTTATGGAGCGAAGCTGTCCCGGTGTAAGGTCTTTATACCAATTCAAGTAATCGGCCGAAGTTTCGAATATCTCGGTCAGCAAGGTTTCGCCCTTCTCTTTCTCTCCCAAATCGAGATAGGACTGTCCGAAAGAAACCGACGTAAGGTCATGCGTCACTTGCCAACCCGGAATCTTCTCTACAATAAGATTCAAAGCTGTCAAAGCCTTTTCTTTTTTCCCCTCGATAATCAACTGGGGAACCAAGTCGGCAAACATCATACGAATAGTATTGCACATGCGACGTACATTCTCATCGAGATAGAGCGGTTTCTCGGGTGTAGCCTTGTCGATACCTCCCCAACGGAATTTGTTGACCATGTTGTCATACATCTTGTCGGTATTGATATTGTTGTTGACTCCGTTCAGCGGTACAACCTGATAGGCCAAACCGGTACGCGAGAAGTAATTTTCGAGGCCTAAATAGTAACTATTACCTACGGTCACAGCAAAATAGACAGGACGCGTCCACCCCTCCCGGGCATTGGTATTAATAATGTCGAGAGAGGCGATTTCACTCATTGTGAAACCTCGTTTATCGGCAAAATCGGGGACGATTTTTGTAACGATACTGTCTTTCAACTCTGCCGGAACAGTACCCGACGCAAGAGCAGCCTCGGCATCAACCGGAATATACATTTTGTTGGTAGGCAGGTGATCAAGTTTACCATATCCGGGCACATCTTTGGTCCAAGACTCATCACTATACAGATATTCCAATCCGTCACTAACCGTAATCGAATCGGTTACCCGATTTATTACATAGTTGTAGGAACGCGCTCCATACGCATATTTCGTCTCATCGGCCGAAATGGGCAAAGGAGCCGATTCGTAAGCCGGACGTTTCATTTGATCGATATACCAGTCGGTTTGCAGGTAAGAGAGGTTACACACCCGCACATCGGTGCGATAACCCTCTACCTCCTGAGCATACCACAAAGGGAATGTATCATTGTCGCCATTGGTAAAGATAATGGCGTTTTCGTCAACACTCGACAGGTAATTCATACCGAAGTCGCGGCACACATAGCGACCCGAACGATCGTGATCGTCCCACGTCTGGCTTACCATCTGTAAAGGCACACACAAGCAGAGCAACGATGCGACTACTGCCATAACCGTACCCACAGGCTTGTCGTCGCTCGTCTTGGCCAAGCGGTTCAATCCCCGCCATATGGCAGCAACCCCCAAGCCTATCCAAATAGCAAAGGCATAGAACGATCCGGCATAGGCATAGTCTCGTTCACGTGGCTGAATGGGGGTTTGGTTCAGATAAATGACGATGGCGATACCGGTCATAAAGAAGAGGAAAAAAGTGACCCAAAAACTCTCAATCCCCTTTTTCCCGGCAAAAGCCTGATAGAAAAGTCCGATAAGACCCAACAACAAAGGCAACATGTAGAACACGTTGTGCCCCGGATTGTTTTTCAAATCGTCGGGCAGATTGGTTTGATCGCCGGCGATATGCTTATCTATAAAATTAAATCCACTTATCCAGTTTCCGTTCTGCACTTCGCCATGTCCTTGTATATCGTTCTGACGCCCGGCAAAATTCCACATGAAATAACGCCAATACATATAATTCAACTGGTAGTCGAGGAAAAATGCAAGGTTCTCGCCAAAGGTCGGTTTCATGACCGTCTGTGTTCCTTCGGCAGTACTTACCTGTACAGGGCGGCCTTTAAAATCGGTCCACTCCTTGTAAACCGATACGTGTTCGGCTCTGTCGCTGTACATACGGGGAAACAGCATGCACAACTCGGGTTGATACTTATAATTCTCGTCATATCCGGTAATTATATAACGATCGGGCTCGTCGTCGGTCGTTTTCAGTTTCTTCTTCCAAATAGGCTTCCCTTTGGTCGAGATAGCCGTGCCGTTGGCATCACGAGCTATTTGGGCGGGGAATGTCTGCCCATAAAAGAGCGGCCGGTCGCCATACTGCTCACGATTGAGATAACCGCCCAAACTGAAAATATCCTCGGGTGAATTTTGATCCATAGGTGTATTGGCCGTCGAACGGATCACAATCAAGGCGTACGAAGAGTAACCGATAAAAATCACAAACAGCGAAAGCAGAATTGTATTCATGGCTACTACTGCCAGTTTCTTGCGGGTGAAGAGATAATAAGCCAATGCAGCCGTAAGAACAATACCGATGATATAGCCATCGCCAATGAAGGGAATACCCACCAATACAATGCTTATCAAGAATGAAATCTTCATGAGTTTGTCGCTCCGCTGGGCATAAGTTTCGTAAATGGCCCATGCGATTACTCCTATTATCAGGAAGAAATAGAATACAACCCCGCTATTGAACGGCAGATGGAAAACATTGACAAAGAGCAACTCCACCCAACTGGCCACTTCGACGAAACCGGGGACCAGTCCATAAAGCAACAAGACAATGAGGACAAACGACACCAACAAGGCGATTAACGAGCCCTTCAAATTGGTATTTTCATACTTGCGATAGTAATATACCAGCACGATGGCGGGAATACACAACAGATTCAATAAGTGAACCGCAATAGAAACTCCTATGATATAGGCAATAAGTATGATATAACGGTTGGCATGGGGCTGGTCGGCCACACTCTCCCATTTGAGAATGAGCCAAAATACCAGCGCCGTACAAAATGACGAGTAGGCGTAAACTTCACCTTCTACGGCCGAGAACCAAAAAGTATCGGACCACGCATAGGCCAAAGAGCCTACCAGTCCGCAACCCAAAATGGCAATCATCTGCCCCGGCGACATCGTCTCTTCGGTCTCTCCCGCCCGCAAAACAATCTTCTGCGCCAACCGGGTTATCGTCCAGAACAAAAGCAAAATGGTAGCGGCACTCAGCAACCCCGACATGAGATTGACCATGTAGGCTACCTCGGACGGAGATGATGCAAAATTGGCAAAGAAACGTGCCGTCAACATAAATATGGGATTGCCCGGCGGGTGACCCACTTCCAATTTATATCCCGATGCGATAAATTCGCCGCAGTCCCAAAAACTGGCGGTCGATTCCAACGTGAGGATATAGGTAATCGCCGCAATGACAAATACCACCCATCCCAATACGTTGTTCAGTAATCTGTACTGTTTCATTAAATCTATAATTTTATTTTCTATATTTCCCGGAAGAAAGAAAACCTCTTCCCATACATAAAAAGGAGATGGCAATCGAGAGGATTCCCATTTCCCCGAAAGAGCCCATAATAGAGCCCCTTTTAGAATGCCCGACAAAGATAATGAAAGATTGTTAATCTCTTCTCATTATAAACTTTTTATAATAATTTATCGGCTATATTTTACAAAATAACAACCTTGTCGAATCTATTTAGCCTGTTTCTTATTACTTTTACACCCCAAAAGAGGTCATTGTTCATGAATGCGAAAATTTTGATTACAGGTGCCGGCGGATTTATCGGCGGATTTATCGTCGAAGAAGCTTTATCGCGGCAATACGAAACTTGGGCGGGGGTTCGCAAAACCACATCGCGCGAACATCTCTCTAACCCCGAAATACATTTTATCGACCTCAATTACGGGAATAAGGAAACTCTCGTCACCCAACTGCGACAACACCAAAAAGAATTCGGGAAATGGGACTACATTGTCCACAATCTCGGTGTTACCAAATGTAAGAATCCCGACGATTTCGATCGAATCAATTACGGCTTTGTGAAAAACTTTACCGAAGCACTCGTCGAAGCCGATATGGTACCCCGGCAATTTATCCTCATGAGCAGTCTGGGCGCATGGGGACTGGGCGACGAAGAACATTTTACCCCCATACGGCCTACCGACCCGCCTCGCCCCAACACCCGGTACGGCATGAGCAAATTGAAAGCCGAACGGCATTTGGAATCTCTCCCCGGATTCCCATACGTAGTTATGCGCCCTACCGGCGTATACGGCCCCTACGAAAAAGATTACTACCTGATGATGAAGAGCATCAAATACGGCTTCGACTTCATCGTGGGATTCAAACCGCAACTCATCACCTTCATCTATGTCAAAGACCTTGTGCAGGCTATTTTCAAAGCGATCGACCGGGGTGTGACCCGCCGAGGATATTTTCTCTCCGAAGGAAAAGCCTACACCTCGACACAATTCAGAAAATATGTAGCCGCCGCTTTGGGAAAACGGCGGGTTATCCCTGTGAAGATTCCGCTGTGGCTGCTTTGGATCGTATCGGCTGTTGCCGAGAAAGTTACCGGCATAGTGGGCCGCACCAGCACCCTGAACCGCGATAAATTCCGTATCATGAAACAACGCAACTGGATATGCGATATTTCGGCCACACAAAACGAATTGGGCTTCGAGCCACAATATAGCCTCGAACGCGGCGTGAACGAATGCGTGAAGTGGTATCGCGAAAATGGTTGGCTGTAACGTCAAGACTCCCGAAAGAGTCATCTTTCAAAAAAAAGCGTTAATTTTGCAGTCTATTCAAGTAGGTGACAATGAAAAAGATAAAATCGGTATGCGTCTATTGCGCATCCAGTTCCAAGATAAAACCCTGTTATTTCGAGGCTGCCGGCGAAATAGGCAAACTTCTCGCCCTAAACGGAATGCGGTGCGTATGCGGTGCCGGCAACCAAGGACTGATGGGAAAATTGGCCGACAGTGTCCTCGAAAATGGCGGCGAAGTATTGGGGGTAATCCCCCGGTTCATGATTAACGAAGGGTGGTGCCACAAAGGGCTCACCCAAACCATCGTGACGGCCGACATGCACGAACGGAAAGAGCGCATGGCGCAAGAGGCCGACGCCATTATCGCCCTGCCCGGCGGTTGCGGTACCATGGAAGAACTTTTCGAAATCATCACGTGGAAGCAGTTAGGCCTGTTTCTTAATCCCATTGTCATCTTGAATATCGACGGCTATTACAACCCGTTGATCGAAATGCTCCAACAAGCCATCGACGAAAATTTCATGCGCCACGAACACGCCGGCATGTGGCAAATCGCCCAAACACCCCAAGAGGCTATCGATGCCATTCAAACAGCTCCCGAGTGGGATAAGAATATTCGTAAAATAGCTGCCATATAAACCATGTCATACCCTGTCGCACAAACCCATTCCACTCCCGACACCGTCAACGAGCTGTCGTTGACCAACCACGCCGAAAGCTTTGTGCCTCAGTATCTCGACGGGTTTGAAACCAGCACGCCACTGAAAGAAACAGACCCGCTCAAAGACTTGCAAGAGACGATTATCGCCATTCCCGAGGGGTTTCCTTCGGAACAAATCCCACAAACACCCTCCAACAACCCCATACTTATCGTCATTATCCTTGTCGTTTTCTTGTTGTTTGCTTTTACCTTAAAAAAAGGAACCAAATTTTTGGGAGAGATGTTCCGCAACCTACTCAACGTAAAAGAGCGACAAAGCATCTTCGACGATACCACGGTGCGGGAAACACAATTAAGGGCCGTACTGCTGAGCATGACCTTCATTGCCGAAGGGTTCTGCCTCTTCATGTTCATTTCACACTTGCTCCCTTCGATCTCCGGATCTTTCGGAATAGGCGTTTGCTGCGGAGCCCTCATCGCCGGCCTTTATTACTTCCTGCAAAAATGGATTTACAAGGGTATCGGGCTACTATTTACCGACGCTACCCACACTCATCAATGGATAGAGAGCTTTATTTCGATAAATTCACTCATCAGCATTCCTCTCGCCCTGTCGGTCCTAACCATGATATTCATACCGTTCATCGAGCACATCATGCTTATCGTAACGGTTGTTATCTATCTCATTTCCCGCATCTTATTTATTTATAAAGGGTTTAAGATTTTTTACCGCAATATATTAGATTTATTCTATTTTATTGTGTACCTTTGTGCCCTCGAAATTACACCCTTGTTTTGGGTTTATAAATCAAGTGTACTAATATATCATTTTGTCGAACTAAAAATACAGCAGCTTTGAAAATTAAGAAAATTCTTGTTTCTCAGCCTAAGCCGAGTTCCGAAAAATCCCCCTACTACGATATTGCCGAAAAATACGGTGTCAATATCGTCTTTCGTCCTTTTATCAAGGTAGAAGGTCTGACTTCTAAAGAATTCAGGCAACAAAAGATTTCCATACCGGAATATACAGCTGTTATTTTCACGGCTCGTACCGCCATCGACCACTTCTTCCGCCTGTGCGAAGAGTTGCGCGTCAACATACCGGAAACCATGAAATATTTTTGTACGACAGAGGCTATTGCCCTCTATTTACAGAAATATATCGTTTATCGCAAACGCAAGATATTTTTCGGGAACTCGGGCAAGTTGGACGACTTGGTACCGTCGTTGTTGAAACATGCGGGAGAAAAGTTCCTTTTCCCGGTTTCGGACGTGCACAAAGAGCAAACTACCGTGCTGGAAAAGCATAAAATCAACTATACAAAAGCGATTATGTACCGCACCGTAAGCAACGATTTTGAACCGGGCGAAGCATTCGATTACGATATGCTGTTGTTTTTCAGCCCTTCGGGAATCAAATCGCTAACGAAGAACTTCCCGGAGTTCAAACAGGACGAAATCAAGATTGGCTCTTTCGGTCCTACAACGGCTCAAGCCGTACGCGATGCCGGTTTACGGCTCGACATCGAAGCTCCCTCACCCGGAGCACCGTCGATGACCGCCGCATTGGATCTCTTCTTGAAAGAACAGAGTAAAAAGAAATAACCTCTTTTCCAACAAAAAAACGAACCTCATAATCGTCTTTCACCGAAAGGAGGCGCTTATGAGGTTTTATTTTCAACCACGATGAACGATTACAGACTCCCCAAAAACGAAAAATTATGTAGCCGCACAGCTATCGATCGCCTTTTTTCGGAGGGTCAGGCTTTCATCGTGTACCCTCTTCGCATCGTCTATCGCATAGACGATTCCCTGTCGGCCCCACCTCAATTTTTTATCAATATCCCCAAAAGGAATTTCAAACGGGCCGTCAAAAGAGTATATCTGCGCCGTCGGGTACGAGAGGCCTACCGCCTCCACAAACACATCATCACCGAACCGCTGTCGCAACAAAAACGCACGGTTCATTTGGCCTTTTTATACCTCGACAAGAATCTGAACGATTTCCATTTTATCGAGAAAAAGATGGTCGAAGCATTGGAACGGCTTGTCAAAAAAATAGAATCGGACCAAACGGTATCATAACCCCATGAAAAAAATCTTATCGGCCATACTCCTGCTTCCCATTCGCTTTTATCGAGCATCGATCTCCCCCATGCTTCCCCCGTCGTGCCGATATGTACCCACCTGCTCGCAATATGCTATCGACGCCATACAGATACACGGGCCTTTCAAAGGGCTATGGCTCGCCGTCAAACGAATTTTAAGCTGCCACCCGTGGGGAGGTAGCGGATTCGACCCCGTACCGCCTAAAATCCCCATCGACATTCACACCCACCACAACCGCTATGGTGCTATCATCAGCACAATCCCCGAGGAATTTTCTCCCGAGACAGGAAAATTCTATTCTGTGGGAATGCACCCGTGGGAACTGTCGAGCCACTCACAAAAAGTTCTCCCGCTGTTGGAATCTTTCGTACAACACGACGAGGTTGTGGCTATCGGAGAAACCGGCCTCGACAAGTTGAAAAGCGAGATAGCTTATGACGAGCAAATAGCCTATTTCAGGAAACACATCGCACTCTCAGAGAAATACGGCAAACCGTTGGTCATACACGCCGTAAAAGCCTATGACGACATTATCCGTATCCACAAAGAGTCAAAACCCAAACAGCCGTGGATTATCCACGGATTCCGCGGGAAACCCGAGACCGCCCAACAATTGGTACGCGAAGGCCTGTACCTTTCGTTCGGAGAATACTACAATCATGAATCTCTAAAATCGACCCCTCTCGACCGCCTCTTTCTCGAAACCGACGAAGGAAACATGTCAATTGATAAACTGTATCGAAAAGCTGCACATATACGAAACACATCGACTCATACCCTGCGCAAGGCGATATGCAAAAATATAACCCGTATTTTTACATTTCCGACCGCGAATAGGTAATTCAATAATATAAATACCCACCTTCGCAAAATCGAAGACCCTATATTTTTTCGATTAACGACGGATGCACAAAAGCCGTTGCCACAGCCATAACCCCCTCGATCGAAACGACAACCCGCCGATCACCCTTGATACGAATGAAAACACCCTCGACTCCGGCAAAAATCCCACCTGTAATACGCACCCGATCCCCCTTTCTCAAAGAAACCACATTCGAATCCAAGAAAACCACCTGCTCGTCATAAGCACCCGCTACAGCGATAAAGCTATACATCTGTCTATCGGGGACAACCAACGGCTCTTTTGTCTCCCGATTCATAATATAACGCATCGGTATTTTCAAAGCGACCTCTTGCTTGACCTCTGCTATCTTTTTACGGGAAGAACGAACAAACACAAGGTTGTGGATAACCGGAACCAACTTTCTCACCTTACGCTCCCCATTGACCACCTCTTTATACGACATAGGTATGAACGACTCTATACCATACCGGTCTAAATATTCCTTTAAAGCCATCTCCCGGCTATATGTCACCCGAATAGCAAACCATTGCTCGATATCCGGTACTTCTTTTTTCATCACAATTCTGGAAATCGATTTGTACAAAGTTAATCAAATCATTTAATTTTAATATAAAACAATCTCAATTATCACCTCAAACACCTTTACAAAATTTATCGGTTTGTTATTTCCGCATTAAAATTGTTTCTTTCGATAAAGAGTCGTACTTTTGCAGCAATGTAACAACAGCAATCGGGCAAACACCTCGCAACAATAGGAGATTGCTCATAATCATGCTGTTTTTACGATTTGATACAGTCAATATTAAATTAAGTTTTTTCATTCGATGAATTTTGTAGAAGAATTAAAATGGCGCGGAATGGTACACACCATGATGCCGGGAACAGAAGAACTTCTTGAAAAAGAGATGGTCACCGCTTACTTAGGATTCGACCCCACAGCCGATTCACTCCATATAGGACACTTGTGTGGTGTAATGATGTTACGCCATTTCCAACGTTGCGGCCACAAACCCTTGGCCCTCGTAGGCGGTGCCACCGGTATGATAGGCGACCCATCGGGTAAATCGCAAGAGCGTAACCTGTTGGACGAAGAGACACTGCGCCATAACCAAGAATGTATCAAAAAACAGTTGAGTAAATTTCTCGATTTCGAGTCGGACGCTCCCAACCACGCCGAGTTGGTAAATAATTACGACTGGATGAAAGACTTCTCTTTCCTCGATTTCGCCCGTACCGTAGGAAAACACATCACAGTAAACTACATGATGGCCAAAGATTCGGTACAAAAACGCTTGAACGGCGAAGCTCGTGACGGACTCTCTTTCACCGAATTTACCTACCAACTGCTACAAGGATACGATTTCCTGCATCTCTACGAAACCAAAAATTGCAAACTGCAACTGGGCGGCTCGGACCAATGGGGCAATATCACCACCGGAGCCGAGTTGATACGCCGCACCAACGGCGGTGAAGTATTCGCCTTGACCTGCCCGCTCGTCACCAAAGCCGATGGCACGAAATTCGGCAAAACCGAATCGGGCAACGTGTGGCTCGACGCCCGCTACACTTCGCCTTACAAATTCTACCAATTCTGGCTCAACGTAAGCGACGAAGACGCCAAACGCTATATCAAAATCTTTACATCCATCTCGCGCGAAGAGATCGAAGCCATGATTGCCGAACATGACCAAGCCCCGCACCTGCGTATCCTGCAAAAACGATTGGCCAAAGAAGTAACGGTCATGGTTCACTCCGAAGCCGACTACGATGCCGCCGTCGAAGCCTCGAATATCCTCTTCGGCAACTCTACCTCGGAACAACTTCATAAACTCGACGAAGATACCTTGCTCGCCGTATTCGAGGGAGTACCCCAATTCGAAATATCACGTGACAAAATCATTGCCGGAGTCCCGGCCATAGAGTTGGCGACCGAAATGGCAGCCGTCTTCCCCTCGAAAGGCGAAATGAGGAAATTGACCCAAGGCGGAGGCGTTTCCATCAACAAAGAGAAACTCACAGCCCCCGATACAAAAATCGACGGGAATTACCTGCTGAACGACAAATACATCATCGTACAACGGGGTAAAAAGAATTATTACCTGCTTATCGCAAAATAATTCGCTTAAAATTTGGCAGAACGATAAAAACCCATTATCTTTGCCTCGCTTTTGAGGATTGAGACCTCAAAGCAATAAGTTTGGCTTATGGTGTAATGGCAGCACAACAGGTTTTGGTTCTGTTTGTCTAGGTTCGAAT
>CALUJQ010000035.1 GCA_944320995.1 uncultured Barnesiella sp. | reverse complement strand
GATTCTACCAGTTCTTTGAATTTCGAACGGGGTTGTTTACATTGAGGGCAAAATTCAGGAGCTTCGTCACCTTCGTGAACGTAACCGCATACTGTACAAATAAATTTCTTCATGATTGGTTGTTTTTTAGTTATTAATGTTGTTTTCTTTTTTCTGACATGTAGGACATACCCCTTTACAATAAACCTGAATGTCGGTAATATCGTAATCTTTCAAGGCTTCCATTTGCAAAGGCGGAAGATCGAAATCGAATATTTCCCCGCAAGCGCTGCATCTGAAATGCAAATGCGGTGTCTCTCGCGCGTCGAACCGGGCATTCTTCTCGTCTATCGTAATCATCTGTATCACGCCTTGCTCGGTCAACAAATTCAGCGTGTTGTACACTGTTGCTTTGGAGAGGGTCGGGATAGCCGGATAGAGGGCATTGAATATGGTGTCGGCCGTCGGGTGCGTGTAGTGGGTCATTAAATAATCCAATACTGCCATGCGTTGTACCGATGGTTTTATATTATAACGCCGTAATCTGTCTTGTGCCGATTCTTTCATCTTTCTTTATTTGTAATGATTACAATTTTGTAATCGCAAAAATAATTGATTTCTAAATACGAAAAAACAAAATATTGTTAATAATTTCATCATTCTATCAAATGCCCGGGTAAAGCGCGGCAATTATATTGCGAAGCCATGATTTCGCCATAGGCTCCGGCCGAACGGATAGCGATTAAATCGCCTCGTTGGGTGGCGTTCAAGGCGACATCTCTCCCGAAGCAATCGGACGACTCGCAAATGGGGCCTACTACATCATAAATCCGTTCGCCCATATCGGAAGTGATATTTTCAATACGGTGATAGGCTTGATAGAGTGCGGGCCGAATCAAATCGGTCATGCCGGCATCGACAATGACAAATTGTTTTCTCAACGATTTTTTCACATATAACACTCTCGTAATCAACGAACCGCATTGGCATACAATGGAACGGCCCAATTCAAAGTGCAATTGTTGTCCGCCCCGCAAATTAAGGTTCTGCTGAAATACGTCGAAATAGGATTCGAAATCGGGAATGGGATTGCCATCGGGGTTTTCATAATCTACACCCAATCCTCCTCCTACGTTAATATGTTTCACCTGTATGTTTTGTCGCGAAAGGGTTTCCTGCAACCGGTTTATTCGCTCGCAAAGCACTCGGAAGGCTTCCATATTCAAGATTTGCGAACCGATGTGGAAGTGGAGCCCTACCAGTTGGATATGAGGATAATTTTGTATTTGGGAAAACACGCCGTCCAACATTTCAACCGGTATCCCGAATTTATTTTCGGTCAATCCTGTCGTAATATATTCGTGTGTATGGGCATCGATATTGGGATTTACTCGCAATGCAACCGAAGCGATGCTCTCTTTCTTTGTAGCCAACTCCTCGATAACCTCCAATTCCTCGGCCGACTCTACATTAAAGCAGAATATTCGGTTTTCAAGAGCATACTCTATTTCCCAGTCGGACTTCCCTACCCCGGCAAATACGATTTTTTTAGCCGGGAATCCAGCCTCCAAAGCTGCCTTGATCTCTCCGCCGCTTACACAATCGGCCCCTATCCCCGAAGCTGCAATAAGGTGCAGTATCTCGGGATTGGCATTCGCTTTCACGGCATAGTGAACGTGATAATTACGGTCGCCTGCCAATCGGGTAAGTTTTGCCAATGTATTGTTCAATACGGTTTTATCGTAAAAATAGAAAGGAGTCTTTGTTTGGTTGAAATGACTGATGGGAAACATGCCGCAAAAAAAATTAAAATGTCATGCAGAGTTTTTTCTGCATGACACAATGTATTATTTATTTCCAAAAAGATGCTCACTCAATGAGCGGAGGGCCCTGACTTTATCGTCTCGACGGACCAAGAACGAGATATTGTAGTTGCTGCCACCATAAGAAATCATTCTTACAGGGATGTCTTTCATGGCTTGAATAGCAGCCGATTCAAATCCTACATTGTTCCATTCCAAGTCGCCTACAACACAGATGATGACCATATCTTCATCGACTGTCACTGTACCGAATTTGCGTAAATCGTCGAGAATCTCTTGCAGGTGTTTCGTGTTGTCGATCGTAAGGGAGACCCCAACCTCGGAGGTCGTAACCATGTCGATTGAGGTTTGATAGCTTTCGAATATCTCGAACACTTTCCGGAGGAACCCGTAGGCCAACAACATACGTCCCGATTTTATCTTTATCGCCGTGATGTTTTCTTTGGCGGCAATTGCTTTGATTTGACCGTCCGAAGCATGGTTGTAGATAAGTGTCCCGGGAGCATCGGGTTGCATGGTATTGAGCAGCCGCACCGGGATATTATTCAACTTGGCAGGCAATACGCAGGTGGGGTGCAAAATTTTCGCACCGAAATAGGCCAACTCGGCTGCCTCTTCAAATTGCAGATAACGTACCGGTTTGGTATTCTCCACAAATCGGGGATCGTTGTTGTGCATACCGTCGATGTCGGTCCATATCTGTATCTCCTCGGCATTTATTGCGGCACCTATCAATGAGGCAGAATAGTCGCTGCCGCCTCGTTGCAGGTTATCTATTTCGCCATAAGCATTCCGGCAGATATAACCCTGTGTAATATAAATTTCGGCATCGGGATTTTCTTGGAGTAACGAGAGCAGCTTGTTTTTTATAAACTGGTTGTCGGGTTCGGCATTCTTGTCGGTCCGCATATAATCGAGAGCCGGAATAATAACCGATTTTACACCCTGCTCCAACAGGTAGTTGTGAACCATTGCGGTTGACATCAATTCACCTTGGGCCAAAATAACCTTTTCTTCAAACAGAGTAAATAAATCTTTGGTAAACGAACGCATGTGGTCGAAACACCCTCTGATCACGTCGAGCGCCTTTTGTTTATACTCATCGGTGCTGTACAGTTCATCTACCACTTTGTTGTATTTTCGTTCAAGGAGGCCTATCGTTTCCCGGGCGCCATCGGTATTTTTCTTATACAAATAATCCGATATTTCCACTAAGGTATTGGTTGTTCCGGCCATAGCCGACAACACGACGATTTTTTGCTCTCCGTCACAAATCAATTTGGCAACGTCTTTCATGCACTGGGCACTGCCGACAGAGGTTCCACCAAATTTAAGTACTTTCATTTTTTATCTATTTGATTTTAGTATGAAACGATTATTATATTTCCGCAAAAGTATGTGTTTTTTGCGGGATTATCAACTATTCGGGAAATTTAAACTTCTATCAGGCTCTTGTCGTCGCATTTCAAAATTCTTCCGGGGAACTCTTCGACCAGATTCAAGTTGTGGGTGGTCATGATGACAGCCGTTCCGGTTTCGCAAATGTGATGGAGCAACGACACAATTTGTTGTCCGGTCTGTGGGTCGAGATTCCCCGTGGGCTCATCGGCCAAGATGATTTGAGGCGAGTTCAACAAAGCCCGGGCGATAACGATACGTTGCTGCTCTCCTCCCGACAATTCGTGTGGCATCTTATACGATTTCTTGCGCATACCCACTTGATCGAGCACCTCGGCAACCCTATTGTCAATCTCTTCCTTGTCTTTCCAACCCGTAGCCTTCAACACAAACGAGAGATTTTCATAGACCGAGCGGTCGGTCAATAGTTGGAAATCTTGAAATACGATTCCCAACTTACGTCTCAATAAGGGAATCTCTTTGTTCTTGATGTGGCATACGTCGAAGTCGAGAACCATAGCTTCGCCTTCGTTTATGGGTAAATCGGCATACATGGTTTTTAACAAACTGCTTTTACCGCTACCTACACGCCCGATAAAATAGACAAATTCACCGCTGTATAATTCGAAATTGATATGTTTCAATATCGTCAATTCTTCCCGGCAAATCTGCACATCGGTATATTTGACCAGCAACTTTCTATCCATAATCTTTATTTGTGCCTCTTTTTCAATTCACGTGCTAAATCTTCGATGCGATACCCTTTCGAGGTGAGCAAGACAATCAAATGGTACAGCAGGTCCGAGGCCTCATAAATGAGTCTTTCGTCTGTTCCGTTAGTCGCTTCGATAACTGTTTCGACAGCCTCTTCGCCCACTTTTTGCGCCATGCGGTTGACTCCCGAGTTGAACAACGAAGTAGTGTATGACCCCTCGGGCATCTCCGCTTTTCGTTTCTCGATAAAGTCTTGCAAATATTGTATAAACAAGAAATCGCCTTCGTTCTTCTCTCCGAAACAGGTATCGGCTCCGGTATGACACACCGGGCCACAAGGTGACACTTTTATCAAAAGCGTATCATGGTCGCAATCTTGTTTGATCGATTTCACATTTAAAAAGTTCCCGCTCTGCTCCCCTTTGGTCCACAGCCGCCCTTTGGTCCGGCTGAAAAAGGTCACTTTACCGGTCTCTATCGTCTTGCGCAATGCTTCTTCATTCATAAAGCCGAGCATCAAAACCTTTTGGGTGACGCAATCTTGAATGATGGCCGGTACAAGCCCGCCCATTTTCGCAAAATCCAGTTGCATTGTCTCTTTTTCCATATATGTTATATTCTTACAGGAATATTATATTCCGATAAATACTTTTTCAACTCCGGGATTGTTATCTCTCCGAAATGGAATACACCGGCCGCCAACGCCGCATCGGCTTCGCCTTTCAAAAAAGCGTCTTTGAAATGCTCCAACTTACCGGCGCCACCCGAAGCGATAACCGGGACGGACAATCGCCGATGGAGTTCCAGCAAAGCCTCGTTGGCATATCCGCCTCTCGTCCCGTCATGGGTAATGCTGGTAAAAAGTATCTCGCCTGCGCCACGATCCACGGCTTCCGATGCCCATTCAAAAAGAGTTCGTTCAGTCGGTATACGTCCACCATTCAGATAACAAATCCATTTTCCGTCCTCAAAGTTAGCATCTATTGCAATAACACAAACTTGCGAACCGAAATTTTTTGCAACATCTTCAATTATTTGAGGATTTTTCAATGCCGCCGAGTTTAACGACACCTTATCGGCTCCCGCATTCAGCAGTCGGTCAACATCGTCCAACGCATTGATGCCTCCTCCTACCGTAAACGGTATGTCGATATGCGCGGCTATGCGTTTCACCAAATCGGTAAAGGTCTTGCGTCCCTCATGCGACGCGGTAATGTCGAGATATACCAACTCATCGGCGCCCTGTCGACTGTATATTTCGCCCAGCACAACCGGGTCGCCCGCTTCTTTGAAGTTGACAAACTTCGTTCCTTTCACGGTCTTCCCGTCCTTTACATCGAGACACGGTATGATTCGTTTGGCCAACATGATAATTTTAGTTTTTAATGACGAAACGGGATATTTCGGTTAATGATATTTTCCCTTCATAAATTGCTTTCCCCAATATAACGGCCGGAATCCCTATCGATTGCAACGCCTCTATATCGGTCCATGAACCTATTCCGCCACTTGCAATCAAATACATATCGGGTATTGCCGACAGCATCTTTTTATACAATTCCACGGCACACCCTCGTAACATACCATCGCGGCCGATGTCGGTCGTAATCACCTTGCGGATTCCTTTTGCCACATAGTCGCTTACATACGGGACCAACTCTATCTCCGAATCTTCGAGCCACCCACCGGTCGATATTTTCTCGTCCCGCGCGTCGGCACCCAGAATGATATGCTCGTTGCCATATTGTTCAAGCCAATGCAGGAACAGACTACGGTCGCGCACGGCAACACTTCCGCCGGTGACCATATCGGCGCCACAATCAAATGCGATATGCAAGTCCTCGTCGCTTTTCAATCCTCCCCCGAAATCTATGGAGAGCGAAGTATGCGAAGCTATTTGTTCAAGGACCTTATAATTGACTATATGATTGGCTTTTGCTCCATCTAAATCGACTAAATGCAATCGTCTCAATCCATTATCCTGAAATGCCTTGGCAACCTCCAACGGATTTTCGTTATAAACTTTTTTTCGAGTATAATCGCCCTGCGAAAGCCGCACACAACGTCCGTCGATAATGTCTATGGCCGGAATCAATTCGATCATAAGGCAAGGAAATTTTCAAGGATGCGTACTCCTACCGCCCCACTCTTCTCGACATGAAACTGGGTAGCATAGAAATTGTTTTTATGCAGGGCGGCACAAAACGGGGTTATATAATTACTCTCGGCTATACAATCGGCCACAACCGGAGCATAGTAGCTATGTACAAAATAGACGTAACTATCTTCTGCAACGCCCTTAAACAAAGGACCTTGCAAGTTATGCAACGTATTCCACCCCATGTGCGGGATCTTCTGTCCATGAGTTTGAGGGACAAATCGGCGTACATCGGCATCGAAAAGGCCGAGGCAATCAACATTACCCTCTTCAGAGTGGTTACACAAAAGTTGCAATCCTATACAAATGCCTAATACCGGTTGCGTGAGGTCGGCAATAACCTTGTCCAACTCATGGGTGCGCAAATAGTTCATGGCCGACGAGGCCTCTCCTACCCCCGGAAAGAGCACTTTGTCGGCCCGCGAAAGCACCTCGGGCGAATCGCTTACCACTGGGTTTATACCCAATCGGCGTAAGGCACATTCTACCGAATAGATATTCCCGGCATTGTATTTTATGACGGCGACCTCCATAAAACTGTTATTTTGTCACTTTTAAGAGTGCAAATATAGACATTTATCAATACTTCCAAAATATTTTGTTGACAAAACAATAAATTTACAGCAAATCGTCTGTTCTTTTGATAATTCTTATTATGACATCATAGCGGCAAAAAACTTTTTACGTGGCGGAGCAACACTATATGTGTTTTTTTACAAAATTCATGTTGCGCAAAGCATTATCTTTTCTATCTTTACACCTCGAAAAAATAGAAAGCTATGAAACTTACCGAATATATGCGAGGCTCATCGACAGGGGTAAAACTCATCGTTTTGCTGGTGTTGATTTTGTGTGGCATATTTGTAATAGCCATACCCATGCTTTTTATCCGGGGTGAATATGCACCGCTGACAGGCATGTATTTGCAAAATATAGGTATGTTCATTTTGCCGGCTTGGTTTGCTGCTATGCTCTTTTGGGGGAATGCCGGCAAAGGTCTGCACCTGAACAAAGCACCTCGGCTCATCGAAATACTTTGTATTGTGGTTCTGTATTTCGTAGCAACACCCATGTTCAACCGGTTGGTGGAATGGAACGAATCCATCAGTCTGCCCGCCGCTTTCAGTTCCATAGAGGCATGGATGCGGCAACAAGAGGAGGTTGCCGCCGCAGTGACTGAACAGATGCTACAAATAAAATCGTTCCCACATTTTCTGGCTGTGATCTTGGGAATAGGAGTTCTCACCGGCATGGGCGAAGAGATGATTTTCAGAGGGGTACTTCAACAGACCGTGCAGGGCGAAAGCCGTCGGGCTCATTTTGCCGTGTGGAGTTGTGCTTTTCTGTTCAGTGCCATACACCTGCAATTTTACGGGTTCTTTCCTCGGCTGTTGTTAGGAGCCTTCTTCGGTTACTTACTGGTATGGAGTCACAATCTGTGGTTACCTATTTTCGGGCACTTGTTCAACAACAGCATGGTAGTTTGTATCGCCTATTTCACCGGCAATGCCTCTGACAACGAATTGGAGGCACTGGGTACGGCACAATCATCTACCACGTGGTTGGCGTGGGTAAGCCTTGCGGTAACCGTCCTCCTACTCTACCTGTTTTATAAAAAGGTGTTTTCGACGCCTCGTGAAATCAAAGGAATTTCTTCCGATGGAAAATGAAGTTGCGTCCTAAGTATTTCTCCCGTACGATGGGATTCTCGGCCAACTCCTCAGAAGTGCCTTGAAAGAGTATCTTCCCTTCGAATAGCAGATAGGCACGGTCGGTAATACTCAAAGTCTCGGGGGCATTGTGATCGGTGATAAGGATACCTATATTTTTCTCTTTAAGTTTATAGACTATCGATTGAATATCTTCCACGGCAATAGGGTCAACGCCGGCAAACGGCTCGTCGAGCATGATGAATTTGGGACTGATGGCCAAACAACGGGCTATTTCGGTGCGCCGCCGCTCTCCTCCGGAAAGTTGGTCTCCTAAATTTTTACGAACTTTTTGCAACCGGAATTCGGCAATAAGACTTTCCAGTTTATCGCGTTGGTACTCTTTGGTGGTGGGTGTCATCTCCAACACGCACCGTATATTGTCTTCCACTGAAAGTTTACGAAACACCGATGCTTCTTGTGCCAAATAACCGATTCCGATTTGGGCACGTTTATATACCGGATAATCGGTAATATCGAGATCATTGAGATATATATGTCCCTGATTGGGAGTAATCAATCCTGTCGTCATATAGAAAGTAGTTGTCTTCCCGGCTCCATTCGGCCCCAACAGACCTACGATTTCACCCTGTGTAACATCAATCGACACGTGGTTGACAACTGTGCGCTGGCGATATTTTTTTACCAAGTCTTCGGTCCTCAACACCATATTTTCAGTCAGAGAGTCGGTATCGGGTCTAACCTCTGTACGATCCTGTTCGTTGGGATTGAGTTCCGTAATCTGTCGCTTGAAAAGTTTGGAGAACATATCTCTATGATTTAGCGTTTATGATAAAGAAAGATGGCGCACTCCGATGAAGAACTTCCACAGGGACACCGCTTTTTCTTTCACTTTATGGCGCAAAGATAACGAAATAGACAGATTCAAAAGCCACTTTAACGAAATAAAATAGTCGAGCGATCAAATACCCGATAAAGATTACGGTACATCAATCTTTTTCACTACTTTTGCTCCTCGATATTCCAAAACTACGGATATGATCATATACGATTCATTAAAAAAATTCGGAGATTATGTCTTGCTCATGCGGCGAGTCTTTACAATCCCCGACCGATGGAGAGAATTTTTCAAACGATACATTGCCGAAATCTACAAACTGGGTATCGACTCCATTCCCATTGTCATTACCATTTCGGTTTTTATCGGAGCGGTTATCGCTATACAGATGCAGAAGAATGTGGTGTCGCCCTTAATCCCGGCTTATGCCGTGGGACTGGCGACCCGAGATGTAATTTTATTGGAGTTTTCCTCCTCTATTCTTTGTCTGATACTGGCTGGTAAAGTAGGTTCGAATATTGCATCGGAAATAGGCACCATGCGGGTGACCGAGCAAATCGACGCTCTCGAAATTATGGGGGTGAACTCGGCCAACCTGTTGATACTGCCCAAAATTGCAGCAATGGTCTCCTTTATCCCGGTTTTAGTCGTGTTCAGTATGGCCAGCGGTATTACGGGCGGATATCTGATTGCCCAGTTTACCGACATCATTTCGGTCCCGAAATACATATACGGACTTCAAAGTTTTTTCAACGAATACTACATCTGGCAAGCCATATTCAAGGCTTTGTTCTTTGCTTTTGTCATCAGTAGTGTATCTTCGTACTATGGATATAAAGTGAAAGGCGGCGCTCTCGAAGTGGGACAAGCCAGTACCGATTCAGTCGTAGTGAGCAGTGTGATTGTATTGCTTCTCGATGTAGTTCTCACTCAAATTCTATTTTAATGATTACGGTCAACAACATATACAAATCGTTCGAAGGCAAAGAGATTTTGCACGACGTTTCCGCCAAATTTTACTCCGGGAAGACCAACTTGATTATCGGGCAAAGCGGTTCGGGGAAAACCGTACTGATGAAATGTATCGTAGGCCTCATGCAACCCGATAAGGGACAGATATGCTACGACAACCGTGACGTTACGTCAATGTCGACATCGCAAATCAAAGAGCTACGAAACGAAATAGGCATGTTGTTTCAAGGCTCAGCGTTGTTCGACTCTGAAACAGTTTTGGGAAATGTCATGTTCCCATTGCGCATGTTTACCCGAGAGAGTTATGCAGCTTGTAAGGAACGTGCCGAATTCTGTTTGGAGCGAGTAAACCTGAAAGGCGTTAACGACCTCTATCCCTCGGAGATAAGCGGAGGTATGCAGAAACGGGTCGCCATTGCCCGGGCCATAGCCTTGAATCCCAAATATCTCTTTTGCGACGAGCCTAACTCGGGCCTCGACCCGAAGACTTCGATTCTCATCGACGAGTTGTTGAGCGATATTACCCACGAGTACAACATTACCACCATTATCAACACTCACGATATGAACTCGGTAATCGGTATTGGCGAAAACATCGTTTTCATCAACAAAGGTCATCGAGAGTGGGTCGGTAACAAAAACCGCATCTTTACTTCCTCCAATGCAGCCTTAAACGATTTCGTTTTTGCTACCCGGCTTTTCAAAGAGGTGAAAGGCTACATGATCGAGGAGTATCGCAAACAGGAGGAAACTGCCGAGAAATAATCTCTCCCATACTATTTTTTGAGCGACAGGCCCCTTTTTATGAACCTGTCGTTTTATTCATTCCTCTATATGGCAATCGTTATAAAACAAGCCGGGAGCATCGGCATTTCCGACACTCCCTGTAATATAAAACTCTGAATAGTTTTCAATAATTCCACTGACAAGCAATCATACGCAGGTTGTTATCGCCTATTGTACGCAGGTCGACCAGTTGGTTGTATCGGCAATTGACATATACTAAATTAGGGCAGAACGATACATCGAGCACATTCAGCTGGTTATTGCTGCAAATAACCCGTTGCAACATAGTACGGTTACTTAAATCGAGGTTCGAGAGGTCATTATAGGAACAGTCTACAAAATAGAGGTTATTACTCCCGTTAAGGTTCAAGGCGGTCAGGTCGTTGTAGGAACAAACCAAATCGGACAGCATCGTGCAATCGAGCACGGCTAATGTCTTCATATTATTATCACTGCAAACGAGTGAAGTAAGGGACGGCAATTTGGAAAGGACCATATTGGCTATTTCGTTATCATCGATATTCAAGTTGGAGAGTCCTGTCGTTCCGAATAGATTGAGGCTGGTGAGTTTGTTATACCCACAATAAAGGTTTTTCAGGTTCTCGCAGCTATCGACCATTAACGATTCGAGATGGCAACCTTGTACATTCAGACTCTGTAATTGTTGTGCCCCGTTGACATTCAGTTCCACAAACAAGTTGTTGGAGCAATTCAAATTTTTCAATCCGGGCAATCCCGACAGCGACAGATCGGTCAACCGATTCTTATAACAATCGAGCTTGATCAACGCCGGGCAGTTGTCGATAGTCAACTCAGACAATTTATTGCGACTGACATTCAATGTATTAAGGGCTGTGCAACCCGACACCTCAATGCCTGTCAATTGATTGCGTGAGCAATCGACCTTTTGAAGAGCCGTAAAGCCATTCAAGTCCAATGTCCCGGCCAACTCCTTATCTTTCCATTCGATAGAGACAGCCCGTCCATCGCTCCATACCACACCGGTCCATGTGGCCGGATTTTTTAAATCGGAAATTCCCAAACGGATATAATTAGCATCTCCCTTGGCCGACGTTTGTTGCAAAAAACTTTGCAGTTGTTTTACTTCTTTTTGATTGTTTTTTTGAGCGAATAGCAGCCCCGCGCTTCCCAGCACGACGGCTAACATAATGAAAACTCTTTTCATAACTGTTTTTATTGTTTAATACTTGTTTAAAGTCGTTCGGTTTCCCATACAAGAAACTTTACAACTATTAAACAACAGTTGTAGAAAAAAGTTCTTTTATCTTGTCGAAAGATAAATAACTATGCTTTACGAATGGAATCTTCTCCAATAATGATGCGATGCGCCTTATACAAAGCTCCTATGGCCTTTTTGAAACTTTTCTTGCTGCACTGGAAACAGCGTGCTATCTCCTCGGCTGGTGATTTGTCGGAAAGTGGCAATACCCCTCCGGCCGCTTCGAGCCGCTGTAAAATCGACTCGGACAACGGGTCGATGCGATCATATCCCGACGGCTGTAATGCCACATCGATTTTCTCATCGTCTCGCACCTGCTTGATATAAGCTTGCATGCGATCGCCAACAGCTATGGGGCAAAATATCTCGTTGTGATAAATCATGCCCCAATGCTGGTTCTCGACAATCACTTTGTAGCCAAGGTGGGTCTCTTGTGCAACCAAAATATCGACAGGCTGATTGGGTGTATATTCCGGAGGTACATTATCGAGATATTTGTCCAGTTTGGCCGAAGCAACAATCCGTCCGGTTGCAAAATCGAGATAAACATATACCACATAATACTCCCCTTGTTGCATGTCGGCCTTTTGTTCCCGGAAAGGGACCAAAAGGTCTTTGGCTTCCAATCCCCAGTCGAGAAACGCACCTACTTTGGTCACCGATTTCACTTGCAAACGGGCAAATTCGCCCACCTTTACCAACGGCGTTTGGGTAGTAGCAATCAGTCGGTCTTCCGAATCGTAATAGATAAATACGTCAATCTCGTCGCCCTCCTCACATGGCCGATCCGGTACAAACTTACGGGGTAACAATATCTCTCCCTTCTCTCTGCCATCGAGGTAAATGCCAAAATCGACGGTTTTAACGACTTTGAGTTTATTGAATTTTCCGACTTGCAACATACTGGTTTTATTTCGTTACACTATAATATTGCAAAGGTATGCAATTCTTTCGATAAGGGCCGAAGAAAGCAGCGGAAAAACATTGGTACGATCAAACGAGCCGTACCGGAGAGACGTTTTTTTTTATCGTTTTCCCCTTGTCACCTCCGACAAAAGGCCTACTTTTGTAAAAAACTTATTCCCATGAAAAAGGTATCGTTATTAAGTTTAATAGCTGTAATGTGCTGTTTGTACTCCTGCAATTTCAAGAGCAATCAATCGAGTGATGTCAAGGGCGATTCGGTAGTTGTAACAAAACTGGTCCTTCAAGACTCGTATCATCTTTCGGGCGATACGGCCATGCCGGGCTGTAAAGTCTCTTTGGACATGGAAATTCCCATGCAATACAAGCAGGACAGCGATTGTCTGCACTTACAAAAAATACTTACGCCACTGGTATTCGGCGAAGAATATACAGGAGACACACTGGTACAGGCAGCCCAAAAAGTCATGGCTACACATATCGACGCATATAAAGAGGTGGAACCCGAGTTTGAAAAAGAGATGAAAGAATATGGCGAAGCCTATTCGTTCGAATGGGATTTTGACTATACTTTGGCTCCAATCTATAACCAAAACAATTTCTTCTGTTACAGGCTTTCTACTTCGCAATATACGGGCGGAGCACACGGCATGTACTCCGATTTTTACTACACTGTCGATCTATCTACTTGGAAAAGAATCCTTACCGATGATATTTTCCTGCCTCAATCGTCGGACGACGTGAGCCGTGCGATTGTGGACCAACTGCTCAAAAAATTGAATCTCCACTCTCCCGACTCACTACTCGAATTGGGATACTTCGATACAGAAGACATTAGGATGACCGATAACTTCTATTTGACCGGCAACGGAATATGCTGGGTATATAATCCCTATGAAATAGCTTGTTACGCCACGGGACAAACGTTTGTCGAAGTTCCATTTACCGAGCTGGTGACCTATTTCCTGCCCAACACCCCTGTTCGCCGTCTAATCAAAAAATAACTTATGCAACATATCAAAACCTATTTCCCGAACCTTACCACCCAACAGGAAAGCCAATTTGAGGCGCTGGGGGATTTATATGCCGATTGGAATGCCAAAATAAACGTTATTTCCCGAAAAGACATCGGCAATCTATATCTCCACCACGTGCTCCACTCGCTGGGAATAGCCAAAGCGATAAATTTCACAGATGGGTCTGCGATTCTCGATGTAGGGACCGGTGGCGGATTTCCCGGTATCCCGTTGGCAATCCTTTTCCCGGAGTGTAAATTTCACCTGATCGACCGTGTCGGGAAAAAGATAAAAGTGGCTCAGAGTGTTGCCGAAGCGATACATCTCGAGAATGTCACCTTTCAGCACGGCAGTGTGGAAGAACTTAAAACCGAATACGATTTTGTAGTAAGCCGGGCCGTCATGCCCCTGCCCGACCTGTTGAAACTGGTTCGGAAAAACATCAAGAAAGAGCAACACAATGCCTTACCCAACGGTCTGCTTTGTTTGAAAGGCGGTGAGTTGCAACAAGAAATAGCGCCCGTAAAAAAAACATCGATTGTCTTTAATCTGAGCGACTTTTTCAAAGAAGAGTATTTCGACACGAAAAAAGTCGTTTATGTGCAAATTGTCAAAAAATAAAATCGTATGAAAATAAGTCGATTCCATTTTAATATGCTCCCCGTAAATACCTATCTCTTGTGGGATGCCGACAGTCGCGAATGTGCTGTCGTCGATGCCGGATGCTACTATCCGAAGGAGGAAGAGGCTTTGTCGAAATTTATCGAAGGCAATCATTTGACGGTAAAATATCTGCTGGCCACCCACCTGCACTTCGACCACTGTTTCGGGAATACATTTGTGGCCCAAAAATATGGTGTTGAATTATACGCCTCGAAAGACGACGAGTTTTTACTGCAAAATATGCCCGAACAGTGTCGTGCTTTCGGGATTCCGTTTCAAGGAAGAGTACAACCGATCGGACGTTACATTTCGGAAAAAGATCGCTTCACGCTTGGGAATGAAGAATTGACAGCGATTGCTGTTCCCGGTCATTCGCCGGGCAGTCTGGCTTTTTATGCCCCCGAATCGGGCTTCGTGCTATCGGGCGATGCTCTTTTTCAAATGAGCATCGGCCGGACCGATTTGCCGGGAGGGAATTATCGCCAATTAATAGAGTCGATTCAAAAAAAATTATTGACCTTGCCCGACGATACCGTTGTCTATACCGGACACGGTCCAGAGACCGAAATAGGCATTGAACGCACCGGGAATCCTTTCTTATGAAAGGAGCTCTTTCTTTTGGGAGGGATCGATGTTTCTGAGCAAAAAATCTTTCAATGATTGTATGGCCTCCTGCACATGTTTCCAGCGTTGTTGCTCTTCATGAGGTAAATCACCGAAATCGAATGTGTGCGACATGTTGTCGATAATGGCTATTTGCTGTTCGGCTTCCGCTTCGTTGCCGTTTCGAGCATAAGCCACAACCAAATTAAAACGCGTTTGCAAATCATATGCATTGGTTTGCAATACCGATTCGAAAGCCTCGGCGGCCTCTTTGTAATATTCCAGACGGAGGCATGCCTCCCCTTTGAGCCGCAAAGTTTCTTTGTCATCTCGATTCAATTCCAACGACCGGGTCAAATGTCTATAAGCCCTTTCATAATCGCCCTCTCGTAACAAGATTTCGCCCAGAAAAGAGTGAGCTTCATCGTCTCGTTCGTCCAAACTCAACGTATCCTGCAAATAGACGATTGACTCTTTGGTCCGTCCCAAATCGTAATAACAAGTAGCCAATTGATAGCAGATATTCGAATTGGAAGGATCTAATTCGAGAGCCTTATGGAAAAATACCAACGCATTGTCAAACTCTTCCTTCTTAATATAACACTCGCCTATCAACTCATAAGCCACCGATTTATCTTTGGTTACGGCGGCATACTCCGTAAACTGTTCGATCGCTTTTTCATATTCTCCCGAATCGTAATAGCAATATCCTTTGAACGAAAGGATAGATTCATCGTTTTCTTTTACGGCCAAGGCAAAATCACAGGCTTCTATCGCCTTGTCATAATGCTTCAACAACGCTTCGACTTTGGCCAACGAAAACCAGTCGGCGAGAGAATACGGGTCTTTATCGATCAGTTTGTTGTAAAAAACAACGGCTCGTTCATACTCCAAACGCTCCTCACAAATAGCCGCTATCTCCCGAAGCAACTCCTTGCTATCCGGCAACACGGTTTCGGCTTTGGCTACAAATTCGAGCAATTCATCGAAATAATCATAGTCGGCATATATATCCATGGCATCGAAACATATATCCTCCCGAATATCGTCACTGTCCAACAAAGAGAGCATCAATGCATGGGCCTCTTCTATGCAACTGTCTATAAATAAAAGCTCAGCTCTGACCAGTGTGGCATCGGGGCTGTAATCGGCCAAACCCGACATGATTTTCTTTGCCTCTTCTGCTCTATCGAGATAGAGTAAATAACGGGCCTGTTTCAGTTTCAAATCCTCGTTGTCCGGGTGTAATTTCAATCCGAATTCGATGACTTTCAATGCTTTCGGTAACAGGCCTTTGGATTCGTAATAATCCGAAATCTCGTCTATTTCATCGGTGTCGAAATAGAAACTGGCCGCTCCGTTCACCATCTGTTCGTAGCGGTCGATAAGCTCGTTGGAGTTTTTGGCAGACATTTTCAATATAGATAAAAACTGTCGAATCCCTTGCCTAAGTAGGGATTCGACAGTATACGACAAGAGTTATATTCTATTTCGATTTCAGTTTCTCCCAACTATCTTTCAACGATACGGTCCGGTTGAATACCAAATGGTCCTCGGTCGAGTCGGGATCAACGCAGAAATAGCCCGTGCGTTGGAACTGGTAGCGTGCTCCCGGTTTGGCGACTTCGGCCAAATAGGGTTCGATGCGACAGTTCTCAACAACCTTCAAGGAATCGGGATTGAGCAACTCTCTGAAATCGACATCTTTCTCTTCGGCAGGATTTTCCACATTGAACAAGCGGTCATACAACCGCACTTCGGCAGTTGTACTATATTCTGCCGATACCCAATGCAGAGTACCTTTAACTTTGCGCATACTTCCCGGCATACCGCTGCGTGTATCGGGATCATATTCACAATAAATCTCCTCGATATTTCCGTCGGCATCTTTTTTCACGCCGGTACATTTGATGATATAAGCCGATTTCAACCGTACTTCTTGATCGGGTGCCAACCGGAAAAATTTCTTCGGCGGGTTCTCCATGAAATCGTCCCGCTCGATATACAACTCGCGGGTAAAAGGTATTTGGTGAGTACCGGCTGCGGGATCTTCGGGGTTATTCTCCATCTCCAAGTATTCCACTTTATCCTCGGGATAGTTGGTAATGACCAATTTCACGGGATTGAGTACCGCCGATACACGAGTAGCCGTCTTGTTCAAGTCTTCACGAATGCTGTGTTCAAGTAACGAGACGCTGATAAGGCCATCGTATTTGGTATAACCGATCTTCTGAATAAAGTTCTTGATCGATTCGGGAGTATATCCACGACGGCGCAATCCGCAAATGGTCGGCATACGGGGATCGTCCCAACCGGCAACCAAACCCTCTTTTACCAATTGCAACAACTTCCGTTTACTCATCACCGTATAGGTGAGGTTCAAACGGTTAAACTCTATTTGTCGGGGGCAATAGCTTTCATCGGCCAGTTCTTTTACAAAATATTCATACAAGGGACGATGCACCTCAAATTCCAATGTACATATCGAGTGTGTCACACCTTCGAAGTAGTCGGACTGTCCATGAGCGAAGTCATACATGGGATATACGTTCCATTTTGTTCCTGTTCGATGGTGCGGGTGCTTGATGATGCGGTACATAATGGGATCCCTGAAATGCATGTTGGGCGAAGCCATATCTATCTTGGCCCGCAAGACATAACGGCCCTCTTCGAATTCCCCTTTGTTCATTCGTTCAAACAGATCGAGATTCTCTTCGACGCTTCTATTGCGATAAGGGCTCTCGATACCCGGTTGGGTGGGAGTCCCTTTTTGGCGGGCTATCTCTTCGGACGATTGTTCATCGACATAAGCCTTGCCCTCCTTGATCAATCGAACGGCCAAATCCCACAATTTGGGGAAATAATCCGAGGCATAATACAACCTATCACCCCAGTCGAACCCCAACCAGTGAATATCTTCCATAATGGAATCGACATACTCCACATCCTCTTTTACCGGATTGGTATCGTCGAACCGCAAATTACAAGTGCCTCCAAATTTCTCGGCAATACCGAAGTCTATGCAAATGGCTTTTGCATGACCTATATGCAGATAGCCGTTGGGCTCGGGCGGGAAACGAGTGTTCAGTCGGCCTCCGTTTTTCCCAGCCTTCAAATCGGCTTCAACAATCTGTTCTATGAAATTGAGACTTTTTTTCTCTTCTGTCTCCTTGTTAGGTTCAATCTGTGTCATAAATGCGCTTATTTATAGAGCGCAAATATAACAATAAATATCCAAAAATAGTTTTAATGCATAAAAAATACCGAACCGGACAGACTGAATGCTCGATCTTCAAATCCAATTCTTCTCGGAATAGTAGCGCATCAAATTGGCTATCGCGTTCTGTAAATCGACGTGTAATTGATGATTCATACGATGAATGCGAATATGGCCGTAAACATTCATCTTTCCCAACAACAATTCCGAAAAGGCTTCTTTCTTTATATGCTCGGAAAGTTTATAGTTAAACCCTACCGTCACACTATCGTCATGCTGGGCGACATACCCCAACAGTTCTTCCGATGGGGTTACCCCATCGGCTTGTTTTTTTACTGCCCAAACTTCATAATGATAATCGTCATTAATAGTAGCGACATAGGGAGGGACTGCGGACTGAAACATTCGTTTAATCTCTTTATACACACTATTCACAACATTCATAATGCTTGTTTTTTATGACATAGCCGTATAACAACCGACTGCTATATTTTGTTCAGGGACAAATGATAAATATTTTTTCTCTTTTATTACATTTGCAGTAATTTTCTAAACCATAGCGTGTGATATATCCACAAAATTTCGAACAAAAAATAGGATTCGACCAGATAAAGTCACTCATTAAAGAGAAATGTCTCAGTGCGTTGGGTATCGACTATACCGATAAGATGAAGTTTTCTACCGATTACGAAACCATACGCAAACAACTGAACCAGACATGGGAGTTCGTACACATTATCGAGAATGCCGACGATTTCCCTGCCAATTTCTTTTTTGATGTGCGGCCGGCTCTGAGACGGATTCGCATAGAAGGGACTTTTTTGGAAGAGGCCGAACTGTTTGATTTGCGACGGTCGCTCGAGACCATACAGGGCATTATCCGGTTTCTACACCCCGATGAAGAGGAGGAAATCAAATATCCCTATTTATACGAACTTTCAAAAGAGATAAGTGCGTTTCCACAGTTGATTAAACAAATCGACTCCATTCTCGATAAATTCGGGCACATCAAGGACAACGCCTCGCCCGAATTGGCCCAAATCCGTAACAGCATAACGGCCACATTGTCGGGAATATCCCGAAGTTTGAATGCCATTCTACGTTCTGCTCAAAGCGAAGGTTTTATCGATAAAGAGGTAAGCCCCACCATGCGCGACGGCCGGTTGGTAATCCCGGTAGCGCCCTCGTACAAACGAAAGATCAAAGGAATCGTCCACGACGAATCGGCCAGCGGGAAAACCATATTTATCGAACCGGCCGAAGTCGTAGAAGCCAACAACCGGGTGAGAGAACTCGAAAACGAGGAGCGCCGGGAAGTCGTGCGTATCCTCACCTCGTTTACCGACGAACTTCGTCCCTTCGCCGATGAGATAATCTACTCCTACGAGTTTTTAGCCGAAATAGATTTTATCCGGGCAAAAGCACTTTTTGCCACAGAAATAGGCGGAGTCTTGCCCACATTTGAAAACCTCCGTCAAATCGAATGGTTCCATGCCACGCACCCGCTTCTTTTCCTGTCGTTAAAACGGCAGGGAAAAACCGTTGTACCCCTCGATTTGACTTTGGACGAAAAAAACAGGATACTTCTTATCTCGGGCCCCAACGCCGGAGGCAAGTCGGTATGCCTCAAAACAGCCGGGTTACTCCAATATATGTTGCAATGCGGCCTGCTGGTCCCCATGCACGACAACTCCCGTACCGGCATATTCCGAGATATTTTTATCGACATCGGCGACGAGCAATCGATCGAGGACGATTTAAGTACATACAGTTCGCACCTCACCCACATGAAATATTTCGTGCGGAATGCCAACGAAAACAGCCTCTTACTCATCGACGAGTTTGGCGGAGGGACCGAACCCCAAATCGGTGGAGCCATTGCCGAAGCGTTATTGGACCGCTTCAACCAAAAACGGGCCTATGGGGTCATTACGACTCATTATCAAAACTTAAAGCATTTTGCCGAAGACACCGAGGGTATCATCAACGGAGCCATGCTTTACGACCGGCATTTGATGCAACCGTTGTTCAAGCTCTCCATCGGGAACCCGGGCAGCTCGTTTGCCATCGAGATTGCCCGTAAAATAGGGTTGCCCGAGGAGGTGATAGCCTCGGCTTCGGAAAAGGTCGGGTCGGCCTATATCGACATGGACAAGTATTTGCAGGATATTGTCCGAGACAAACGATACTGGGAGAACAAACGTCAAAACATACGTTTGCGCGAAAAGAAACTCGAAGAGTTGACCGCTCGCTATGAAGCCGATTTGACAACTTTGGAAAAACAGCGTAAAGAGTTGCTCAAACAAGCCAAAGGCGATGCCGCACAACTGCTGGCCGAAGCCAATGCCCGCATAGAAAATACGATACGCGAAATCAAAGAGGCGCAAGCCGAGAAAGAAAAGACCCGGGCTGCCCGTCAAAAATTCGAGCAGTTCAAGTCCAAATTGAACGAGGAGACGGAAAGCGACGATATTGTAAGCCGCAAACTCAAACAGATTAACGAACGGAAGAAACGGAAGCAGCAAAAGAAAAAGGAGGAGACGACAACCTCCCCTGCCCCCACGCCTATTTCCCCGGGCGATCCGGTACGGCTGAAAGGGCAGACCTCGGTTGGAGAAGTCCTCGATATAGAGGGAAACAACGCGACTGTGGCATTCGGCATGCTGAAATCGACAGTCAAGATAGACCGCTTGGAAAAAGTAAGTAAAAGCCAAATCAAAAAAGAGAATGCAAAAGCAACTTTCCTCGGGGTAAAAACCTCGGACGATATGCGGGAAAAACAACTCCACTTCAAACAGGAAATCGACGTGAGAGGCATGCGTGCCGATGAAGCGATACAAGCCGTTACCTACTTTATCGACGACGCCATACAAGTGGGCTGCGCGCGGGTGCGTATCTTGCACGGCACCGGGACGGGCGTTCTTCGGCAAGTCATCAGACAATACCTCAAAACTGTCCCCGGAGTCGCACATTTCCAAGATGAGCATGTACAATTCGGCGGAGCCGGCATTACGGTTGTTGAACTCAATTAACCGCTCCTTTCAAAATTCAACTTTTTATAGATATAAAACAGGCAACCTTTTCATAAAGAATCGGTTGCCTGTTTTGTTTATTTATCCGAACTATTTTTTAGCACAATTTCCGGGCGCCGTCAGAGATAACGACATCGTAAACTTTGGGCAGACGTCCGTATTTTTTCTTGTATTCCACTTTGGCTTTTTCTATGAAAGCGTCGTACAATTCGTCTTTCACCAAATTGATCGTACAACCGCCGAAACCGCCACCCATTACACGAGAACCGGTTACGCCGCACTCTTTGGCAATATCGTTCAAGAAGTCGAGTTCCTCGCAACTTACCTCATACAATTTGCTCATTCCGTGATGAGTCTCGTACATTTTCTGACCCACGGTCTCATAGTCACCGCATTTCAATGCATCGCAAACATCGAGAACTCGTTGCACTTCACCGATTACATACTCGGCACGCATATAGTCCTCGGCCGAAATCTCGGCTTTCACCTCGTCCAACATAGCCATATTGGCATCTCTCAGGAACTCTACATGCGGATGTCTCTTCTGTATGGCGGCGACCACATTCTCACACGATTTACGACGGTCGTTATAAGCCGACGAAGCCAATTCGTGTTTTATGACTGAATCGAGCAATACGAGGCGATAACCTTGCGGGTTAAAGGGGAAATATTGATATTCGAGTGAACGGCAATCCAAGCGGATAAGATGCTCTGCTTTGCCGAATACCGATGCAAATTGGTCCATAATACCACAATTCACACCACAATAATTATGCTCGGTAGCCTGCCCGATTTTGGCCAATTCGAATTTGTCGATACCACAGTTGAACATGTCGTTCAAGGCATAGGCATAAGTACTCTCCAACGCCGCAGATGAAGACATGCCGGCACCCAGAGGCACATCGCCGGCAAATGCCGTATTGAATCCGGCAATCTTGCCACCCCGTTTGATAATTTCGCGGCATACGCCAAAAATGTAACGAGCCCAACTGGTCCGAGGAGCATCTTCCTCGTTCAGTCCAAACTCCACATAATCTTTCAAATCTATCGAGTATGCCCGCACTTTATTCGTCCCGTTGATTTTAAGCTCGGCTACCATTCCTTTGTCAATGGCTCCGGGGAAAACGAAACCGCCGTTATAGTCGGTGTGTTCGCCAATCAAGTTAATACGACCGGGTGAAGCATATACCGACCCGGTAGAGCCGTCGAAGTGTTTGATAAAACGGCTTCTTACAAATTCTATGTCCATAATACTAAGATTAAAAATTATTATTGATGAGATTTATTTTTTGATCGAAAACTTAAATTGTGTATGGCTTTCAAAAGCTTCGTGCGGACGCAATACTACCGATGGATAATTATCATGGTTGGGACTATCGGGGAAGTGTTGCGTTTCGAGACAAATGGCGGCTCTCATGGGATAGCGTTTCCCGTTTTTACCGACGAAATTGCCGGTCATCCAGTTGGCCGTATAGAGTTGTACCCCCGGCTCTGTGGTGAAGACGTCCATGACGATACCCGTTTTGGGCGATATGCACTCGGCACAGAAGGCAAACTCACCGGCATGCGGTTTATTCAACACATAGGTGTGGTCGTATCCTTTGCCGTAAATCAACTGCTCAAACGGTTCGTTTATACGGCTGCCCACTTCATACATTTTTCTGAAATCCATAGGAGTACCCTCCACCGGAGCTTTATCGCCATAAGGTATGGCCGTATCGTCGGTCGGCAGGTAATAATCGGCATCGATGCACAACAGGTGGTCGCCTATATAAGGGTCTCCGGCACCCGAAAGGTTGAAATAAGAGTGGTTGGTGAGGTTGATGATAGTAGGTTTATCGGTTTCGGCATGATAGGTAATATCCACAGCGTTGTCGTCGGTAAGTTTGAATATTACTTTCACCCGCATATTACCGGGGAATCCCTCCTCGCCGTCGGGCGACAAACGGGAAAACTCGATTGTCTGTTTGTCCAATTGATTGGCATCCCATACATGGAAATTAAAGCCCTTTACCCCGCCATGCAGGTTGTTGGGCCCATTATTGATTGCCAATTCATACAACACACCATCAATCGCAAACTTGCCTTTGGCTATGCGGTTGGCATACCGGCCGCAGGTTGCACCGAAGTAGGGTTCTTCGGACGACAGATATTCCTGTATGTTGTTATGACCGGTTACTACATCGATCATTTTCCCCTCTTTATCGGGGACCATGAGCGAAACAATACGAGCCCCGTAGTTGGTCAAAGCCAACTCGCAGCCGTTTTTATTAACCAAAATGTAAAGATTTGTCTGTTTCCCATCGACAACACCCTGAAAATGTGCAGGGTTCAATCCTGAAAGAGTAACACTCATATTTTTCTTTTTAAGGTTAACTAATTTATTGATTGTGTAAAGTTAGCGTTATCTTTCTTTCTTGCAAAAAAATTCCCGGGCTTTTGTATAAAATTATCGGATTTGTCGATTTTTAATAACCATTTTCAAAGGAACAAGGCCATATTTTCTTCAAAGACTTATACTCCGATGTGTAAAAACATGACTCTTTTCTGCAAGAATCAACGTATGTTTATGATTTTATGCGTTTGGAGCGAAAGCCTCCATTCGGGGTGAGCCTTGATATAGTCGATCGCCGCCGAAAGGTTGGCGGCACTCCTTTCCGGATCATTCTCGTCACAGGGTTGCAAACTGCGCATGCCGCCACAAGTTGTCGCAAGAGCCTCGTAACGGGTCATGTCCTGCCCCCGGTAAACCACTTTTATCTCGTCGATGCGCTGTATCTTCACAGAAAAAGTTTTTGGGGAACAGGTAATCCAATCGATTCCCGAGAGCAAACCGGGTGCCAACTCGATTGTGCCATTCGTCTCTATCTGTACGAATTTCCCGGCCTCGTGCAGCTTATCGACCAATGAACCAGTGAGTTGCAATGTGGGTTCTCCCCCGGTAACGACCACATGTCGAGCCGGATAGACAACAACTTGCCGCACAATCTCATCTTCCGAAAGTTCGGTATATGACTCATGCCGGGTATCACAAAAATCGCATTGCAGGTTGCACCCCGCCAATCGTATAAAAACAGCAGCAATGCCGGTATATCGCCCCTCCCCCTGCAAGGAATAGAATATCTCGTTTACTCTCATCGTTCAAATACTTCGCTTTCGCAATCGTCTATACAGTAAACCGCTATATTTCCATCGCTCTCCTGAACTTTGATTTTATAGCATTGGGGTATTTGATCGGTAATCCACTTGGCTATATTTTCGGCCGTAGGATTAAAAGGCAACAACTCATTCAAATTTCCATGGTCGAGATAACCGTGAATTTTGTCTTTAATGTGTTTGAAATCGCAGACCATACCGTCTTCGTTCAACTCGGCAGCCTTACAATAAACGGTGACAACCCAGTTATGCCCATGCAGATTCTCGCATTTGCTTTCGTAAGACAGGCTCAACGAATGTGCCCCGGCAATTTCCATAGTTTTGGCTACGTAATACATACTGTACCTCTTTATTTTTATCACTCTTCATATTCGGTAGGGTCGTCGATACCGGCATCGTGAAGGGCCTCTTTGCGCTCGACACAAGTCCCGCACTTGCCGCAATGTTTCTCCCCGCCCTTATAACACGACCATGTTTCGGCATAATTCACTTGCAACTTTTTCCCTCGTACGGCAATATCGCTCTTCGATATATAGGTATAAGGAGCCAATATCCCTATATCTTCATAAGTCCCTGCCCGCATGGCGCTATCCATGGAGCGAATAAACTCCGAGCGGCAGTCGGGATAAATAGCATGGTCACCACCGTGATTGGCGATAAGCACCTGCTTCAAACCATTGCTCTCGGCAATACCGCAAGCGATCGAAAGCATGATACCGTTACGGAAAGGCACGACCGTACTCTTCATATTCTCATCGGCATAATGGCCCTCGGGAATAGCTTCGCCTCCACTCAGCAAAGAGCTCTTGAAATATTCTTTCATGAAGGCGAGCGGGATAACGATATGTTTGATTCCCAACCTCTCGCAATGGAGGCGGGCAAATGGAATCTCTTTTAAGTTGTGGTTTGCCCCGTAATCGAACGATACCGCCAAAGCTATGCGGCCGGCATATTCATACAGCAGGGTCACACTGTCCATACCGCCGGATACTACGATCAACGAATCTTTTATCATCTTCTTCCCTGATTGGTAACAACATAAACACGGGCAACCCCGGGAGCCCCCATCGAACAGGTGTTTCGGGACGTGTTTTTAATTCATGCAAAGATAAAATAAATTTTATATTCATCACCCGTATCTCCCCACGAGACGTTCAAAAAATTCATATCTTTGTACAACTAATGCAAAAAAATAAACCAATCATTATAATGAAAGCAAAGACCCGGGTACGCACGATATTCTCTATCTTCATCGCACTCATCATAGGATTACCTATCATCTTGGTCGTATCGCCGGCCTCGACCCGGCACTTTGCACCGGAGAATATCGCCGTGAGGTTTGTCGAGTATGTTGCAACAGCCAACTTCGAAGAGGCCAGAAAGCTATCTACCCCCGAGTCGGCCGAGACAATACACCTGTTTGAGACGCTGGTAGGCAGCCAATCCGATGAGTTGAGGAACTCTCCTACCCGGTTCAACATATCCCGTTCCGAGATGAATATTTCGCAAGATACGCTGTTTATTCACGGTAAGTTATTTTTCGCGAACAAACATAAACTCATACGACGCATAGACCTTGTTCTGGTAAACCACAATGGCCGTTGGCTGGTCGATTGTCGCGACAACAACATTTTCTGATTTTGCCGGGAGACGAACTTATCGGCCCACTCCGGCGTTGAAACTGCATAATTAGATAAAACCACGACAAATGAAAAGTTTTCAAGAGATTATCACCGGCGAAACCCCTGTTCTCGTCGATTTTTTCGCCACATGGTGCGCTCCTTGTAAAATGATGACTCCCATTCTCGAAGCGTTGAAAAAAAGATGGAACGACAAAATCGTCATTTTGAAAATCGACATCGACAAAAATACGACGCTGGCTTCGGCATACAGGATACAGTCGGTCCCGACATTGATGCTTTGGAAAAACGGCGAAATAGCATGGCGGCAATCGGGGGCCTTATCGCTACAAGAATTGGAACAAAGACTGTCGCCATACTTATAAACCATATGGCGCAATCGTTATATACAGGGGAATTTTCGCAAGGGAATTTCTCTTTTTCATATAGGTTGCGGTATTATTTCGTACCTTTGCAGCAAATTTTGAAAAGAGCATGAAATCGGGATTATATTTCAAACTGTTCATGGCATTCCTCAAAATCGGGGCGTTCACGTTCGGAGGAGGTTGGGCAATGATTCCCATTATCGAACGAGAAGTGGTAGATAAACAAAAATGGCTTAAACGCGAAGACTTTATCGACGCACTGGCCATTGCCCAATCGCTCCCCGGAATATTGGCCGTGAACATCTCTATACTGGTCGGGAATCGGTTGCGCGGATTGAAGGGCAGTTTAGTGGCAACGCTCGGGACCATACTCCCCTCGTTCCTCATTATTCTCGCCATAGCCATCTGGTTTGTACAAAGCTACGACAACCCCATCATCGAACGGATATTCAAAGGGATACGGCCGGCAGTGGTCGCCCTTATCGTAGCCCCCGTACTTAGTACCGCCAAAAGCGCCCGCATAAACCTCAAAACGGTGATTATCCCTATCGTCGTAGCATTGGGCATTTGGTTAGGGGGGATTTCGCCCATTCTTTTTGTACTGTTGGGCGGGATTGGCGGCATCATCTATTACAATCACCTGCGTTCTCGCATACTGAAAAGGAATAAAGACAAAGAATAACTATGTGGATCGTATATCTTAACTTGTTTTGGGCCTATTTGAAAATCGGCTTGTTCGGTTTTGGCGGAGGATATGCCATGCTATCCCTCATTCAACATGAGGCGGTAGAAGTTGTCCACTATGGCGAAAGCCAACCGTGGCTCACCCCGACCGAGTTTACCGATATAGTTGCCATCTCGCAAATGACTCCCGGTCCCATAGGGATCAACAGTGCTACCTATGTAGGCTATGTGGCCACGGGGAACAGCATTTGGGGGTCGATCATCGCAACTTTTGCCGTATGTCTCCCCTCATTCTTGCTGGTTCTGCTGGTTAGCCATTACATTCTGAAACATCAAAACAATCCCATTATCAAAAGCATTTTTGCCGGACTTCGTCCCGTAGTCGTAGGATTGATTGCTTCGGCAGCGCTGCTCCTCATGAACAAAGAAAACTTCCCCGACTACTCGTTAAGTATCGGAATTGCTGTCATATCATTCATTTTGGTTCATTATACCCGGGTCCATCCCATACTTGTCATTGTCTTGGCTGGTATCGCTGGATATGTTTTATACTAAACGATGGAAAAGATGAATTACAAAGAAACACTCGAATATCTATATAAACAACTTCCTGTTTTCCAACAGATAGGAAGTGCCGCCTATAAGCCGGGATTACAAAACAGCGAAGCATTGGACCAATACTTCGGGCATCCCCATCGCAAATTCCGCACCATACACATAGCCGGGACCAACGGAAAAGGTTCGGTCTCACACCTTTTGGCTGCCATATTGCAATTAAATGACTACAAAACAGGACTTTATACATCGCCTCACTTGATCGATTTCAGAGAGCGTATCCGCATCAATGGCGAGACCATTCCCCAAGAAGAAGTTATCCGTTTTGCCGAACAGCACTTGGCTCCCACGCTCCACATCCACCCCTCGTTTTTCGAGTTGACCATGATGATGGCTTTCAACTACTTTGCCGAGCAACAGACCGATGTGGCGGTTATCGAAGTGGGATTGGGCGGACGACTGGACAGTACGAACATTATTACCCCCGACTTGTGCGTCATCACCAATATCAGCTATGACCACATACAAATGTTGGGTGACACGCTGCCTAAAATAGCCCGAGAAAAGGCCGGAATCATAAAAAAAGGTATTCCGGTAGTTATCGGCGAGGCCGAAGGTGAGGTAAAACAGGTATTCATAAATCGGGCTCAAGAGGTGAATGCCCCTATCGTCTTTGCCGAAGAACAAATCCGGTTTGACTCGGCTATACAGCACACAGACAACTGGGAGTTCAATATGCCCGAGTTTCCCCATCTACTCGGAGAACTAAGCGGACTGTGCCAAGAAAAAAACGCAGCCACCGTATTGACTGCCGTGAAACAATTGCGGGCATTGGGATACCGCATTTCGGATCAGTCGATCTACGAAGCTTTTGCCCACGTCACCCGGCTGACCGGATTGATGGGCCGCTGGCAGCAATTACAGTCGTCACCTCGGCTTATCTGCGACACCGGACACAACACGGGGGGGATACAATATATCGTCCGCCAACTTCGAAACGAACACTACCGCAACCTGCATATAGTTATCGGTATGGTCAACGACAAAGATATTACAGGCGTGTTGGCCATGCTCCCCAAAGATGCCACGTATTATTTCACACGAGCCTCGATTCCCCGAGCCTTGCCACAGGAGCAACTTCAAGATTTGGCCGTAAAAGCGGGACTCAACGGAAGAAGCTACCCTACCGTACAACAAGCCGTCGAAGCAGCCGAAAAAGAAAGCCGCCCCGACGACCTGATCTTCGTGGGCGGCAGTACGTTCATCGTGGCCGACTTGTTGAAATTTATGCCTTTACCGCTATAACCTCGATTTCGACCAACGCCTGCTTAGGCAATTCCTTGACCGCAAAGGCCGAACGAGCCGGAAACGCCGAACCGAACTGCTGGGCATAAACCTCGTTCATCTCACCAAAAAGAGACATATCGGCCAAGAAAACCGTTGTCTTCACAATATTATCGACCGTACAACCGGCCTCGGCAAGGATAGCCTTTATATTCTCGAACGCCTGACGGGTTTGTGCTTGAATACCCTCGGGCATTACTCCCGTTGCAGGGTCGATAGGCAATTGCCCCGAAAGGAATACCATGCCACCGGCTTCGACGGCTTGGCTGTATGGACCGATGGCCTGAGGCGCCGAATGCGTAGAAATCACATTTTTCATAAGTATCTTCATTTTTTTTACCGGAGTATATTATCCTCCTCTATTTGTAAATCTTTCAATCCAATCTTGTCACCATTCTCTTCCATGAGACGTCGGGTATCGACAATCACTTTCCACTCTTTGGGAAAATCGTCCTTCAAATTGCAAATAAAATCTTCATCGCCCTCACGGTCTATCGCCCTCAGCAGATAGCCGACCGACAAACGGTTGATATCCATAGCCGGCTGATAAGCCGGAACCCTCTCCTCCTCCGACAACGTCTGAGAAATAATCTCCACTCGCTCCAGCGTATCGACCGTCCGCTCCACCAATTGTATGGGAATAGCATAACGTTTCGATATTTGTCCCTTCGTCATGGGAGGAAGGCCGTCTCTAAAACGATGCACGATAATCGTTGCTATCACCAATATGATATAATCGGAGTACCGGCGCGATATGTCGTTGGTCTCTTTCTCAAAATTGAAATTCACCACATTTTGAGACGAATAGGTCAATACAGCCCCAAACAGACAAATCAACCACGAAAATTGCATCCAGATAAGCAACAGCGGGAGAAAGGCAAAACTACCGTAAATGGCGTTGTACTTCGACACCCAAATCTGCCCCGAGATGTAGATAAACTGGAATATCTGAAATGCCGTGCCGCAAATAACCCCCGAGATAAAGGCATACTTGAACTTAACCTTGGTATTGGGAATAAAAATATAGATTGCCGTGAAAAACAACGCTGTGAGTATATAGGGGGCCAACCGAAACACCCACCGCAACAAAGGGCTCATGAACTCAAACAGTACCGACGAACTAAGCATGGTCGACATGAACAAGGAGAACCCGCTCGATGCTACCATCAAGATCGGCAGGATCAAAAACATCGAAGTATAATCGGTCACCTTACGGTAAAACGAACGACCACCCTGCACTTGCCAGATGTCATTGAACGCCCGCTCGATATTGGACAACAGACTTATCAATGTCCACAACAGGAAACAAAGACCTATCCCCACAAATACCCCGCCTTTCATCTGGTCGAGATATTGATCGACAAATCCAAGCATATATTGCAATGCGTCGCGCTGTGCCGGAAAATAATCAAACAACTGGCTCTGCATGATATGTTGGAACCCGAAGCCCTTGCAAATCGCAAACAGCATAGCCAATGCCGGGACTATGGCTAAAATCGTACTGAAAGTCAATGCCGAGGCTTTCTCTTGCAACTTCTCATTCAAGAAACAACGTACCGAAAGGTTCAACGTTTTAAGAATATGGATATGCAGTTTATATTCGGTGATATGCCAAATATCAACCGAAACAAAATGCCACAATCTTCGTATGAGAAAACCAACTCGAGCAAAAAAAGAGGGCCTGTTTTTACGCCTGACCATAAATTTATATTATAAGAAAAAACCTACTTCCATAAAATACAGCAGGACTGTAAGCCGGGTTATGTACTCTCGAAAGAGTGTCTGTCATTTATCTCGACCCTGTGTCGCCACAAGGCTCTAGCGGTTTACCCCCCGGCATCGGGCGAGCCACCCTATAACGCCGGTAT
>CALUJQ010000034.1 GCA_944320995.1 uncultured Barnesiella sp. | reverse complement strand
TGATTTATGCACAAGGATCAAGATGGAAACACTATTCCCTTCCTGCAGTAACTCAACTTTCGGCGTACAAAGTAGGTAAATGATCTTTTGCTATAATGTATAGAAAAGAGAGCTACTTTTTGTGGCTCTCTTTTTTTGTAGTGTCACCCCGCACTTGATGCGGGATCCAGTTGAGAGCAATTTTAAGGTCTTTTCTTTTATGGGCATTCCCGACCGAGGCTTTCTGAATTCCGCGTCGCAGCGCGGAATGACCGGGACGGTAGGGCGGCAGGGGGAGAGTGTCACCCGGGGGAAACCGGGCACGATGAAAGTTATTCGCTGCTTTTTGGTGGAAAAATGAAATAAATTCGTTCAAAATGGTATATTTAATTAAAAAATTGTCATATTTGTATAGATTTTTGAAAACATCTATCAGGAGAAAGAGCGTTATCCTTGCTTCTGCATGGGGTTTGTGCTATCTTTGCAGATAGTTTGAATGTGAAATAGCGATTATAAAGATATATCATGAATAAGATTGTAGCGAAAGAACACTTTTCGGAAAAAGTGGTCAAGTTTGTAGTGGAGGCTCCCCTCATTGCCCGGGCTCGCAAAGCGGGTCATTTCGTGATTGTGCGGGTAGGCGAGAAGGGCGAGCGTATCCCCCTGACGATAGCTTCGGCCGATGTCGAAGCTGGTACTATCACACTGGTGGTACAGGCTGTGGGCAAGTCGTCTGCCAAGTTGTGCGCCCTCAATCCCGGCGACTACATTACCGATGTGGTAGGACCGTTGGGAAAGGCGACCCATATCGAGCATTTCGGTACGGTAGTGTGCTGTGGCGGCGGTGTGGGGTGTGCTCCGTTGTTGCCTATTGTGGCAGCGATGAAGGCGGCCGGTAACCGGGTGATTACCGTATTGGCGGCTCGTACGAAAGAGTTGATTATCCTTGAAGAGCAGATGCGCGAACATTCCGACGAGGTGATTATTATGACCGATGACGGTTCGTATGGCCACAAGGGACTTGTGACGCAGGGTGTAGAAGAGGTCATCAATCGTGAGAAGGTCGATTTGTGCGTGACCATAGGTCCGGCGGTGATGATGAAATTTGTCTCGCTGTTGACACAGAAATACAATATTCCTACGGTGGCTTCGCTCAACACCATTATGGTCGATGGCACCGGCATGTGCGGCGCTTGCCGTATTACGGTGGGCGGGAAGACCCGGTTTGTATGTATCGACGGGCCGGAGTTCGACGCGCATCAGGTCGATTTTGACGAGATGCTCATGCGATTGTCGTCGTATAAAGATGTGGAATAAAAAAGGAAGAGAGTGGTTAAGCGTATGAATAAGGAAGAGTTGACGGCACAACGTGCCGAGACGTGGCGGGAAGAGCTGCGTAAAAGTAAGAAAGCCAAGGAACGTACCGATATACCCCGGGTGAAGATGACCGAACTCGACCCGGCTTACCGGGTAACTAACAAGGAAGAGGTAAACTGCGGCCTCACCCGCGAGCAGGCGGTTTTGGAGGCGACCCGTTGCCTCGATTGTGTGGAACCCCTCTGCATGACGGGTTGTCCGGTCGAGATCAATATCCCCAAGTTTATCAAGAATATAGAGCGGGGCGATTTTCTCGCGGCGGCTCGCACATTGAAAGAGACAAGTGCCCTGCCGGCCGTGTGCGGACGGGTATGCCCGCAGGAGCGCCAGTGCGAATCGAAGTGTTTCTACCTGCAAAAGTTGAAGAAAGAGCCTATCGCCATAGGTTATCTGGAACGTTTTGTGGCCGATTATGAGCAGGCGTCGGGCGAGGTGGCTTTGCCCGATATGGCTCCCGACAACGGTGTCAAGATTGCCGTGGTGGGGTCGGGCCCTTGCGGGTTGTCGTTTGCCGGCGATATGGCCAAACGCGGTTATCGGGTTACGGTGTTCGAGGCGTTGCACGAGATAGGAGGGGTGTTGAAATACGGGATTCCCGAATTCCGGTTGCCCAACCGCATCGTCGATGTCGAGATCGAGAGCCTTCGCCGCATGGGAGTGGAGTTTGTGGCCGACTGCATCGTGGGCAAGACCCTTTCGTACGACGATTTGCACGAGATGGGGTTCAAAGGGATTATGGTGGCCAGCGGTGCCGGCCTGCCCCGGTTTATGAATATCCCGGGTGAGAACCTCAACGGGGTGATGTCGAGCAACGAATACCTCACGCGGGTGAACTTGATGGACGCCGCCAATCCCGAGAGCGATACACCGGTGTATAAAGGTCATCGGGTCGCTGTCATCGGCGGCGGCAATACGGCCATGGACTCGGTGCGCACGGCTCGCCGGTTGGGCGCCGAGCGGGTCATGATCGTCTATCGCCGTTCGGAGGAAGAGATGCCTGCCCGTAAAGAGGAGATACACCATGCCAAACAGGAGGGGGTTGAGTTCCTTACCTTGCATAACCCTATCGAATATATAGGTAATGAAAGGGGAAGGGTGTGTGCCATGAAGCTCCAGAAAATGGAGCTGGGTGAGCCCGATGCTTCGGGACGCCGTTCGCCGGTGCCCATTCCCGGCGCTGTCGAAACTATCGAAATCGATGAGGTTATCGTGAGTGTGGGCGTATCGCCTAACCCGTTGGTGCCCAATGCTATCGACGGACTCGAAGTGACGCCGAAAGGGACTATCGTGGTCAATGCCGATACCTTGCAGTCGTCGATTGCCGACATCTATGCTGGCGGCGATATTGTGCGCGGTGGCGCGACCGTTATCTTGGCCATGGGCGATGGCCGTCGGGCGGCTGCGGCCATGCACGAGGCGTTGCAAGCACGGTGAGAACGGTAATATCGAAGAAATACAAACGGGGGTTGCTTTTTACAAAAGCAACCCCCGTTGTTTATGAAGTTTCTCAGGGAAATCAGTTCGATTCCCAACCCAAAGCGCTGGCGCCGAGTACGGCAGCATCGCTCTCTTTCAGTTCCGAAAGAACGATCTTGACTTTCCCTTTATAGATAGGAAGCAGGTTGCGCTCCATGGCTTCGCGGATAGGACGCATAATGAGTTCGCCCGATTTGGCCAATCCACCGAAGAGGACGATGAGGCGGGGGCTCGAGAAGGCCACGAAGTCGGCAAAGGCTTCGCCCAGAATCGTTCCGGTATATTCGAAAATCTCTTGTGAAAGTTTGTCGCCCGAAACGGCTGCATCATAAACGTCTTTCGAGGTGATTTCTTGAATGGGGAGGTGTCGCAATGTAGATTCGTCACTGCGTACTTCGAGGAACTCACGAGCCGTACGAGCCACACCCGTAGCCGAGGCGTAGGCTTCGAGGCAGCCGGTCCTGCCGCAACCGCAGAGGCGACCATTGCCACGGCGCACGATCACATGGCCCAGTTCTCCGGCATAACCGTCGTGGCCATAGACCATCTGGCTGTTGATGACGATACCGCTACCTACACCTGTTCCGAGGGTAATCATGATAAAATCTTTTACACCGCGGGCTGCGCCGTAGGTCATTTCGCCGATAGCGGCGGCATTGGCATCGTTGGTGATGGTCACGGGAATATTGAATTTCTCACGAACCATTTGTGCCAAAGGTACCACGCCTTTCCACGGAAGGTTAGGGGCAAACTCGATATTGCCGGTAAAATAGTTGCCGTTGGGTGCGCCTATGCCTATGCCGGCAATTTGATCCTTTACATTTTCCTGTACCAATAGCCGGGTCAACTCTTCGTACAGCGTATTTACATAATCATTGATTTCGGTATATTTCTGAGTTTTGATGGAACCGGTTGCTAAAATAGAACCGCGGGCATCGACTATCCCGAATACGGTATTGGTACCACCTATATCGATACCTACAACATATGGTTTACTCATGGTTTTGTGTATTATATAAAATTATTATTTAGTTAATTCACGATACAAATATAACGATAAATTTGAGATACCGCCTTTTTTTTTATCGAAATGTAAGGAAAGAATGGAAATCTGTTTTTCGAGTAAAAGCCTTAATGGTTGAAGAATTTGCAGTTGATTGCAGAGGAGGGGCTGTATATGAGACGTTTGAGTACTTTGGAATTGCAATGTCGAGTTAACAAAATGGAGGACTTTGTTTTGCAGTTCAAAAAAAGTGGTTATCTTTGCAGCCGCAAAACGGCACACTCCTGTGCGAATTGTGCAAGAATGTGCCTCAAAACAAAAATTATGAGTTATAATTTATTGAAAGGAAAAAGAGGTATTATTTTCGGTGCCTTGAATGACATGTCTATTGCATGGAAAGTGGCCGAAAAAGCCGTAGAAGAAGGTGCAATCATCACGCTCTCAAACACGCCTATGGCTGTGCGCATGGGAGAAGTGAACGCTTTGGGAGAAAAACTGAATGCCGAAATTATTCCGGCCGATGCCACCAGCGTGGAAGATCTCGAAAAGGTTTTTGCCCGCTCTATGGAGGTTTTGGGTGGTAAAATAGATTTTGTATTGCATTCTATCGGTATGTCGCCGAATGTACGGAAGAAACGTCCGTATGACGATTTGGATTACGATATGCTCTCCAAGACGTTGGACATTTCGGCCGTGTCGTTCCACAAGATGATACAAGTGGCCAAGAAAATGGACGCCATTAACGAATATGGGTCGATCGTGGCCCTCTCATATGTTGCTGCTCAACGTACGTTGTTTGGGTATAACGATATGGCCGATGCCAAGGCTCTGTTGGAGTCGATCGCCCGTAGTTTCGGGTATATCTACGGCCGGGAGAAAAATGTGCGCATCAACACCATTTCGCAGTCGCCCACGATGACTACCGCCGGCAGCGGCGTGAAAGGAATGGAGTCGTTGATGGACTTTGCCAACCGTATGTCGCCGCTGGGGAATGCCAATGCCGACGAGTGCGCCGATTATTGTATCGTGATGTTCTCCGATTTGACTCGGAAGGTGACGATGCAAAACCTCTATCACGACGGCGGGTTCTCGAGCATGGGTATGAGCTTGCGGGCGATGACTCAGTACAACAAGAGCTTCGACGAGTATCGGAATGAAAAAGGCGAGATTTGCTACGGATAATCGAGAATGGTAATTTGGTTTAGATAATTGACCGGCCTCGTTTGTCAGGTAAGACAAGCGGGGCCGGTTTTTATTATTCGTCCGTATCCGGTTCTTTGCCGTACACTTCGTCGTAGAATCGTTTGTAGCGTTGCCACTCGGGGTCGTTTTCCCACAAATAGCGGTAGGCTTCGGGTTCCGATTCGGAGAGGGGAGTTCCCAACGTTTCTTTGTCGGCATATTGTCGTCGTAATTTTTGGGCCATATCGTTGATCGTGTCGTCTTCTTTCAATGCATTTCGGGAGCGAATGACTATGTTGCGTAGTTCGTTTTGAGAGAATCTTAATCCCGGGAAAAATATTCGGAGCATCTCTCTCAATTCTCCAGAAATCCGAACCCAAGCAGACGAGGAGACACCTTTGCTGGCGATGCCTGCTAAATACTCTTCGGCATCTGTCCTTCGTGCTTCCCATGAACTCCCCCGCAATTTTTGGGAGTTTGGCATGGATTGGTATACTCTCATCAAAAACTCATCTTTGAGGTAGTGATTGTTACCAAACAAAGCATTAAGCCCTTGGTGACCTACGGCTTCGTGTAATAGGACATGTTGTACTCTGTCGTAAGAGGGTATGTTTTCGAGAACGATACCGATTTTCCCATTTTTGAGACTGAAAAATCCGCCTATTTTTACATCTTTTCCTGGTTTTTGCTCTATGTATGAGGTAGGTAGGTCCGATTCGTGTTCGTACACGATCACGTTGTCGAGTCCCATACGCTCGGCCAAGTCTTTTACCATTCGATATTTCCCCCGTGTGGACATGCTGTTCCATGCATTGTCTTTGTGAGGATCGGGTGCAAATTTTTTAAATGGGTCGGGTTCGTTTATCTCTTTTGTGATACGTTTGTTCTCATGGAAATCTTTTACCGAGAATGAGTGAATCATATCGGGTTCGACATCTTCGATTTCGAGAGTATTTTTCCCGTTAGGAGAGAGAACTGTGGCGATTTTGGATTGGGGGTCGTAGTCGAGAACCTCCCAAGCCATACCTTGCTGGTCGATGATGGCGGTAGATTCTTGTTTTTTCCGCCGGATATTCCGTCTCCTCAGGTTGATTGCCCGTCCCGAACCTCCCACAACGGCTCCGGTCACACTTCCCGACAGCATGTTCGAGGTGGCGTTTTGCAAGACCGATTCGAGAGTGGGGTAGTTTTCGGGTTCGTTGTAAATTGTGGTAGCCATATCGTGGGCGACCGAGTTGAGGGCTTCGACGCTTCCCCCCGTGAGGGCGTCGTTGAGTGTTCCCGAGATAAGTCCCGATTTGTCGGTTTTTGATAGGTTGGTCATGAGTTTTTTTATCTCGGACTGGGCGGTTTCGTTTTTAAGAATATTTTTTTTGAAATAGTCCGAAGCCCGCTTTTTGGCTCCCGATTTCAAATTTTTGAGGTAGCGGCTTTGCAGTATGGTGTCGAAAAGCAGATCGGCACCCATGCAAATGGCAACGAACCCGAGGCGTTGTCCGCTGGATAATTTTTGTCCGGTCTCTTCTTCAAAATTGTCCAACTCCATTTGAGCCTGCGCATGACTTTCGGCTACCGACGAGGCGACATTGGCTGCTCCGACGGCTACTCCGAGTGGAGCGGCGATAGCTCCGGCCGCTAAGGGAACACCCAACCGTGCGATATTGCCGGCTATTTCGCCGATCGAGGCCCAACCTTCGGTCTCGGGGAATGCGTTGTTGGTCGCTCTGGCCTCTTCCATGATACGGCGGCCTTCGTTTCCCCATTGGGCAGTTTCGGAGAGGCGGCGGTTTATTTCGTCGGCCGTGAGTCCTTCGTTTTGCAAACGTCGGTACTCTTGTAATCCTTTTAATTCGATGGGCGATTGTCCGGAAGGTTTCTGTTCCGACTCGTTCCGTAGTGAATCTTCCTTTTGTTGTAACTCGGTTTCGCTGCTCCCTTGATATTCGGGAAGGCGTTTCAGTGCTGAACTGGCTGCGTCCGACATTTCGTCGTCGGCAAATTTGTCTTGTATGTAACCCTTCGAATATTTCAGGTCGTTCCAGATTCGTTCTCCGGCCAAGTTCAACCCTTCGGTCAGAGACCTCAATTTGCGAGGCTCTTCGGCCGGTGTGTTCGGGGCTGGATTGACGGGGTAGTTGGGTTTCAGCGGTATGGGAGTTTCGTATTTAGGTGTGACATTGAAGGGTGGAGTCACTGGGTTTTCACCCGGTAGGGGTGCGATGAACGAGGGAGCCTTGTCCGAGTCTTCATCGTTTCTCTTTCCATACAATTCTTGTAAATAGGGATTAACCAAATCCCAGCCGTATATTCCGTTACCTTCGTTTAGTAGGTTATCTTTCAAGTTGCTCATGTCTGTATAACGGTTTTAGGGTTAGTTTGAAAATTTGTTGCCGAGGTATTTGGCCAATATGCAGGCCTGTTTTTTAGGGAATCCGATAGAAATCAACAGGTTGAATATGTGATGCTTGTTTTCAAATTCGTCTCGGCCGGCCTGAATGGCTTTTAACAATCGGCCCTCGTTTATGGAGGGACAGGATTGTGCGGAGTTGTTCCGGTTGGAGACAAAGATTTTCCAAAGTAAATAGTTGTAGTACCGTTTCTCTTTCTCGGAAGGGTTTCCCGGAATCCATATTTCGGTTACCCGCGTGTCGATTTGATCTTCTGGCTTTTGCAAAAGATTCAATAGTTCGGTCAATGCCTCTATCTGTTCGTGAGCATGGGCAGAGCCTTCACCTTTTTCTTTTTTCAAGGAGCCGATATGGAATCGGCAGGCTTCCAAGAAATTTTTCCCTTCGGCGATGTAATCGCTCAGAGTTCTTGATGATGAGGAGAGTAAATCTCCTGTTGATGAAGTATGATTCATGATGTCGAAAATTTTAGTTGAACAAATTTTTCAGTGAATTGAAATTGTAGAATGTTTGTCCGAGAATGTTGTTCCTGTAATTGGATTTTACCGGTTGGTAAAACTCTTCCAACGCACCGCGTGCCGACAGGTAGTTTTGGAGAGCATTCTCTTTCCATGAGGTCGCATAACCGGCGATTTGGCTCACGGCATTTCCGTATGCCTGATTTTGGGCCTTTTGTGTCGCTGTGATGCTTTCGGGGGTAGCGCCCGAGATACTTGCTTGGTTTTTCAGGTTTTCGGTTGTCTCCATCATCTGTTCGCGCAGGTTTCCGAGTAGGCTTCTCACGTCGGAGCGGTCGAGCATATTGCTGTAATAGGAACGATTGAACAGATTGTTCAGTTTTGTCAACTCTTGGTTGTACTGATTTTGTCGCGTTTGTAACGCCTGTTGTGCTTGATCATTCTCTTTTTGGGAATACAAGTAGCTTCCTAAAAGAGGAAGCGCTGTTGAAAATAGATTTAACATAGTCTCCTGCTTTTGTGATATTTGTCGCAAATATCGACTGCTCGGCCGGTATAATCGTGGCAGGATTGAAAAATGTGTTGTAAGGGAAGAGGCGTATGGTGTTTTGTCCCGATAGGAGTGGGTAGGAAAAATGGCGGGAATAACAAGAAAACCGAGCCAGCCTGCATTGTTGCAGGCTGGCTCGGTTTTTGATAAGGAAATGAAAAGGTAGTTATGTTTTTACAGATAGTCTTCGTTTTTTTGCCAAGTGCCGGTTTTGTCGATTACCCCCCAAAGGGTATCCAGTTTTACTGCGGCAAGTCCTTTGGAGAAAGAGTCGGCTTCGTCATACAAGAAGGGAAGGAATTCTTGCCCGGCTTTGTCGATGAATCCCCATTTCCCGTTTTGTTTCACGGCGGCGACATCTTCTTTGAAATTCCAAGCATAATCGTATTGCAGGGGAATAAGCATGTGCCCTGTTTTATCGATAAATCCCCATTTCTCATCGACTCTCACGGCAGCCAGTGATTCGTTGAAACACCACGAATCGTCGTATCGGGGCGGAATGACAACTTTGCCCGAACGATCCACATATCCCCATTTATCATGCAGTTTTACCGGTGCGAGTCCTTCGTGGAAACTGTCGATATGTTCATATATAATGGGGACGACTTCTTTTCCTTCTTGGTCTATGTAGCCGTAACGGCCGTTGCGCTCGACCATTGCCAAGCCATTATAAAAAGCATTTGCCCAGTCATAGTCGAGTTTGATCACAATCAGTCCATGCCGGTCTATATAGCCGTATTTTTGGTCTATCTTTACTACGGCGACCCCTTCGTGAAAAGAATGAGCCGCATCGAATTGCGGGGCTATGAAAATCTTTTGTGTCTTTTTTTCTCGATAGCCATATTTCCCCGATTCGTCTTTGAACGATTCCAAATCGGGGAATCCGCCTAATGAATTGAACTTGATATTATTTTTCATAAATGTAGTAAAGATGGAAAAAGGAAACCTCAACAAATATATTTTTTTTAATCGTAATATCCAAGAAATATTCCTAAAATGTTTGAGTGAAAACCCTATTATTTTATTGTATTGATAACGGTTTTTTATGTTATTGAAAACAAAAATTAGAGAAAAAGATTTGGCTATTTATTTAAACCAACTTACCTTTAACCTCAATTTAAAATATTAACCAAATTAGATAATTTGCTATGACAAATGCATTATTTTGGCTGGTGCCGATTTCTTCGGTATTGGCGTTGCTCTTCGCTTGGTACTTCTATAAGCAGTTGATGAAAACAGACGAGGGAACTCCTCAAATGAAAAAAATAGCTCTATACGTGCGACGAGGGGCTATGTCGTATTTGCGCCAACAATATAAAATCGTAGGGTTGGTATTTTTGGTATTGGTTATATTGTTTTCTATAATGGCTTTTGGTTTCGGAGTTCAGAACGAGTGGGTTCCGATAGCATTCCTTACCGGCGGATTTTTTTCCGGATTATCGGGATATTTGGGTATGAAGACGGCCACTTACGCTTCGGCCCGTACGGCCAATGCCGCCCGCACTTCGTTGAACAGCGGTTTGCAAATTGCGTTCCGCAGCGGGGCGGTTATGGGCCTTGTCGTTGTGGGATTGGGTCTTCTCGATATTTCATTCTGGTATATCCTTCTCAATGCGGTGATTCCGGCCGATGCCATAACTCCCACACATAAACTTTGTGTCATTACGACTACGATGCTTACCTTCGGTATGGGAGCCTCTACGCAGGCCCTGTTTGCTCGTGTGGGCGGTGGTATTTATACCAAAGCAGCCGATGTGGGCGCCGACCTTGTGGGCAAAGTCGAAGCCGGCATTCCCGAAGACGACCCCCGCAACCCTGCGACGATTGCCGACAATGTAGGCGACAATGTGGGCGATGTGGCCGGTATGGGTGCCGACTTGTATGAGTCGTATTGCGGTTCGATATTGGCTACCTCGGCTTTGGGTGCTGCCGCCTTTATGGGTGCCGGCGAAACCGATATGCAGATGAAGGCCGTGATTGCTCCCATGCTTATTGCAGCCGTGGGTATTATCCTCTCGATAATCGGTATATTCTCGGTACGTACCCGGGAAGACGCCACGATGAAAGATTTGTTGAAGTCTCTTGCCTTTGGTACGAACCTGAGTTCGATTCTCATCGTGATTGCCACTTTCTTCATTTTGTGGGCGTTGAAACTCGAGAATTGGGCGTTGATAGGCGGCTCGGTCGTTGTCGGGTTGCTGGTCGGTATCATTATAGGCCGTAGTACCGAATATTATACCTCTCAATCCTATCGTCCCACACAACGTTTGTCGGAGAGTGGTAAGACCGGTCCCGCGACAGTTATTATCTCGGGTATCGGTTTGGGAATGATCTCGACCGCTATTCCCGTGATTGCCGTGGTTGCCGGTATCATTCTCTCTTACCTGTTCGCTTCGGGATTCGATTTGTCCAATGTGACCCTTGGTTTGTACGGTATCGGTATCGCGGCCGTTGGCATGCTCTCGACACTGGGTATTACGTTGGCTACCGATGCCTATGGCCCCATTGCCGACAACGCCGGTGGAAATGCCGAGATGAGCGGTTTGGGCGAAGAGGTCCGTAAGAGAACCGATGCCCTCGACTCACTGGGAAATACAACGGCTGCCACCGGTAAAGGCTTTGCAATAGGTTCGGCTGCCCTTACGGGATTGGCCTTGTTGGCTTCGTATATGGAAGAGATTCGTATCGGATTGACCCGTATCGGAGAGACGGTCCTCGAATTTGCCGACGGGACTTCTGTAATGATTAGCGAAGCTTCCTTTACCGATTTTATGCGGTATTACGATATTACTTTGATGAATCCCAAAGTCCTCTCGGGTATGTTTATCGGCTCGATGATGGCATTCCTCTTCTGCGGATTGACCATGAATGCCGTGGGACGCGCTGCCGCCCACATGGTCGAGGAGGTTCGTCGTCAGTTCCGGGAGATCAAGGGAATTCTTACCGGTGAGGCCGAACCCGACTACGAACGTTGCGTGGCTATTTCTACCCAAGGAGCACAGCGTGAGATGGTTTTCCCGTCGCTGTTGGCTATTATCGTCCCCATTGTGACGGGATTGATATTCGGCGTATCGGGTGTCGTAGGGTTGCTTATCGGCGGGTTGAGTGCCGGTTTTGTATTGGCTATCTTTATGGCCAATGCCGGAGGTGCTTGGGACAATGCCAAGAAATATGTCGAGGAGGGCAACTTCGGCGGCAAGCATAGCGATGTTCATAAAGCTACCGTGGTAGGCGATACCGTGGGCGACCCTTTCAAAGATACATCGGGCCCGAGTTTGAATATCTTGATCAAACTGATGAGCATGGTTTCTATCGTGATGGCCGGGTTGACCGTTGCATGGAGTTTGTTATAGAGACCAACTTGATATGAAAAACAGGAAAAAGCCGTGTCGTGACAACGAAGCGGCTTTCCCTGTTTTATGGGATAACGATATTGGTTTAATAACGGGGGAATGGTATGGAGCGGTTTTGTTTGATCGATTCTTTGGAGTAGGGCGAAACCGCAGCCCAAGTAGCCATATCGGCCAAGGTGGCAGGATAAGTTTCCCGGCCCAATAAAGCCTCTCCCAATACTTTCAGCATGATGTAGTCCATGCCTTGATGATGGCCGTCATGGAGGAGCGCTTCCGATTCCCATCGTTGCCAAAACCGATGTTTGTATTGCTGTATGTATTTATCTTCGGGTTCCCATTCTTCGGCGGGGCTTATCCCGTCGATATAGATTGCCTTTTTCTCGGCATTCCAGATACCTTTTGTCCCTTGCACTTCGTAGTTGAGCGAGCGGGGGCGGGGTAGTGTGGTGTCGTGCAGCAGGTTGATTTGTGCCCCTGAATCGGTCCTCAGAATCGAAGTGATGACATCGCCCATTCGGAAGTCGCGAGACATGTCGCGGTTTTTCTCGAGGCTCCGTTTGGCAATACACTCCCGCAATCCGACTCCCGGTGCCGTGGAAAAAGAGGCAATGCTGTTTATGTGGTCGGTACGGTTGATGTCGAGAAACATGCAAAGGGGGGCCAATCCATGAGTCGGGTATAAATCGCCGTTCTCGGTTTCGTAATACCGGGATCGCCATTCCGATTCCGAGCCGTTTCGGGGCCCGAAATTTCCCTCGTTATCGACAAGGATATAGGTGAGGTCATGCCTGTACCCTCCTTGTAGGAAGACCAATTGACCGAATACTCCCGCATGTACCATATTGTTTATGGCTAAAATATCGTTCATGAAAAGCGTATTTTCGAGCGGAAACACTTCTTTACCGCTTTGTCGGCTTTGCCGGATAATATCGGGATATTCATCGGCATCCAGTGCCCCTTTTACCTCTATGGCGACATGGCAACCGGCGCGCAGGGCATCGATGGCTTGTACTTTGTGGAGATGCCAAGGGGAGGCGATGACTACGAGGTCGGGTTTGTCCTCGTCCAGCATTCTGAGATAGTCGCCTATTCCCGAATGATAGGTTTTGGGTAAACTTTTCCCTTGAAATAATTGGGCAATTGTTTCGGGTAGTTTGGGCGATATGTCGCTGACGGCGATAATGTCGAACGAGTCGATGTTTTGCAGGAGCGATATTAAATATCTTCCCCTATATCCGGCTCCGATGATGGCTGTGCGGATCTTTTCCATGATCAATTCTATTGAAGCATAATGTAAAAGTATAACGAGAGGAGAGAGCAGAGGCAAACGAAAACGGGATTTTCAAGTTTGACTATGCCGAGCCGCCTCCCATATTTTACAAATATACAATTTATTATCAAAGAATGTTTTTTTTGTGGAGGGTATATTATTGGTGAATCCGGACGTTTTTAAATTTTTTAATCCACTCGAACACTCCCGCTAAAAGTGAAAGAGAGGAGGGTTAATGATAGAGAAGGCCTGTTTCGGGATATACACTTCGAAACAGGCCCTTAGGTTAAGTATCCTACCGGCGTGTGGCGTGTTATATTTGAATCTCTCCGTTTGCCGATACCGTTTCGACTTGACTTTGATGAATCGCTTGCAACAGCTTGTCGGCAAAGGGGAAAGCCCCGTTTTGCAGTAACATTTCGAGGGATATTTTCCCTCCTCTGAACAGTTCCATGAGAAATTCGTTGGAGGCCATTCGGAGGGCCGGAGTCGAGAGCGTCTCGGCAATGGAGAGGTCGAATTCGGTATTACGAACCTCCTCGGGCGTGTAGGTCGATGCGTCTTTCCCGCAACTGTTCCCGACGATGTCCTTATAACGGGTGTCGGTGTAGAATTGCTGAATTATTTTCATGATTTTTATATCTCGGTCTTCCCGGAATGTTTTGAACGACTCGAAAAGGTCGAGCAGATTGGTCGAGGAGTATTGTATCTGTTGGGAGTATAGCGATGCCGGAGTCCCCGAAGGTGCCGATTTCCCTTGCATGGCTCCGTGTACTCCCGAGATGTCTTCGAACAGTCTCATTTGCAGCGAGAGCATTTCGTAAGCTCCCACTTGTGTGGCATTGACTGCGATTTGTTGCGGCATCGGGGAGCCGGGTCGGGGACGGAACAGAATGATTCCGTTGTATTTGGTCCATTCGTCGGCGATGTCTTCGATAGTCATGCCATCGGGAATTTGGTCCTCGGGGAATAGCAATACCCCTTTTGCACTCGATCCCATGATGAAGTCTATCATTGTGATGAGCCGGTTGATATAGCGTTGTTGGTCGATCACATCTTCGACAAAAGCATGGACCTCGCCGTCGATGAGCGGATATAGTTTGAATACATACGGGTGTTCTCCATGCCAGTATGGAGTCTCTCCTTCGTCCAAGAGATCGCCCAAGGGAGAGAAGAAATGGTAATGCCAAGTTTGAATGACGCTCCATTCTGTCTCAATGAGCGGTACGGCATTTTCGTCCAGTCCTTTCGAACGGGCATCGCGCAATCGCTCTTGATTTTCTTTCTCGATGTTCTCGGACTCTGTGACAGGGATATGATAATATTCGCCTGAGCGGAAGTCGTGGCAACTTAGTACTTCGTCACTTTCGAGTTTCCACACCTCAATCACGCGGCATAAATCGGGCGAAGAGGGCATGAAAAAATCGAGACGATCGACCGTTTTTGCCGTGAGATTCTCGAAGTTGTGTTGTATATTTTCGCTATCGGCTTCCCCATAAATATTGCGCAGTTGTACGGCTCTGGCCCGGGATCCGAAAGAGAATCTCGATATGACTTCGGCCATGGTCATGTCGTGCAGTTCGCCGATAAGCGTACAGTCCCAATGGCGACTGTCTTCCATGGCGTTGAAAAATATACGGTTTGGATTTATCTCGTCGATCCACACGTCGGTTTTTCCTCTTCGGTAGCCATATCCTATTCTCTGAACACAGATACCCGAGATGAGGAACTCTTCCAACGTGCGGCTGTCGAGCTCCTGTAACCGGTTGTGCTGGTAGGCATACTGCACGGCCGCGCTCATCAGTTCGCCCAAACTTTGTTCTTGCCGATCACGGGCAATGCAGACGGGTTGCGTTTGATTGTTGCGGAATTGCCCCAAGACGGCTTTGACCATTTGCCTGATGAGGTTGTTTTTCAAGGGGACTTTCCCTTGTTCCCGGATATACTCTTCTTCACTCAGGACTCTTCCGTCGGGGAGTTTTATCAAGTCGCTCCACTGTTTCCCGTAGGTATAATCGCGGTTCCGTTTACGTTTGTGCCTGAAATGGTCGATTTCCTCCCAAGCTTTTTGAGCCTGTAAGAGTATGGGATAATGCGACCGTTCTATTTCGTCGGAGTGTGTCGGAATCTTGCTTCGTCCCGATGATAGGGTCTCGTACCTGTTTTTTGCCATAGTTTTTTGTCTTTTTAGTTTGCTGCAAAGGAAATGGTTATGCTGTGTCTTTTTATGGCATGTTGATATAATCGTATTATGATTTTTTGACGAGCGGAATGCTGTTCCTTCTCTTGACGGAGGTCGTAAAGATGTGTGTCATTTTGTGGTGTCGTGTGTTAAAAAATAGTATAAGATATTTTGGGGAAACATCATTAGTTTTGTATATTTGTTTTCAATTCGATGCGGTCGGTTGGTATTCCTGAAAGGGGTGCTGCCAAGGTTTTCCACGCAGAATGAATATGAAAAATACCTATTGGAAAACCGGGTATAACAAAAAAAGAAGAGATGATGAAAAAAATGCTATTGGCGCTTTTGGCTGCCGTAATGTGTATGGGTGGAGCTTTCGCCCAATTGTCGATGGGCTCGAAAGTCGGGCTTAACCTTAGCTCTTTGACTGGCGACAGGACGAACTACAAAGCCGGGGTTAATGTAGGTGTTTTTGCCAATTACCGCATTAACAGTTTGTTCGCTATCCAACCCGAGTTCCTCTATTCGATGCAGGGAACGGCATTTGACGATGTACCTGTTCTGACAAAAACATTGGAGTCGAGTTATACGTCGCACTATCTCGACATTCCGGTGCTGTTGAAGGTCTATCCGTGGCGTGGATTGAATGTGCAGGTAGGACCGCAGTTCGGTTTTTGTGTCGATGACGAGTATAAGGTAAAACTGGGCGGAGAAGAGGTCTCCTCCAAAGACTTGGAAAAATATGGGTATGACAATAAAGCTAAGACTTTTGACTTCGCATTGGCCGTGGGTTTGGGCTATGAGTTCGATTTCGGTATGACGATCGACGCCCGTTACAATTTCGGGTTGACCAAAGTTTATGATCAAGGCGATGCTAAAAACACGCTGTTTATGCTCTCGTTGGGATATAAATTTGATTTCTAAAACACTTCATATCGCAAAAAGACAAGAGGAACACCGTTGTTGGCGTTCCTTTTGTCATATTACGAGTATAATTTTTGCCTGTTTTTCGTACGGATTAGTCGAAGCGCACCCGAGGATTCATCTTGTGCGGGCTGCTCCATTCTATGCCATAATCGGTAGCCAGCACGGTGGCCAAAGCAGACCAGTAGCTGAAACAGAATCCCATACCGCGGGGTTGTTCTTTTAATTGGTAATAAACTTTTTCTTCAGCTTTGTCGATAACCTCTTCCCAACGGACTGTCCACTCTACGGGGTCTTGTTTCAAGAACCCATCGTTTTGGATTTTGTCGAATTCGCCTCGGTCGGCATACCAGATATTGGTTTCCAACTTGCTGATTTCGTGTTGTACATCTTCGGTAATACCCAGTTCGTGACCGGTTTCATTTTCGATATAATAGAGTGCCGACCGGTTTAATTTAAGCACTTTTACCGTCAACCGAGGGTGTTTGAACAGAGTGTCTTTTATTCTGTCGCATACGGTATGAACGAGGTCGAATATGTTCATCTGGCGCATTTCGAGCAATAAAGGTGCATATTCGAGAACTTCGTTTGCCAAGGCGGCATTTTTCCAAGAAGGGCCGTTCTCTTTTATATTTTCTTCGGCCCACAAGCAGTTGCAGCGGAGCAGGTCGGCCCGGGCCTCCATGTCGTTGGGATTTTCTTTAAGACGTTGAATGAGTAGTTCGTGTTCTTTCGGGTAGTCTATCATAAGCGATCTATTTGTGAGGTTAACAATATGGTTTGGCAATAGTCTTATATTGGGGTATTTGTTCGACAGTCGTTTCGGATACAAATTGAGATAGCGCTCTCCTTGTGCCGATTGAATCTCCTTCGGCGATAAGCAAGATTAGATATTCGTCCTTTTATAGTCGGTTTATGTTGTGTGTTACAATATTCGTAAAATAATTCGAGATATGCAACCGATCTCCCGCCTTGTCATTTCGAAACTGGTGTAAAGAGAAGAAGCGGTAGGTAGGAGTATGGGATTAATTCGTTTTTTCCGAAGACCGCCGGTCTATTTCCTCGTCGATACGGGTTATCTTTTCGTCGAGAGGAAGAGTGGCATCGAGCCAGAAGATAGAAAATCCGCGGCGTTCCATACCGCGGAACCATGTCATTTGCCGTTTGGCAAACTGGTGTATGGCAATCTCGAGCAGCGAGACCATTTGGTCGTATGTGGTGCGGCCGATGAGATATTCGGTGATGTATTTGTACTCCAATCCGTAATAAATGAGCGATTCGGGATCGATACCTTGGTCGAGTAGGCCTTGTACTTCGGCGACCATACCTTGGTCGAGCCGATCCCGCAGCCGTTGCGAGATTTTGGCCCGGCGGCTTTCTCGATCGATGTTCACCCCGATAATCAAGGCGTTTTTAACAGGATTGGGAATAAGTTTTTCGGGCTCTTGCCGGGAATAATATTCGGCTATTTCGATGGCTCGGATAGCCCGTTTGCAGGTATCCGTATCGGTTTGGTTATGTAGTGTCTTATAACCTTTGAGAATCTCCTCCAACTCGGGAAGCGATTTGTCGGCAAGACTTTCGCGCAGCGTTTTGTTCTCGGGTACGGGAGGCAGGGAATATCCTTTGAGTACGGCTTCCAAATATAATCCGGTTCCACCGCAGAGGATAGGGGTTTTCCCCCGGCCGACCATATCGGCATAGACGGCATTGTAATCGCGGATATATTCAAACAAGTTGTATTTGTATCCGGGAGGGCAGATGTCAATCAAATGATAGGCGATGGGTTTCCCTTCGAAGGTATATTCCGATAAATCTTTGCCGGTTCCGATATCCATGGAGCGATATATCTGTCGGGAGTCGGCACTGATGATTTCGGTGTCGAGATGAGCGGCCAAAGCTACGGCCAGCGTGGTTTTCCCCGATGCGGTGGGGCCTAATATCGTAATTAAATCAAGCATCGCAACAGTTTGAAGAAGATTTGCTTCGGGCTATCAATCTCTGAATCCATTTGTCTATGCGGTATAAAATATGATCGTCGTTGTAGCGGCTTACATAAAGCCAGACAGGATCGTCGAATTCAATGTCTAACAACTCGACTCCTTGCAGCGAAAAGGCAGGTTTGTATCCGCGTATCGGGTATCTTCTTTTTCCATTGCTGTGATAGGTACGAGCTGTATTGACAATCGTATAAAAACGGGCATAGCTCTCTTTGAAAAGAGGATAGAGTTTGTTGCTGTGGAAGAGACGGGTAATCTCTTCTATGGTGTACCACCTTCCGTTGTATCGATTTAACTTGTTTTGGTCTTCATTTGGAATAAATAGAATGTATTGTCCAGATTGACCATATGTATCTTCGACGATGGTTGTGGTCATGTGTCGCAAATCGGGATTCTCGATATCGAGTTCTTTTTGTATGATCTTTCGGGCGAGAGATCTCTCATCTTCTCGTGTCGAACTGTGGTCGGTATAGCGATGTATAGGAACATCGAATCCTTTTCCACTATTAATTTCGTTTTTGTCGCCGTCGTTGTAAATTAAATAAATTTTCCCATCACTGATAACCATAATACGAATGACAGTAAAGAAATATTCCATATGACCTTCGTTTTTATTATTGGTGAAACGGATGCGTTTGATTTTTTTTTCATGTTTTTCTATAAGATATTGAATTAAAGCTCGACGAATAACTTCGAAAATAATAATGGCGATACTTAATCCAAACGGGAAATAAAAGTAAAAATATTTCCCGGCCGGGCTTTGCCGTTCTATCCCGACAAAAAAGAGTGTCCATGTGAGGAGCGATACCAACGCTGCACCTATTAGTGTCAATCGCACGACATAGTGGATTTCATAACGGCTGAAATCTCCCAATAGGTGACGTTCCCTGATTCCTCCCCGTTTCAGAACACATTGGAAACAGAACAAAGGTCTTATATTACGATACTCAAACAGATATAATATAGCACCTATACAAGGTGCAAAAGATAGTACAATAGGCATATCATGATATTTGAACAGAAGTAGAATCGTTTGCACTCCACCACTGAATATCATGGCCCAGCCTGTTGCCCAGCCTATGATCCCACAACCTTTTGGATAGTTGATGTAAAACCGGGAAATTATAACCCATACAATACCTACGAGAATCGAGGTGAAGATGATGATATTTTCCTCGAACGATGGTGCCAATCCCCACACAAGGATTGCCGGCAGCAGTCCTAAGGAGTAGATGGTAGACCAACTTATTTGGTAACTTTTTCTCTTGTTCATGGGGGAGTCGTGTTATAGATTATTTCAATTTGGCGGTAAAGAAATCACACACTTTGGTAAAAAGATGAAGTCTGATATTACACCCTCGTATGTGATGATCTTGGTTGGTATATATTTGGGTATCGAATTGAATACCGGCTTCAACGAGGGCAGCCGAATATTGTAGCGTATTGAGGAAGTGGACATTATCGTCGGCTGTTCCCGAGACGAGCAACAGGCTACCTTTCAAATTCGCGGCATGAGTAATGGGGGCCGATTGTTTGTATCCATCGCTGTTTTCTTTGGGGGTACGCATGAAACGTTCGGAGTAAATGGTGTCGTAGTATCGCCAGTCGGTTACTGGAGCGATGGCGACTCCTGCGCGATAGATTCCTCCGCCTGTCGACAGGGCCATAAGGGTTTCGTAACCTCCATAACTCCACCCGTATATCCCTATGCGGTTGCCGTCCACATAGGGAAGGGTACGCATGTATTCGGCGCCGGACACCTGATCTTCGGTTTCAAATTTTCCCAATTGCATGTAAACGGCTGTTTCGTAGGCTCGGCTGCGTCCGCCGGTTCCCCGTCCATCGACACATGCGACGATAAATCCTTGGTTGGCCAGATAATATTCCCAATCTATTTTCCAACTGTCCAATACCGATTGTGACCCGGGACCACTGTATTGCGACATGACTACCGGATAACGTTTCGACGGGTCGAAATTCGACGGTTTCAAGATATAGCCGTTCATTTGGTCTCCAACTTTGTTAGGACAGGTGAAAAACTCTTTTTGGGGTAAATCGCATTGGGCTATCCACGTTTTGAGAGCGGCGTTATCTTCGAGTGTCCGCAATGTTTTCCCCCGGGCGTCGCACACGGTTACGGTGAGCGGTTCGTTATGGTTGCTGTACCGGTTGATAAAATAACTGCATGAAGGATTGATCTCGGCTCTGTTTGTGCCGGTTTTTTCCGAAAGTTTGCTTTCGACACCCTTCTCGGTTATTTTGTAAACTGCATTGTAAAGAGGCCCTTCTTGGTTCGACTCGTAGAAATAAACTCCGTTTTTGGCATCGTAGCCCAGAAAAGAAGTGACATTCCAGTCGCCCCGCGTAATCTGCTTGGCCAAAACTCCGTTATAGTTGTAGCGGTAGAGGTGCTGGTAGCCGCTGCGGCAACTGGCCAATATGAAAAATTCGGGATAAAAAGCGATATTGTCCAGAACAGACTCGTTGATCCAAGCCTTGTCGGTTTCGCGCAACAGCAGTTTGGCGACTCCCGATTTGGGATTGACCGTGTAGATGTCCATTTCGTTTTGCGTGCGGTTCAATGCGATGACCGCTAGCTTGTCAGGGTCGGGCGTAAATTGGATCCGGGGAATATAATCCTCTGCCGAGAGGGGCAGATTCATTGTTTTGAGGGCACGGGTTTCAACCGTATAGGAGTGTACCGATACTCTCGAATTGGGCTCGCCGGCCACCGGATATTTGTAGGTGAACCTACCCGGATAGAGCTTATATTCGGGATAGGAGGGGCAATAACCTTCGTAAAGCGAGAAGGAGTATTCGGGCACTTGGCTCTCGTCGAATTTTACGAAAGCCAGCGTGGCATCGTCGGGCGACCATTGCAGTGTCGAGGTCATGGCAAACTCCTCTTCATATACCCAGTCGGGTACGCCGTTGATAATCTTGTTCCGCTCGCCGTCGCGGGTCACGGCTACTTCGGTGCCGTAGTCGAGCTTCTTGATAAAGATATTGTTATCTCTCACAAAGGCCACCATGCGTCCGTTGGGCGAATATACGGCAACTTGTTGTTTCCCGCCTTCGGAGAGTGGCTTCAACAGATTGCGGCGTATCTCGAAGGTATAGTAGGTCGCCTTGAACGAGCGGCGATAAATCGGTTCGGAGTCGGCATAAATCAACAGATGTTTCTCGTCGGGACTGAGCGAAAATCCGTCGAACCGTTTTAAGGAACATTCCCGGGCGGTCTTGACATCGAAGAGGGTATCGACCTCGTGGCCGGTGCGGTACTCGCATTTTACGATGCGGGTATTTTCGTTTGTAGCCATATAGTAATGTATGCCGTCGGCCGATGGATACGATTCCGCAACGTCTTTGGACTGGAATTTCCCCGATGTAATATCTTCCAAAGTGAAAGCGCCTGCCGTAAGCGTAGATAGCGCGATAGCGCAGAAAGTGAAGAATGCTATTTTTTTCATTGCACGAATGGTGATAAATTCATTTTTTGTATAACAGCCCATGTTTCCGTCGGTCGTTTTGTAGGTTAGGCGGAGGGCAGCCGGTCTTTTTCCATTACAAAAGTAGAAAAAATACAATAAAGAAAAGGATATATTCAAATATTAACAAATTTCTTGTCCGTTTTGACGTTGTGAAACGTCTGGATTTTAGTCCCGAGGAGAATGATGGAGGCACTCCCTGAGACCGCAGGGCAGTTTTGCGATGGTGATATTTCCCCGATTCCCGATAAATTGTTAAGTTTGCAGGACAAACATACAAAAAAGAAGACAATTATGATAGAATATATTACGGGCGAGGTGGTCGAACTTACCCCTGCCACAGCGGTTGTGGAGTGTATGGGGATAGGCTATTTGCTCAATATTTCGTTGAATACCTATTCGAGCCTGTCGAAAGGGAAATCGACACGGCTCTATGTTTACGAAGCCATTCGTGAAGATGCCTATCAACTCTATGGTTTCGGCGACCGGCATGAGCGAGAGTTGTTTGTGTCGCTCATTTCGGTGTCGGGCGTGGGCCCCAACACCGCGCGCATGATTTTGTCGTCGTTGAATCCCACCGAATTGGAGCAGGCGATTGCGTCGGAAAACTTGGGACTGCTCAAATCGGTGAAAGGAATAGGTGCCAAAACCGCCCAACGTGTAATTGTTGACTTGAAAGATAAAATAAAACCTACCGACAATCCGTTAGTAATAAGCACGCCCGCTGCTTCGGAGATTTACGAGGAGGCAGTGGCCGCGTTGGTGATGCTTGGATTTTCACAGCCTCAGTCGCAAAAGGCAGTTCAGAAACTATTGCGCGAAACCCCTTCGTTACGTGTCGAGGAGGTTATTAAACAGGCTCTGAAAATGCTCTGATACCAACTTCGTTTCCTCTTTGAAGGGGGAGGGAATCGGGAATTTGTACAAGAGTATCGAATGAGAAGACGGATAAGGATTGGAACGATAGTGGCATTAACGATAAGCGGATTAGGAGTCTATTCCGCTTTTGCGGCTATGCAGGCTCCCGATTCGCAAGACCCATCGAGACCAGCACCTGCCGTGCAGGAATCGGGGCAAGCGCAGTCGCAGGCCTCCGAAGCCGAGGCTGTGCGCTATCCGGTAGCCAAGACTGCCCCCGAATCGTATGATGAGATAGACCAAAAAGCCCCGGTCGATTTGAAAAATCCCTCCAACCTGAAAACCGAGGTGGAGTATGATCCCGAAACCAATTGTTATGTGATTCATACCCGAGTAGCCGGGGTCGATGTGTGTACCCCTTTCATGTTGACGGCGGCCGAGTATAACGACTACACCCTGCGCAAGTCCATGCAACAATATTACCGGGAACGCAATGCGCAGAATTTTGCCGAGAACAGCCAGTCGGAGTTTAATTTCCTCGATATGAATTTTTCGCTCGGGCCTTTGGAAAAGGTATTCGGCCCCGGTGGCGTACAGTTGAAGACACAAGGGTCTATCGAGCTGAATATGGGGTTGAAATACAACAAGCTCGACAATCCCGCCTTGCCGATGAGTTCCCGCAAAAAGACCTATTTCGATTTCGACGAAAAGATACAGGCCTCGGTAACGGCCAAAGTGGGAGACAAGATGTCGTTCAACATGAACTACAATACCGATGCGACTTTCGACTTCGATTCGAAAAACCTTAAATTGCAATATCAGGGGAAAGAAGACGAGATTATCAAGAACATCGAAGCCGGTAATGTGAGCATGACCACCGGCTCGTCGTTGATACGGGGAAGCACGGCTTTGTTTGGCGTGAAAACTACCATGCAGTTTGGAAAACTCACCGCTACCGCTTTGGTTTCGCAACAACAGTCCGAGTCGAAAACCGTCAACGCCAGCGGTGGCGCACAGACCACCCCGTTTGAGATTCGGGCCGACGCCTATGACGAGAACCGGCACTTCTTTTTGGCCCATTTTTTTAGGGACAATTACGACAAGTTCGCCTCTAAATTGCCTTATGTTTCATCGGGTGTGAGCATAAACCGCATAGAGGTCTGGGTGACCAACAAGCAGGGCAGTTATGAGGAGTCGCGTAATATCGTGGGATTTATGGATTTGGCCGAAAACGTGCATATCGGCAACGAACACTGGATTGCGGCTACGGCCCAGGCCAACCCGATGAACAACTCCAACTCGCTCTATGCTGAGATTAAAAATGCCTACCCCGATGCTCGCAACATCAATTTGGTCACACAGGCTTTGGAACCGTTGTCGGCTTATGGAATCGAGGGCGGGCAGGACTATGTGAAGATAGAGAGCGCCCGCAAACTCTCCTCTTCGGAATATACCTTAAACGCCCAGTTGGGATATATCTCGTTGAAAAGCAAGTTGAATGCCGACGAGATGATTGCTGTCGCTTATGAATATACTTATAACGGGCAGGTTTATCAAGTAGGAGAATTCTCGGGCGATGTGTCCGATACCGACCAATGCCTCTTCTTGAAGATGCTGAAAGGTTCTACCATATCGACGTCATTACCCATTTGGGACTTGATGATGAAAAATGTCTATTCGCTCGGGGCCTATCAGGTGCAGAAAGATAAGTTCCGGCTTTATATCAAATATCAAAACGATTCGACCGGTGTGGCCGTCAACAATATTACCGAGGGAAATATCGCCAATAAAACCCTGTTGCAGGTGATGAACCTCGACCGGTTGGATGCTAATGAAACCGAGTATTCCGACGGTATATTCGATTACATAGAGGGTTATACGATCCAATCGTCCAACGGGCGGATTATCTTCCCGGTGATAGAACCTTTCGGCAGCCATCTGGCCGAAGCGATAGGGAATACGGCCATAGCCGAGAAATATGTCTATCAGGAACTGTACGACTCGACGTTGACGATTGCCCAGCAAGTCTCCGAGAAAAACAAGTTTATCATGACCGGTGAGTATAAAGCCTCTTCGGGGGCCGAGATAAGTTTGAACGCCATGAACGTTCCCCGCGGGTCGGTAGTCGTTACCGCCGGAGGGATGACATTGGTCGAGAACTCCGATTATATCGTTGACTATGCGATGGGTGTCGTGACCATATTGAACCAAAGCATTATCGAATCGGGGACTCCCATTAGCGTGTCGCTTGAGAACCAGTCGATGTTCAACATGCAGCGGAAAACCATGTTGGGACTCGATTTGAACTATGCCTTTTCGAAAGATTTCAACATTGGGGCAACCATCATGCACCTCTCTGAAAAACCCTTGACCGAGAAAGTGAGCATGGGCGACGAGGTGTTGAACAATACCCTGTGGGGAGTGAACCTGTCGTACAATACCGATTTCCTGTGGTTGACCAATTGGTTGAACAAGATTCCAACGGTCAACGCGACAGCCCCCTCTACGCTTGCTCTTACGGCCGAGTTTGCCCAGTTGGTACCGCATAAATCCAAAAACGGCAGTTCGCAGGGCACGTCGTATATCGACGATTTTGAATCGACACAGACGGGGCTCGATTTGAAGTCCCCTTATTCGTGGACATTGGCTTCTACTCCTTACGATACTTCTTCCGATGCCCTTTTCCCCGAAGCCCGTTATTCCAACGATGTCCGTTACGGTCAAAACCGGGCATTGCTTTCGTGGTACTATATCGACCGAATGTTTACGCAGAAAAATTCTACGCTCATACCCTCTCACTTGAAAAATGATTTGGACCAACTCTCCAATCCCTATGTGAGGGAGGTGAGCATACGTGAGATTTTCCCCAACAAGGAGATCAATTACGGTGAATCTACCACTTTGCAAACCCTCAACCTGTCGTTCTATCCGCAAGAGAGAGGCCCTTATAATCTCGATGCCGATAATATCGACGCGCAAGGCCTTTTGCTGCATCCTGAAAAACGGTGGGGCGGGATCATGCGCAAGATGGATTACACCGATTTCGAGTCTTCCAATATCGAGTACATACAGTTCTGGTTGATGGACCCCTTCTTGGACGAGACCCAAACAAATCATAAAGGTGGTGAATTATATTTCAATTTGGGAGAAGTGTCGGAGGATATTCTCAAAGACGGAATGAAATCTTTTGAAAACGGGCTGCCCATCGACGGGGATACGACACAAATAGCAACTACGGTTTGGGGAAAAGTTTCCAAACGGCAATCTCTCACCTACGCATTCGACAACACCAGCGGTGCCCGGGCCATGCAAGATGTGGGCCTCGACGGCCTCTCCAACGATGAGGAGTATGGATTCCCTTCGTATAAGGATTATTTAGCCAAATTGGAATCCAAACTTTCTCCGGCGGTAGTAGAGGCCATGCGCCAAGATCAGTTTTCGCCCTTCAACGACCCGGCCGGCGATAACTACCATTTCTATCGTGGTCACGATTATGACGATGCCCAAACTTCCATTCTCGACCGTTACAAACGTTACAATGGTACCGAGGGAAACTCCCGTTCGACCGAAGAGGTTGATGACTCCTATTACCAGTCGGCCAAAAGTGTCCCCGATGTGGAAGACATCAACCAAGACAATACGTTGAACGAGTATGAACGTTATTACCAATATCGTATATCGTTGTGCCCCGACAGTCTGGTGGTAGGGAAAAACTACATTACCGACATGCGCGAGACAACGGTGACTCTCCGTAACGGCGAGGAGGGTAGAGCCGTGTGGTATCAGTTCAAAGTCCCTTTGGCCAATCCACAGAAGAAAGTGGGCTCGATACAGGATTTCAAGACCATACGGTTTATCCGTATGTTCATGACCGGCTTCGAGTGCGAGACTCATTTGCGGTTTGCCACCTTGGAACTGGTCCGGGGCGAATGGCGCACGTATGACTATTCGCTGAATACGGTTTCCGACGCTCCGGCGCAGGGCAATCTCGATGTGTCGGTTGTCAACATCGAGGAGAATGCCGGGCAAGTGCCGGTAAACTATGTGCTGCCTCCGGGGGTCACTCGTATCATCGACCCGGGACAGTCGCAGATTACCCAGCTTAACGAACAGGCCATGTCGTTGAAAGTTACCGGGTTGCCCACGGGCGAATCGCGTGCCGTGTATAAAAATAGCGGTATGGACATGCGCACCTACAAACGTTTGCAGATGTTTATCCACGCCGAGAGCCTTATCGACGACAATACCAATTTGAGGGACGGCGACATCTCGGTATTTTTGCGTCTGGGTTCCGACAGCAAATCGAATTACTATGAATATGAGATACCCGTGTCGTTGACCGAGCCGGGCAATTACAGCACCTACAACGCACAGGATCAAGAGGCGGTGTGGCCCGAGTCCAATATGCTCGATTTCCCGCTCTCCTTGTTTACCGATTTGAAGTTGGAACGTAACGCCGAGAAACGAATGGATAATTCGGGGGTGACTTTTCAGACTCGCTATTCGATTTATGATCCCGACAAACCGCAAAACAAGGTAACGGTTGTGGGAAATCCCTCGTTGAGCGATGTGCGTACCATGATGATAGGGGTGAGAAATAATTCGAATGCCACCAAAGATGTGGTCGTTTGGGTCAACGAAATGCGGTTGACCGACTTCGACCAGTCGGGTGGTTGGGCTGCCAAGGCCAATGTGAACCTTGGTTTGTCGGATATAGCCACGCTCAATATCGCAGGGCACGTCGAGACGGTTGGGTTTGGCGGTATAGACCAAAGCCTCACCGAACGGCGACTCGACGATTATTACCAGTACAACATTGCCACCATGGTCGAGTTGGGACGCTTCCTCCCCGAGAAGGTAAAACTGAGAGCGCCCTTGTTCTATTCGATTACCGAGCAGCGGACCTCTCCGAAGTATAATCCGCTGGATCAGGATATTCTGTTGAAAGATGCGTTGGACAATGCGGGGAGTCAAGCCGAACGCGATTCGATAAACGATGCTTCGGTCGAGCGTTCGACGGTCGAGAGTTTCAGCCTGTCGGGGGTCACGTTCGACGTGAAGAGTAAAAACCCCATGCCTTACGATCCGGCAAACTTCTCGATTAGCTACTCATATAACCGGCAATCCAATCAAGACCCCACGACCGAGTTTGAGAACACCTATGATTACCGGGGCAGTTTCACCTACTCCTATACCCCCTTTGTCAAACCGTTCGTGCCGTTGAAAGGATTGAAAAGCAAATCCAAACATTTGAAGTTCTTGAAAGAGTGGGAGTTTAATTATCTGCCTTCCAATATCGCATTCAATACCAACATGTCGAGGTATTATTACGAACAACATATTCGCGACGTGAGCGGTTCGGGGGGTATGGCTTTGCCGACCAGCGTGAGCAAGAGTTTCCTGTGGGATAGGCAATTTTCCTTGTCGTGGAATCTTACGAAATCGCTCAACTTTTCGTTGCAGACCATGACGAATGCCCACATCGAGGAACCCGTGGGGGTGGTGAATAAACAACTTTTCCCCGATGAATACGAGTTGTGGAAAGACACCGTAATGAACAGTATCAAGAACTTGGGTACACCGTGGAATTATAACCAGACGTTCAATGCTTCGTACACCGCTCCGTTCAGTAAGATACCGGTACTCGACTACCTGTCGTTCACGGCCAAATATAATGCTACCTATACATGGGAGAGGGGTGCCCAAATCTCGAGCGATATAGAGTTGGGCAATACCATTAACAATCAGGGACAGTTGAATTTCGACGGGAGATTCAATTTCGAGCAGTTGTACAACAAATCGAAATATTTGCAGAAGATAAACCGGCGCTTCTCGTCGAACAACCGGGCTGCGGCAGCCAAGAAACCGCAAAAATTCGAACGTACCGTTTTGCTTCGCGAGGATACCACAGTTACGTTGAAACATAATCTTAACAACAAGAAAGTGAAAGTGGTGGCGCGCGACGATGCCGGCAAGCGGGTTATCGTGAGGACAAAAGTCATCGACGCCAACAGCATCGTGATTCTCGATAGGGGAACCCAGCGGCTGAATGTGGTGATTACACCCGGCAAACCCGAAGTCAATTTCTGGAAAGAGGCGGCCGAATATTCGTTGCGAGGGCTTATGATGGTGCGTAATGCCAGTGTGCGTTATCGCAAGACCAATACGACTTCGTTGCCCCTTTTCTCGCCGAATGTGGGCGATGTGTTCGGGCAATCGACTTCGTATGGGCCCATGTCTCCCGGCCTCGATTTTGCATTCGGGTTTACCGATGAGAATTATGTCTATCAGGCAAAGGATCGCGGTTGGCTGTTGTGCGACTCTACGCAGGTAAGCCCGGCTCTTATAGGTACTACCGAAGAGTTCAATTTCGAAGTGGCTCTTGAACCTATTCGGGGATTGAAAATAAACTTGACAGGAAATCGCACCGATACGCGCAGTTCGCAAATGCAGTTTATGTATGACGAGATGCCCACGACACGGGGCGGTAGTTATACCAAAACGCATATCGCCTTGAAGACGGCATTCAGGAGCAGTTCGGCAAAAGACGGTTACTCATCGCAGGCATTCAACCAGTTCTTGCAAAACAGGGAAATCATAGCGGCCCGTTTGGAGGCTCATTATGCTTCGTTGGGCAACTATCCGAATAAAGGATTCATCTCCTCTACCGGATTCGGCGACAAACCGTACGATTCGTCCAATGGTGGGGTGAGCCGTACCTCGGCCGACGTAATGATTCCTGCGTTTCTGGCTGCCTATTCCGGTATCGATGCCCGCAAAGTAGGCTTGTCTCCGTTCCCCGGTTTGGCGGCTATCTTGCCCAACTGGCGCATTACCTACGACGGCCTCATGCAAATTCCGATTATCAAGAAGTATTTCAAGGCCTTTACCCTTTCGCACACCTACCAGTGTACCTATTCGGTAGGTTCGTTCTCGTCGTATCTCAACTGGGTGGAGGCCGACGGCGATTTCGGATTTGTGCGCGACGAGCTTTCGGGCAATCCCGTACCCTCTTCGCCCTTCGACATTTCGTCGGTCATGATTACCGAGAAGTTTGCCCCGCTTATCGGGCTGACCGTTACTTTGAAAAACAATATTACCGGGAATATCAAATACAACGATTCCCGTACACTCACGCTGAACTCTGCCGCCGGCCAGATCGTCGAGGCGACCACTAACGATTTTACCATCGGGGCCGGGTATAAAATTGCCAATTTCAACACGATTCTTAAATTGAGGGGCTCGCAAACGGGAGTTAGTAACGACTTGACTATCAATGCCGATTTCTCATTCCGTAAGAATCAGGCTCTTATCCGCCGCATCGAACAGAATTTCACGCAGGCGACCAGCGGTACCCGCTCCACCATGTTGAAGTTGACCGCCAATTATGTGTTGAGCAAGCGCATTACGGTAGGGGCCTATTTCGATCACCAGATAAACACCCCGTTGGTATCGTCGTCGTCCTATCCCATCACCAACAGCAATTACGGTATATCGGTGCGGTTGTCGTTGTTGAAATAAAATATTTGATATATTCCGTTAAATCGCCGCCCGATTTAAGTAGTTTCTTCAATTATTCGTTTTTCTTAATGAATGGAACGGGGCAAGGGTGTTTCCGGTGGAGACATTAAGTATTATCTTTGCGGTTGAGCTGCTTCTCCTTGCATGGTAAAACTAAAAAATAGATTGAATCGATGAAACAGCTTGTTTTTATCCTTATGCTTTTGTTGTCTCTCGGCGGTTTGAAAGCCGAGACTTTGAAGTCGCCCGATGGAAATGTGACCTTACATTTCGATCTCGATAACGGTGTACCTCTCTACCGAGTGGATTATAAAGGGAAACCGGTTATTAAAGAGAGTAAGTTGGGATTGGAATTGACTTCGGGGAAAAATCTCACCGGCGGCTTTCGTCTGGCGGCTTCCGAAACCTCTACTTTCGACGAGACGTGGCAGCCTGTTTGGGGAGAGGTGAAAGAGATTAGAAACCATTATAACGAACTGGCCGTAACCTTGGAGCAACCCGAGACCGACCGGCGAATGGTAGTCCGTTTCAGGGTCTTTGACGATGGGGTGGGATTCCGATATGAATTTCCCGACCAACCCCACATGGATTATTTTGTCATCAAAGAGGAGAAAACCCAGTTTGCCATGGCCGGCGACCATACCGCCTTTTGGCTCCCGGGCGATTATGACACACAGGAGTATTCGACGGTGACGTCGAAATTGTCGCAGATCCGTGGCTTGATGGACGAGGCGGTTACTCCCAACTCCTCGCAGACCCCCTTTTCCCCGACGGGGGTACAAACGGCGTTGATGATGAAAACCGACGATGGACTCTATATCAACCTGCACGAGGCTGCATTGGTCGATTATTCTTGCATGTCGCTCGATTTGGACGATGAGAATATGATTTTCGAGTCGCACCTCACGCCCGATGCCTTGGGGAATAAAGGTTATATGCAGACTCCTGCCCGGTCGCCGTGGCGCACGATTATCGTCAGCGATGATGCCCGTGATATTTTGGCTTCGAAAATGACCCTCAATTTGAATGAACCTTGTGCCTATGACGATACGAGTTGGATCAAACCGACCAAATACATAGGGGTATGGTGGGAGATGATTACCGGTAAAAGTTCGTGGGCCTATACCGATTTGCCCCATGTGAAACTCGATTTGGTCGATTATTCCCAACTGCCGTCCAATGGCCGTCATGCCGCCAATACCGAGCATGTGAAGTCGTATATCGATTTTGCCGCCGAGCATGGATTCGACGCCGTGTTGGTCGAGGGGTGGAATATCGGTTGGGAAGACTGGATAGGGAAGTCGAAAGACTACGTGTTTGATTTTGTCACGCCGTATCCCGATTTCGATGTGGAAGAGATCGAACGATATGCCCGGTCGAAGGGCGTGAAGATGATGATGCACCACGAGACCTCGGGGTCGGTGCGCAATTACGAACGCCATATGGAGCGGGCATACCGGTTTATGAACGACCACGGCTACGATGCGGTGAAGAGCGGATATGTGGGCGACATCATACCCCGGGGCGAGCATCATTACGGGCAATGGATGGTCGATCATTACCTCTATGCGCTCACCGAAGCTGCCAAGCATAAAATCATGGTGAACGCCCACGAGGCTGTTCGCCCCACGGGATTGTGCCGCACCTATCCCAACCTGATCGGGAACGAGTCGGCGAGAGGAACCGAGTATGAATCGTTTGGGGGCAACAATCCCGACCACACGACTATATTGCCCTTTACCCGGCTCATCGGAGGACCTATGGATTACACGCCCGGTATTTTCGAAATGGATATATCGAAACTCAATCCCGACAATCACAGCTACGTGCGTTCGACGCTGGCCCGGCAGTTGGCCCTGTATGTGACCATGTACAGCCCGTTGCAAATGGCTGCCGATTTGCCTGAACATTACAACCGGTTTCCCGATGCCTTCCAGTTTATAAAAGATGTCCCGGTCGATTGGGACGACAGCCGTTATTTGGAAGCCGAGCCGGGCGACTACATTACCGTAGCCCGTCGGGAGAAGGGGGGCAATAATTGGTATGTAGGGGCGACCGTCGATGAGAATGGCCATATCGCCCGCTTTGCGTTGGATTTTCTGGAGCCCGGGAAAAAATATGTCGCGACGATTTATGCCGATGCTCCTGACGCTCATTACAAGGACAATCCACAAGCCTATACGATTCGTAAGTGGATTGTAACCCAGAAGACCCGTGTGGTTCAACCTTGTGCCCCGGGCGGAGGGTTTGCCATGAGTATCGAGGAGGTGACCGACCCGGCGGTGTTGAAAGGATTGAAGAATTACAGGCCGTGACTCCGTTCCGTATAAATGAACCGGGAGGGGGGAGAATACCGTTTTTCGGTTTTCTCCCCCCCCCCGGTGTTTAGTAGAGGGGGTCCGCGCTGGGGATGGTGTCGAAAAGGACAGGGGC
>CALUJQ010000033.1 GCA_944320995.1 uncultured Barnesiella sp. | reverse complement strand
TCCTCCCGGCCCGATAAAGGCGGGTTGGTCCTTTGCGACCCCACGCTTGCGGCCCTACACAAGAGGCACTTCACTGGCTCCCGCCGTTCTCGTCATTCCGCGCTGCGACGCGGAATCCAGAGAATACCGGCAGGAGTACCCGCAAATGAATGCCTCGCCTTCCCGCGACTGGACCCCGCATCGGGGTGCGGGGTGACACGATTCCCTTTTATGTTCATTCTTCTCAATAGCGAGAAGAACGAACCAAGAAGCGCCACCGCTGTTATCGGGCTTCCTCGCTCGGAGGCTGGCGTCGCCCTCGGGGGCTGCGGAACTCGCTGCACTCAAACAGTCCTCGCCCGTTTTCCTCGGTCGGCTGGCCTCCTCCCGGCCCGATAAAGGCGGAATACCCGGCAAGGGGGGTACTCACAAATGAATGCCTCGCCTCCCCTACGCTGGACCCCGCATCGGGTGCGGGGTGACACGCTCCCTTCACCGGACCCCGCCGTTCTCGCCATTCCGCGCTGCGACGCGGAATCCATGAATACCGGCAGGGGGGAATGCCCTTTCCTTTGCCGCCCCGACTGGACCCCGCATCAAGTGCGGGGTGACGCCCTCTTTCCCTATGCGACAGGGACAAAAAAGATCGACGCAATACCCATTAAGCAAATATAAAATAATAATATTATAAAAGTAACAGTTTGAAGCATTTAATAATAAAAATATGGCATTCTTAAAAATCGTAAATTTTTTTGCGTCGTAGGAGAGACTGATTGGGTGGGGGTCGTTGCTATTCCTCCCCTCCCTCCCCCAAAATGATTAAGCGGACGATGCGGTTTTTCGAAGTTTTTTACCGGGCGGTAATGTGGAAACATCCCTGCCGAACTTCGTATTTTACAAAGCATTTATGTTCTTTGCGCAGGTCGTATAGGACCTCACCTAAGAGAATGCGCAGCCTGTCGGAGGGGACGAAGCAGGTAGAGTCGGTGATGTTGTAACGGTTGTAGGATATATCGAAGGTAGTTCCGTAACGGTGGGCCGAGTTTTCACTGGCATTGGTGTTGCGCCGGCGCAGCGATTTGATGGATTCGTCGGAACGCAGGGCACTGGTGAGGATGATTTGTCGCCCGCCGGAACCTCGGTTGGATAGCGAGTCTTGGAAATTTTTCCCGATGGTCATCAACAGCCATTTGGTTTTTGGGGTGAGGTAGGGAATGGAGTGGGTGAGTCGATCGACTGCATAGTACTCACAACTGTCGATTTTGGCGAGTTCCCAAAAGCCCAGTTTTTGGGCGGCTTCGAGCGATTCGGGGGGGGCTATCCCATTTTTTTGGGCTATGGCGAGGTGCCTGTCGTTGAGGTCGTTGAATAGTTTTCGGAAACTGGTATAGTGAGGAGGTGTTTTTCTCCACCAACTGGTTCGGGGTTGGTTTTGCCGTTTCACTTCGAAGGTGTCGACAATCGATTCTTCGGGGTAGTCGGGCTCGACCTGCCGGCCTTTGCAGGTAGGGAAGAGAAGCGTTGTCGAGGTGATGAGGAAGAGAGCGTAGAGAATCCGTTGCATGAGATTGAGTGATTTCGCCGTGTGTTTATCGAGCCGGGTATCCCACCGATTGGGTGAGCAGGACTTTCTCTTTGTCGGTCAAATTCAATACTGTAGCCAACTCTTTCCCGTCGAAAGAGCCGCGTACGACCGTCCCCAAGCCGGCCGAAGCGCAATAGAGGTAGATGTTTTGCGAGATGAATCCACAATCGACAAACATCATGTCGTTGCCGGGGGCCTTGTCGAGGTCGGCCACGAAAACAATGTTGAGCGGTGCGGTTTGTGCGAAAGGTTGCTTGCCGGCGCTCTTTCGGAAATCGCCTGCGGCAATCTCCCGCAGTACGTTTTGGCGGGCATCGTAGCGGTAGGCTCCGTGAGCCGTGATGACACACAGCGACAGTTCTTGCCGGTTCATGGCCGAGGGAGCAGTGCGTTTATCCTCCCGGTTGTAACCCCATGCGGCCCACAGCAGGTTGGAGAGGGTTTGCGGGTCGATTTCCTTTTGGGTGTCGAAGTCCCGGGTCGTGGCCCGTTTGGCGAGCGTTTGCATGAGGGGTTGTCCTCCCTCTTTTTGGGGTGCAGGCAGGTTTATGTCTTGAGCGTCGGCGAGGAGGCTGCCGGTTACGCATAGAGCGAATAGTAATCCTTTGATTTCCATACAGGTGTTTGTGTGTGTGATGAACAAAGATAAAAATTTATTCGGAGGAAACCGGAAATAAAAATGTGAAATTTATCAAAGTCGAAGAAAATAAAAGAGTTACAAATGAAAAAGGATTTAGGGGAAAGTTGTATTTTTACACCGGATTTTTTAGTAAGGTGATTATGTTGAAGAAAGCGCGATTCTATGTGGCCGCCCTTGTCTCTGCGGTATGCCTTGGCATGAGCGCGCAGACGCAGGGTTTCCCGCAGGCGCAAGATACATTGCAGGTGAGCCTGCTCACGTGTGCCCCGGGGACCGAGGTTTACGAGCTTTTCGGCCATACCGCATTGCGGGTGTGTCAGCCGAAGGCGGGGGGCTTTGACTATGTGTTCAACTACGGTATGTTCAACTTCAATGCGCCGGCCTTTGTGTGGCGGTTTACCAAGGGAGAGACCGACTATTGTCTGGGGGTGAACGATTTCCCCGACTTCCTGCTGAGCTATGTGATGCGGGATTCCCGGGTCGATGAGCAGATTCTCAACCTTACTCCCGAGCAGAGCCGAGCGTTGTTCGAGGCGTTGTTGGTAAATGCCATGCCCGAGAATCGGGTATATCGTTACAATTTCCTGTTCGACAACTGTGCCACCCGCCCCCGCAACATGGTGGAAACGGTATTGGGCAATACGGTCCGTTACCAAGAACCGGCTGGGAAGATGCCTACTTTCCGGGAAGAGATAGGGCGGTATGCCGGCCGTTGCCCGTGGTTGATATTCGGTATCGATTTGGCGCTGGGAGCGAAGTTGGACCGTCCCATGAGCTATCGGGAACAGATGTTCGGCCCCGAGGTATTGAAAGAGGCTTTTTCCGGTGCGGTGATACAAGCCACACCCGACTCGGCATCGGTCCCGCTGGTGAGCCGCACCGAGGTCTTGTATGATCCCGAAGAGCCGGCCCTTCCCGGCGAGACCCCGTTTTATTTGACCCCTTTGTTTGCCGCATGGCTTTTGTTTGCCGTGGCCGTTGCCGTGTCGATGTGGGACTTGTCGCGGAACCATATTTCCCGGGTGTTCGATACGGTTCTTTTCACGGCATACGGATTGGGCGGGTTGGTCCTCTTCTTTCTCATGTTCGTTTCGGTACACCCGGCCACCAGTCCCAACTACTCGGCCTTTTGGTTGCACCCCCTTTGGCTGTTGATGGCCCTGTTTATTTGGTTTAATTCTCTTAAAAGTGTCGTCAGATATTATCATTTTGCTAACTTTGCGGCGCTGTTGATATTCTTGGTGTCGTGGCACTGGATTCCGCAGCAGTTCAACGCGGCCTTCCTTCCGCTGGTGCTGGTGTTGATGATGCGCTCGTTTACCTATTTGCGGGTAGAGCAGCTAAAAAGAATTGACAGACTATCGATATGAAAAATAAGGTATTGGCCACATTGCTCCTTTCGTTGCTGATTGTACCCCGGGTACAGTCGGATAACCATGCACCCCGTTTGGTGGTGGGGATTACGGTCGATCAGTTGCGTACCGACTATTTGGAGGCATTGCAGCACTTGTTTGGAGAGAAGGGTTTCAAACGGCTGATGCAACAAGGGGTTTTCTGCGAAAATTTACAGTTCGATTTCCCCAACCTCGACAAGGCTTCGGCAACGGCCACCCTCTATACGGGAGCGACTCCGTTTATACACGGCATACCCTCGGAACGCTATTTCAACACGACATTCCAGCGCGAAGAACCTATCTTGAACGACCCTACCAAAATAGGGAACTATACCGACGAGACCTATTCGCCCGAGCGTATAAAAACCTCGACCATCAGCGACGAGGTGAAGATTGTGAGCGGCGGGTTGGGCCGAGTGTTTGCCGTTGCCCCCGATGCCCAGCAAGCAATCATCAGTGCAGGGCATGCCGCCAATTGCGCTTTTTGGATCAACGACAAGAATGGCAAATGGGCGACAACGACCTATTATCGCGATGTGCCGGCTTATATCGAGCAGTTCAATTATGTGCGTTCGTTGTCGAATCGCATCGACTCGCTGTCGTGGACTCCGGTCTATACACCCGACCTCTATACGGCGATACCCTACCAAACCAACGACTTCTCGTTCAAGCGTACATTTGCCCGCGACGGACGTGACAAGTTTGCCCAGTTCAAGACAACGGCATTGGTCAACCGGGAGATAACCGACGTGGCAGTGGAGTTCCTCGACAAAGGACTTTTGGGCCGCCGGGGCGTACTCGATATGCTCAACGTGGGTTATACAGCCGGGGTTTATCTGAACAAAAGCGTCGATGATTACGGGCTGGAATTGCAGGACACCTATGTGCGGCTCGACCGCGACATCGCCCGGTTGCTCGACGAAATCGATAAAAAAGTGGGGTTGGTCAATACGGTGGTTTTCCTCTCCTCGACCGGATATTTCAAAGGTGAGGCCAAAGAGTCGCCCATCTACAACATACCCTCGGGCGAGTTTTATCCCAAACGGGCCGTCTCGCTGCTAAACGTCTATCTGATGGCCCTTTACGGACAGGGCGACTGGGTGACGGGATACCAAAACCGACAGATATTCCTCAATAGAAAACTCATCAAGGAGCGTGACCTCGATGCTGACGAAATGCGCAACCGGGCCGCCTCGTTTTTGATTCAAATGGCCGGAGTGCAAGATGTCTATACTTCGCAACGGCTTCTGCTGAGCCGTGGAACCGATCGGGCCGCCGCCATGCGCAACGGCTATTACCCCAAACTCTCGGGCGATTTGGTCTTGGACTTGTGCCCCGGCTGGGAGGTCGTTTACGAAGATGCTGGCGACACCCGCGAGTATGTGCGTATCAATGCGATTCCCACACCTTGCTTTATCTTGGCACCCGATGTGAAGCCGGTGCGTATCGCCACTCCTGTGCGGGCAACGGCCATTGCTCCCACCGTATCGCGTTTGTTGCGTATCCGCTCGCCAAACGGGTCGGCCGAGGCTCCGCTTTCCGAAATACAACACTAACTAATTCAGCCCTTTTTGCGGAGTTAGCAAAATTTGCATTATTTTTGCAGGGTGAGATATGTCACTGCATATCGGGACATTATTTTTACGAATAATAATAAAAACTTTATATGGGATTTAACGATGTATTGAAAAAACTGTTCGGTAACAAGTCGCAACGCGACTTGAAAGAGATAGAACCTTATATCCAAAAGATAAAGGCAATCTCACCCGAACTTGAAAATTTGTCGAACGACCAGTTGCGTAGCCGCATCGATGTGGTGAAACAACATATTCAAGATGCTGTGGCCGATGACCGCAAACGTATCGCCGAATTGAAAGAGTATGTGGAAACACTCGATTATGATAAACGAGAATCGACGTGGGAAGAGGTGGACAAAATCGAGAAAGAGATATTGAAAAAGATAGAAAAAGCTCTCGATGACGCTCTTCCCGAGGTGTTTGCCGTGATGAAAGAGACGGCTCGCCGATTCAGCCAAAACGAAACGATCGAGGTGACCGCCAACGATTTTGACCGCAGTCTGGCCGTAGATCATGATTTTATCCATATCGAAGGCGACAAGGCCATTTATGCCAACCATTGGATGGCCGGCGGTAACGAAGTGGTGTGGGATATGGTTCACTACGATGTACAGCTCATCGGCGGTGTTGTCCTGCACAAAGGTAAAATCGCCGAGATGGCGACCGGTGAAGGTAAAACCCTCGTGGCTACCCTCCCGGTATTCCTCAACGCCCTTTCGGGTAACGGCGTGCATGTGGTGACTGTCAACGACTATCTGTCGAAACGTGACTCGGAGTGGATGGGCCCCCTCTATATGTTCCACGGACTTTCGGTCGATTGTATCGACAAACACGAGCCCAACTCCGAAGCCCGTCGCAACGCCTACAATGCCGACATTACCTTTGGTACCAATAACGAGTTCGGTTTCGACTACCTGCGTGACAATATGGCCAGTTCGCCGCTCGATTTGGTACAGCGCATGCACAATTATGCCATTGTCGATGAGGTTGACTCGGTGTTGATCGACGATGCCCGTACCCCGTTGATTATTTCGGGTCCTACACCCAAAGGCGATGACCAAATGTTTGAACAGTTCCAACCCAAAGTGGAGGAGCTGGTGAAAATGCAGCGTAACTTGGTGACCAAACTGTTGGCCGAAGCCAAGACCAAAATCGCTTCGGAAGACAAGAAAACCCGCGAAGAGGGTGCCGTGCTGCTCTATCGCTGTTTCAAAGGATTGCCCAAAAACGGAGCCCTCATCAAATACCTGAGTGAGCCGGGCATCAAACCGTTGATGCTCGAGACCGAGGCGATTTATATGGCCGACAACAACCGCCGTATGCCCGAGATTACCGACGACCTCTATTTTGTCATCGACGAGAAAAACAACGGTATCGACATGACTGATAAGGGGCTCGATGTGATGACCGGTAAATCGGACGATCCCAATTTCTTTGTCCTCCCCAACATCAGCGAGCAACTCTCCGACCTCGAAAATCAGGGACTATCGCCCGAAGAGAAGCAAAACCGTAAAGACGAACTCCTGCAAGACTATGCCATCAAGGCTGAGCGGGTTCACACCGTCAATCAGTTGTTGAAAGCCTATACCCTCTTCGAGTTGAACGACCAATATGTGGTGATTGACAACAAAGTGAAAATTGTCGATGAGCAGACCGGCCGTATCATGGAAGGCCGTCGCTATTCCGACGGTTTGCATCAAGCTATCGAGGCCAAAGAACATGTGAAAGTCGAGGCGGCTACGCAGACATTTGCGACCATTACGTTGCAGAACTACTTCCGTATGTATCACAAACTGGCCGGTATGACCGGTACGGCCGAGACCGAAGCGGGCGAGTTTTGGGACATCTATAAACTCGATGTGGTGACAATCCCCACCAACAAACCGGTAGCCCGTATCGACATGAACGATCGGGTGTATAAGACCAAACGGGCCAAATACAATGCCGTAATCGAGGAGATTGTGAAGATGGTCGATGCCGGCCGTCCCGTATTGGTGGGGACCACTTCGGTCGAGATTTCGGAATTGCTGAGCCGTATGCTTACCCTGCGTAAAATCAAACACAACGTGTTGAATGCCAAGTTGCACCAACGCGAGGCCGAGATTGTGGCTCAGGCCGGACAAACGGGTACGGTAACCATTGCCACCAACATGGCAGGTCGTGGTACCGATATTAAACTTTCGCCTGCCGTGCGCGAGGCCGGAGGTTTGGCCATTATCGGTACCGAGCGACATGAATCCCGCCGTGTGGACCGCCAGTTGAGAGGTCGTTCGGGACGTCAAGGCGACCCGGGATCTTCGGTATTCTTTGTTTCGTTCGAGGATACCGTGATGCGTCTGTTCGCTACCGACCGCGTAGTGAAGATGCTCGACCGCCTCGGACTTAAAGAGGACGAGATGATCGAACACAATATGGTCTCCAAGTCTATCGAAAACGCACAACGTCGGGTCGAGGAGAACAACTTCGGAATCCGTAAACGTCTGCTCGAATACGACGACGTGATGAATGCCCAGCGTAATGTGATTTATACCAAGCGTCACCACGCTTTGATGGGCGAGCGCATCGGCATCGACATCATGAATATGTTCTACGACACGATAGAGTCGTTGGCCAATGCATACGACGGATCGAACGATTACGAAGATTTTTCGATGGAGATGTTCAAAATCTTTGCCGTAGAGATGCCTTTCACCGAAGAACAATTCCGCGCGATGAAGAAAAGCGAGGTGATAGACAGCCTTTACGATGCCGTGGTGACTACCTTTAAACGAAAAGGAGAACGTATGGCCGAGATTGCCCACATGAATATCAAGCCTTTTGTAGAACAACGGGGATTATCGACAGGTATGATACGGGTGCCCATTACCGACGGGAAACGGGTGTTCGGTATCGCTTGCGACATCAACGAAGCCTATAAGAGCGAGTCGCAGTCGGTAGTAAAACAGTTCCAGAAAGCCGTGTTGCTTATGACCATCGACGAGGCTTGGAAAGAACACTTGCGCGAACTCGACCAGTTGCGCCAGTCGGTACAAAATGCCAGCTACGAGCAGAAAGACCCGCTGTTGATTTACAAACTCGAATCGTTCAACCTTTTCAAAGAGATGGTCGAGACGATGAATCGGAAAGCAATCGCTATCCTCATGCGGGGACAAATCTACATTCAGGAGCCGCAAGACGTGCGCGAGGCTGCTCCCGAACGTCGTGAAGATTATAGCAAATACCGCACACAAAAAGAGGAGTATCCCGGACAGTCGGCACAAGCTGCCGCAGCAGCCGCTCCGCAACGGCCCCGGGTGACCGAACCGATTAAAGCCGCTCCCCGTGTAGGCCGCAATGATCCTTGTCCTTGCGGTAGCGGGAAGAAGTATAAAAACTGTCACGGGAAAGGGTTGTAATTCCTCCCGACAGTAACACCGTATTCCGAGGCGGCTTTCTCCGGCAGAGAAAGCCGCCTCGGGTATTTTTCAGGGAAGAAACAGTATCCATAGAAAAAATCTCGGCAAAAAACATTATCTTCGCCATAGAAAAAATCTCATGATGAGACCTTCTTATATTCAATCTCCGCTCAACTATATTGGGGGCAAGTATAAATTACTCCCTCAAATATTACCCTTGTTTCCCCGAAAGATAGATACATTTGTCGATCTGTTTTGCGGGGGATGCAATGTGGGGATAAATGTCAGTGCCGGACGTGCGATTTTTAACGATAATATTTCGTATCTGATAGATTTGTATCGAGAATTCCAGACGCTTCGTTTACAAGAGACCTTGGATTATATCGACCGCAGGATAGTCGAATTTGATTTGTCATTGACCAATGAAAAGGGCTATAAAGCGCTGCGCCGGGTTTATAACGAACGGCGTAATCCATTGGACCTGTTTGTCTTGACGGCCTATTCGTTTAACCATCAAATCCGATTCAATAATTCTCATGAATTTAATAACCCTTTTGGAAAGAATCGCAGCCATTTCAATGCGGCGATGAAGACGAATTTATCGGCATTCATTACTCGTTTGCACGAGAGGGATATTGCATTTGCCTGTTACGATTTCGACCGATTCGATTTCACGGGGTTGGGTGAGCGCGATTTGGTCTATTGCGACCCACCCTACCTTATCACCACAGGGACGTACAACGACGGGAGAAGAGGATTTACCGGTTGGAATGAGGTTCAAGAGCGTAAGTTGCTCGAAATTTTGGACGAGTTACATGCCCGAGGTATCTCTTTTGCTCTTTCTAATGTGCTTGAGCATCGGGGCAAAGAGAATGCGATTTTGGTAGAGTGGATAGCACGACGAGGATATACGGTCAATTATTTGAACAAAAATTACAACAACTCCAACTACCAGATAACACATCGGGAAGGGACGAGTGTGGAGGTGCTGGTGGTGAATTATCGGCCCGAAGTAGAACAAGGTGTATTATTTGTATGAGGTATATAGGAAATAAGGGAAATGTTGTTCCTCGTATTGATGAAATACTCACTCGTAAGCACGTTGTGGGTGAAAACTTGTTCGATTTTTTTGCAGGAACAACTAGTGTGGCGAAATATTACAAACGGTTGGGCTATCGTGTCGAGACTTCGGATTTCATGTACTTTTCCTACTGTCTGCAGAAAGCCTATATAGAGAATAATACCGCTCCTCGATTTGAGCGGTTATTGCCCGAACTTCGTATTGCGTCACTGGGTTTGTTTATAACTCCGCTCGAACAGGTCATAGCATATCTCAATACACTCGACCCCGAGCAGGGCTTTATATATACCCATTATACTCCCCGAGGAACAGCCAACCTGTCGCAGCCTCGCATGTATTTCAGCGATGAGAATGGTGGAAAAATCGATGCGATTCGTCGGCAGATCGAATTGTGGAGAGAGGCGGGTTTGCTTTTGGAGAACGAGTATTATATCCTTCTTGCGAGTCTCATAGAATCGGTTTCGTTTTATGCCAATGTGGCGGGTGTCTATGCTGCATTTTATAAGAAATGGGATCCGAGAGCAATAAAGCCATTGAGAATGAGACCTGTCGAGATTATTTTGAGCAATAGGGAGAACAAAGCTTATTATGCCGATTCCATGACTCTTTTGGATCGAATCGATGCCGATATTCTCTATTTGGATCCTCCTTATAACGAACGGCAGTATGCTCCTAACTACCATGTGCTGGAGACGATAGCTCGGAATGATAACCCCGAAATACGAGGTGTAACGGGTATGCGGAATTACACAACCCAACGGTCGCACTTCTGTAAGGTCGCCTCGGCATTAGACGATTTGGACCGTATTGCCTGTGGGACGACCTATCGGTATTTGGTGTTGAGTTACAATTCCGAGGGCATTATGACTCCTGAAAAGATTGTCGAGGTCTTATCGCGCTATGGCGATGTGGAGATGGAGCAATTTGAATATCTGCGATTCAAAAGCAACAACAACGGATTGGCTTCGACCAAGCGGCACATTTGGGAACAACTATATATTTTGAAACGACGATGAAAGCACAAAATCTGTGGATATTGACCGAAGAGAGACCTAAGAAAGAGGTCTTGAAAATGATTTTTCAGTATTTTGCCAAGGATCATAAATGTGGATTCTTTGGTAATACGTTGAAGATTATTCCTAGGCTAAACGAGCATCACGAGTTTGCGTTTGAATATGAGGTCGTAGGGTTTCATTGCGCAAAGGTGAATCAGGTAGTTATTAAAACAGTCTCGGGTTATTCTAGTTTTGTTGATTTCCTAGTTTTCTATCAAGATTCTCAACCTGTTGAGTCTGATATTCCCATCTATGCGATTGAGGAGACAAAGACCGACGATAAAGAGAGTCGGAACACAGGCGTGTTTCAACGTTGTGCGAAATTTGTTTTTATTCGGCATTATTACCCTTCGGTCAAGATGATTATGCTGTATGCCTTACAGATAGAACAGAAGGAGAGTTCTACACAGACCTATATTTTCGGTACCCGGTTATTGATGACGTTAGGCGTTGAGATTTTGGGGAAGAAATTGGATGGAGAACTGTTCAAACCTTTTACATCAATTGACGAAATTATTTCGTTCAAGCAAGATATGCGGCGGGCACCTGCGGGGAATGTCCCTATTTTGCTTTGTAAAAGGGGCAATATCATAACTATCTCGGGGCGATTATATAAAGGTGGAGGATTGTCGCACGACCCCAATATCGGAGCTTTGAGTATTATTTCGGCTGTGTTGAGAGATTTGGGTTGGACGGAGCGGATTGTAATTACTCGACACGGATTGTTACAAGAACATGTGGGAGAGCGGAATAAATTTGTCCAAATAGCCAATATGTTGGGTATCGAACTGGAAAACTTGGTTGTGCCCTCGGTAAAGATGTCGTCGACCTATTGGAAATACGATATGGAGGGGGAGAAGTTGGGCACCATTTTTATACACATCGTAGTTGAGAATTTTACTGAAGGTTATTCTATATTTGAAAATCATGCCGGTTGTGAAAAGGGTTATTTTATTACCTCAGATGGAACTCCTGTTGCTTTGGCTAAATATAGCGATCGGCAAAGATACAAAGATGGAGATAAGAGTAAGCGAGTCTCTATACCCGATTTGGTGTTGATTGATATTCCAGAGAACGAGGTAATTACTATCGAGGGAAAGAAGTATGTGAACCGTGAAAAGGGTATCCGGGAGTTGGCCAATTACGACTCGTTCGATGAACTCTATTTGAATCGTTATTATCCATTATATAAAATTGTTAGGACTGTTGTCCTTTATGGAGGTCAAGAAGAGCAAATTTCGGAAATAAAGGTAGGCTTTTTGTTAAATCAAAGCGGTAAACTGGTTTTGGGAATAGAGGCTCCATCATTATTTTGTAGGGCTATTACCAATCTGTTAGACTATTGGAATTAAACTTCTCTTAGAACGGGTATCCGATGGCAAGGTGGAAGGCCAGACTGTTTTTGAACGAAGTCATGTTGTAGTATCCCTTCTTCCCGGTGTCGTAGGGCGCATGTATGCCTATTCCCAAATCGCCGCGCAGTACGAGCATGCCGATGTCGTAGCGCAGTCCAACACCTGTACCGAGGGCTATGTCGTTGAGAAAAGTTTTGTGGTCGAGTTCGCCTCCGGGGCGGTTGGGGTCACGTTTCAGCAACCAAATATTACCGGCATCGACAAAGGCGGCACCGTGCAGGTCGCCCCAGATGGGGAAGCGATACTCGATGTTCGCTTCGAGTTTGAATGTACCCGTTTGGTCGAAGTACCCGTCGATATCGTCTTTGGGCGGGAAATAACTCCCGGGGCCGAGTGAGCGTATGGTGAAAGCCCGAATGCTGTTGGCGCCTCCAATGTAGAATTGTTCGCTATATGGCACCTCCTGTGAGTTGCCGTAGGCATGTTCTGCGCCAATGAACACCCGGCTTACCAGCCAGTGCTCGGGGCGGAACCGATGGTAATAGACCATTTCGGCACTCCCTTTTACGAATTGCGAGAAGCTGCTGCCGAAGATGCGTTTTTCTCCGTGTTGCCCCAGTAGAGAGGTGATTCCACTGAGGATATTCCCGGCCGACATGCCGGTGAGTTGCCAGATAAACCGGTTATCGACTTCGCGTCCGTAAGAGGTATCGTAGGTATATGTGTAACTCGATGAAGGAATGAACTGGTCGCGGAAACTGAGGGCGATAGCGGGGTTTTCCTCCATGGTTTTGTCGAACGATTCGGTCGTGTTGAGCAGTTTGGTATAGACGAGTTTGAACGGGGTAACCGAGTGTCCGGCTCGCAATGAGGTGCGGTAATCGTAGGATACCGACCCGTTGAACGATACCATACGGAAGTAGTGGGGCCGGTTCATGAGATTGGCTCCCAACTGGAACCGGGTATAAGCGGGGTAGCGACGCGTACGCGGCATTTGCGGGAGGAATCCCGGGACGATACGGGGATAGGAGAGCGACGTGTTGAGCCCGAATTCGTAGGAATTGAACAACGAGGCTTTCCCGTGTTGCGAGCCTCCTCCCGTCTGCCATTCGTAGCTGCCGTTGAGTTTGATCGAAAACTTCTCGCCTCCCCCGAACAGGTTGTTGTGATTAATCCCGAAGATGAGTCCCGGACCTATATAGCTGTTCGATTTGGACGAGACGTTGGCTTCGATGGTCGCTTCGAGCGGGACGTCGAAGGTTGCCTGTATCGTTACGTCGAGAGAGTCTTTTTGCGACAGGGAATCGATGGGCGTTACTTCAACGGAGACCGAGCGGAATATCCCCAGCCGACTTAAATTGGATTGGGTGGTGTTTTGTGTCTCGATAGAGTATATGCTACCCGGCTCGAAAGTGATGTTTCGGGGTAATACCCATTTTTTCAGTCGTATGGGTTTATAATAGGCGACAGTCATGTGCGGGTATCGGATTGTATCGGGGGTCCCGCCGCCGGTAGCCCGGTTCAGTCGTACATTTATATCTCCTATATAATAGGGTTTGAGGGCTTGTGCCGGGATACCGTTTTTCAGAGTCAGTTTTAACGCCACTTTCCCGGGAACGAGGGTAGTATCGGCCAAGTATTCGATGTATTCGGGGCGGAAGTAGAAATAACCGTTGTTGCGCAGGGCTTGGGTGATACGAGTGCGTTCGGCGGCGAGGGAGTCGAGGCAGTATTGGTCTCCCCGGTGTAGGATTGAAGCGTTGTTTATGCTGTCGATAAATCGGGTAATGGGGCTTGTGGGGACAGGCAATTCTATGGTGTCGAGCGTATATGCCCGGGGAACTTCTATTCGGTATGAGATGCGGGCCTTGCGGGGATTCCGTTTATTGTAAATGAGTTCATAGTCGGCTTTGGCTCCGAAATAACCGTTGTTGGCCAAAATGTCTTTGACCACTCTCATACGTAATTCGGGTTGGACCGAAGAGATAAGTACGGGTTCTTTGGCCAGTTTTTCGTAAATCCAGTGTTTTAAACCTTTGTTGTTTTTCGGTTCCATATAGTTCCATACCCATAGACCTATGGGGAAAGGGGTACGGATATAGGGCGAGAATAACGGATTGTTGGGGGCGACAGATAGGGTAGAACGCACGTCGGCTTCGGCGGCATCGGTGATTGTTACGCCCGAGTCGGGGATTATCTTCATTTTTTTGACCCCCGTATATAGGGTTTCGTCGTCGGGAATCCGTTTGGTTGTGGAGCAACCGATGAGCATCAGCAACGACAGAATGGCGATACAGGTGATTCCAATTGCTTTTTTCATGGCGTGGCCTCCTTTCTGGCTTTCGGCGAACGGAACAGTTCCTTCAAATTCAGCAATCTCTTTTTAACGACAAAACCGACACCGGTTTGGGTGATTTCACCTTCCAGAATACTCTCGTAACCGGTATGCCGGAATACTTTGATGTACATGTTGTCCCGTTGGTTCAGATAGTATTCCAGCGATATGTCGTCGATGAAATTCTCCTTGAAATTGACATCAGCGTTATCGTCGGGGCTGAGGCTGCCGCCGATAACCACTTTCACCCGATTGTTGAAGAGGCTTTTGGCTGCTCGATAGGAGTAGTCGGTGCGGGTATTTATCCCCGAGGCGTCGGTGTAGGAGTTGATGTCGAAAGAGAGGTCTATCCCTTTCAGGTTGTTGGCCCATTCGTTCAGCTCTTTTTGCAGGAACGAGTTGAGCGGATTTCCCAGCAGATCGGCTTTGGTCGTTGAGGTCCCGGGGCCGGTATAGGTGTTGTAGATGAGCAGGCTCATGGCTTGTGACGCCCGTTGCTCGGCCGTGAGCGACGAGAGTTGGTTTTGCAGTGTGAGGTCTTCGGGGGCAGATAGGTCGAACGATACCGATAGGTTTTCGAGCGAGTTTTTGATGATGATGCTGATGTTGAAGTTGACTTGCCGGCTGTTTTTATCCTCCTCGGCGATGGTCGTACGCACGGTTTGAACGGCGGTGATAGACATTTGGGGGTCGGCGATGTCGCCGTTCCACGAAACGAAACTTCCGTCTTGTATCTTGAAAAGTTTTTCCGAGATGATGGGAGGATTGTAGCGAACGAATCCTCCGTTCAGGGTATATCGCCCGGTGAAACGGCTGTCGCCCAGTGCGTTCATCGTATAGGAGAGTTCGCCTCCGCCTTGGAGGTCAATACGGTTTTTCCCATCGACCGACAGGTTTACCCCCATTTTAACGGTCGGGGCGATATTGATGTTGACCAATATATCCATGCCCAACACGCTATTTGTTTGCAGGGTATCCTCTTCGGCAATCTCGGTGCTGTCGTTGAATGAGACGAAGGTGACGATATTGTTTTCTTGCTGTTGGAGGGCAAACGGGGAATCCTGCATGACATAGGTGACTTCCGTCCCGGTGAGCAGACCCACGTTGCCGCGTATTTTAAGGGCGTCGAGCGGGCCGGTTACCCGCATATCCATGTCGGCTATGACCGAACCGTACACGGTGGCTTTTGTGCTGCGGCTCGATTTGATCGGTTGAAACTCCGAGGCGAAGAGTTTTAAGTCGGTCATGATTTTATTCATATTCCGGAAGTCGATGTATCCATCGATATTCAGCGGATTTTTGTTTACTCCCGTAATTGCGTAATCCTCGAATTGCAGGACGTTGTCGCCGACTTGGATACTGTCGGAAGAGAAATTGAGGCTCGCCCCCATCGATGGAGAGTTGATCGAGGCTTCGTACATCTGTATATAACCGTTTAGCAGCGGCTTTTCGGTGGTCCCGGTAATTTTCATTTTCCCGTTCAGGTAGCCTTGCAGTTGAGCCATTTTGTCCGGGAGAAACGGATTGGCTGTCGCTAACGGGAATTGCTCGATAGAGAGGTTCAGTCGGATAGGTTCTTCGGCTTGATTGTCGAGAAGACCCGATAGCCTCAATACTTGTAGACTGTCGATTTGCAGACTGGCTCTTGCTTCTTGACGGTTGAGAGAATCCAATTGATAGCTGACGTTTAAGTTTAAATCCCCGATGCGTTGTTTCCCGTAGTAAAGCTCGGCGATACCCATCGAGCCGGCCACACCGATTTCATTTTGAGGGAAGTCAATCAGTAAATCGGCCGAGATACTTCCTGCGATTTGTGGAGAAAAGGGTGAGAGGGTGAGCCACGGAGTAATCTCCATACCGTTTATATCGACCTTCAAAGGCTCTTGTTGCGAGCGATTGTGCGGCTGGTTTTCGTGTAGGGTCGTAATGATCAAATGTTTTTCGGCGTGTGAGAGTGTGATGTTGGCATCGAAATGGTTCCCGTAATAATAGGCAAAGAAATTGTCGGGATTCAAGGCCCATGTCTCGAATCCGATAATGGGATTTTTGGGGAAGAAGGATACTTGTATCAAGGAGTCTAAGAAGTTGGCTTCGCAGCCGATTCGGAATCCTTCTTGTCCTTGTCGGTTTTTCTGTACGCAAAAGAGTCTGGTGGTGTTGCCCGAAAGAAATCCGTTGAGGGCGACCGATGCCAGTTGGTCGAGATTCCCCGGCTTGTTCCCTGCATGAAGCGAGTAATAGAGGCGCTCTTCCTGTTCGTGCCGTTCAAACAGCGATAGTTGTATGGTGTCGATGGCGATGCCTCCGGCCGAGAAGCGATCTATTTCGCTTGTCGAGTTCAGCAGGGTATCGTTTTTCACAAGGATATTTAATTGGGCGAACTCCATACCCATACCTTTGAGGTATTGTTGTATGAGGTTGTCGCGTTTTGCGTTTGTCTGAAATTCGAAGGGCGGGAGTTCGCGGTGTAGGGCCGTCATATCCAATCTTTTATCCTTTGTAGCCTGTGTAAGGATAGGAAGCGAACTGCTCAGCCGCTTCAAGAAGTCGTTTAACCCGATTGAGGAGGAGAAATTGACCGAGAGATCGCCGCTTTGCAGGGTGGCGGTTATATGGGTGGAATCGGTCTCGGCCGAGAGTGTCAGCGGGTTGCTTTGCAGTTTCGAAGTCGGCAGTAATGTAGAGAAGTTTTGGAGTTGCAAATCGGCTTTGTAAAACTTGTCGGAGGGAGAAGCCTCTCCCGAAAAGTCGAGTCCGGTCGATATTTTGCAGGTTTCTGTGGTGAGGTGCAGTGCCTCCAAGTCGGCATGAATGTCACCGGTCAACGTGGCGGTATATTTTTGAGGGGCAAGATTGGCCGATAAGACAAGGCCTGTGAGCAGGTTGGGGTCGGTCGAAGTGAGTTCCCCGTTTGCCCGGCCTCGATTCAAACGGGCATTGACCGTTATCCCGCGGTATCGGTAACCGGAATAATCGGCGGTGTCGATCGTCAAGTAGGCAGAGGCATACATGGCCGAGTCGGTCGGGTTGTACCGCTTGCCGGCAAATCGGGCCGAAGCCGATAGAATCCCCAGCGAGTCGTTAGGCAGGTATAGCGATAGCGGGAATTGCTCTATTTGCATACTCCCTTCGTATTCCTCTTGTTGGGTATTCAGTCGGGCAAGGAGGGAGATAGCTCCCTGCCCGGCTTCGAGAAGTGCTTTTGTGCGAATCGTGGAGGCTGTGAGTTGAGCTTTCCCCGAGAATCGGGTATGGGGGATATGGATTTTGTCTTGGAGCGAGTCGGGCATGATATGGGCGATGACCGGCGACTCTTTGAGTTTCACCTCCCAGGCGAGATTCCCTTGTAACCGATCTGTCTGGGGAAGGTTTTGTATATTGCCTGTCATTTGGCAGGTAAAGGCTTCGGGTAGTGTTATAGCTCCCTCTTCCAAATGCAAGTCCCCCAGTTCTCCGTGTAGCGAAATGCCCGATTGAAGGTGGCTCGACAGGAGCAATCCCCGGGTGTAATCGCGGTATTGAGGGAATAGGGTAATGATGTCGCCTATGGCGATTCGAGCCTGTAAATCGGCTTTGACGGGCGCTTGCGGCGATTGGTCGAAGATACCGCTACCGGCTTCGATTTGTGCAGAGATTTCGGACAGGGAGGTTTTCATTTGGAAATTTCGCAAGGCGATGCCGGTCGAGTCCATGACAAACAGTCCGTGAGTATGGGTTACAGCCAATCCCGAGCGTTCGACAAACGAGATTTGTTTAACCGGTACCCGTATTTCGCTGCCTCGGTTGTAAAGCGAGTCGATGGCAATCTCTATGCGATTGAGCGACAAGTATCCGAAGTCGAGGCCTTTTTGAGGAATTTGGGTGGGCAGGGCATACAATGCGCTGTTGTCGAGCAAGCGCAATTTCTGTACCTGTATGGTCCATGGGGCCGACTCTGTCGAGTCGATGGCAGTAGCCTCGGGTGTAGAGGCAATCTCTTCGCCCCCGCTGCCGGGATAGTACCGGTAATCGCCTTTGTCGATTATTGCTTCGGAAAGTTGGACCGATTGTTTGGACAGGTCGATTTCGCCTTGTCGCAGCGAGGCTTTTTCGATTGCGACGTCCAAGTCTTCGATTGTCGGCCGCATTTGCATGGCGTAGTGAATGTTGGAGAGCCCGATTTCTCCTACCGAAATGCTCCATTGCAGCGGAGCGCTTTCGGTGGTGCTGGTGTCGGGCTGGCTCTCTTGCAGGGAGAGGGCGATGTCTCCGTTGTCCAACCGGCTGTCGGGTAACGTAATGTGCGATGTTGTTAAATCGACGGTTGCGTTGTGTGTAGAGAATTGTTGCACCGAGGCCGACAGGGAGAGGGTGGAGTCGGTATTTGAGAACCGGAAGAGCGTCTCGTGTAAAGCAATCTCTTTTATGCGAAGTTCGCCTTTCAATAGAGCAGCCGGGGCTGCACCGAGTTGTATTTTCGAACTTTGCAGCAAGGTGTCTTGTTCGGGGGTGAGCAACAAAATCTCGTTTAATTGCAATCGCAGGGGAAATTTCAAGGAGAGCTCGCCGATGGAGAGTTGCATGCCGGTTGACTCATAGAGGTAACTGCTTATTTCGTTTTTTCCCCATCGTTGTACGGCCGGGATATAAAGGCACAACGGCAAGAGCAATAGTAGCACTAAGAGCGAAATAAAGGTAATGGCAATATATTTTAGTGCTTTTTTCATTCGGAGGAAAATCTTTTTTTAGGACTCTTTTTTATATACCTTATTTAACCATATCCCGATGGCTGTTTTATAAACATTGGCCCCGAGTGATTTGTTTTTAGCTTGTAAGGAAAACCCTAAAAAACGAGGTAAATATATGAAAAATTATTTGTATCTGATTGTTTTGTTCTCAATGATTGCATTGGGGATAAGTCCAAGTCGGGGAGAAAACAAGAACTCCGAGAAAAAAATCTCTGTATCAGAACTTCCGCAACCGGCTCAGCATCTGTTGAAAACCTATTTCCCCGGTGCGCGGGTGATTCATTGTGTGCATTCGCGGGTATGGGGTGAGTATGAGGTAAAAGTTTCGGGTGGGTATGAGCTGGAATTCGATAAGAAAGGCTCTTGGGAAGAGATTGATTCCAAACATACGCCCCTCTCCTCCGAGTTGGTGAAGCTCCTCCCATCAGGAACGGTGAGATACTTGGCCGACCACTATCCCGATGCTCACATGGAGAGTATGGAACAACGGAAGGATATTTATAAGATTTCGTTGTCTTCTCCCAAAGTGAAACTCTACTTCACGAAATCGGGCGAATTTGTCAAACAGAAGGAAGACTAACGTCCCGAGAATCCCATTCCGATACCGATAAGCTTGTCGTAGCGTCCGCCTTGCGGGCGATGATAGACCTTTACCAGATATTCGTTTACGGTTTGGTAGTAGTTTCCCTCGACGGGTGCTGCCGAAGCCGCGTTAGCCCCGTCGGGTAAAAACAAGTATTGATAGTTGTATGAACCCTGTTTCAAAAGCAGGGTTTTCTCGTATTTGCCGGTCCCGGGATTGTAAACCATTTCGTTGTAAGGGGTATAGCGATGGTTGGTCATCTCGCCGTCGATGTATATCTTTCCACCCGGAATGGGGTCGGAGTCGAGGGTAAAATGTACCACGAAATAATCGGCTTCGGTATCGCTGTCGCTGGCCCCGCTTTGCCGTATGACAAAGCGTCCGTTTTGGGTTTGGTCATAGAGATAGCTGGTCTCGGATCGGGGAACTGTCGGCGCCAAGACGACATGATAATAGGGGTCGAAATAGTATATTTTTTCAACGCCCAATCCGGCATAACGGGTAGCCACCATTTCGAACCGGCGAAATTCGTTTCCCGCTTCGAAAATCAAGTTGCGGTCGTGGGCAAAGACAATCTGGTTCCCCTGTACGCGCAGGGGACGGGTTACAATGACCTCTTGATCCCGCCTTCCGTTTTGTAAGATACTAACTTTTAGTTCATTATAAGGATTCTGTATGCGATAGTTGTTGGCATTGAGCGTTATCTCGACCTGCTGGTGTTCCCGGTTGTAGTCGATGTCGGTGCGTGAGGTGACAGACGGAGCGACTAAAATTTCGTTTTCATAAACCGAAAAACAGACTTGCAGCAAAATATTTTCGGGCTCGTTTTCGGGATAGACCACAAGCACATAGTTCCCCGAGACTTTGAACTGCACATCGGCATTGGGAAGGGTTACGCTATAATGTACATAATGGGCGAAAGTCGCCATGGAGAACTCATACTCTTCGATAGGGTTTGTGTTGAACCCGTCGAGATATTCCAGTTCCGACAGATCGGAAGGGCGCCAGTCGGCATTACAGTGTATGAGGCTATATTGCATGTAAGAGACATCTTCGGCAAACTCATCGAACGAAATGGTGATATGTTCTCCCGTATTCAACTCGATGACCGGGGGGAACAGTTCACGCCCTTCTACCTGCGTCTCTATGGTGCGGATACGGTCCGAGAAGGCTTGTGTTTCGTAGGGTTGTGTATTGCGTTGGGCTATTGCAGAGGAGAAGCCGGAGAATACAAAAAAGGCAAAAGCCGTAAGGATATATTTCATCTTCATGTATATAAATTCCAAATTGTGATAGACAAATATATAGCTTTTATCTGCATTTCCCAATCGTTTGTCGCAGAAACCACCCTCTATTGATAGAAAATGAAAATAATTTGGTATCTTTGTCGATAATTTTAAAAAAAGAACTTTTTCTATGAGTCGTAGAATCTTAACAATCGTTTGTGCTTTATTGTTCGTTTCGTATTCTTGGGCCGATGGGGCTAAGAAAGATTCCGTAGGTTACCAGTTTACTGTTACGAAAGAGTTGAAAACCAATCCGGTGAAAGATCAAAGCCGCTCGGGAACTTGTTGGAGTTTCTCCACCTTGTCGTTTATCGAGGACGATTTGTTGCGACAAGGGCAGCCTGCGGTCGATTTGTCCGAGATGTTTATCGTGCGGAACGACTATATCGAGAAGGCAATCAAGTATGTGCGCATGCATGGCGATATAGCTTTTGCCGCCGGAGGCAGCGCCTACGATGTACTTTACATTATCGACAAATACGGTATCGTGCCCGAGGAGGTATATACGGGATTGAATTATGGAACCGATAAGCACCAACATGGAGAACTCGATGCTATTCTGAAAAATTATGTCGATGCCGTCATCTCAAACCCCAACAAGAAACTTTCGACGGCATGGCTCGACGGTTTTACGGCCGTACTGGATACCTATTTGGGGAAAGTTCCCGAGAAGTTTACTTACAATGGCGTGGAATATACTCCCAAGTCGTTTGCCGAGTCGCTGGGTATCAAAGGCGAGAACTATATCCCCTTGACCTCGTTTACCCATCACGATTTTTATAAACCGTTTGCAATCGAGGTTCCCGATAATTGGTTGTGGTCCGAGTATTATAATATTCCCCTCAACGAATTGATGGAGGCTATCGATTATGCTATCGGTCAAGACTTTACGGTAATGTGGGCTTCGGATGTGAGTGAAAAAGGATTCCAGTATCTCAAAGGCTTTGCCGTGGTTCCTGTCGAAAAGAAAAACGACAACCTGTCGGGTACCGAGTTGGCCCGTTGGGTGAAATTGACGAAAGCCGAGAAGGAGGACGAGTTGTATAAATTTGAAGCTCCCGAGGAGGAGATGTTTATCGACCAAAAGATACGGCAAGAGGCGTTTGACAATTACGAGACAACCGATGATCATGGTATGGTGATTGTAGGAACGGCTGTTGATCAGAATGGTACGAAATATTATAAGGTGAAAAATTCGTGGGGTACGGAGCAAATCTATGGAGGGTACTTTTATGCTTCGGAGGCTTTCGTGAAATACAAAACCATGAATATACTGGTACACAAAGATGCTATTCCGCTGAAAATTTTGAAGAAACTGCATTTGGAATGATACCGGGACGATGAGACCTGTTCGTCTATATGGCCCGTTGCTGTTGTCGATAGCGTGTCTCTTGTTGGCAATTCCCTTTTGGAACGATCAAGTTGTACAGCACCATATCGATAAGATATGGCTGCGCCGTACCAACACGATTGAGAAGTTGCTCGAATTTGAAGATGAATATAAAAACTTTGAGTGCGATGTGCTCTTTCTTGCCGACTCGTCCGATTTCCGGACTGGGCACGATGTGCCGTCCGACGAATCATTGAAAAGTTATCTTGAATTTTTAGGGGAGAATCCCGAGCGGGAACTTTGGCTCGACCTGAAAAACTTGAACGAGGAGAATTGCCGGCAGGCCGAAGTTCTTTTGACCGAGATGGTGGCTCGTGCCGGAGTCGATAAAGGCCAACTTATCGTCGAGTCGCGCGACTGGAAAGCATTGCAATATTTTACCCAAAATAATTATTATACTTCGTGTTATTTGGATATTCCTCATATTCGTGAGTTGTCCGATGAGGAACTTGATGATAAGTTGGATTCGATACAACGCATTACCGAGAGCGGGGCTGTATCGGCAATCTCTTTCCCGGCTTCCTATTACGGAGTTTTGCGCGATACCGATTTCTCGGTCGATATGCTCACGTGGGAGCATCGCCGGTGGGCATGGCAATTACCGTTCTTTTCCCGGTCGAGAGCTATTTTGAAAGACGGTCGGATAAAAGTTGTTTTGGTCAAGGAAAAGGGCCATTATCACCAATAAATCTTTTTGTAGCCGTAAGCTGCCTGCACGAGCGGTTTATGTGTAACCCCTTCCTTGGGTTGAAGGGGAAAGAGAGGTGGCGTATGTTGGCGTTTATCAGCTTCGGTTTAGCTCTTCATTCAGTTTCTCCCCTACCAGACGTGCGGCCGATGCTACATAATCGGCACAGGGCCGGCGTTTGTAATAAGCCTCGGTGCGGGCCTCGGGGGTGGGTACGTCGCTTTTGTGGTCGAGGCCCAGCAATTCGCGACAGATAATCGAGCCGTTCAATTCTCTGGATTTTGCAGCTAATTCCTGCACGGAGGTATATACGAGTTTGCGTTTCTCCATATCCGATGGCACATCGTTTTTGTAGTACAACCCTGCCACCATGAACATGCCGCTTACGGCTCCGCACACTTCGCGCAGCCGCCCCATGCCGCCGCCCAACGGTGCGCTGATAGAGGCCGCCAAAGAGGGGTCGAGGTTGAAACAATCGCAATAAGCCAGCACTACCGACTGTGCGCAGTTATACCCTTCGTGAAAGAGTTGGCGAGCTTTTTCGGCTCTCTCTTCGATATTTATTTTTTTCATAGTTGTATCGTTACCATTGAATAGGCTCGATTCCGTGAGCCGACAGATAGTTGTTTGTTTGGCTGAAATGATGGTTCCCGAAAAATCCCCGGTGGGCCGACAACGGCGAGGGGTGCGGCGATTGCAAGACCAAATGCCGGTTACGGTCGATAAATTCGCCTTTACGTTGTGCATACGCCCCCCACAGGATAAATACCAGATGGTTGCGTTCCTCGGCCAGTTTATGAATGACGGCATCGGTGAACGTTTCCCACCCTTTACCTTGGTGGGAAGCGGCCCGGTGAGCTTCGACCGTGAGTGTGGCGTTCAACAGCAGGACGCCTTGCCGAGCCCAGCGAGTCAGGTTGCCACTTTGGGGAACGGGGATACCCAAATCGCTTTCGATCTCCTTGAAGATGTTTTGGAGCGAAGGAGGAAATTGAATATGGTCGTTGACCGAGAAACAAAGGCCATGAGCTTGATAGGGTTCGTGGTAAGGGTCTTGTCCCAAGATGACCACTTTCACGCGGTCGAAAGGACAGGCGTCGAAAGCCGCAAAAATTTGGCTGCCGGGAGGATAGACCGTTTTGGTGGCGTATTCGTGCCGTACGAAAGAGGTCAATGCTTCGAAATAGGGCTTGTCGAATTCGTCTTGAAGACGCTGTTGCCAACTGGGATCGATACGGACATTCATATTCTTTGAATAAGATTTTAACAATATCTGTTTGCAAAGCTACAAATATTTCTTACTTTTGCCACGCAAATAGAGAGGAGAATCGTTTTTAAGAGCAACGACACCCTCTATTTCGTTTAGCGGCACCCGTAGTTCAATGGATAGAATAAAGGATTCCGGTTCCTTCGATTGGGGTTCGACTCCCCACGGGTGTACCAGTGAAAGCCTTCCGGTTTTTCCCGGGAGGCTTTTTTGTTGGGGAAAGGGAAAATTTATTTCTCTATGTGAAACCGGTTTCGGATTCCCGATAAAATCCATACCTTTGCCGCATGAAAAAGAAAGAGATAGATTGGAGCCGCACCGATGGGCTCATCTTCGATATGGACGGTACTTTGTGGGACGCCGTGGATACTTATGCCCGCATTTGGAACGAGGTGTTTTTGCGGGCCGGACGTGAAGTTCATGTCACTCGTGATAGCCTTATTGGCAATATAGGAATCCCTATTCCCCGCATTTTGACCAATCTTTTCCCCGACATTGCCCCTGAGGAGGCCGCTCGTTTCTCAAAAGAGTTGGCCGACGAGGAACCTGCATTGTTGTCTCGCTACGGGGGTACGCCTTATCCCGGGGTCGTGTCGGGCTTGGAGCGGTTGTCGCATAAATACAAACTTTTCTTGGTGAGCAATTGCGATTCCCACACGTTGCCTATCTTCATGTCTTGCATAGGGATTACGCCATTTGTTACCGATACTGTCTCTTATGGCGACACGCACAAGCCCAAGGGCGATAATATGTTGTTGTTGAAAGCGAAGCATGGCTTGCAACAGCCTCTTTATATGGGCGACATCGAGGCCGACGGGCAGGAGGCTCACCGGGTTGGGTTGCCGTTTGTATATGCCCGTTACGGATTTGGCCATACCGATGACTACGAACTGGCCTTCGATTCGTTCGATGATTTTACAGACTTCTTTTTAAACTGCAAATAAAACTATATGTATCCGATTGATTTCCAAGCCGAGGCTTTACTGCGGAAAGAGAAGGTTGTGTCGGCTTTGCGCTCGCTCGATGTCGATGCCCTTTTGCTGAATACGAATGCCAATCTTTACTATTCTTCGGGACGGGTGTTCAATGGTTATACCTATATCCCCGCAGTGGGCGATGCGATCTATTTTGTGCGTCGGCCGGTGGGGTTGAAAGGCGATACGGTACGCTATATCCACAAACCCGAGCAGATACCTGCTTTGCTCGCCGAAATGGGGCTTCCGCAACCGCGCCGTGTCGCCCTCGAATGGGACGCTTCGCATGCCGATTACATGCGTTTGGCAGCGGTGTTCCCGCAAGCAGAGGTGTTGAACGGCTCGGCCGTCATGCGGACGGTTCGTTCGATCAAGACCCCGTATGAACTGTCGTTGCTGCGCGAGTCGGCCGTGAAGCATGCCGAGGTGTATCGACGTATCGAGTCGGTATTTCGGGAAGGCATGAGCGACATTGAGTTGCAAATCGAGATAGAGCGGTTGCTCCGGTTGCATGGGAACTTGGGCCTTTTCAGAATCAATGGGCAGAGTATGGAGATATTTATGGGGAATGTCATTTGCGGCGATAATGCCGACTCTCCCACACCTTACGACTTTGCCATGGGCGGAGGCGGATTGCATTGTTCGATACCGGTAGGGGCCAACGGCACACTCATTCGCCCCGGTATGACGGTGATGGTCGATATGTGCGGCAACTTCACAGGATATATGACCGATATGACCCGGGTTTACTCGGTGGGCGAGGTGTCGGAGCTGGCGGCAAAGGCACACGGTTGTTCCATTGAAATACATCGGGCGGTAAGCCGTGCCGGAAAGCCGGGTACACCGGCAGCCGAGTTGTACCAGTTGGCGGTGACAATGGCGCAGGAGGCCGGGCTCGAAGCCTATTTTATGGGATATACCCAGAAAGCTGGATTTGTGGGGCATGGTGTGGGAATCGAGGTAAACGAGGCTCCCGTATTGGCACCCCGTTCGAAAGATATTTTGGTCGAGAACCAAGTCATTGCGTTGGAACCGAAGTTTGTCATTCCGCATGTGGGGGCCGTGGGTATCGAAGATACTTATGTGGTAAGTCCCGACGGTATGCAGGCGATAACGACCGCTCCCGCAGAGATACGGCCTCTATTGTAAAAAGGCTTACGAAAATATACGATTCTCACCCCGAGGGGATTCCCTCCCGAGGTGAGTTTTTTATTGGTTGACAAAGGTTTATAAGTTGTTCAAAAATCTTCGGACAACTCCTTTTTTCTGTGCGAATAACTTCGTAACTTTAAGCCCCTGAAACTAAATTTATTCTGTTTATGCAACCGTTTGTTCATCTGCACGTACACTCCCAATACTCCATTCTTGACGGACAGGCTTCGATTCCTGCGTTGGTCGATAAGGCCATGCACGACGGCATGAAGGGCCTTGCCTTGACCGACCACGGCAATATGTTCGGGATAAAGGAGTTTTTCAATTTGGTAAAGAAAAAGAACGGGGCTGTAAAAGACGATATAAAAAGGGTGCAGAAGCAGATCGATGCCGTCGAGAGTGGTGCCGAAACGGTCGAGAACAAAGACCTTGTATTGTCGTCGCTACGAGGTGAGAAGGCCAAACTTGAAGGCAAAATTTTCAAACCCATTTTCGGTTGTGAAATGTATGTGGCCCGCCGTCGGCTCACCGACAAGGAGGCGACTCCGCGCGAGGTGCGGGGTGTTGTCCTTAATGAAGTGGGGGGAATCTCCATTCGCAACGGAGCGATTGACGAGGGTGGTTACCACTTGGTGGTTTTGGCCAAGAATCTAACCGGCTATCACAATCTGGTCAAGTTGGTCTCGAAAGGCTGGACCGACGGGTTCTATGCCCGGCCCCGTACCGACCGGTATGAACTCGAAAAGTACCACGAGGGGTTGATTGTCTGCTCGGCCTGTCTGGGCGGCGAAATACCCAAGAAGATACTGGCCGGCGACATGGAGGGAGTCGAAGAGGCGATTCTCTGGTTCAAGCGAGTTTTCGGGGAAGACTATTATTTGGAATTACAGCGGCACAAGGCAACCGTTCCCCGGGCCAATCACGAAACCTATGTTTTGCAGCAAGAGGTCAATGACCGGTTGATCGAGCTGTCCCGTAAACATGGAATCAAGTTGGTATGTACCAACGACGTCCACTTTGTCGAAGAGGAAAATGCCGAGGCCCACGATCGTCTCATCTGCCTCAGTACCGGCAAGGACCTCGACGATCCCACCCGTATGTTATATTCCAAACAGGAGTGGCTGAAAACCCAACAAGAGATGAACGACATCTTTGCCGATGTGCCCGAGGCTCTCTCCAATACGCTGGAAGTCCTCGACAAGGTAGAATTTTACTCGATCGACCACCCGCCTTTGATGCCTACGTTCCCCATTCCCGAGAGTTTCGGTACCGAGGAGGAATATCGGCAGAAGTTCACCGAAGAGGATTTGTTCAATGAGTTCACCCGCGACGAGAACGGAAATGTGGTGTTGGAAGAGGCGGCGGCTCGTAAGAAAATAGATAATTTGGGAGGGTATGATAAACTCTACCGGATTAAACTCGAAGCCGATTATTTGAAAGAGCTGACCTTCAAAGGGGCTCATGAACGGTATGGCGAGCATCTCTCGGACGAGGTAATGGAACGGATTACTTTCGAACTTCACATCATGAAGACGATGGGCTTCCCGGGCTACTTCCTCATCGTGCAGGATTTTATCAACGCCGCCCGTAAAGAACTCGATGTGTCGGTAGGTCCCGGCCGTGGGTCGGCTGCTGGGTCGGTGGTAGCTTATTGTTTGAAGATAACCCAAATCGACCCGTTGAAATACGACTTGCTGTTTGAGCGGTTTCTCAACCCCGACCGTATCTCGTTGCCCGATATCGATGTCGATTTCGACGACGATGGCCGAGGACGGGTATTGCAGTGGGTGACCGAGAAATACGGAGCCGAGAAGGTGGCACACATTATTACCTACGGTACGATGGCTACCAAGTTGGCCATCAAAGATGTGGCCCGTGTACAGAAATTACCTTTGCCCGAGTCGGATCGCCTTACCCGACTTATTCCCGACCGTCTGCCCGAAAAGGACGGGAAAGCGCAAAAGATAAATTTGAAAAACTGTATCGCCAATGTCAAGGAGTTGCAGGAGGCTTGCAATTCGAGTGACCAACTTTTGGCCGATACGATGAAATATGCCCAGATGCTCGAAGGAAATGTACGCAACACTGGTGTACATGCTTGTGGAGTAATTATCGGGCGGGACGACATTACCGACTGGGTGCCCGTGAGTACGGCCGATGACAAGGAGACCGGCGAAAAGATGCTCGTGACGCAATACGAGGGGAGTGTAATTGAGGATACGGGTTTGATTAAGATGGACTTTCTCGGGTTGAAAACGCTCTCAATTATCAAAGAGGCGGTCGAGAATATTCGGCAAACTCGCCACATCGACCTCGATATAGATGCAATTCCCATCGATGATCCCAAAACTTACGAATTATATAGCGCCGGGCGTACGACCGGAACATTCCAGTTCGAGTCGGCCGGCATGCAGAAATATTTGCGGGAGTTGCACCCGACCACGTTCGAGGACCTGATTGCCATGAATGCTCTCTATCGTCCCGGACCTATGGACTATATCCCCCAGTTTATCGCCCGTAAACAAGGCAAAGAACCTATCGTGTACGATATTCCCGTGATGGAAAAATATCTGAAAGACACCTATGGAATTACCGTATATCAAGAGCAGGTGATGTTGCTCTCGCGACTTTTGGCCGATTTCACCCGTGGACAGTCCGACGGATTGCGGAAGGCGATGGGTAAGAAATTGAAAGATAAACTGGACGCTTTGAAACCGCTCTTTATATCGGGCGGTGAGAAGAACGGGCATAAAAAAGAGGTCCTCGAAAAAATCTGGGCCGACTGGGAGAAGTTTGCCTCTTACGCATTCAACAAGAGCCATGCGACCTGCTACTCATGGGTGGCTTTCCAGACAGCTTATCTCAAAGCCAATTATCCTTCGGAATATATGGCGGCCGTGCTGAGCCGGAACCTCAACAATATCTCCGAAATCACCAAATTCATGGACGAGTGCAAGGCGATGAAAATCCAAGTTCTGGGGCCCGATGTCAACGAGAGCCAGCGAAAATTCTCGGTAAACAAAAAAGGGAATATCCGTTTTGGCCTTGCCGCCATCAAGGGAGTGGGCGATTCGGCCGTACAAGCTATTATCAAAGAGCGAGAGGAAAATGGCCCTTACAAGGGAATTTTCGATTTTGTCGAGCGGGTCAACCTCTCGGCTTGTGGCAAGAAGACCATCGAATCATTGGCTATTTCGGGAGCATTCGATTCGTTCAAAGAGATTCATCGCGAAGATTTTACAGCCTTGAATACCAAGGGAGAACATTTCTTGGATACATTGGTACGCTATGGCACGAAAGTACAGAGCGACAAGTTGTCGCAAGCGGCTTCGCTCTTCGGGAGTGTTGCACCTATCGTGACCACTCCGCCCGAGATACCGAGGGGAGTCCCTTTGTCCGACATCGAACGTTTGGACAAGGAAAAAGAACTCGTGGGTATGTATCTATCGGCACACCCGCTCGATGCCTATAAATTGGAGTTGCTTTATGGGTGCAACACCCGAATGATTGATTTGAAGGCGAGAGAGTCGTTGCTTGATAAGGAGTTGACTTTTGGCGGAGTAGTGGTCGATTATCGTACCGGAATCGGTAAGCGGGGTGCGCAATACGGATTCCTCAAAATAGAAGATTATTCGGGCTCAGACGATATACCTCTGTTTGGACAAGACTTTATCGATTACGGTAAATACGGAGCCAATAACGGAACCTTTGTATGGGTAAGGGCCCGTTGTGTGCCGTCGAAATATACCCCGGGGCGTATCGATTTGAAGATTCTGGAAATGAAGCTACTCTCCGAGTTGAAAGGTACGATGCTCAACTCCATTACCATCGAGTTGCCCGTACGGTTGGTCAAGAAAGGCTTTATACAAACCCTCTCCGACTTTATGCCGCCGGCACATCAACACAAGGCCGAACTGAATTTCAAAATATATGATTCGGAGTTGAATCGCTCGGTACGTCTGCGCTCAAGCCGTCGACCCACAATAACAGAGGAACTTATCGATTTCTTGAACGAGAATGAAGAGGTAACGTTCAAAATAAATGAATAATCGTTTGCGACTCAACCATAGAATCCCTAATTTTGTTCCGTAAAAAAAGCAATTAATTAAACAATAAATAATAGAGTTATGGCATTGAAAATCAATGATGAAAACGCAAAAGAAATCATCGCTTCGGGGAAACCGGTCGTGATTGATTTCTGGGCGGAATGGTGCGGCCCCTGTCGGGCTATCGCTCCTTCGGTCGACGAACTCGCCGAAGAGTATGAAGGCAAAGTGATAATCGGTAAATACAACGTCGATGACGACGCCGATTTAAGTGCAGAGTACAGCATTCGCAATATCCCCACGCTGCTCTTCTTCAAAGAGGGTAAGTTGGTCGATAAACACGTAGGCTCTGCTTCGAAAGCCGATTTGGAAGCCAAAGTAAAAGCGTTGCTCTAAGCACCGGAAATGAGGTATGCAAAACGCCCCGGCCTTAAAAGTCGGGGCGTTTTTTTTGTAAATGAAATATTCTGTAAAGCCTTCCCAGTATCGGAAGTTTTGTTTGCGTCAACCGATGTGATGGCATCTGGCATTAAGCACATGCCCCGGAATAATCATGATGATTACAAGCGATATCCCGAAATAGAGATGCCACGATAACGGGGTGTATTGTGCCGGCATGGTCATGAGCATATAGATGGCAAAAACAAGTCCGAAAGGAGGTAGATAGGTGAGAACCGATTCTTTGATAATCAGACCCGTAACCGAAGTCCCCATGCCACAGTAGATGAGAGCCAAAGGCATCATCAATCCGGGGTTGACGTTGTCTAAGGTATAGCTCAACATGAGTATGGTCAATGCGGTAATGATAAAAAGGGTACCGATGACTTTCCATGTTTCGTTGATTATGCGGTCGGTATAGAAGCGTGCTGCTGATCGATTTTTCCGGTCTTGTAGCGTGGCGTAGATAAAGGGTAGAGCCATCAGAATCCAAATGGCCGACCAAGAGCTCTCTCCGGTGAAATAGATCAATATATAATTGGCAATGGACAAGAGTGTGGCCGAGTATCCATACAGCAAAAATTTATTCTTGCCGCCTCTTCCGATATTTTGTCGGCTTTGCCAAATCATTCTGAGGATAGATACCCGATTCTCTTTTATATTTATTTTTTTCTCTTCCATGGATTGGGCATTTAAGGGTTGCAAATAGGGATTCCCCAGTTTGCTGTGGTAGCTTCCCTGTTTACAGAAGTCTTGTAAATATAAATCGGATTGAGGGATAAACCAAATTTTTGGCGGGATTTTTCGGGGTGTTTCACCCCACACTCGATGCGGGGTTTATAAAGTGTCGCAAGAGAAAAGTCGGTCGCAGGAATTCTTTTGCCGTGGTATTTGGGATTCCATGAATGGCTTGTTTCCCGTATCGAGTGCAGTGATAACACAGCGGGCGGGAGATTCATCGAGAACCTCCCGCCCGTGCGGTTTATTCAATGACGGTTTATTACAAGATGCCCTGAGCCATCATAGCCTTGGCTACTTTCATAAAACCTGCGATGTTGGCCCCCTTCACGTAGTTGGTGTAGGTGTCGCTCTCTTTACCGTAGCGGGTACACTGTTCGTGAATGTCGTGCATGATTTGTTTCAGTTTTTGATCTACCTCTTCGGCGGTCCAGCTTATCTTCATGGAGTTTTGAGTCATTTCCAATCCACTTACCGACACACCGCCGGCGTTGGCCGCTTTACCCGGAGCGTAGAGAATCTTGGCAGCGAGGAATTGTTCGATGGCCTCGGGAGTCGAGGGCATGTTGGCCCCTTCCGACACGGCGAAGCAACCGTTGGCCAACAAGGTGCGGGCGTCGTCTCCGTCGAGTTCGTTTTGGGTAGCGCTGGGCATGGCGATGTCGCATTTTTCGCCCCACGGACGCCCGCCTTCGACATATTTACAGCCATACTCCTCGGCATATTCGCGGATACGGCCGCGGTAGAGGTTTTTCAATTCGAAGATATAGGCCAGTTTTTTCTCGTCGATGCCGTCGGGATCGTAGATGTAGCCGTTACTGTCGGACATGGTTACCACTTTGGCTCCCAACGAGATGAGTTTCTGTACGGTATATTGGGCCACATTACCCGACCCCGATACCGTAACCACTTTCCCTTTGAGGTCTATGCCACGGGTTTTAAGCATTTCGAGCAGGAAATATACGTTGCCATAACCGGTAGCTTCGGGACGAATGAGTGAACCTCCGAATTCAAGACCTTTACCGGTAAATGTCCCGGTATTTTCGCGAGCCAGTTTTTTGTACATGCCATACATGTAGCTAACTTCACGTCCTCCTACGCCTATATCGCCGGCAGGCACATCGGTGTCGGGGCCGATGTGGCGCCACAACTCGGTTACGAAGGCTTGGCAGAAACGCATGATTTCCATATCGGATTTCCCTTTGGGGTTGAAGTCCGATCCACCTTTACCTCCACCCATGGGGAGGGTTGTCAAGGCGTTTTTGAAAGTTTGCTCGAAGGCGAGGAACTTCAAAATAGAAGGATTGACCGACGAGTGGAAACGGAT
>CALUJQ010000032.1 GCA_944320995.1 uncultured Barnesiella sp. | reverse complement strand
TCGTACTTTTGGTCGCCCGAATAGATGGCATAGACGGTCGATTTGGCCGTTTGCATGGGTTGGTTGTAGTAGTTCTTGACGATGCCTTTTTGAGTGTCGATCAGTTTGCCTACTTTCTCGCGTTTCTTGTTGGCCGGGAGCGAAGCGATGTATTTCTCGACATAGGGCTTGATCGAGTCGGTGTCGAAGTTACCTACAAAGATGAAGGTATAATCGGCGGCATTGGCCAGACGCTCCTTGGCGATTTGGAGAATGCGGTCGTAGCTGATTTGGTCGATATCCTCGGCCTTCATCTGACGGCGCATGGGGCTGTGGTTGTAGAGGGTAGCCGAGAGCGAGTCGCTGAAGATATATTGCGGCGTGTTGGCATAGTTGACGAGAGCGGCTTTCGATTGCTCTTTCCATGCGGTAAATGCCTCGTCGTCGCGGTGCAGATCGGTGAAGGTGAGGTAGACGAGTTGCATCATCGTTTCGAGGTCTTTGGTGGCACACGAAGCGTATACCGATTCCTGAGCTTCGGCCAGCGAGAAACTCGACGATACCTGTTTGCCGGCCAGAACCTTCATGAGGTCGGTCTTGCCGAATTGTCCGAGGCCGCCCAGTTCAACGATTTCGTTGACCGATTTGAGGTTGACGGCCAAGGTGGGGTCGTTGGTGTCGTAGAGCGAATATCCACCCTTGCTGACAGCCAGCATGGTGATTTCGTCGCTCTTGAAGTCGGTGGGTTTGAGCACCACTTTGGCCCCGTTGGAGAGGATCCACTCAGTCGTGCCGAATTTCTTACCGGCGGCGCTCTTGGTCACTTTGCCGGCTACGGGTTCGTTCGAGAGGAGCGGTTCGTTCGATATTTTGTCTTCATAGGGAGTAATCTCCTCGGCTTCGACCTCTTTAATGGCGGCGATAACTTGCTCCTTGTCGGGATAGGTTACCCCCTCTTTGTCGGGGCCGGTAAGCGAAATGACCATGTTCTCTTCGTTGATGAGGGTTTTGATATATTGGTTGATCATATCGACCGTGATAGCCGGTGCAATTTGCTGCATGAGGGTGTATTCCATTTCTATACCGGGTATGTACCCGCCGTCGATGAAGTGACGGATATATTCTTCGGCATAGTCGATGCTCTTGCGGTTATTACGCTCTTTGTATAGGTTTTCGTAGCGCGAGATGAGGGTAGCTCGTGCGCGGTCATACTCCGAAGCGGTAAATCCGTGGCGGTCGATGCGTTCGGCCTCACGCATGATGCCTTTCAGGGCATCGATAGAACCGTTGTCCTTGCCGAGGGCAATGAGGGTGAAGGCATCTTTGGTTTTCGAGACGAAGAAATCGCCGTCGAAGATAGCTCCGGCAATGAAAGGAGCATCGGGCTTTTGGGTAATTTCGTTAATGCGGTCGTTGAACATGATGCTCACGATACTGCCCATATAGTTGTCAATCACTCCGTTGATTGTCGCTTCCATTTCACGGGGCATGGGGTCGTGTTTCATGTAGATGTCTATGCGGGTGTAGGCCGCCTCTTTGTCTTTGTGGAAGGCAAAGATGGGCTCTTTGTTGTCGGGCACGGTGTAGTAGACGCGCTCGGCTGCGTTCTCGGGCATTTTGATTTTGCCGAAAAGCTCTTTTATCTGAGCCTCCATTTTGTCGGCGTCGAAGTCACCTACCACAATGATACCTTGTTGGTCGGGGCGATACCATTTGTGGTAGTAGTCGCGCAATGCCTGGTAGGGGAAGTTCATCACCACCTCCATCGTACCGATGGGCATACGGTTGGCGTATTGGCTGCCTTCGAACATGACGGGCACCGTAGCCTCCCAAGTACGCCAGTTGGCGTCGGCCCGGGTACGCCACTCTTCGTGGATTACGCCGCGTTCCTCGTCTATATCCTTGTCGTTGAGCGAGATGGCGCAAGCCCAGTCGTAGAGGACGAGCAGACAGGAATCTACCAGATTCTGGTTTTGTGTGGGAACGTTGGAGATGCGATATACGGTTTCGTCGAAGCCGGTATAGGCGTTGAGGTCTACACCGAATTTAATACCGTTGTTCTCGAGGTAGTTGAGCATGCTCTTGCCGGGGAAGTGCTCGGTACCGTTGAAGGCCATGTGTTCGAGGAAGTGGGCGAGACCCCGTTGATCCTCGTTCTCGAGAATCGAGCCGACCTTTTGGGCAATGTGGAACTCGGCGCGGTTCTTGGGCGTTTCGTTGTGGAGTACATAGTAGGTGAGACCGTTGTCAAGCACACCGTAGCGTACGTTGGGATCGATGGGCAATGCTTCCATCTGGGGGGCTTGCTGTGCCGATACCCATTGGGCTGCGGCAAGGAACGCAAACATTAATCCCGATTTTACCATTCTTAATTTCATGTTGTGTTAGGTTTAATGATAAAAAATTATAGTTGTTATTTTGTTGTTTCGTTTTCGTCTTGAAATTCGAGTATGTCGCCCGGTTGGCAATTCAGTTCCTTGCAAATGGCTTCGAGGGTCGAGAAGCGTATGGCTTTGGCTTTCCCCGTCTTTAAGATGGAGAGGTTGGCGGGGGTAATATCTATTTTACTCGAAAGCTCGTTGAGCGAAATTTTTCGTTTCGCCATCATCACATCGAGGTTGACAATTATGGACATAGGCGTTGTTTATATGGTGAGGTCTAATTCTTCGCGTTGCTTGTAAGCGATGTTCAGTATCTCGGCCAGCAGGAGCAGAATGAATGCAATGGTAACCGATGCACTCAATTCGGGATAACAGATTTGGTATCCGTCGAGCGGAAGATGCGAACGGTAGTACCAAGTGGTTATGAACGAATCGGCGTAACTGATGAGGTAGAAAACGATCATGACGTAGGAAAGCCATTGGAGCCGCTTGATGTTCTTGCGATTCATCAGTCCTTCGGAGGCTACCGATTTGATGAGTTTCACCAAAAAAACAATGATTGAGATGAGCAACCCGAATGAAATAATCGTGAGGATAATCGAACTGATGCTCAGAAATTCAGGCGTTGCCGAAGCGGGAATGTACAATATGTGGTCCGAATTCAGTTCGATACACGGCACTCCGGCTATGGTTTCCAGTTGCGGAATCTCGGGTTTGAGGGTATGTATCTGCATGGACGACTCTTCCAGCCCGTGCTGAAACCCGATGACCGAGTAGTTGAATCCCATCATGAATCCCTTGGAAAAATCAAGGAGCAGGGGAATGAGGATAAGCAGGGCAATCAACAGCGAGAGCAGTTGAATCTTTTTTCGTGTTTGTTTGTCGTAAAACATAAGTGCAATATTCTTCGGTTATCGAGGCAAAGGAATGGAATATTTTTTGAAAAAGCAAGAAAAACAGTATATTTTTATCGAAAAACGATAAAAATATGTTGCTTTGGGTTTATTCCCTATATAATCATTTGTTGTCGATATTCGAGATATATCCGTTCATCATCGCATAAAAACTGAGTCCCGACACGGTTTTGATTCCCAGTTTGGCCGTGAGGTTTTTCCGGTGGCTCAATACGGTGTTTATGCTGATGTTCAGGCGATCGGCAATCTCTTTGTTCATAAGGCCTCGGGCCACGAGTTTCAATACCTCGGTTTCTCGGGGGGAGAGGTCGTGGGGGAGTGCCTCGGCTTGTTTGTCGAGCTGTTCGATAAATAGTTCCAGTTTTTCGAGAATGGCCTCCTCGGTTTGGTATATGCACAACGTGGGCGATACCGTTTCGGGCATTTTCTCTCGGTTGGGTGTAAGCAGCATGGTTTTGCTCTTGCGGGGGAGGAAAAAGTCGCTGTATGCGACGAATGTGTCGGCAAAGAGGATATATGCGTCGAATTGTTCGGGTGAATCGTCGAGCATTCTTTGGGTATCGTTGTACAGCATGGGCGTCACCTCGAAATACTTTTGGAGGAGGTGTTTCAGTCCCAAGTTGAGCAGGGTATATGGTGTGACGATTGCGATGCGCATGGGGGCGGATTTAGCGATTGTCTTGACAGCTGTTGAGCAACTCTTCGGCGATAGGGCGCAAGATACGGTTTCGTATCCGGTTGTGCTGTTTGATGTCTTTTTCGAGGCTGTACAGGGCAAAGATGACTCCGTGACAAAGGTTGAGGTCGTATTCCCCCCGCAAATGGATTATGAAGAGACTTTTAAGGTCGTCCAATTTTTCTTCCAACGTATCGGGCTCGTTTGATAGGGGTGAGGCTTGTTCTCCGTAAAAGTCGCTGTGCCGCGCCTCGGCGGCCGCCTTGATAGCCGGAAACCAAACCTTCCTGTCGTGTTCGATGCGGGAGAGCAACTCTTTTCTCAATTCATCGAAAAACTGTTTCATCAATTCGAGATTGTTGTTGTCTCGGTCGCTTTGATTTATCAACGATTTGAAATGCCTCTCTATGTTGGGAATCTGGAATTGCTCGTAATAGCTATTGGTTTGGGTGAGGTAATCGACGATTTGCGTGGCGCAGAACGATTTGAGCCTGCTCTCGGGGAAATAGTCTTCGTTGACAAAGGTGTTGAGTATGGTGACGAAAAATTCGCTGTCGAGTTTTTTCTCTTCGCATACGGTGCGGATACTTTTGTCGCCTACCCCCAGAATAATCCCGAATCGGTTGATGACCGGTATGAGAGCCGGTTCGTTCAGGATTACGTCGCAAAGTTTGGTTTCGGCGTTTATCAGGGCCATAATTTATTGTTTTTTATAAATGATGTTGTTTTCGGTGACGATCATATCCATTTTTATATCGTGTGGCTCGCAGGGGATTTCGTCCAGTAATTGCAGGTCGTAACCGATACCTATTTTTAAGGCATGGGTTTGTGCGAGTAACCGGTCGTAAAAGCCTTTTCCCCGCCCCAGCCGGTTGGCTCTCCGGTCAAAGGCGACGCCGGGTACGATAATCCATTCCATCGAGGCGGGGTCGGTCTCTTGTATGTCTGATGGTTCCCAAATGCCGAACGCCCCTTGTTTGATGGATTGGGGGGAGTAGGGGCTCACGATGAGGTCGTTGCCCCGCACGACGGGCAGATAGAACTGTTTCCGTTCGTGCCATGCCGTAAGCATAGGCGAGGTATCGACCTCGTCGGGCAGGGCGTGGTAGAGCATGATGCGAGAGGTCTCGTCAAAGCCGGGTAGTGATGCTATCGCCGCACATATCTTACCCGACAGCTCGGCTCTCTGCTCGGGTGAAAGGGCCTGTTTCAGCTGCTTTATCTTTTGCCGGAGTTGTCGTTTATCGTTCATAAAGAGCCCATTTGTTCGTCTTTCGGGTTGGCGGGAATTTCGAGGTATCCTTCGCCTTTGTCCAATGCCTCTTGGGCTTTGCGCAGCGTCTCGTCGTCGCGCAGCAGCAATTTGTAGAACGCCTCTTCACCCAAGATGTTTCGGGCAATGTAGGCTTGCAACGTATTCACGATAAGTTTGCGGGATATGTTGATGTAAACGGGTCGCGGGCGGATTCCTTTTTGGGCCGCATATTGTACGAAGTTGTTGAGCAACATGTTGGGCTCGAGCATCGCTTCCAACTCTTCTACACTCTTGGCTTCGGAAAGTTTTTCCCGTTGTTTGTCGGTGTAGTCGAATGCGTATTGGTAAAGCAGCCCTTCGTTGGCTACGTTGTTGAAGTAGGAGGTGACCCCTGTGGTGTCGCGGGGGACAAAAATGTCGGGCATGATGCCGCCCCCGCCATATACTTCGCGTCCGTTGACCGTATGGAACACCAGCTCTTTGTTTTGCTTGATGCTGTCGGCATTGAAAAACTCGCCATGCATGTACCGATTCACGATATCCATGCTGTAATCTTCGGCTTTGCCCATTTGGTATTCTTTCTGAATGCAACGTCCCGAAGGGGTGTAGTAACGGGCTACCGTGAGACGTATGGCCGACCCGTCGCGGAACGGGATTTGTTGCTGTACAAGCCCTTTGCCGAATGTGCGGCGACCTACAATCAAGCCTCGGTCGTTGTCTTGTATGGCCCCGGCAAAAATTTCGCTCGACGAAGCCGACCATTCGTCGGTGAGGACGACAAGCGGTTCGGTTTGGAAAGTTCCTGTACCGTTGGAGATGGCATCTTCTCGTTGGAAGGCTTTGCCTTCGGCATAGACGATAAGGCGGTTGGACGGGAGGAACTCGTTGGCCATGTTGATGGCGATGTCCATGAGCCCGCCGCTATTCCCGCGCAGATCGATGATGAAGCGCTTCGCCCCTTGGTTGTTGAGTTTGGAGAGGGCGGTAATAAATTCGTCGTAGGTGGTACGGCCGAATTTGCTGACTTTGATATATCCCGATTTGTCGTCGAGCATGAAAGCGGCATCGACACTGTTCACGGGAATGTCGCCTCGGGTCACTTCATAGATGAGCGGCTTTTTGGCCGTTTTGCGCAGGATTTCGAGTTTGACGGTTGTCCCTTTGGGCCCCCGCAGGTTCTTCATGACCCGTTCGTTGCTAATCCCTTCTCCCACAAACGAGGTATCGTTGACCGAAATGATTCGGTCGCCGGCCAATATCCCCACTTTTTCGGAGGGGCCGCCCGAGATTACGCTCACTACATTGATGGTGTCGTTGAGGATATTGAATTGTATGCCTATACCGCTGAACGACCCCTCCAACTCTTCGTTGACACTTTCCAAATCTTTTGCCGGAATGTAGGCCGAGTGGGGGTCCAATTCTCCCAAAATCTTGGGCATGACATTTTCTATGAGGTCGTTGCGGTTTACCGTATCGACATACTGTTGTTCGATACATTGTAACAGAGATTCGATTTTGTCATATCTCAAATTCCGACCGAGTGGTGTTTCGGCCGAAAAGAATTTCCCGATTAAAATACCGCCGGCGATGGCAATGGCTACCAGTAGCGGGACCCATACGAAACGTGCTTTTTCGTTATTCATGATTATAGTGAAAGATAATTTTAGACGTGGTTGTTAGTTCCCGGAAACAGAGATCGACCGAAGCCCCTCGGTCGCTCGATACTTCTATTCTCCGATATTTCATTTGACGGGCCCTTCATCGGCTTGCGGATCGATGAAATCGACTTGTATCCCGGCTTTCCGCAAGAGGTCTATTCCATCTTGCAGCCGGTAGTATTCCGAGAATACCACCCGTTTGATACCGGCTTGTATGATTAATTTCGCACATTCGATACAGGGCGATGAGGTGACGTAGAGCGTAGCCCCGTCGCTGCTGTTGTTGCTGCGGGCGACCTTGGTAATTGCATTGGCCTCGGCATGCAATACGAACGGGAATGTGTGGCCTGTCTCGTCTTCGCAGCAGTTCTCAAAACCCGACGGAGTCCCGTTATAGCCGTCCGAAATGATCATTTGGTCTTTGACAATCAAAGACCCGACTTTACGCCGCTGGCAATAAGAATTTTCGGCCCAGATTTGCGCCATTCGTATGTAGCGTTTGTCCAAGGTCAATTGCTTGTCTGTGCTATTTAATTTCATATCCATGTGTCGACACGATTATAATTGTGCAAAAATAGCTGTTTTGCGGATATTTATCTTCTTTTTTATTAATTTATAACGCAGAACCGGGGTTATGGTTGAATCGCGCCTGCCATTCTTGTCGCATGGGGGTGTCGGGACCTTCTGCTTTTGCCTCCTCGGTCAGTCGATAAACCGGCGTACGATATTCCCGTAAGCGTCGATGCGGCGGTCGCGCAGGAAAGGCCACCAGCGGCGCACGTTTTCCGACCGTGTCAAGTCTATTTCTACCACCTCGCACCATTCTTCGTCGCTGGGAGCGGCGGCGAGAATTTCGCCTTGCGGGCCGCAAACGAAGCTGTGTCCCCAAAATTGTATGCCATTGGTTTGTCCCGAGGGGTCCGGTTCATGTCCCACCCGGTTTACCGCTACGACAGGCAATCCGTTGGCAACGGCATGTCCCCGTTGCGAGATAATCCACGCATCTTGTTGGCGTTTCTTTTCTTCGAGCGTATCGGTGCTTTCCCAGCCGATGGCAGTGGGATAGATGAGCATGTCGGCACCTTGCAGGGCCATGAGGCGGGCGGCTTCGGGATACCATTGGTCCCAGCACACCAATACCCCCAACGTCCCGATTGATGTTTTTATGGGCGAAAATCCCAAGTCTCCGGGGGTAAAGTAGAATTTTTCGTAATAGGCCGGGTCGTCGGGAATGTGCATTTTGCGGTATTCCCCGGCAATGGAACCGTCGGTGTCGAATACGACAGCCGTATTGTGGTAGAGTCCGGCAGCTCTGCGCTCAAACAACGAGGTCACCAATACGATTTTCTGCTCGCGGGCTATGTGGCTGTAAAATTCGGTCGATTCGCCCGGTATGGGTTCGGCCAAGTCGAAATTGCCGGTCGATTCCGTTTGGCAGAAGTAAAGGCTGTTGTGCAACTCTTGCAAGACCACGAGGCGAGCCCCGTTGGCCGCACATTGTTCGATGCGTTGTTTCAGTCTGTTCTTATTGTCGGCGATGTCGGCGGTGTTGTGTTGTTGGATAAGTCCGACAGCGATTTTCTTTTCGGTCATGGTTTTATAATATATATGTTAGCGTAATACATGTTCGGGGTATTGCATCGTGACGCAGTGAAGCGAGCCGTGCTGCCGAATGAGGGACGAGCAGTCTATCCCTACGATTTCACGACCGGGGAATGCTTGTCGCAGGACCTCGGCAGCAAGGGTATCGTTGCGGGACTGTCGGTAAGTGGGGTATAACACGGCGGTGTTCATGATCAAGAAATTGGCATAGGTAGCCGGTAACCGTTCGCCGTTTTCGTCGTAAACGGCATCGGCCATGGGCAGGGGCAGCAACCGATAGGGCCGCCCGTCGAGGGAGGTGAAAGAGCGCAGTTGCCGTTCCATGCGTTGCAGTGCCTCGTAATGTTCGTCGGCAGGGTCGGTACATTGCACATAAACAATGGTGTTGCCGGGTGCGAAACGGGCAAGCGTGTCGATATGGCTGTCGGTGTCGTCGCCGGCCAAATAGCCGTGGTCGAGCCACAGCACACGTTGCAACCCGAAAGTCTCTTTGAGATACTCTTCGATACGGGTTTGCGACCACTCGCCGTTGCGGTTGGGCGATAACAGGCATTCGCTTGTGGTGAGCAGTGTACCTGCCCCGTCGCTTTCGAGGGCGCCGCCTTCAACCACAAAGTTGAGGCGATTTTCATAACGGGCGTCGAATATGTTCTGTTTGTAGAGCGACGAGGTGATGAGGTTGTCGTGATTGGCGGCAAATTTAAGTCCCCACCCGTTGAACTTGAAATCGCAGATATGGGGGATTCCTTTTTTGAAAACTGTGATTCCGCCGTGGTCCCGAGCCCATGTGTCGTTGGTCGGACAGGCGACGAACGTAACGGCCCCGGTATCGACAACGCCTTGCAGGCGACGTTTCACTTTGTCGGGCGACGGGGCGACGATGATCAATTTTTCTCGTTTGGAAATCTCTCGGGCCAGTTCTACGAAACAGCCGGTCACCTCGTCGAGCATATAGGCCCAGTCGGTCGCTTCGTGAGGCCATGTCAATTGGATACCCGATTGGGGAAACCATTCGGCCGGGAAAAGGATAGGAGGAATCATGGTTTGGGTGTTTGAGGTTTTCGGTCGAAGAACGGACTTTTGGACGACACGCTCAATGCCAATGCGATGACTTGGAGACAGTCGGGCAAGAGGTTCATGGCCTGTGCCGTAGCTCCGGCCGAGAACATCACCCGGGAGTCGATACGCAAGTCTGCCGCTTTGGAACAGGCCGACCCGATGGCAATACCCACGTCGATCGAATTGATGGCACAAGGAGCTTCTTGTGGATTTTCCCGGCATGTCCGGGCGCCGCAATATGCACAGTTCAATCCCAACGGTTCACGTCGAGTCCCGATGAGAATTACCGCGTCGGCCTGCTCTATGTTACCGGCATCGCGCAGGAAAAACATCATGCCACGCTTTTCGCCCTCTTTCCGCATTTGGGTGGCGAGCGACAAAAGGTCGTCGCCGGTGAGAGCGACGATTTCGATAATATCTACCCCTTTCCCTTTGGGGGCGGTACGGGCGGCCGTCATAATCTGTCGGGTTGCTTCGACGATCATCTCTTTGCGGGTGTTACGTTCGTTGTAAATCATTTGTCTGTGTTTTTTTATTTATGCAAAGATACGGAAAGGCGAAGGCAGGAAGTCAAGTTTACTTGAACTTTTTGCTGAGCCGCATCCTATGTTCGCAGTATGCAAAGATAGTGAAAGGAGAGAGCAGAGGCAAACGAAAAACGGGATTTTCAAGTTTGACTATGCCGAGCCGTATCCTATATTCTACAAATATACGAAAAGGCGAGTGCAGAGACAAATGAAAACAAAGTTTTCAAATTTTGGCTATGCCCAACCGCAGCCTGTCAGTTACAAAGAAACGCAACTTCGGGCCATAACGAATACTGTTACTTATCGTATGGGACAAAAATTTTTTGCGTTTTTGGTCATTGGGAAGAGTATTATCTTTTGTCTTGGAAATATAATTTTTTTTTGTAGATTTGCGTTTGTTATGGTGTAAGAATCTTATTGGATAAAGTGCTTTTTTTTAGTGGGACTTATTATAAATGATGGTAAACTTTTGAAGTAGAGAGTTGAATTAATAAATTAGGAATGTCATGAGAAACGATATTACAATAACATTTGATGATATTATTAAACAGTATCGTACTCTTGATTTGTCGGAAGAGATGTTTCGTTCGATGATGGAGGAAGATGACCAGTTGGAGGCAGATTATCAGGAATGGTGCGATACGATGGGGGTTTCTGACCGAAAAGGTTTCTCCTATTATTATGAGGAATACATAGAGCAACAAGATTCCATTTGGGAAAGTTTGAACGACCAAGATGAATAAAAAGGCTCTTTTACCTATATCCTCGAGTTTTATACAATATTGTTATTGTTTCAAGTAGTTTTTTCAATAAAGAATTTTATTGGTAGTTGCTTTTGTGCTTATTTTATTTGAAAACCAATAAGTTAGATTAATCGAAATTTCTTTTTTCCCTCCTCCCTTCGCTAAAAAAGATACTTGGGATAAGAAAGTATTATTATCGGATAATAAAGTACTTTTTTGCGCTGTTTTTTTACTATTATTTTGTAGCATAAATTTAATATCATGATTATGCTAAAGAAACAGCTATTAATTATTGCTTTATTAATTGGTATTGTATCGTCTGTCGGAGCTGCCGATCCGGTAAAATTGTACGGGCATCTGCAAGTAAGAGGTAACCAACTTTGCAGTGAGACCGGCGACCCCGTAGTGCTGAGGGGAGTCAGCTATGGATGGCACAATTTGTGGCCGCGGTTTTATAATAAAAAATCGGTGAAATGGTTGAAAGAGGATTGGAAATGCACCGTGTTGCGGGCTGCAATGGGAACTTGCATAGAAGACAACTACTTGGAAAATCCCGAGCATGCCCTTAATTGTATCAATACGGTTGTAAAAGCCGCCATAAAAAACAATATCTATGTCATTATAGATTGGCACACCTATTATCCGCAGAAAGAAGAAGCTAAAAAATTCTTCGCCATGATGGCGCAGAAATATGGTGAATATCCGCATGTGATTTATGAGATTTACAACGAACCGATGGAAGATACTTGGGAGAGTGTCAAAGAGTATGCGACCGAGGTGATTACCGAGATACGCAAATACGACCCCGATAATATCATCTTGGTGGGTAGCCCGCATTGGGACCAAGATTTGCATTTGGTGGCAGCCGATCCGTTGGTAGGCTTTAATAATATAATGTATACCCTTCACTTTTATGCTGCAACTCATAAACAAGAATTGCGCGATCGAGCCACGGCTGCATGGGAGCAGGGAATTCCCATTTTCGTATCGGAATGCGCCGGTATGGAATGCACGGGCGACGGACCGTTGGACCTCGACGAATGGACCCGTTGGGTAGAGTGGATGGAAGCACACAAGATCAGTTGGGTGAATTGGTCTATCTCGGACAAAAACGAGACTTGCTCGATGCTGTTGCCTCGGGCCGACAAGAACGGCGGATGGGACGAATCGCTCATCAAGCCTGCCGGCCGTCAGAGCCGCAAGTTCATACGCCAGTATAACGAGGCGGTTTATAACACCAAGAAAGAGAAGAAATAATATTTACATAATCTAATCCTAAATTTAATTGCAAATGAAAAGAAACCTGTTTTCTTTCCCACGTTCTCAAATGGTGGGCAAGACGCTCAGAGCAATGTCGTTTGTCGTGGCTTTGTTTTGGGCAACGACTGCTATGGCAGACATTGTGGTGAAAGGAGTAGTATCCGATGATACGGGTATGCCTATTCCCGGAGCGAATGTTACCGAGTTGAATTCGAAAGGTAACGGAACGATTACCAATATCGATGGAGAGTATTCGATTGTCGTGAAGAACTCCCGGTCGGTACTTCGCTTTTCGTTTATCGGTTATTCAAAAGAAGATGTGACCGTAGGCGACAAAAAACAAATCAATGTACAGTTGACCGAGGATTCGAAATCGCTCGACGAGGTAGTCGTTATCGGTTACGGTACGATGCGTAAAAAAGACTTGTCGGGAGCTGTGGCCTCTATCAAGAGCGAAGACCTGATGATTGGTAACCCTACCAGTTTCAGCCAAGCTCTGCAAGGTAAATTGGCCGGTGTGCAAGTCAATTCGAACGACGGAGCCCCGGGTTCGGGCATGAGTATCACCATTCGTGGCGCCAACTCTTTCTCGACCAGTTCGCAACCGTTGTACATTGTGGACGGTATCCCCTTTGAGACGGGTAGCGCACCGACGAGTGGCGCAAACGAAAACAACAACACCACTTCCAACCCCTTGTCGTTGATCAACCCCAACGATATAGAGTCGATCGATGTGCTTAAAGATGCTTCGGCAACAGCCATCTACGGTTCTCGTGGTGCCAACGGTGTTGTCTTGATTACCACGAAAAAAGGTAAAGCGGGGGCTGCCAAGGTCGAGTTCTCGGCCAACTTCGGTCTCTCGAAAATTTCGAAAATCGTAGAGAGCCTCAATGCCTACGAATATGCCAACTTCGTGAACGAGGCTACCATCAACAACGCTTTGTACGACAATACGCCGTATGCCTATCTGCCTTACCGGGGCGACTGGAACTACCGTCGCGACCCGCAGAATAACATCATACCCGAGTCGGGAACTTATGAGCCGGCACCCGAAGACTTCCTGAATCCGGGCTGGCACGAAGACGAGTATGGAAACCGCGAATGGGTCGAAGGTACCGACTGGTTGGACGAAATCCTGCAAGACGCCTTTACCCAAGAGTACAACATCAGCGTATCGGGCGGTAACGACAAATCGCACTATGCTTTCTCGGGTAACTATACCGACCAAACCGGTATTATCCGCAACTCGGGTTACGACCGTTTGGCTGTGCGCGCCAACGTGGGCAGCCAAGTAAAATCGTGGTTGAACACCGGCTTGAACATCAACTTTACCAAGTCGAATACCCGTTTTGCCAAATCGAACTCTTATGATTACAGTATCATTCGTTCGGCCATGTTGTATCCTCCCACGATTTATGTGGGCGACCATACCCAAGACGACGAATTCTTCTGGCTGTCGGCCAACCCCCGTACCTATGTGAACACCTCCAAAGACGAATTGAAATCGATCAACGTCTTTACTTCGGCATTTGTTGAGATTGCCTTTACCGACTGGTTGCGTTTCCGTCAGAACTTCGGTATGAGCTATACCGACAACGAGCGTTCCACCTACTATCCCCGCGAAACGGGTGAGGGCAAGAACTACAACGGTCGTGCCGGTAAGAGCGATAACTTCTACCAAAATGTAACGGCCGAGTCTGTATTGACCTTCGACAAAACTTTTGCCGATATTCACCACTTGAATGTAGTGGCCGGTTTCACCTATGAAAATACCAACTGGGGAGGCAAGGCCATCAACGCCTCGAATTTCCCCACCGACATTACCGAGGATTACAATCTTTCGCAAGCGTTGACTATCGATGCTCCTACCAGCAACCGTGGCGAGGCCACATTGGTTTCGTTGCTGGGCCGCGCCAACTATGGAGTGAAAGTCCGTTATACTTTTACCGCTTCGTATCGTCGGGACGGTTCGAGCCGTTTTGCTCCCGGCAACAAGTTTGCCAACTTCGCTTCGGGTGCCGTCGCTTGGGTACTTTCCGAAGAGGATTTTATCAAAAACCTGAATGTATTCAGCAACTTGAAACTGCGTCTCAGCTACGGACAGACCGGTAACCAAGGTATCAACAGTTACCAGACGATGGTTTCGTTGGGCACGGCAAACTATCCTTTCGGCGGCATTGTTGATAGCGGTTTCGCCGGAGATTCCAGCAAAGGTCCGTTGAACACCAGTTTGAAGTGGGAGACTACCGACCAATATAACGTAGGTTTGGACTTCGGTTTCTTGAAAAACCGTATCGCCCTCTCGGTGAACTACTATTACAAAAAGACCAAAGACTTGTTGCAATATGTGTCGATTCCCTCTTCGACCGGATTTTCCAACATGTGGACCAACTTTGGCCACGTAACCAACGAGGGTATCGAGCTTACCGGCCAATTCTATGCCATAGATACCAAAGATTGGGGTTTGGATTTCGATGCAAACATTTCGTTCAACCGCAACCGCATTGGTGGCCTCACCGCCGACCAATATGCCAATAACCTGTGGTATAGCGCCAAAGAGGTGTTTATCCAACGCAACGGATTACCCATCGGTGCCATACTGGGTTATGTAGAAGATGGTTATTACGACAACCTTGCCGAGGTGCGCGCCGATCCTTTGTATGCCAACGCTTCCGACGTGGAGGCTCAACGTATGGTGGGTGAAATCAAGTACCTCGACAAAAACGGCGACGGCAAGCTCACGACCGAGGACCGTGCCATCATTGGTGATACCAACCCCGATTTCACGTATGGTCTTACCGGTAACTTCCGTTGGAAAAACTTGACTTTGAGCCTGTTCTTCCAAGGAACCTATGGCAATGACATCTTCAACGCCAACCTCACCAACATTTCCATGCAGAGTGTGAGCAACATTCCCAAGTTTGCCTATGAAAGCCGCTGGACTCCCGACAACACCGAGAATGCCGAATGGCCGCGCGCCACGATGGCACAAACCCGTGAATGGAGAATCTCGGATCGTCACGTCGAAGATGGCTCTTATTTGAAACTCAAAACCATCAATTTGGCTTATAATTTCGGCTCTCCTTGCAAAGGGATAGAAAATTTGATGGTATTCGGTACGGTGAACAATGTATTTACGATTACCAATTACAGTTGGTATGATCCCGATGTGAACACGTTCGGACAAGATGCTTCCCGCCGTGGTGTGGATATCTATTCTTATCCTGCGAGCCGTACATTCAGTTTAGGAGTAAAAGTAACGTTATAATCCGCAAAACAATGAAAAAGAAAAGATTATCGATATATGTGACCTTGTTGGGGTTGGCGATGGCGACAGCGCCGGTCTTCACTTCGTGCGAAGATATGCTCGAAGAAAAACCCTACGACTTTATCTCTCCCGACGATGTGCCCGATTCCGACGACGGTGCCGATATGTGGACGACCGGCGTGTACGAAACGTTGCACTCCTCCATGTTCCGTTATGGGAATATGCCTCGACCTTTTGACTACGATTGTGACTATGTGTCGGGTGCCACTTGGCAGTTCGACCAATTCGGTAACGGTAACTTCCAAGGCTCGAACAACCACTGCGACGTGGTGTGGACGGGTATGTACTCGGTGATTAACCGGGCCAATGAGGCTATCGAGCGAATCAACGAAATGCAGAACCTCACTCCCGAGCATCGCAACAATGTGCTGGGTGAATGCTATTTCTTGAAAGCTTGGGCCTATTTCATGCTGGTGCGCGCCTATGGCGACATACCGGTTTATTCGGTAAGCGTAAACCAGTCGCAACAATATACGGGTAGTCCTCGTATTCCTATCAAAGATGTATATACGCAAACCATCATTCCGTTGTTGTCCGATGCCAAAGACATGCTTTATAAAAACACCGACGCCAATTTCCAAGCAGGCCGTGTGTGCGCCGCTTCGGCTGCCGGCCTGTTGGCCAAAGTGTATGCGACGATTGCTTCGGCAGCCCTCCCCGATGGTGAAATCGTAACGGTGAAAACCGGGCCTCAATTTACGATGCAGAATATCAACGGTACCAATACAAAGGTATATACCGAGCCGGTACCTATGGATTTCAAGAAAGACCAAGTGGCCGGTTACGAGTCGTTCGATTCGCAAGAGTATTATCAACTGGCCTACGATGTAGCCAAAGATGTGAAAGAGGGTGTTTACGGCACTCACCAATTGGAGGCATACGATTTGATCTGGTCTCCCAGCGGCAAAACGTGTAGCGAACATCTGTTCAGCCTGCAATCCCGCTCGGGCGACGAGTTGTACGGAACCCTCTTCACCTACCATTACAGCGGTATGACAAACGAAGCCGGGCATATTGAAAACAGTATGACGGTGGGTAACAGCAAGCACTGGTACCTCCTCTTCGAAGAGGACGATTACCGGGTGGACAAAGGCGTGTTGCACTGCTGGATTCGCGAAGGTTCCGATACGAGTTGGGGCGGTGGTTCCTACTTCCCGAACTTCGGTAAGTGGCAACAAATGGTAACGAACCGCGAAGCTCCGTTCGACAATCCCGAGGTAACCGCCGGCTGGCGTTGCGACGAGGGTGGTTCGGAGCAGTTCTTCGCCTTCACGACGAAATACAGCCAGCAAGTCACCGACCAAACCCTGCAACGTACCGACGCCAACTATCCCTTCTTGCGCTATGCCGATGTGATTTTGATCTTGGCCGAGGCTTCGAACGAGTTGAAAGGGGCTAACCAAGAGGCTATCGATTTGCTCAACGACGTGCGCGAGAGAAGCAATGCTACGCCGCGCCAACTTGAAAATTATTCGTCCAAATCGGCTTTGCGTTCGGCTATCTTGGAAGAGCGCGCCATGGAACTCGCTTTGGAGGGCGACCGCCGTTGGGACTTGATTCGCTGGGGCATTTACTTGCAAGCGATGAACGCATTGGGCGGTACCGACGTGTGCGGAAACGTGAAGAGCCGTTCCGAGAAACACCTACTCTTCCCCATACCTACGCTCGAAGTCCTCACGAACCAAGCAATTACCGGCAACAATCCCGGTTGGAGTTAATAGTATATAACCGAAAAAAACAATGAAAATGAAAAATATAAAATATATGGCTGCGTGGGCGGCAATGCTGTTTGCCTTTTCCGCCTGTCAGGACATTGTTGAAGTGGAAGAGCTTAAAGCAAAAGACGATATTCCTTCCAACGGGGCTCCTGAGATTACGAAAATTGTGCTGGCCAACGATAAAGAGTTTGAAGTCGATGGTGCCAATTTTGAGGATATGGTGCGTATCGAGGGTAAAAACCTCGGCAATGTGTTGTCGGTCAAATTCAATGATGTGGAGGTTGACCCCAAAGAGATTTACGCGCGTTACGACATGTTGTTGGCTCCTGTGCCCCGCCAGTTGCCGGGAGAGGTGACCGACAGCCTTTACATCACAACCAAGAACGGCTCGGTATCGAAACACTTCACGGTATCGATTCCGGCATTGAAAATCGATGGTTTGCAAAATGAGTTTACCAATCCCGGCGATACGACGGTAATTTCGGGTGACAACTTCGACCTTTACGGTATTACTGTCGAGCAGGCCGATGTGCGTATTGGAAATTCGCTCTGCACCGTAATCGACGCTACCCGCTCTGATATTACGTTGCAAATCCCTGCCAATGCCCAGCCCAATACCGACCTTACTATTAAGGGTGGGGAGATGACCGAGCCTGTGGCTATCCCGTATATGAACCCCGGGCACCAAATCTTCAACTTTAACGATTGGCCGGGTTATGGAGCGTTTACCCATTCCAGCCAGTTCCCCGATTGTACCCTCAACTTCTTGTGCGATGGGACCGAAGGCGAAGGTTATCCCGAACCGTTGAACGAAGGTATGAAATATGTTCGTTTCCACGGAAATGTGGGAGCTTGGGGTTGGATGGTACTGTGGGCAGGCTACATTCAAGTGCCGGCCGAGGTGGTTGCCGATCCTGCGGCATATAACCTGTGCTTCGAGGTTTGCACGAACGCTTCGTACCCTCTGGGTTCGACTACGCGGATAGCTTTGGGCGATTACATGTGGATGCCCGGTGCGAGCGGAATCCCGGTTAACACCTATGGCGGCTGGCAGACCATGCGCATAGGCTTGGAGTCGGTAAGCGAGAATACGATCCTTCCTTCATCTTGCACCCCGGCACCGGATAATACCGCGTGGAAAATTGTATTTACGCCCACCGATGCCATGGATTTCGATATTAGCATGTGCAACTTCCGGTTTTCTAAAAAAATAGGCTGAGAATAACCAACCGTTATAAGCCGGGTCGGGCGTTACCCGGCCCCGGCTTATAACTTTAATAAACTATACACTATTTGTTTCTATGGAGATTAAAAAGATTTTGACATTTGTTTTTGCAGCCGTATTGATGACCTCTTGCGGGAATGAAGATGGCCCCGGAGGAGACGGAGGCAATGGAGGCGGAACCGAACATACCGAGTATTTCGGGGTAAATATGTCGGGTGCCGAGTTTGGTAACGTATATCCCGGCGTCGATGGTACGCACTATGGCTATCCCACGAAAAAAGATTTGGAGTATTTCAAGGAAAAGGGATTGCGCATGATTCGTTTCCCGTTCCGTTGGGAGCGTATCCAAAGCGAAATGAACGGGCCGCTTATCGCCACGGAGTTGGCCAAGATGAAAGAATTTGTGCAAGCCGCCGAGGACTTGAACATGAAAGTCTTGCTCGATATGCACAACTTCGGCCGCTATTGCGTCTATTCCAACGGCACGAATTCCGATGACAACCAGTTCGTTATTATCGGCAACGCCCAGTGTACGGTCGATAACTTCTGCGACGTGTGGCAAAAACTGGCTCTCGAATTTAAGGATTACAAATGTATTTGGGGATACGACATCATGAACGAGCCTTACAGCATGTTGCGCACAACGCCGTGGGAGACCATCGCACAAGCTTGTATCAACGCCATTCGCGAGGTCGATACCGAGACCATGTTGGTGATCAGCGGTAACGAATATAGCTCGGCCAGCCGTTGGAAAGAGGTGAGCAACGACCTGAAAAATTTGGTCGATCCCTGTAACAATATGATTTTCCAAGCCCACGTCTATTTCGATTCCGATGCTACGGGCAACTACACCAAATCTTACGATGAAGACGGCGCTACCACGCAAACGGGTGTTGCGCGTTTGAGGCCTTTTGTAGAGTGGCTCAAAGAGAATAACAAGCGTGGTTTTGTGGGCGAGTATGGTGTGCCCGATGACGACGGCCGTTGGTTAGACGTACTCGATGCCGCTTTGAAATATCTGCAAGAGAATGGGGTGAACGGCACCTATTGGTCGGCCGGCCCTCGCTGGGGAGATTATAAATTGGCGGTTCAGCCCACCGACAACTATACGGTAGATCGTCCACAATTGGAGACTTTGTTGAAGTATAAGACTACGGTACAAATTTATTGATGTTGTATGATGATGAAAAGATTTGTCACAAGCACTCTTGCGTTATTCGCTATTTTGTCAGGATTTCCCGCTTCCAACGGGAAATCCTTGGACAAAATCGATCGCGATAGTTTTGCTGCAAAGTATGTGCTTTCCGATTTACCCGGCATCGCTTTGTCGCCGGTAAAAGCAATCGAGCCGGCAGATGAGCCCGCTGAGTTGGTCCTCGACGGGACATGGTTGATGGCCGAAGGGGGAGACGAAAACTCTCGCTTGGGGCAAAGTTGGGACGATGCCATGGCGGCTGTCGTTCCGGGAAGTGTGCATACGGCACTGGTGGCGAATGGGGTTATACCCGATCCCTATATCGGGCAAAATGATTCGATAGCCGAAAAACAGAGTTATAAGACGTGGTGGTTCCGCAAAGACTTTTCGTTGGACCAACTGCCTGCAAATCCGGTTCTTTCCTTCGGTGGCGTGGCCAATCGCTGTACCGTGTGGTTGAACGGACATGAATTGGGAACACACGAAGGCATGTTCGGTGGCCCCGACTTCCCGGTGAAGAGATATTTGAAAAAAGAGAACACCCTCGTGGTGAAACTCGACCCGATTCCCCAAATGTTTTTAGGGAATTGGCCTCCCAATGCCAACGAGAGTTGGAAATATACCGTGGTGTTCAACTGTGTCTATGGTTGGCATTATGCCCAAATCCCCGCATTGGGAATCTGGCGCACGGTGAAACTGATTGCCGAGGCTCCGGTAGAAATAGAGTCGCCCTTTGTCTCGACCCGTACACTGGATGGTGATATGCGGTTGGTCGTGACACTCCGCCAAGTGAGTGTTCCCATAAAGGGTAAATTGCAAATTGCGGTCGCTCCCCGAAATTTCGAGGGCGAGCCCCAATATTTTGAATATGAAATCAATTCGTCGAAGAAAGCCGAACAGCTTTCATTCGATTTTACGATAGAGAATCCCCGCCTTTGGTGGCCCAACGATCGGGGAGAACAGAATCTATATGCGATGACCGTGTCGTTCCTTCCCCGTAACGGGTTGCGTCCCGACGTGAAAGAGACGACCTTCGGGATACGCACCATCGAAATGGCTCCTTTCCCCGGGGGAGAGCGTGAGGATCGTTACAACTGGACATTCGTCGTCAACGGCCGGCCCATGTTTGTAAAAGGGACGGGGTGGTGTACGATGGATGCGTTGATGGATTTTTCGCGAGACCGATACGACCGTTTGTTAGGTATTGCCAAAAGCCAGCATGTGCAGATGTTGCGGGCTTGGGGCGGCGGCATGCCCGAGACCGACGATTTTTACGATCTGTGCGACCGGTACGGCATCATGGTGATACAAGAGTGGCCCACAGCTTGGAACAGCCACAATACACAGCCTTTCGAGATGTTGCAAGAGACGGTCGTGCGTAATACAAAACGCATTCGTAACCACCCCTCGCTGGTGATGTGGGGCGCCGGTAACGAATCGGACAAGCCTTTTGGCCCGGCTATCGATATGATGGGCCGGTTGAGCCTCGAGCTCGACGGGACCCGCCCGTTCCACCGGGGCGAGGCGTGGGGAGGCAGCGACCACAACTATAATTGTTGGTGGGACGATGCCCATCTGAATCATAACCTGAATATGACCTCTCCGTTTTGGGGTGAATTTGGGATTGCCTCTTTACCGCATATCGAGAGTGTAGAGCGGTATTTGGCCGAAGAGAAAGAGATATGGCCGTCTCGCGAGGGTGGGCATTTCCGCCACCACACACCTATTTTCGGGACGATGGGCGAGTTTGGAAAGCTGTCGCAATACTCGGGCTATTTCATGCCCGACACGACATTGGCCGAGTTTGTCACGGGCTCCCAACTGGCACAAGTGGTGGGGGTGCGCCATACGTTGGAACGCGCCCGCACGATGTGGCCCGAGACGACCGGTGCGCTCTATTATAAGATGAACGACAACTATCCGGGTCTCTCTTGGTCGTGTGTCGATTACTACGGGGCTATCAAACCGGTACATTATTTTGTGCAGAAATCGTTCGCTCCGTTGACCGGTGTTTTGCTTTTCGACCGAACCAATCTGGCGAGTCAAGAGGTCTCGTTGCCGCTCTACCTGCTCGATGATAACAATCGATTGCAAGGACAGGACTACACGGTTTCGGTAACGGTATATAACGACCGTTTGGATAGTGTCGTATGCCGTGAGTTTGCGGGACGAGGCGATGGCGCTACGGTAAAACGGTTGGGAACTCTCGATTTGACCCGGCTGCAAACCAAATCGACCATGCTCTTTTTTGTGGTTGACCTGTTTTCCGGGGGAGACCGATTGGCCCGTAATTACTATTTTACCAATTACGAGGTGCGTCGGGGGGTAATCATGTCGATGCCCCGTACCGATGTCGTTTTGAAGCGGGAGGGCCGGAATGTGACCCTAACCAATACGGGAAAATTGCCTGCTATCGGAGTATATGTCGAATCGCCCGGTCATGCCTATGAGTTTATCGCATCGGAGAATTATTTGTGGCTTTCCCCCGGGGAGTCGCATACGGTGGAGGTCAATGTCGATACCCCCGTAGTTGTAAAAGGTTGGAATATAAATTGAAAAAATAGATAGATATGAAACAAGTAGCTTTTATCTGTATGTTGGCCCTGCTGTTGGGCGGGTGTGCCGGGAAAAACGGGCAGCCGGTCGGAAAACCCTATGGGGTGAATATGGCTTGTGCCGATTTCGGGTCGAATTTCCCGGGGGTGTATAATACCGATTATACCTATCCCGAGGCTTCCGATTTGGATTATTGGAACGACCATGGTTTGAAACTGATACGTTTCCCCTTTAAATGGGAACGTTTGCAATATGAGTTGAACGGCGAGTTGAACCGTCATGATCTCGACAAGATGAAGGCGTTTGTAACGGCTGCCGCAGAGCGCGATATGGTTGTGTTGCTCGATTTGCATAACTATTGTCGCCGTTATATGAATGGAGAGCATACGATTATCGGGACCGGAGGTTTGACCCCCGAGCATCTGGCCTCGTTTTGGAAAACGTTGGCCACGGAATTCAAATCGTTCGACAACATTTATGCGTATGGCTTGATGAACGAGCCGCACGACTTGGATTCCTGTACGACATGGTTCGAGATGGCACAGTTGTGTATCGACTCCATTCGTACGGTCGATATGGATACCCGCATTATGGTAGGCGGCAATCATTGGAGTTCGGCCGAACGTTGGTTGGAGCTCAGCGACACGCTCAAATACTTGAAAGACCCGGCCGGCAAGTTGGCATTCGAGGCACATGTCTATTTCGATGCCGATGCTTCGGGAACTTATAAGCGCCCATACGACCAAGATTCGTGTTATCTCGAAAAGGGAGTCGATCGGGTACGCCCGTTTGTAGAGTGGTTGCAGGCCAACCATTTCGAAGGAATCGTAGGTGAGTATGGAATCCCCGATAACGATCCTCGTTGGAATGCCGTGCTGGATAAATTTCTCTCGTATTTGCAGGAGAACGATATAAACGGGTGCTATTGGGCTGCCGGCCCGTGGTGGCCTCGCGATGAGTTTATGGCGATTACTCCGGTTGATGGGAAAGACCGTCCGCAAATGGAGGTCGTAAGTAAATATTTGACGACTCGAAAATAAAGTAAATATGCGTCGCGGGCTATTCATCTTGTTTCTCTCATGGCTTTTCGCCGTTGCGGTGCAAGCCGAGGGGTTGACAGGCAAATCGGTCGATTTTTCGCACGGCGATTTGCAAGTCTCACCCAATGGCCGGTATCTGCAACATGCCGACGGCACACCGTTCCTCTATTTGGGCGACACGGCGTGGGAGTTGCTTTATCGGTTGGATGAGCGGCAGGCCGAAATGTATATGGAGAATCGGCGGAGCAAGGGTTTTACGGTGATTCAAACCGTTATCTTGGCCGAACTCGATGGGGAGGAGGCGATAAACCGTCCGTTGCTCAATGGGTCGCCGCTGACGCCTTCGCCCGACTATTTCGCATGGGTCGATCGGGTGTTGTCCATAGCTGCCGGGAAAGGCCTTTATGTAGGGCTGTTACCCACATGGGGCGACAAGGTGGACAAGCAGTGGGGGACCGGTCCCGAGATATTCGATGAAGCGAATGCCCGAGAATACGGCCGATGGCTGGGACGCCGTTATGCCGATGTGCCCAATATAATATGGATTATCGGGGGTGACCGCAGTGGAGAAGGCAAGAATTTTGCCATTTGGAAAGCGATGGCCGAGGGTATCAAAGAGTTTGACCGACGGCATTTGATGACCTATCACCCGCAGGGCGAACATTCGTCGTCATTCTGGTTTCACGGAGAACCGTGGCTCGATTTCAACATGTTCCAAAGCGGCCATGCCCAATGCGATTATGCCATATATCGGCGATTGTTGTATCCCGATTTGCAGAAACAGCCGGTGAAGCCTGTGTTGGACGGGGAGCCTCGATACGAGAATATTCCCATCGATTTCAAGTCGGAAAACGGTCGGTTCGACGATTCTGATGTGCGCATGACTTTATATCAGAGCATATTCAGCGGAGCTTTCGGTTATACGTATGGTTGCAATGAAGTGTGGCAGATGTATTCTCCCGGGCACGAACCTGTGATCGAGGCGCAAAAACCGTGGTACGAAAGTCTCGATTTGCCCGGAGCCGGCGATATGATTCATTTCAGGAGGCTGGTCGAGTCGGTCGATTTTTTCGGCGGGGCTCCCATGCCGCGTTTAATCGTGTCGCCCGGGCAGACCGATGCCGATTACGCCGTGGCCTATGCCGGTGTGGATTATGCATTTTACTATATGCCCCACGGCCATGGGGTGACGGTTGCTTTCCCCGATTGGGCGCAAGAAAAAGCAGTGCGGCTGGAATGGTTTAATCCGCGAGACGGAGAGCGGTTTTTCTACAAAGAGGCAGAAGGTGGAAAACTCTTTGAGGCGCTTCCACCTACACAAGGAAAAGGGAATGATTGGGTTTTGATAGCCCGTTGATATAGGATTGTTTATTTAAGATATTATAAAGCTTATGGTACAAGAGTTTGAAAAACTGAAAAAAGAGCATGAAGCCCTTCTTTCAAGGAAGAATGAGAAATGCAATAAAAGCAATGGGGTTTACGTTCGCTATAAAAACCCCGTGGTGACGGCCGAGCATACACCTTTGATCTGGCGGTATGATTTCGATGAAACGACAAATCCCTACATGGAAGAGCGAATCGGAATCAATGCTACGATGAATTCGGGTGCGATTAAACTGAATGGCAAATACTATTTGGTGGTACGGGTCGAAGGCGACGACCGCAAGTCGTTTTTTGCCGTGGCCGAGAGCGACAGCCCGGTAGACGGATTCCGTTTTTGGGACTATCCCATATTGATGCCCGAGACCGATATTCCCGATACCAACATGTATGACATGCGCCTTACGGCTCACGAAGACGGTTGGATTTACGGTATATTCTGTGCCGAGCGCAAAGATCCCAATGCCCGTCCGGGCGATTTGTCGGCTGCGGTGGCTTCGGCGGGAATAGCCCGTACGAAAGATTTGAAAACGTGGGAGCGCCTTCCCGATTTAAAGACCGGCAGCCAGCAACGCAATGTCGTTTTGCACCCGGAATTCGTGAACGGGAAATATGCTCTCTACACTCGTCCGCAGGACGGATTTATCGACACGGGTAACGGAGGCGGTATTGGCTGGGCATTGGTCGATGACATCTGCCACGCCGAAGTACGTGACGAAGTGATTATCAATAAACGGGAATATCACACGATCAAAGAGGTGAAAAACGGCGAAGGCCCACACCCGATCAAAACCGAAAAAGGCTGGTTGCACCTTGCACACGGAGTTCGCTGTTGCGCTGCCGGGTTGCGTTATGTACTCTATTTGTATATGACCTCGCTCGAAGACCCCACGAAGGTGATTGCCGAACCGGCCGGTTATTTTATGGCTCCTGTCGATGACGAACGTGTCGGAGATGTTTCGAATGTGTTGTTCTCCAATGGTTGGATAGCCGATGAAGATGGAAAAGTTTATATCTATTATGCTTCGTCCGATACCCGTATGCATGTGGCCGAATCGACCTTAGATCGATTGGTAGATTATTGCTTGCATACCCCGGCCGACGGTTTGCGTTCGATAGAATCGGTCCGCGCCATTATCGCAATGGTGGAACACAATAAAAAATTTTTGAAATAAAATGCCATGGAACGTGTGAGATTAAGAGAAAAAATAGGATATGGCTTGGGTGATGCAGCCTCTTCCATGTTTTGGAAACTCTTCACCATGTATCTGCTGTTCTTCTACACCGACGTGGTAGGTATTTCGGCTGCGGTCGTCGGGACGATGATATTGATTACCCGTATTTGGGATACCTTTCTCGATCCCTTTATCGGTATTTTGGGCGATCGCACGCATTCCCGTTTCGGGAAATTCCGCCCTTATCTGTTGTGGGGGGCAATCCCTTTCGGGTTGTGCGGAGTCTTGACCTTCTCGGCATGGGGCGGTGAGAGCGAAATATCCAAGATTGTTTACGCGTATGTTACCTATACGCTCATGATGATGGTCTATTCGTTTGTCAATGTTCCTTATGCTTCGTTGCTGGGTGTCATGTCGTCCGATCCTCAGACCCGTACCTCGCTATCGTCATACCGAATGACCTTTGCGTTCGGCGGAAGTATTCTGTCGCTTTTCTTGATAGAGCCTTTGGTCGATATATTCAGCAAGATGAAACTGGTCGATGGGATTCCGTCGCAGGCTTTCGGTTGGCAAATGGCCGCCGTTGTCTTTGCGGTATTGGCGGCGATTATGTTTTTCCTCACCTTCTCGTGGACCAAAGAGCGGGTAAAACCCATCAAGGAGGAGAAAACATCTCTCAAAGACGATGTCAAGGATTTGGCCACGAACAAGCCGTGGTGGATTCTTTTGGTGGCCGGTATCATGGTCATCGGGTTCAACTCTTTGCGTGACGGGTCGGCGGTCTATTACTTCAAGTATTATGTCGAGGCCCCCGACACCTTCTCCTTCACTTTCATGAGTGCCTCGGTGACACTGGTTACCATTTATCTCGTGTTGGGACAAGCCGCCAATATACTGGGTATCATGTTGGTGCCGGCGTTGACTCGGGTGTTGGGCAAGAAATATACCTTCCTGTCGGCAACGGTGGGAGCTACCCTGTTCAGCATTATTTTCTATTTCCTCCCCAAAGATGGCGTTTACGGAATCTTGGCTTTGCAGATCATCATCAGTATTTGTGCCGGAATCGTGTCGCCCTTGCTGTGGTCGATGTATGCCGATATATCGGATTACTCGGAATGGAAAACAGGGCGCCGGGCTACCGGCCTTATCTTCTCCTCGTCGTCGATGTCGCAAAAACTGGGGTGGACTCTCGGCGGTTCTTTGACCGGTTGGTTGCTGTCCTATTTCGGATTCAAAGCCAATATCATACAGTCTGAATCTGCATTGACAGGTATTTGTTTGATGATGAGTATCTTCCCGGCCATAGCGACCGGAATCTCCGCCCTCTTCATTTCGCGTTATCCTTTGAGCGAGAAACGGTTGTCGCAGATTTCCGCCGAATTGGACAGCCGTCGGGAAAGTGCAGCGAAACAATAAAAAACTTTAATCGTAATAAACCGATGTCTGACAAAATATTTAGTTACGGATTGGCCTTGTTATCGGGCTGTTTGTTACTCTCTTGCCAAGCAAGTCTCGAACCTCCCTATGCGTTGGAGTGTGAGTATTTGACAACCCCGTTGGGGGTAGATACCCGGTCGCCGCGGTTGTCATGGAAAATACCTGTGGCGCAAGGCGACTCGGTCATGTGGAGCAGGGTATGGGTAGCCGCCGACAGCACGGCAGTAGCACAAGGCTCGGCCGGTTGTTGGGATAGCGGAGAGCTCCCCGCAACGGTTCGCCGGGTTGTGTATGCCGGCGATTCGTTGCAATCGTGGACTAAATATTATTGGAAAGTAAGTTACCAGACAGCGGGAGCGGAAGAAAGAATCTCTTCCCCGGTAAGTACGTTCACAACGGGGATACTCTCGTCCGGCGAGTGGGAGAATGCCCGTTGGATAAGCGACGGCCGGGATAAGAATTATCGTCCGTCGCCCTATTTCAGGAAGAGTTTCGAAGTAAAAGGCGAGGTGAAACAGGCCTATGTGATTATAGCTGCTGCCGGACTGTATGAACTCTCTTTGAACGGTACTCGCATAGGCGACCATTTCTTGGATCCCATGTACACCCATTTCGACAAACGTATCTTGTCGGTAATGTATGATATAACCGGCAATATGTCGGAGGGTGAAAATACGATTGGGGTGCAGTTGGGCAACGGTTGGTATAATCATCAATCTACGGCGGTTTGGTTTTTCGATCAAGCCGCATGGCGAAACCGTCCTGCATTCATTGCGCAGGTGCGTGTCGAATATGCCGACGGGCAAGTCGATACCTTGTCAACCGACAATAGTTGGTTGACGACCGACAGCCCGGTGATATTCAACAGCATTTATACGGCCGAGCATTATGATGCCCGTCGGGAGATAGACGATTGGAATAAACCGGGGTGCGATGTGTCGCAATGGCGCGTTGTGGAGGTAGTGCCTTCGCCCACGCAACGGATCGAATCGCAAATGTCGGTGCCGATAAGGGCGGTTGCTCGTTATGAGGCAACCCGTTTTGAGAAGAAGAGCGATACGTGTTATGTATATCATTTCCCCGAGAACATGGCAGGAACCGTAGAACTTTCGGTCACGGGGAAAGCCGGTACCGTCTTGCGCCTGAAACATGGCGAGATGCTCAATGCCGACGGGACGGTGAATTTGGCCAATATCGACTACCATTATCGCCCGACCGACGGGAGCGATCCCTTTCAAACGGATATTGTCGTTCTGAAAGATGGCCTCACCCGTTTTACCCCCAAGTTCAATTACAAAGGATTCCAATATGTGGAAGTAACTTCGTCACAGCCGGTTGCCCTCTATGAAAATAGCGTGGTGGCTTTGAAGATGCACAGCGATGTCCCGGTAGCCGGGCGTTTCAGCTCTTCGTCCGAGTTGCTGAACAAGATATGGCAGGCGACGAATAACTCCTATCTGTCCAACCTGTTCGGTTATCCCACCGACTGTCCGCAACGTGAGAAAAACGGTTGGACCGGCGATGCCCATATTGCCATAGAGACCGGGCTGTACAACTTCGATGCCGTTACGGTGTATGAAAAGTGGCTGCCCGATTTTATCGACGCCCAGCGGGAGAGCGGGGTCTATCCCTGCATCGTCCCCACGTCGGTATGGGGATTCGACTGGGCCAACGGGGTTGACTGGACCAGCGCGTCGATTATCATTCCGTGGGAGGTTTATCGTTTCTATGGCGATGACACGCTTTTGCGCCGCATGTACCCGTCGGTGAAAAAATATGTGGCTTATATCGAGTCGATAGCCCCCGATAATCTTACCGACTGGGGATTGGGCGACTGGATTCCGGTTCGGAGTAAAAGCGACGTGACCTTGACCACTTCGATTTACTATTATACCGATGTTGCCATTTTGGCGAAGGCGGCCGCACAGCTCGGTTATGCCGACGATGCCGTTTATTATGAGGCTCTCGCCGGCAAGATAAGAAAGGCTATCAACGACCGTTATCTCGATAAGGAGACCGGCATTTATGCTTCGGGCACACAAACCGAATTGGCTATGCCGCTTTATTGGAATGTAGTTCCCGATGAATATCGGGCAAAGGTGGCCGAGCAGTTGAATCGCCGGGTAGAGGCCGATTCGTGCCATATCGACGTGGGGCTGTTGGGTAGTAAGGCTTTGCTCGGGGCTTTGTCCGACAATGGTTATCCCGAGACCGCTTATCGGGTAGCGACGCAGGAGTCGTACCCGTCGTGGGGATATTGGATTAAGAACGGAGCGACTACGTTGCATGAAAATTGGCGTACAGATGTGATTATCGACAACTCTTTGAACCATATTATGTTTGGCGAGATAGGCGCTTGGTTGTACAAAACACTGGGCGGCTTGCGCATCGACGAATCCCGGCCGGGATTTCGCCACCTTGTGTTGCAACCCTATTTCCCCGACGACTTGAATTCGCTTGCCGTCGAACACGAGACTCCCTATGGCTGCATATCCGCTTCGTGGACTCGCCACGACCGGCACGGTATCACGTACGAACTCGTCCTGCCCGAAGGGGTGGAGGCTACTTTTGCACCTTTGGGTGACAATGTGGCCTACGATGGGGCGACAACCTTTTCGTCGGGCGTTCATAAATTTGAATTGCAATCGGTGGCGCATTAATCTTTAACCGATATTGTTATGAAGAAATATTTTTTCCTTTTACTGTGGATTTTTTGCAGCGGTTGGATATGGGCCGGGACACATACGCTTTCCATGCCCCATATTTTTGCCGATCACATGGTTTTGCAGCGGGGTAAGCCTGTCGAATTATGGGGAACTTCGGCCCCCAAAGAGAAAATTACGGTCGAGTTGAATGGACAGAAGGGGAGTACCCGGGCCGATACCGAGGGGAAATGGTCGGTCTCGTTGCCATCGATGCCGGCCGGCGGACCCTATACGTTGACTGTGGAAGGGAAGAAAGAGAGTCTTGTTTTTACCGACGTTTGGTTGGGCGAGGTGTGGATATGCAGCGGACAATCCAATATGGAATTCCGATTGCAAACAGCGATGAATGCCGCTGAGGAGATTGCCGATGCCGATAAATATCCGCTTTTGCGCTCGTTCAATGTGAAACAGGTCATGTCGCATCTCCCGCTCGACGATGTGCAGGGCGAATGGCAAGTCTGTTCCTCGGCGACAGCCGGCGATTTCTCGGCCGTAGGATATTTTTTCGCCCGGGAACTTTATCGTGAATTGGGTGTTCCTGTCGGGTTTATCAATACATCGTGGGGAGGAACCGACATAGAGTCGTGGATGAGTATGGAAGCTATCGATAACTTCCCGAAATACAAACGTTTGCAAGAGCGTATGCGCTCTCCGCAATTTGAGGAGTATGTACGGCGCAGCGATGAGAACCGGGCGAAATTCATCGAGTCGATGAAGGAGGAGCCGGGTGTGGCCGAGCAGTGGTATTTGCCCTCGTACTCCAAAACCGATTGGAAAGAGGTTGCCGTACCGGGGTTGTGGTCGAACGAAGAACTCGTTTCGCTCGATGGTGTCGTGTGGCAAACCTATTGTTTCTCCCTGCCCGAGGAATACGCCGGGAAAGAGGCTGTATTGAGTTTGCATGTCATCGACGATGATGATGTGACATGGATAAACGGTCAAAAAATAGGCGAGACGGAAGGTTACGATGTGCGTCGTTTGTACAGTGTCCCGGCCGGTGTATTGGAAGAGTCGAACGAGATTACGATAAAAATCTCGGATTACAGAGGCGGAGGCGGTTTGTATGGTCCGGCCAATGAAATCTATTTGAAAGTGGAGGATAAGATTATCCCTTTGTCCGGTGTTTGGAAATATAAGGTGTCGGCTTCCAATACCGATTTCGATTTTGTAGAATATGGCCCTAACGCCTATCCTTCGTTACTCTATAACGCGATGGTAAATCCGTTGGTCGATTTGAGCATACGGGGCGTTATTTGGTATCAAGGCGAGAACAATACCAATCGTGCTGCCGAATATTTCGATTTGTTCCCGGCCATGATCAATGACTGGCGGACGAAGTGGCACAGTGAGTTTCCCTTCTACTGGGTACAGTTGGCCAACTATATGGAACCCGTAGCCGAGCCGGGCGAAAGCCTGTGGGCACAAGTCCGTGCCGCCCAGACACAAACCTTGTCGTTGCCTCATACGGGACAGGCTGTGATTATCGATATTGGCGAGGCTGCCGATATTCACCCCAAAAACAAACAAGACGTGGGGGGACGATTGGCCAGACACGCTCTGCATAAAGATTACGGCTTCTCCGATGTGGTATGTGAAAGCCCTGTCGCAAAAACGGCTCGCCGGGTAGAGGACAAGGTGGTGGTACAGTTTGACCATGTGGCCGATGGATTGACCGTGAAAAACAAGTATGGTTATTTGATGAGCTTTGCCGTAGCCGGGAGCGACGGTGTATATCATTGGGTGCAAGCCAAGGTGAGCGGGAAAGACCGGGTGGTACTCTCATGCCCCGATATATCGGAACCGCATTCGGTGCGCTATGCGTGGGGCGACAATCCCGACGATGCCAATCTTTACAATTCGGCCGGATTGCCTGCAACACCTTTTGAGATAGAAATAGAATAGTTACATAATGAGGGGACAATAAGAATGGTGAGGAGGGGGCTGCCGGATTTCAATCGGCAGCCCCCTCGTTGTAGATGCGATTGGAGCAGGGTGCCTCCTCTCGGTTAGAAGGGTTTCTGTCCCGTTTTGAAACAGAAAAAAAGATTATCGTATGCGGGGAGAGAGAAGGAATGAAAAACTTTTTTATCTTTGTTTCATCGAAACAAAGGAATAATGGATAGAGTCTGGTCATGGATATTTTTGCTTTTGTTGTGTGCCGGTTGCCAAGGCGGAACCGAAACTGCCTATCTTATTAGCGGCCACGTGAATAACCCCAATGCCGACGGGAATATAATTTATTTATCCCATAGCAACGGCGATGAATTGGTCAATCTGGACAGTGCGATTGTCGATGGAGGCGTTTTCTCTTTTCGAGGGGTGCAGGAGCAGCCGATAATGGCATACTTGCGATTTAATCGCTCGCTTGATTCTCTGGCCGTCCCTCTGTTGTTCATATTGGAAAACGGGCCTATCGAGGTAACGATGGACACTACGTTTTCGACGGTGAAGGGAACCGAACAAAACGATGCCTTCGACTCATATAAGGCCGAAGCCTATACATTGGATTCTCTGCGGCATCGGTTGCATGGGCGTTATCTCGAACAGGTAAACGTTGGTCGCATGGATACGGCAATCGAGCAGTCGATGTTCGACGAATACACTCGGTTGGACAATCGGGAGAAGCAACTGGCCTATCGGTTTATCCGCCGGAATAGCTATTCACCGGCAGCGCTTTGGTTGCTTGAAGTCATGCAGAGCCGTTTCAGTGAAGAGGAGTTACAGAGCCTTTTGTCGGGATTCGGCAGCCGGAGTAGAAATGTACAGGTATTGTCGAATATAGCTCAACGTTTGCGCAATGCCCATAAGATAGAGCCGGGCAACCCGTATGTCGATATTCCGTTGGTCGAGCTATCGGGACGGGAACTCAATTTGTCGGGATATATGGGGTACGCCCGTTATACCGTTGTCGGGTTCTGGCGTTCGGATAGCCAACCCGCTTGCCGGGCCATGGTAAAATGGAGCGAACTCTGTCGTCAATATGCCTATCGGGGAGCGACTTTCGTATCGGTTTCGTTGGATACGGACGAGGCGAAATGGAGGGAGAAGATCAGGGACTTGCATTTGTGGGGGTATCCATGTATCGCTGCTGTCCCAGCCGATATAGAGACCCGATACGCCTTGGCTTCGATTCCTCATTTTATATTGATCACTCCCGATGGTTCTATCGATTCCCGTGATATGACGATAACGGAGTTGGAGCGCCGGTTGCAAGAGTTGCTGCCTTATCGGGTAAGGCGCGATTCGGTTTCGGTTAAGCCGGACTCGTTGATAAAGGAGATATAAAAAAAGCGTATCGCTGAAAAACGATACGCTTTCTTATAATGGATATGATTGTTATTCGGCAACCACTTCGAAGGGGATTTCCACGCTGACCTCCTTGTGGAGTTTGATGGTGGCTTTGTAGTTACCCACTTCTTTAATCGTATCTTTGATAACGATTTGTTTGCGATCTACGGTATGACCCAGTTTTTC
>CALUJQ010000031.1 GCA_944320995.1 uncultured Barnesiella sp. | reverse complement strand
CGGCATTGCTGATATGTGTAATACCACCAATACACCTTTTCCGTAGAGATAGAGTCGATATAATGTTTATACTTCGCTTCATCGCCGGCAGCATACTCTTTCGCCTTGTTGTTGTAAATAGCGGTTACAACCGAAAACGAAATGTAAAACAAGCAGATAAGCGTAAGCAAAACCGCAATGACTCTAATAAATCCTTTGTTTTGCATGTGATTATTACTTTATTTTTTGTTTTTAATTGAATTTCGTATTTTTATCAAGGTGCAAAGATATATTATTTTTTCACAGAAGCCCAAAATTATTCGAGTTATTTATTATCAGCCACATTTTACTTAATAACAGAATCGAAAGAAAACTATCGTACTTTTTTGTTGTATCTTTGCATGACGATGCATCGATAGTCTGTATCTTGGCGACCATACACTCCTCGGTTCGGACTATTTTGCTCGGCATACAAAAGTGTCGTTACAACCGACAGAAGCCGATAAAATTGGTTTCTATCGTTGTTTGCGCTATCTTTACCCCAAAATAGTTGTATGATGAACTCGAAACAACCTCTTTCTTCCACGAATGCCTACCGGCTGGTCGCCCTCTTCGTACTGGCCATATCGATATACTCCTGTGCCAATATGTCGAGGCCCGGAGGCGGTCCTCGCGATGTGACACCACCCGTTTTTATCAAGGGTGTGCCGGCTCCCGGTGCATTGAACGTATCGAAACAGAAAATCGAAATCGAGTTTGACGAAATCATTCAGGTCGAAAAACCGTCGGAGAAGGTTATCGTGTCGCCTCCACAAAAGGATATGCCCGAAATCCGCACCTCGGGGCGCAAAGTGACCATTATTCTCAAAGATTCGCTGCTGCCCAATACGACCTATACCATCGATTTCTCCGACGCTATCGTCGATAACAACGAGAAAAACCCTCTGTATAGTTTTGCCTACTCTTTTTCGACCGGTGACAAAATCGACTCGCTACAAGTGTCGGGCATACTTCTCAACGCCAGAGATTTAGAACCCGTGACGGGCATGTTGGTAGGATTACAGAGCAACCTTGATGACACGGCATTCCAAAAATTGCCGTTGGAGAGAATCGCCAGTTCGGACGAATTGGGACACTTCACTATACGCAACGTAACCCCCGGTAAATATCGGCTCTTCGCGTTGAAAGACCTCAACCGCGATTATCGGTTTGACAACCCCTCGGAGGAAATTGCCTTTTTCGACTCTATCGTCATACCCACGGCCGACCTCAAACTGCATGTCGATACCCTTTGGAAAGACAGCCTCACCATCGACACCATCGTCGAGTACAACCATACACACTTCTATCCCAACGACATTCTGCTCACCTCGTTCAACGAGGGATTCCAATCGCAATACCTCGACAAAAGCGAACGTGTAGACCGCCGCAAAATCAGCCTCTATTTCAAAGCTCCGGCCGACTCGTTGCCGCATTTGAAACCGCTTAATTTCGAGCAAGAAGATTGGGCCATCATCGAGCATTCGCCCTACAACGATTCCATACAATATTGGATAAAAGACTCGCTCATCTACAACATGGATACGTTGCTCTTCGCCGCCGAGTACCTACGCACCGACTCGCTCAGACAACTATCGCCCTATAACGATACGCTCAAATTTATCATGAAGCGAACCAAAGAGCCTAAGAAAAAAGAGAAGAAAAACGACAACGATTCCATCGAGGCCCCCGAAATGCAGTTCTTGCAGATAAACGCCAAATCCAGTTCGACATTAGACCTTTACAGACCCCAGCGATACACCTTTGCTGAACCGCTACAAAGCTACGACCCCTCCAAGATTCACCTCGAAATAAAACGGGATACCCTATGGATTCCCATTGCCGATTCGCTGTACACGTTCCAACAAGATTCCATCGCCATACGCGACTATTCGCTTTCTTACAAATGGGCCCCGGGTGAATCTTATCGCATCGTAATGGACTCGACAGCGTTCACCAATATCTATGGATTGTTTACCAATACATTCAAGCAGGAATTCAAAATCAAAAGCCTCGAAGAATATGCCAATCTATACTTTGCCATATCGGGAGTAACCGACTCGGCGTTTGTCGAGATTCTCGATTCGGGCGATAAAGTCGTGAGGACTGCACCGGTCATCGACGGCGGAGCCGAATTTATGTATATGAATCCCGGCACCTACTATGCCCGTATCTTTATCGACAGCAATGGCAACGGTAAATACGACACCGGCAACTATGCCGAAAAACGGCAACCCGAAGAGGTCTCGTATTACCCCCAAGAACTTGAACTGAAAGCCAACTGGGACATCGAGCAGGAGTGGGATATCTATGCCACACCCGTCGACAAGCAAAAACCCGACAAAATAAAGAAAAATAAACCCAAAGAGAAAAAACAGAATTACGGACAGTATTAATATATTCAGCCGTATGCAAAACCATTCTTTCTTATCCATAGCGCATAAATTGCGGCATTTGTTCCTTGCCCTCCTCCTTTGGAGCACGACAGGCATGGGAATATCTGCTCAAAATCTACCCGGAGTACAACCCGAATCGCTCTCCTACGATATTATCTACCAACTCGGATTCCTTTGGAAACGGGCGGCTACGGCTACCCTGCAACTCTCTGTACACCCACACCGTTATAGCGCTATTCTCAAAGCCAAAACGCTTCCCTTTGCCGACAACATATTCAGAGTTCGCGACACTCTCGTGTCGACCATGCAACGCAACAAAGAGCTCCTGCCCATCTACTATGCCAAACTCGCCGACGAAGACAACACCTACCGTAAAGACGAAGTGAACTACACCTACGACGGCTCGGCCACCACCGGAAAAATACGGCTCTATCGCCCCAAACGGAATATTATCGAAGACTACACCCTCACCGAACCCGGAATCGTTTACGATATGCTGAGTATCTTCTATGTCATTCGATCATTCGATTTCCAGTCTATGACTATGAACCAACTCTACAAGACCAAAATATTCTCGGGGAAAAGCCTCGAATATCTCAATATCGAATACTTAGGACAAGAAATTCTGAAACAGAACAAGCAGGAATACAGCACGTTCAAAGTACGATTCCGATTCTACGACACCCATGGGAAGAAAACCAGCGACAACATTTCGGCATGGATCAGTACCGACTCCCGCCGCATTCCTCTAAAAGTAGAAGGGAAGTTGGCCTTAGGCTCCATGAAAGCCGTCTATACGGGCGAATAACCGCGTTATCCTCAAATATCAGTCATTGTCATTCTTCTTATAACATGCCATGTTTTGTTTGAGACGCGAAATAACTTCCGCTCTCAATATCGGGGGAGCGACCACCTCGACCGACCAATATCCCAACGAATAGAGTTCCTGCATGAAATCGGGCGTAAGTTTCACCCGATAATAAAATATCGAAAAACGGTCGTTCCGCTCCCGTTCCATCTGACTTTCGTGAAGAGGCAATGTTCTCAAATAGTTAGCTTGTAAAGCGGGCACTTTCAACACCACCTCCTGCGCCGGCATATCGTCGTGGGTAATCCCGAAACAATCTTCAAAATAGTCGGCCGGAGAGAAATCCCCGGGATAAACAAATGTACGGTCGCTCCATTCGAGCGAAGCAATACGATCGAGGGAATAGGTTTTTATCTTCATATCGGCCAAATCCTTGGCAATCATATACCACCGTTGCCGAAAAAGTTTTACAAAATAGGGGGCTACCGGCATTTGTGTCCCTGTCATGCGCCGAAACGAATGATAAGAAAGAAGGAGAACTCGACTTTCTCTCATCGCTTCGCATACGGTGCGCAGGTATTTTTGCCCCGAAGGTATATTTTCAAGCAAGATGCGCTCGCTCAGCATCTCGCTTTCATGCAGGAGGCTGTTCACGGCAAAGGCATTCAAGGCCCACATGCGCCCGCCGTTCCTCTGCAACGCCTCCGAGTCCTCGATATAATATTCATAGGTCGAAGGATCGCACTCGATATTGACATCGAACATCTCCTGTATCGCCTGCCGATAATTCATGAAAGTGCGCCGGGCCATGGGTTTACCGTCGGAGTATTCACTCCTCAGCCACAAGTTGTCGATCTCCCGGCGGGTAAGCCGGCCACAACGTTGCAATGTATCGATGAGCCATACATATTTATTAAAAAGCGCTTTTGACATAACACAATCTCTTTTCTCCCCTCAAAAATAATACTCACCGCTCAAAATCCTTGCAGCCGTCAGTCTCTATTTTCAAGACTGACCCCCGAAAAAAAAGAACGCTTCCCCTGTCAAAGGGAAGCGTTCACCGTAATGTCTTATCTATTGCCCATTTATTTCGTCGTCTTTTTACGAATCGTTTTCTTTTTGGCCGGAGCTTTATCGGCCTCCTCGATAATTTTCATGCAATCGGCAAACGAGAGCGACGCCGGTTCTGTCCCTTTGGGCAATTTATAATTTTTTTTCTTATAAGCGATATAGGGTCCATAACGACCGTTGAGCAATTCGAGATCGGCATCCTCGTCAAATTTCTTGATCAACCGTTGACTCTCGGCCTCCCGCTTCTGTTTAATCAACTCGATAGCCTCTTCGAGCGACACGCCTTGGGGGGTGAACTCTTTGGGAAGCGATACATACTTGCCGTCGTGACGGATATAAGGGCCGAAACGACCCACACCTGCCACCACGGTTTTCCCCTCAAAATCGCCTAAGGTACGGGGCAGATCGAAAAGTTTCAACGCCTCTTCGAGGGTAATGGTACTCATCGACTGTCCTTTCAACAGCGAGGCAAACAAGGGTTTTTCCTCATCGTCGGGCGTACCGATCTGTACCAACGGGCCGAAACGGCCTATCTTTACCGAGACAGGGCGTCCGCTCTTGGGGTCGGTACCCAATACCCGCTCTCCCACTTTGTGTTCCAAACGCAAAGCCATCGCGTCCTCCACCACCGGGTGAAATAACTTATAGAAATGATCTATCTCGTCGTTCCAAACCTTTTTCCCTTCGGCGATGTCGTCAAACTGTTGTTCGACACGGGCCGTGAAGTTATAGTTGAGAATCTCGGGGAAATACTCCGTGAGAAAGTCGTTGACGACGACACCTATGTCGGTAGGCAGCAGTTTCCCTTTGTCGGCACCAACCATTTCGGTTTTTGAGGTCGATTGTATACTCCCTTTGTTTAGAGTCAACAGATTGTATTTACGAACCGTACCTTTCTTATCGCCCTTCTCGACATAATCGCGTTGCTGTATGGTCGAGATAGTAGGCGCATAGGTCGAAGGGCGGCCTATTCCCAGTTCTTCGAGTTTACGCACCAGACTGGCCTCGGTGTATCGGGCAGGGGCCTGCGAGAAACGTTCGGTCGCCGTCGCTGTCGATAAAGTCAACGATTGCCCTTTCTTCAAGGGCGGCAACATTTTGTCGTTCCCTTCGGCATCGTTATCTTCGTCGGTTGACTCCATATAGACCCTCAAAAAACCGTCGAATTTCAATACTTCTCCCACCGCTACAAAACACTCCTCACGCCCCGAAATGGAGATTGTCGCCGTCGTCTTTTCCAACTCGGCATCACTCATTTGCGAAGCAATGGTACGTTTCCAAATCAACTCGTACAACCGTTTTTCCTGCGACGACAAGTTAATCTCGTGATGGCTGATATAGGTGGGACGGATTGCTTCGTGCGCCTCTTGCGCCCCCTTGGTATGGGTATGATAATTGCGGGTATGCAGATATTTCTCGCCCAGCGTTTTGATGATTTCGTCTTTGGTAGTATTGAGGGCCAGCGACGAGAGGTTCACCGAGTCGGTACGCATGTAAGTAATGTGCCCTGCCTCGTAGAGCCGTTGGGCCACCATCATGGTCTGGGCCACCGAAAAGCCCAATTTGCGAGCCGCCTCCTGTTGCAAAGTCGAGGTGGTAAAGGGGGCAGCCGGCGATTTTTTAGCCGGTTTCACCGTCACGTCGCTAATAGAGAAAGAGGCTGTCTTGCAGGCTTCGAGCAGCGACATGGCCTCCGCCTCGGTTTTCAAACGATGATTCAACTCGGCTTTCAACACCTCGCCTCCGGGAAGCTGAAATTCACCGATTACCCGATAAGAGGCTTCCGATGCAAATGCCGATATTTCCCGCTCCCGCTCGACAATGAGACGGACCGCAACCGATTGCACCCGCCCGGCCGACAAAGCCGGCTTCACCTTCTTCCAAAGTACCGGCGAGAGTTCGAATCCCACAATACGGTCGAGAACCCGACGAGCCTGTTGGGCATCGACGAGGTTCATATCTATACTACGAGGATTGGCAATGGCGTGAAGTATGGCGTCTTTGGTAATCTCGTGAAAAACAATACGCTTTGTTTTCTCTGGCTTTAATTTCAACACCTCGAACAGATGCCAGGCGATAGCTTCCCCCTCACGGTCTTCATCGGAAGCCAACCAAACCATCTCGGCTTCAGCGGCTTTCTCTTTCAGGCTCTCCACCAGTTTTTTCTTATCGGCGGGAATTTCATAGATAGGCTTATAATGATGCGCTATATCTACACTGAAATCCTTCTTTTTCAAATCACGGATATGCCCGTAACTCGAAAGAACCTCATACTCTTTCCCGAGAAATTTCTCTATCGTTTTGGCCTTTGCCGGAGACTCTACAATTACCAAATTCTTTGCCATAAGCGCAACGTTCGTTCAAATTTTGCGCAAAAATAGGAAATCGAATTGTAATACAGTGTTTTTTTCTACTTTTTTATTAAATAATGTATATCTCTCACCGAAAGCATACGGGGGTGAGAGGCTATAAGCCTCTCAAAATTTCAGGTCAACTCCGAACATAAAATTGATTCCTTGCGCAGGCATTCCGTAAAGAATATCATATTTGCAATTCAACAAATTGTCGGTGAGCCCGTAAACCGACAACCACGAAGTAACGGAATACGAGGCTTTCAAATGAACAAGGTGCATATCGGCCAAAGTACCGAGCAAACCGTAATCGCGCCCGGCCGCAAATCGATACCCCGCATCGAGGACAAACGTGCGAAGCGGCTTATACCGCACATCGGCTCCTCCTTCCCATTGCGGACGGTTATACGAGATAACCGCACCGCCTGCGTCCCGCGTCCAACGACGGTAACCGACACGAGCCGAGACTTCCCACACAGAACCATAGCGATACGAAATATCGGCATCGGCTTTCCAACCGCGGACATCGGCTCCTGCAAAATCCGATATGCCTGTCAACTCTCCATTGGCTTTCATCTCGGGCAACAAAAACAACAGATTCTTCCCGATCTCACATCCACCCGACACTCCTATTGAAAAACCCCGCAATGCGTTGACCCGAAAACCTACCTCGGCATCGAGGGGCACATAAGTATTCACGGCCAACAGCGAGGGATTGAAATAGAGCGTATAACCCGATACTTTCTGCCACGTATTCAACGACTTGCCTCCTGCGAGACGAGTATAAAATTGCAGGTCGGGAACGATGGTCCAGTCAAAACGCACATCGGGCGAGAAACGAAATATCGTCCCGTCGTTGAACGATATATCGGCTTTCAATCCGGCCGAAAGCGATAAGCGATCATTATGCCAACCATACCGGGGATTCAACGACAGCATTCCGTAACCCGATACCGACGGCAACCGGCTATACCCTACATAATCGAAAGAACCGTCCAACGAAATATCGCTATACCCATCGATAGAGGCCGAGAGCAAGAAATCGGCCTCCAACCAATTTTCGGCAGCTCCTTTTTCATCTTGCATATATCCCCGACGGTATCCATACCGGGAGTATCCCAACGATGCTTCATAATGTAGTCCCTCGACCGGCGAAGTCGATACCACCCGACCCTTCAAGAAGAAACGGTTAATTTCTTGGTTGGAAGAGGCCAATCCTTGCAAATCGGGGAAACGCAATCCGTAATAATTGAACGAATCGTACCGATAGCCCCCTCGTATCCCCAAATCGATTTTCCCGAAAGAGTGGAGATAGTCGGCTATCACGCGTTCGTCGAGCCGGTACATCTTTTTCGATTCGGAATATCCGGGCAACATTTGGTTATAATCCACCGTACCGCAGGTCGAACGATGCTGCCACCACACCCCCAATTTGTCTTTCTCGTTCTGCAAAATGCGATATCCGGCATTTCCAGCCATATTCCAATAATTGCCCATTCCGAAATCGACATATCCCCGTGACAAATTCTCACGCGGCTTTTCACCGAAACCGCCGGGAGGCAACAAAACCGAGCGGGCTTCGAGCGAAGCCGGTACACTCCAATCGCTGTACCGAATGGACCGACGGGTTACGGTAGGGGCTTCCACTTCGGGAAGGGTATTGATTTTCGACGCGTCGCGCACGATGGGGGTAAAATCTTTCTCTATGGTTACTTCCCTGCGTAAAGAATCGGAACGCTCCTGTGCCGATACGACAACCGGGAAGGCAAGTATAATCAAAAAAAGAAACCGTTTCATAAATTATAACTGTTGAATCGTTCTACTCCGTTTTTCCCAACCGGGCCAGTTTCGCATCGATACGCGAAAGAATATCATCGTCTCCGGCCGGATAATTGTTCCGCAAACTTTGCAAATATTGCCGGGCTTGGAACGTATCGCCCCGCTTTTCATAAATATCGGCCATGAGCAAGAAGGCCCGAGCCAACCAATAATTATGGGGTGTACCTTTGTCGATAAAGGTATTCAAGGTCTTTTCGGCCGTATCGAGCGCTTTGTTGTCAAACTGGTACTGAGCCAATCGATAGGCACTTTCCGCGCCATAGGCCGAACGGGTATCCTTTGCCAATTCCGTCCAATCGTCGGCAGCCTCTTTTCCTCGACCGGTATGGGCATAAGCCTCGGCACGGGCAAACAATACCTCCTGACGCAAATCGGGCGACAACTTGCTCTCGCCGAGCAACCCTTCGGCCGAAACCAACACTTCGTTATACTGTTGTTTATTGCGGGCGATACGGAGCATTCCCAATCGGGCGGCCTGTTTGTTCTCGCTATTGGTCGCCATCTTTTCCAAAGCTTTAAACCCGGCAAAAGCCTCGTCATAACGCGCTTTCAAATAGAGTATCTCACACTTGCGGGCCAAAGCCTCTTCGCCAAACTGACCGTCAGGAGCATGCATCACTACATAATCGAATGCCGGCAATGCCTTGTCATACGCTTTCGCTGCAAACGAGGCCTGTCCCACATAATAGTGGGCCGGCACAAGAAATGCTCCCGAAGGGTAGTTGCTGATGTACCGTTCGAGCGAAGCGATTCCCTTACCCGTCATGTAGGTGCGCTCGGCGGCCATGTAGGAGAGCGAATCGAGTTCGGTTACCGGAGTCTGTCCTGCCAGTCCCACTTGGCTCAAATAGGAGGCATAAGCATCGACGGCATCGCGCTCCACATATACCGACTTCAAATCGGCCACTGCAATGCGGGCCTCCTCACTGGTAGGATAACGCTCTATCACTTGCTGGTAGGCCGCCACCGACTCGTCGGTCTGCCCGTTGTTGAAATAGACCATTCCCAACTGCAATCCGCCTTTGCGGGCAATCGCGCTCTGCGGATAACCGACCAACAACTGTTTATAACATACAATGGCATCGTCGTTGCGATTGAGTATCGTGTAGGCCTGCCCTTTCTCAAACCATGCATTGGGCAGGTATCCCGAGCGGGGATAATCGGCTATCAACCGATCCAACAATTCGATTTTGCGCAACTGCTCTTTTTGCAACCCCGCCATAAAGGCTTGTTGGAAAAGAGCATAATCGCCGGTCGAAACATCGGTTGCCCGAGCTTGCGCATAATATTTTTCGGCATCGGCATACCGGCGGGCGTAGTAGTAACAATCGCCGGTACGGGCATAGGCATCGGCCAGCAGGGGTTTATCGCCGCCTGTCTGCGAAGAGAGATACCGCGAAAAGCCATCGAGGGCCTGTGCAAAATTATGCTGTTTGAATTGGCAATAAGCCCAATCATACCATGCCAACGAATACATGGCACTGCGCTTGTCCTTACAGGCCGAAAGATAAGCCGAGTAATTACGGGCCGCATTCCCGTATTCCCCTTCCCGATATTGGCATTCGGCCAGCCAAAACATGGCCTTTGCCCGAATATCGGCATCATAGCTACCCACCGATATGGCGCGATTGAACAGCGATTTGGCCTCGTCTATCTGGGAATTGGCAAAAGCCTCGGTGCCCAACTGGAAGAGTATGCGCTGTTTGGCCGCAAGGATTTTGGGGTCGGGCCGTTCTATTTTCTCTATCGAAGAGAGAGCCGACTTGTAATTGCGGGTGGTCATATAGACCTCCACCAAATAGTCATTGATATGGTCGGCATAACGCGACTCGGGAAACTCATTCAAGAATCGCTCAAACACACCCACCGAGTTGTCGAACGGCGAGGCGGAACCCTCATAGAGAGAGAGGGCATAATTGTAGAGTGCCGTCTCTTGTACCTGCCGGTCGTATCCCCCCTGCGAAGCCATCTCAAATGCCATACGAGCATTGTTTTTATCGCCGCTCCGCAAATAGGCTTGACCGATATAAAGATAGGCATTTTGAGTGAGCGAATCGCCTATCGGAGTCACCTTCCCCAAATAGTCGATGGCTTGCGCATTTTCTCCCCGGCGATAGGCCATAATGCCTAAGGCATAAAGCGACGACCGCTCGGGATTATCGACACGTTGCAAATACCGTGAAAGATATTCGGTCGCCAGTTGGTCATCACCCTCTTGATAAGCGCTTTCGCCCATGAGACGTAACAATTCGGTATAAGCATCGGCATCGGACGCCGGTCGGTCGAGCAATGCTTTCCCTTCCGAAAGAACTTGTGCGAATCGCCTTTGCCCGAAATAGATTTGCAGAATATGCAAACGGGCGGCATAGCCGTACCGACTGTCGTCGGCTACTTTGGAAAAGCCGGTCAAAGCCGCATGTTCGTCGCCCTCGTTCATCTGTATATAGGCCAGATAGAAAGTGGCACCTTCGTGGAATTGTTTCTTCCCGACAAGAATTTGAAACAACGGTTTAGCCGCGGCCATATCGCCTGTCTTCAACAACGCACAAGCCGTGCGGTAACCCCACCGATCTTCTTCATCACCGGTGAGCAGACCCACATTGATCGAACGGTAAGCCTGCAAAGCTTCGGCATATTCCTGCCGGTCGTAATAATAGTCGGCCAAAGCCAACCGGGCCTGCACGGCTCGGCTCGATGCCGGATATTCCCGCAAGAAAGCCTGCAACCGGATTACGGCCTCGGGCGACTGGTTACGGGCTTCGGAAAGGGCGATATACCAATCGGCCGTCTCGCGCATCGCTGCCGGCAAACCAATCCGGCAAGCCTCCTGCATCACATCGACACAACCCACATAATTTCTTTCTTCAAAAAGAGATATTCCCCTATCTATTAAAGATTTATAATCGTTATAGGCCGGTACCCCCAGCTTGGCCGCCAAGAGTTGTCCCACACACACCGTTGCAAAGATGACAACAATCGCTCGTCTCATGAACATACCTATTTTGTTTTAAGTTCCGAACTATCCACCCATTTAAACAATTTATCCGACGGACGTATCTTCTCATCGACCCGCATCGAAAAACGGTCGCCTTTCACCGCCGTTTCCACCGGTTTCAAATCGACCCGTATCTCCTCGACCTTGCGGAAAAGGGCTCCTGTCGTAGGCCCCGTAATCAAGACCTCGTCGCCGACACTCAGTGAGCCGCTTTCGAGCAAAAACTCGGCTACCCCGAGGTTGGAGAAATATTTCACCCCTTTGCCGATATAGACTTTGCGTTTAGTCGCCGCCGAACCGTAATTATGCGTCCATTCGCCTAACCGCTGTCCCAAATAATATCCATTCCAGAATCCCCGGTTAAAGACTGTCGAAAGCCGCTCGTCCCACCCGGCGATTTTCTCGTCGGTAAACTCATCGTTCAGATAGGCTTCTATCGCCTCGTTGTAACACGAAACGACGGTACGCACATACTCCGGCCCTCGGGCACGGCCCTCGATTTTGAAGACCCGCACACCCGAGTCGATGAGTTTATTGAGGAAGTGAATCGTTTTCAAATCCTTCGGCGACATGATATAGGCATTTTCCACCGCCAACTCATCGCCGGTCTCCCGATCTTTCACCTCGTATGACCGACGGCAAATCTGCATGCAGGCCCCCCGGTTGGCCGAAGCATTCATCTCATGCAAACTCAAATAGCATTTGCCCGAAACAGCCATGCACAACGCTCCGTGGCAAAACATCTCGATACGTACCGGCTCACCGCCCGGACCTACAATGCGCTCGCGCTCGATAGCCTCGTGGATACGAGCCACCTGCTCCATATTCAATTCCCGAGCCAACACCACCACATCGGCGAAACGGGCATAAAACCGCAAAGCCTCGACATTCGAGATATTCAATTGGGTAGAGAGATGTACTTCTACCCCTATCTCCCGGGCATAAGTCATGGCGGCCACATCGCTGGCAATAATCGCCGAGATGCCGGCCTCCTTGGCGGCATCGACAATCCGGTGCAACAAGTCTATATCCTCGTCGTAAATAACGGTATTGACCGTCAAATAGCTTTTTATATCGTGTTCGTTACAGATGCGGGCTATCTCATGCAAGTCGTCTATCGTAAAATTATTCGACGAACGGGCCCGCATATTCAACCCCTCGATACCGAAATAGATCGAATCGGCACCCCCTTGTATAGCGGCGGCCAACGAGTCGTAAGCCCCCACCGGCGCCATAATCTCAAAATCGCTTCTCTTCCTCATAGAATCACACTCATTTCCCGGTGATTATTTTTTTTATCTCGTTCAATTTGTTCAATGCCTCTACTGGCGTGAGGTTATTAATATCGACTTGCAAAATCTCGTCGCGCACCTGCGAGAGTACCGGGTCATCGAGTTGGAAGAAACTCAACTGTACTCCGCCCCTCGACGAGGCAATCTCGGCGGTAGGTTTGGCCATACTGTTCTGCCGGTTTTCCGACTCCAATTGCTTCAATATCTGGTCGGCTCGTTTCACGATACTTTGCGGCATACCTGCCAGTTTAGCCACATGGATACCAAAACTGTGTTCACTGCCACCCCGTACCAACTTGCGCAAAAAGATAACCTTGTTGTCGATTTCCTTGACCGACACATTGTAATTGACAATGCGTTTATAGGTGCGTTCCATCTCGTTTAACTCGTGATAATGAGTGGCAAAGAGCGTCTTGGCCCGAGCCTTGGGGTGTTCATGGATATGCTCTACAATGGCCCATGCGATGGATATACCGTCGTAGGTACTCGTTCCCCGCCCCAATTCGTCGAATAGGACCAGACTGCGCTCCGACAGGTTGTTGAGAATGTCGGCAGCCTCGGTCATTTCGACCATAAACGTCGATTCGCCCAATGAAATGTTGTCCGACGCTCCCACCCGGGTGAAAATCTTGTCCACGATACCGATACGGGCAGCCTCGGCCGGCACATAACTGCCTATCTGCGCCATCAGCACAATGAGCGCGGTTTGCCTTAACAAAGCCGATTTACCGGCCATGTTGGGACCGGTAATCATCATAATCTGCTGCCGGTCATTGTCGAGTTCGACACTGTTACCGATATAAGGTTCGCCCAACGGCAACTGTTTCTCGATGACAGGGTGACGCCCCTCTTTAATATCGATGACCAACGTATCGTTTACCTCGGGACGAATATATTTATTCTCTACGGCCGATTTTACAAACGACAGCAGGCAGTCGAGACGGGCAATGAGATTAGAATCGTGCTGTATAGCGGGAATATACTCGGTCAACGACAAAATGAGATTGTTGAAAAGTTGGGTTTCCAACGAAAGGATTTTCTCCTCGGCGCCCAAAATCTTCTCCTCATACTCTTTCAACTCTTGCGTGATATACCGCTCGGCACTTACCAAGGTCTGTTTCCGAATCCACTCGGAAGGGACCTTCTCCTTGTGTGTGTTGCGTACCTCGATATAGTAGCCGAATACATTGTTGTATCCTATTTTAAGGCTGGGGATACCGGTCTTTTCACTCTCGCGTTGTTGCACATGCAGCAAATAGTCTTTCCCCGAATAAGAGATTTCGCGCAGTTCGTCCAACTCGGCATTCACCCCTTTACGGATAATTCCGCCCCGGTTCACCAGATTGGGAGCGTCGGGATTGATTTCGCGCTCTATGCGGTCTCTGACAAGGGTACAGCAATTCAGTTGTTCGCCGATGCGTTGCAACACCGGCTCGTCGCTCTGCATGCATACCGCTTTGATAGGCTCTATCGCCGACAAGGCCACTTTCAACTGTACCACCTCACGGGGCGAAATACGACCTACCGCCACCTTCGAAATGAGCCGTTCCATGTCGCCGATCGTATCGAGTTGAGGTTCGATGACCTCACGCACCTCAGGGTGACGAAAGAAATATTCCACTCCGTTCAACCGCTCCTCGATAGGTTTCACATCTTTCAACGGGAAAATAATCCACCGTTTGAGCATACGGGCGCCCATCGGAGTAACCGTACGGTCTATCACATCGAGCAGGCTTTTGCCTCCCTCGTTCATAGGAGCAAGCAATTCGAGACTCCGCACCGTAAACTTGTCGAGCCGCACATACCGCTCCTCTTCAATACGCGACAGCGAAGTGATGTGGGCAATCTGAGTGTGCTGCGTAATATCGAGGTAATGCAGCAGCGAACCCGCCGCGATAATCGCATTGGGCATATTGTGAATACCAAACCCTTTCAGATTTTTTGTCTCGAAATGGCGCAACAAGCGATCCGAGGCCGCCTCGTCGGTATAAACCCAGTCATCTAATTCAAAAGTAAAAAAGCGGCTGCCGAAATGCTCCTCGAACAACTTCCGTTTCGTCCGCTCGAACAAAACCTCTTTGGGATCAAAGTTGCCCAACAGTTTGTCCACGTAATCGAAATTCCCCTCGGCCGCCAAAAATTCTCCGGTCGAAATATCGAGAAAAGCCACACCCACCTTGTTGTTTTTCCCAAAGTGAACTCCGGCTAAAAAATTATTCTCACGATGATCCAATATATTGTCGTTGATCGACACCCCCGGTGTAACCAACTCGGTAATCCCCCGTTTAACCAGTTTCTTGGTTAGTTTAGGATCTTCCAACTGCTCACAAATGGCCACCCGTTTGCCGGCCCTTACCAACTTGGGCAGATAGGTGTCGAGAGCGTGATGCGGGAATCCCGCCAACTCTACATATTGGGCGGCGCCGTTCGCCCGCCGCGTGAGGGTTATCCCTAAAATTTCCGATGCCACCAACGCATCGTCCGAAAAAGTCTCATAAAAATCCCCCACTCTGAAAAGCAGTATCGCATCGGGATGCTTGGCTTTCATCTCAACATACTGTTTCATCAGCGGAGTTTCAACAATTTCCTTGGCCACGATCTATCTTTTATCTTCTTTATTTGACTGTCCTGTTTAAGAATAACAAAGATAAAGGTTTCGACCGAAATTGTGAAATTAAAAAAATGTAAACGCCGTTTTATCTCTCCCTTGGAGAGGAATCAGTCGGGAGCCATAACCCGATTACACTTTCAAGAATATCCGTTTGCGATACAAGAAATAGAGGAAAATCCAGCAACAAGCCACATACCCCGTGCGAAGGACGACCTCACCGGCCGCTTCGCCCGCATATTGGCTGGTCCATCGAGCAAAGCCACCGAACAGGAAACGATTCATGTGCGAGAATCCCACAATTTGTTGAGCCAAATATATCGTAATGGAATTCAACCCGATAACCCTGAAAAAAAGAGTCCACGAACGCCAGCCTTTTACATCGACAACATAATAAAACAACGCAAACAACAGGAACGACAACCCTCCCACAAAACAGGTAAACGAACTGCTCCACAACATTTTGTTAATCGGGAAAACCGTATTCCACACCAACCCTACAATTACCAGCAACACACCGGTTCCCATCAACAACAGTGTCTTTTTCGTTCCATCACCCAACTTGACAGACCGAACAATATCGCCGGTATAAATGCCGAACAAAGCCGTAACGATTGCCGGGAAGGTACTCAACAACCCCTCGGGATCGAAATTACCATAAATCAATTTCCCGGGCAACAAATGCCGGTCAACATATCCTACAAGATTGCCTTCGAGCGAAAGAGGCGAAGCGCCGGGAACATCGGGTGCCGGGACAAATGCCAACAACAACCAATATCCTATCAGAATAACAGCAATCAAACCATATTGAACCGACCTCTTCAAATACATATAGATATATGCGCCCAACATCCAAGCCACACCTATACGGCCCAACACGCTGGCCACACGCACCTCCGGGAAATTCAAGTCGAAAAGCCCGTTATATACCATACCCAGCACTACCAACGTAACGCCCCGCCGCAAAATCCGCAACTTTATTTTCCTCGGAACAATACCTTTGCTTCGCTGTTTTGCCAACGAAAAAGGGAACGAAATTCCCGCAATGAACAAAAACAGAGGGAATATCATATCGTGTTGGGTAAATCCATTCCACACCACATGCGACATGTGACCGGCCACAACATCACCCACCGCCGTAGGACACCATTTATTCAATGCCACAACCAACGGGGCAAACCCCATAATAAAAAGCATGTCGAACCCCCGCAGGGTATCCAGCGACAACAACCGACCGTCTCTCTTTATCTCCATACAAAGTCCTTTTTATCAATATACAAACCTGTGGCCTATCCTATCTATTCATTGTATGAAAAAACTTGGTGCAACCATATTTACATAATCGAAAAAATCATCTATCAGCAGATAACATGCACCCAATAATTCCATCACGGAAAAAATTACACTCCCCCAATATCGTCAATAAGAACCCGGAGATTATTTAATTTCCAAAACAAATATAAAAAATTGGCTAAGACTCTGTTCTTAATAAAGTCTTAGCCAATACCTCCCTTACTTTAATAAAACTTGGAGACTATATACAAATAATTTTATCTCAAAAATATGATGCCTGCTAATTTCGAATATTAATACAATCCAAAGTTCTCATGCCCCGAAATATAATCAATCTTATCCAAGATCCATTGTTTCAACCTTTTAGTATTCTCTCTAAAATCAAAAGATCCCTCTGTTAAATTTTCAACAGCAGGCCATACTACACCATTTTCTATAGCCGAAGGCTCTATTTGCTCGGCATATTCATCCATATAATTCAACAATTGTGGGAGTAAATTTTCTTTGAAATAATTAAATCTCTCCTCATACAGAGCCATAAATTCAGGCGTGGAACATAATTTTCTAAAAAAAGGAGCTCCTTTCAGAGGTTCCCATGTTCCAAATAATACCACCTCGATAGGTCTATTCTCTATCCCGTCGTTGTACGTGAAAGCCCAATCGAAATCCCATATAGGACCCAAATGATATACATCATTAATATCCTTTTTATACATATAGACGCTATTAGGCCATGTAAGTTCCTTATTTCCACATACATTGTAAACAATTATATAGTTTACAAGAGACTCCATATCCAAATAATTGGAGATATCTTCTCCATTATAAACTTTTTCTTCAAATAATTCAAAATCGTTTTGCCAAATACTCAACAAGGAATCGGGCGTAACGCCTTTTATTTCGGCAATCTCTTCAAGATCAGGATCTTTTACCATGACCGGAAGGTCATAATTAGGAGTTCTAAATTTATATGCTTCATCATAATTCGTATCTAATTCAAATAAGATACCGGTTTCTTCATCAATATCTACACTTGCCCCTGATGTACCAATCTTCTCCGTAAGAATATATGCCCCCTTAAATATCCCATTGAAATAAACTCTTATTGGCTGGCAATGGTTTGTATAAGGCATCTCCAATAATTGCCCTATTTTCAAGGCAACAGCATTTCGCATCAAAGAGCAATCTATATAATTGGCAATTAAGGCATAACTCTTTGCTTTTTCAAAGCCAAAGAGCGAAACCTTTTTATCAAATTTGAACCGATACGGCTTTTTAGGCCATTGCCATGTAGTATTTCCTCTTCCTTTAATAGATACCGCCAAAGAATCTACATCTTCAAACAATCCGTTTCCATCGATTCGAAGAATAGCATTTAAATAAGTATCCTTATCTACCAACTCTTCAAGGTCGGGATTGTCCGGAATAGTAATATATAAAGTAGGAACATTTGTCCCTAAGGCACAAAAATCTATCTTGGATAATGGTATAGCCACTTTTGAATCTGCCTTGTTCACAATCATGCTATCCCCATTGTGTAATACATGGGAAATACTATCTATTTCTGTCGCCTTTATAGAACAAAAATTAGAATCTGTACGATATATATGAAGCCATTTATGAGGTTGAGACTCCTCTCCATATGAAAACAACGGCAAGAATAACAATAAGAATAATAACTTTTTCATTTCTATAAATTAAAAACTGTTTTACAAATTTATTGTCGATTATGATAACCGTAATTATTATCAATTCCGAGTCACAATGATTTTCCGTGAAGTATTATTGTAAGTAACTACATATACGCCACTATGCAACAAGCTTAAATCCATCTGGAATTCTCCATCTACCCGAACATCAGAAAGACAAATTCCTTGCATATCATAAATCTTGACCGTTGCTCCTTTTTCCAAACCGACTATTCGTAACTCATTCCCTGTCAGTATAAACGTTTCCGATAAACAATCCTCTTCAATCGATGTAGCTATATTTGAATAATAAAATCCCAATATGTCTCCAAATGAAAATCTGTTATTTGTCTTCTCACTCTTGAAAACAAGCTCATCATCGGTAAATTGCATCACCAAATCCGAAGACAATTCTATACCTACACTTGTATTGTCCTTAAAATCAACATTTACCATCCTACTATTTGAATACAACGCAGGACATAACAATAAAAATACCCAAAGTATCTCTAACTTTTTCATCATTTCAAGATTTGTATTTTATACTCAATAAATTTATAATCTGTCATAGGAATACTAAATTTTGCAATATAATATTTATAAATTAATTAAAGTTGAAGCAGTAAAAAAAATTAAAGAGTTTAAATATAAAGTTAATTCTTTACTGGGCCATTTAATGCCCTTTAACACTATGATTCCCTCTTTTATAAACCTATTATATATTTTATATAACAAATTTTTACTCACTACATTATAATCTCCTTAGCATATACTAAATAAGAAAATATAATTAATCTTTTATTTAAAATACCCTTCTTAAATAAGAGATTCAATACTTGTTATTGTACTCGAATTTGTCTCTCAATTCACAACATTTTAATAAAATGGCGATTCCTTGCCCTTCGATCTACTTTATTCCTTCACGAGTTGAAATAACCAATTCTACCGATATGGACATAAAAGTAATAGTTATATATTGCTTCGAAACAAACCATCTATCAGACAAACAACTTATTTTAGGAGCCTCTCACCTATCTCCCCAATTCTCCCTATCGAGATTGCGATAATTGACCGCTTCGTTGATGTGCTGCACCTGCACCTTCTCACTCCCCTCCAAATCGGCAATGGTACGGGCAACCTTCAAAATACGATCATAGGCTCGAGCCGAAAGGTGGAAGCGCGCCATGGCATCTCTCAACCGTTTGAGCCCGGCTTTGTCGGGCACGGCAAACCGATTTAATAGCCGAGTCGTCATTTGAGCATTACAATGGATGTTAGGGTACTCGGCAAACCGAGCCGCTTGAATCTCACGGGCAGCAACAACACGTCGGCGTATTGCCTCGCTCGGCTCTGACGGACGGGTATCGGAAATCTTCTCAAACGGCACAGGGACAATTTCTACCTGTATGTCTATGCGGTCGAGCAGCGGGCCCGATATTTTTCCCAAATATCGCTGTATCGCCCCGGGACTGCATATACACTCCTTATCGGGGTGGTTATAGTAACCGCAAGGACAAGGGTTCATCGAGGCCACCAACATCACACTCGCAGGATATTCTATCGAATATTTGGCCCGGGCGATAGTTATTTTACGGTCTTCGAGCGGCTGTCGCATTACTTCGAGGACCTGCCGCGAAAACTCGGGCAATTCATCGAGAAACAGCACCCCATTATGGGCCAATGAAATTTCGCCCGGCTGGGGGAATGTGCCCCCTCCTACCAAAGCAACCGACGAAATGGTGTGATGCGGTGCCCGAAAAGGGCGTTGCGACAACAACGAACTGCCCCGCTCCATACGTCCGGCCACCGAGTGAATCTTGGTCGTCTCCAACGCCTCTTGCAGGGTAAGTGGCGGCAATATCGATGGCAGCCGCTTCGCCATCATCGATTTCCCAGCCCCCGGCGGACCTATCAGAATAATGTTGTGCCCGCCCGCAGCCGCCACCTCGAACGCTCGCTTTACACTCTCCTGCCCCTTCACATCGCTGAAATCAAGGTCAAAATGGGTACATTCCTTGAAAAATTCGGCCCGGGTATCGATGACGGTCGGTTCCAATTCGGCCTCCCCGTTCAAGAAACGTATCACCTCCGTAATATTCTCTACGCCATATACATCGAGATTATTTACAACAGCCGCCTCACGCACATTGGCTTTGGGAATAATAAGCCCTTTGAAACCCTCTTCCCGAGCCTTGATAGCTATGGGTAAAGCTCCTTTGATGGGAAGGATCGTACCGTCGAGCGACAACTCTCCCATGAGCATATAATCGTTTAACTTCTCATTTTTTACCTTTTCGTCACTGGCAAGAATACCTACCGCCAAAGGTAAGTCGTATGACGAACCCTCTTTACGAATATCGGCCGGCGACATATTCACAATCACCTGCCTCCTCGGGAACTTATAGCCGTTATGCTCCACGGCCGAAACTATACGCTCGTGACTCTCCTTTACAGCCGCATCGGGTAACCCTACCATAAAGAATCGTATCCCTTGCGAACAGTTAACCTCGATGGTTACTACAATGGCCTCAATCCCCTGAACGGCGGCCCCAAAGACTTTCACCAACATAGTATCAGATTTTATATAACAGTTACGGCTTTACCAATCGCTCTATAGCAACACTCAACGAATCGGGCAAAACTCCCCGGGCGACGATTTTTCCTGTCGAATCGGCCACCAACAGATGAGGCAACGCATGGATATGAAGGTCTTTCACTCCCGCATAAAGATACCCGTTTTTAAGCCAACGCTGCTCCCAACGGGTCGAATCCGACTCCGCTCGTTGTCTCCATACGGCACTGTCACGATCGAGAGAAATAGATACGACCTGTAATCCCAACGTATCGTACCGCTCGGCCATCTCCTGCAAGAATCTATCGAACTTATCGGTTCCCGGCGTTTCGGCCGACCAGAAACAGAGCAAAGTAGCCTTAGCATCGTGAGTACTTAACAGCACGGTCGTATCGGCCAAGGCATACAACGAAAAATAGGGTAAGACCGTATCGTTCTGCTGTTCGATCTGCCCACGGCCATATTCAGCCACAGAAACCGCCCACGGCTCCGAAAGAAGCGAAGGGTTCAACAACTGTATCAATGAATCGCAATAAACCTCCTCTGCCTCACCTATCAAATAGTTATCGAGCAACACCACGCTCACCGGCGAATCCTTATGTTTCCCCACATAGGCGGCTATCACCCCGCGCAACTCTTCATTCAATTGCTCATATCGTTGCGACCTCCGCCCCAAAGCAGAGGCATTCCGCTCGGTCAGCCAAGTTTGCAACAGTTCTTTATGTTCATGATTAAACTTAAACAACTCTTTATTCAAAGAGCTACCCTTCACCTTCAATCCAAACGGGTCTTGCCCGTCGCCCGACAGTTCTATGCGGTCGCCATTTTGCACATATATACGGGTAAACGGAGTTTTGTCGAAGTAATAAAACTGTATGGGGATAAGCGTCGAAGACGAATTCTTGAATGAGATAAATCCGTTCTGCGGGCGCAACGTATCGACAACAATCCCATTTTCGAGACCATACACCGCATAAAGCGGTCGTCCACCCAAATTGTTGATAGTCCCTTCTACCACAAACTCGTTATCCTTGCCGCCGCAACCCGACAGCAGCAGGATAAAAAAACAGAGTATCGCTCCCGCTTTATTCATATAAATCGTTTTTCAGTTCTTGCAAATGTACTCGATTTGACGGAGAAGCCCAACTTTATCCCGACAAAACAGAATGCAAATATCTCCTTAACGGAAAAATTGACGAAAAAGAACGACTTTTTTACTGTTGTTTCTCCGACAAGTTCTTATATATTTGCACAACATCTTATACCTTTTTCTATGAAACGACTCACCATTCTCCTCCCTTTGCTCCTCGTGGTGATCATCGCCGACGCCCAGATCCGCAGTAATGTACCCCAATATAATCCCGACAGCGTGCGTGACGAACTCGATAAGAGACCTTACTTCTCTCTCTTCAAGGACAACTATTTTATCGGAGGCACGACTCTCGGGAGCAAACCTACCGGACGCAACTCCGACGTAAAATTCCAACTGAGTATCAGCCAGCGACTTACCAAAAGCAAACTACCTTTCGATACCTACCTCTTTATTACCTATACACAAAAAGCCTTTTGGAATGTATTTCAGAAATCGCTTCCCATGTATGATCTCAACTTCAATCCCGGGATAGGCCTCACACACCCGGTCATCTATCACGATCGTTTCATCGGGCAAATCACACTCCTCATTGAACATGAATCGAACGGACAGGACAGCATTTGGTCTCGCAGTTGGAACAAAGTGTCGTTTATGGGAGCGCTCGCCGTTGACCACAACGTAGAACTGCAATTCAAAACATGGATTCCCATTATCGACAGCGGCAACAATCGCGACATACTCAAATATTGCGGTATCTTTCAATTAGCCGGGAACTACCTGAGTGACAACCGTCGGTTCGGGGCTACTCTCATTCTCACCAAACGCAGCGGTTGGAATCTCAATTTCAACACCGTTATCGAATTGAGTGCCCGCCTTTTCAAAAACGAAAACCAATACCTTTTCCTGCAATACTACAACGGCTACGGCGAGGGGCTGCTCGACTACAACAAATTCCATTCCCGGCTTCGTATCGGATTCGTCATCAAACCCCAGAATTTCAGCAACTTCTAATCCTTTTCCAAGACAAAACCAACCTATCCACTTGACTCCCGTGGAAACATCAAATCGCCCCAAAATAGACGAAGGGCGCACCCTGTTATTTCCGGATACACCCTTCGTGGTTCTCTATCGGTAAAAAATCAATCCAGTCCGAAAGTTTTTTTTACCTCATCGACATAGTCGAGTTTCTCCCAAGTGAACAACTCCACCTCACGCACCACCGGCTCGGTGTTGTAATGCGATGTAAAGGTCTTGACCACCGTCTGCGGTTTGCGGCCCATGTGGCCATAAGCCGCCGTTTCCTCATAAATGGGATTACGCAACTTCAACCGCTCCTCGATGGCTTTGGGCCGCATATCGAAAATCTCGCCTACCCGACGGGCAATCTCGGCATCGCTCATCGATACATGCGACTTCCCGTAAGTATTTACATAGATACTCACCGGCTCGGCTACACCAATGGCATACGACACTTGTACCAAAATCTCGTCCGAGACCCCGGCAGCGACCAAATTTTTGGCAATATGCCGGGCTGCATACGCCGCCGAACGGTCAACTTTCGAAGGGTCTTTTCCCGAGAAGGCACCACCTCCGTGACCTCCCTTCCCGCCATAGGTATCGACAATGATTTTACGCCCCGTCAAGCCGGTATCGCCATGAGGGCCACCGATGACAAACTTTCCCGTAGGGTTTACCAGCAACACGAGTTGGTCGTCAAAAAGAGCCTGTACCCGCTCGGGCAATTGGGTGATAACCCGGGGCAAAAGCACATTCTTTACATCTTTATAAATGGTCTGTAACATCTCCCGGTCGGCAACATCCTGCGCTTCGGGAGAGTTATCGGCCGGTGTCACGAATTCATCGTGCTGGGTCGACAACACGATAGTGTGAACCCGCACCGGTTCGTTCCGCTCGTTATATTCGATAGTCACTTGCGATTTGGAATCGGGCCGCAGGTACGACGTTACCCGCCCCTTGCGCAAATAGGTCATGGCCGAAGCCTCGCGACGAATCGCAGCCAGCTCGGTGAGCAACAGATGCGACAAATCGAGCGAAAGCGGCATATAGTTGTCGGTCTCGTTGCAAGCATAACCAAACATCATACCTTGGTCGCCGGCACCTTGATTCATCGCCTCGGCTCGCTCAACACCCCGGTTGATGTCGGCCGACTGTTCGTGAATAGCGGAAAAAACGCCGCAAGAGTCGGCATCGAATTTATACGAACTCTTATTGTATCCGATACGATGAATTACACGACGGGTAACCTCCATCAAATCGACATAAGCATTCGATTTAACCTCGCCCGCCAAAACAACCTGCCCGGTTGTCACAAGGGTTTCGCAAGCAACTTTCGAGTTGGGGTCATAGGCCAAAAACTCGTCAAGCAAAGCGTCCGAAATCTGATCGGCCACTTTATCGGGGTGTCCTTCCGACACCGATTCCGAGGTAAACAAATAGTTCATGGTTTCTCTCCTGAATAAATAGTAAATACTTCTTTTTTCAAGGAAGAAAGACTGCGAATCCCACAAAAATAAATGATTTTCGATAAAGCCGGCCGGGTCGTGAGAAGGCCCCATAACGCAGTTTTAGCATTTTTTTTTCGTGGTTGCAAGCAGCCAAATCCTTCCACAGTTTTTGCATTTGCGGGGCAAAGATAGTACAAGCCCGATACAAAAACAAATTTTTATACCCAATTTAGTTTCTATTTTTCCTATTTGCAAAGGCAAGAAAACTCTCCACACGGAGAGACATCTCATCCTATATCAATTGCTCAACGCTCTTTCAATCCGGTCAAAATCTCGACAGCCGTCTTCCCCAGCATGGGGTGTATCCATTGCGGAGCAATCTCTACGAGAGGCTTCATGACAAAAGAGCGCTTGTGCATATAGGGATGAGGCAATACCAACGCATAAGTATCGAGTATCTGTCCGTCGTAGTCGAGCAAATCTATATCGATGAGTCGATCGACATAGGAACCATCGCTTTTGCGATGTTCCTTACTCCCCAATTCCCGCTCGATAACCTGCACGGTCTTCAACACCTCCTCGGGCGGAAGCTCGGTATCGACAGCCATCGCTGCATTGCAAAAAGTATGTACCGACTGGTAACCCCATGGTGCCGTTTGGTAAAACGACGACACGGCAACGACCGTACCCACCCGCTCGCCTATCCGGTCGATAGCTTTCTTGATGATTCTCTCTTTATTTCCTAAATTCGAGCCTAAGCCCAAATAGACACGTTTCCCCATAAATTTACGACTTTTTGCGCTACTAAGATAGCAAAAAGGGCCGTTTTTGCAAAAAACATTTTTGTTAAATTCGGGGATAAAGGGCTACAATTTCACCTTTTTTGTTTTTCCTTTGCTCTCATTATGCATGCGATCGACAGCCGTCACTACATAAACATATTCACGAGTCCCATGCTTGTAAGGAAGCATGCACTTCGTGTTGCGGGTAACCGTTACCAAATGGGAAGTGCCATACAGACAAATCTCCTCCCCCGGATCAAACCGATAGACACAGAAGTAGATCTGTTTCTGCATCTCATCTTTGGTATCTTTCCGCTTCCATTGTAGTTCATATCCATTGGGAGTCCATCGTGCTTTCAGACTTTTTACTTCATCGGGAGCCTTGCTATCGATAAAGGTATAGGCCGGTATAAGCGCAGGTACGGCATGATAATAGCCTATCAAATCATCGGCGATTCCTTTATAGTTTTCGAGCAACGAATAGCCCGGCCAAAAACAGTTCCCGCCGACATGATCGAGATAACGGCTCAACTGCATCTTGTGGTTAAGCTGGGTATAGAGCGGATTCACATCGGTGGCATTCATGGTGCGCACGACATCTTGACCGATATAAAGGTGCCGGCCATTGGCATGGTTGTTCCACCAATAGATAAGGGTCTCGGCACAAGCAGCCTTATGCCCTATTTCCCAATAGAGTTGCGGCAACATGTAATCTACCCACCCCTCACGAGTCCACAACAAGACATCGGCATAAAGTTGGTCATAGTTTTGCAGTCCGTTGGTAGCACTCCCGTCGGGGTCGCTCTTTTGATTGCGATAGATACCGAACGGGCTGATCCCGAAACGCACCCACGGTTTACGCGCCTTGATAATTCCGTTCAACTCCTTGATGAGCTGATTGACATTCTCCCGACGCCAATCGCCCCGGGCCATGCCTTTCCCATAGCGAGCATAACTGTTCTCATCGGGGAATTCACTGCCTGCAATGGGATAAGGATAGAAATAATCGTCCATGTGAATAGCATCGACATCGTAACGAGCAACAATATCATCGACCACTTGACCGATAAACTGGCGGCATTCGGGCAATCCCGGGTCGAAATAGAGTTGCTTGCCATACTGCACAAACCACTCGGGGTGTTTATGATAAATATGCGACGGCGCCAAAGGCTCCTCGGCATTGGTCCCGACCCGGTACGGATTGAGCCATGCATGCAACTCCATATTACGGGCATGACATTGCTCGATCATATACTGCAACGGGTCCCACAAGGGGTTGGGAGCCACCCCCTGCTTCCCGGTAAAATATTTACTCCATGGTTCCAAATCCGATTGATAGAACGCATCGGCCGTAGGACGTACTTGGAAAATCACCGCATTGATGCCCATACGGCTCAAACTGTCCAACATTTGGTCGAAATAGGCCTGCATCGTAGCCTTATCCATCTCTCTATACCGACTTTGTCCTACCGTATGAATCCATGCCCCACGAAACTCCCGCTTGGGATGCTCGACAGCTTGCATAAATCCACTACCTAAACAAAAAAGCAACAATAAAGATAAATACCTTTTAAGTTTCATTGAATTGATTATTGTTTAAGGCCAAAGATAAGCATTAAAACCCAAGGGTGAAAATAGAAATCGAAACAAATCCAGCAAACAAATATTTTTTAAGCCCCTACAAATGTATCAGCATCGATAAATCAATTTATCATTCAAAGAACATCTTCTCTTGGTTGTCATATTCCCAAAGAGCTATTTATTCCCAGTTTTTTTCAAAAAAATAAGATTCATTGTTTTTTTCAACTGAACGCGTATACTATATTTGCGGAGTAATCATTAATTAAAGACAAAACAACATGAAGAAAATTCTTATTTTGGCGTGTATCGCCGCTGCTTCAATCATAGTTATACCGGCTATCGCACAAACACCTGTTTGTCCGAAAGCAAAGACAGAGTGCTGCCAAAAAGATTGCCCGAATAAAAAATGCACCGACTGTGTATGCAAAGACTGCCCAAACTGCAAAGTGTGCAAAGATTGCAAAGATTGCCCGGCAAACTACTGTACAAAAACTCAATGCGACAAAAAGGGGAAACGTTGCCAACAAGCTCCGTGCAACAATCCTGATGCACAATGTCCTCAAAGCAAAACACCCAACTGCCAGAAGGACTGCGTAAAAAAATAAATATCCTGCCTATATAAACAAAAGTCCCTAAATAGAAGGCCGTATCCCCTGCGGGAGTACGGCCTTTGTCTTTCAAAAAAGATTTCACCTTTTACAAAGCAGTTATTGGAAGCCTCCCATATCTTAAATATTATTAAGTCGTACCACCCTTGTTGGGAATAGTAAAAAGATATACTACTTTTGCAGCGAATTTTTATACAATTATTTGCATGATTCTATTGGACAAGCATACCTCCATTTTCTCGAAAGAGGTCGATTCCCCTACCGTTTCGACCGTGCATGTCCATTGGTTCAGCGGCTTCATTTGACCGATAGGAAAATCGACGGCACGACAATCCATATAACACGGGGAACCGCTGTCGATAGACATCCTTTATTCCCCATCACTCATTTTAATTTGTATAATACGCAGCCGAAAACAACGGTGGAATCCCTTTGTTATTTCTTGCTGCCCAAAATCGGTCAATCATGTTTCGCATTTTAATTCTATTAATCATAGGCATCGGCGTGGGGTATCTCCTGCGCGGACACTCTTTCACGAAAGTAACAAAATGGAGCATACAGGCGACAGTCTGCGCATTGTTACTGGTTTTCGGAGTATCGATAGGATCCAATCGCAGCCTTATCGACAATATCTACGATTTCGGTTGGCAAGCCGTTATCATCGCTACTCTCGGCGTAACGGGCAGTATTGTAGCCGCCCTCGTCGCTCAACGTCTTTTAAAGAAAGGAGGTAAGCCATGAAAGAAAACCTCTTAATCTTAGGTTGTTTTTTTATCGGTATAATCATCGGGATTTCGGGGAGTTCGCCCGAGTGGCTGCAAGGGCACGACCTCTCGATGGACATATTATCTCTGCTGATTATACAAGTAGGGATAAGTCTTGGGGCCAGCACCAATCTACACCAAATATTCCGCTCGCTCGATTTGCGGTCACTGTTGCTTCCGCTCTTTACTATCGTTGGCACATTGCTGTTTTCGGCCATAAGTGTTTTACTGATTCACGGCCGCAATCTCAGCGACTGCCTGCTCGTAGGAAGCGGGTTCGGATATTATTCGTTATCATCGGTACTGATTGCCGACATCAAGAGTGCTTCCCTCGGGGCACAAGGAGCTACCGAACTGGCCACCATCGCCCTGCTCGCCAATGTCATGCGCGAGATGATAGCCCTCTTCGGCACACCCGCGCTCGCCCGGATGGGCGGACGGCTGGTTCCCATATCGGTCGCCGGCATCAATTCGATGGATGTATGTCTCCCTATGATTGTGCGCAGTTCCTATAAAGGAGAAGAGTTGGTCCCGATTGCCGTTTTGCACGGAATCGCTCTCGAAGTGAGCGTTCCGTTACTCATCAGTATATTCGGTTGACCACTCCCTTCGGCCCAAATCCCCCCAAAAGCATTCCGAGAAACCATCGGAGAGAAGTCACATCGACAAATGATTAGGAGGCTTCAAATGTATTTATTATCTTTGTGCCGACTATAAACAAGTATAGCACATGAAAATAGAACAAATCATATCCGATGCCGCCAGCCGGGCCGTGAAAGCCTTGTACGGTATCGATGCTGCTCCCGGGACGACAACGCCCCAAAAAACGAAAAAGGAGTTTGAAGGGAATCTCACACTGGTTGTATTCCCCTTTTTGAAGGCCTCGCACAAAGCGCCCGAAGCCACAGCACAAGAAATAGGCGAATACCTGCTGGCCAACGAGCCGGCCGTAGCCGCGTTCAACGTGATTAAAGGGTTTCTCAACCTCGTCATAGCGCCTTCGTTTTGGAGCGAAATGTTGCACCATATCGACGAAGATACCGATTTCGGCATTCGCAAAGCCTCGGCCGACGCCCCGCTTGTCATGGTAGAGTACTCTTCGCCCAACACCAACAAACCGTTGCACTTGGGCCACGTACGCAACAACCTGTTGGGATACAGCCTCTCCGAAATATTAAAAGCCAACGGCAACCGGGTTGTCAAGACCAATATCGTCAACGACCGGGGTATCCACATCTGCAAGTCGATGTTGGCTTGGCAGAAATGGGGCGACGGTATTACCCCCGAGAAGGCCGGGAAGAAGGGCGACCACCTCATCGGCGACTTTTATGTACTCTTCGACAAACATTATAAACAGGAATTGAAAGAGCTGCAAGAGCAGGGAATGACCCTCGAAGAGGCCGAAGCCGCTTCGCCCCTCATGCAGGAAGCCCGCGCCATGCTGCGCAAATGGGAAGCCGGCGATCCCGAAGTGCGTGCCGTGTGGGAAATGATGAACAACTGGGTATATGCCGGGTTCGACGAGACCTATCGCCGCCTTGGCGTCGATTTCGATAAAATTTATTACGAGTCGCAAACCTATCTCGAAGGGAAAGAGAAAGTGCTCGAAGGTCTCGAAAAAGGCATCATGTACCGCAAGGAAGACGGCTCGGTATGGGCCGACCTCACCGCCGAAGGCCTCGATCACAAACTACTGCTACGCAGCGACGGCACATCGGTGTATATGACGCAAGACATCGGTACGGCCAAACTTCGTTTCAAAGATTACCCCATCGACAAGATGATTTATGTCGTAGGGAACGAACAAAATTACCATTTTCAGGTTCTCTCTATACTGCTCGACAAACTCGGGTTCAAATGGGGGAAAGACCTCGTCCACTTCTCCTACGGTATGGTAGAACTTCCCGAAGGGAAAATGAAATCGCGCGAAGGCACCGTAGTCGATGCCGACGACCTCATGGACGAGATGATCGATACCGCCCGTGAGACATCGGCCGAACTGGGGAAACTCGACGGCTGCACAGCCGAAGAAGCCGAGGAGATTTCGCGCATCGTGGGACTGGGAGCCTTGAAATACTTTATCTTGAAAGTCGATCCCCGCAAGAACATGACATTCAATCCCAAAGAATCGATCGACTTCAACGGCAACACAGGGCCTTTCATTCAATATACCCATGCCCGCATCTGCTCGGTAATGCGCAAGGCCACCGAAGCCGGCATTGACTACCGGCACGAAGAGACCGGTAACGTGCAACCTGCCGAGAAAGAGATTTCGCTCATTCAACATTTGGCCGATTTCCCTGCCGTAGTAGCCGAGGCCGGTCGCATATATAGCCCCTCGCTCATCGCCAACTACGTGTATGATTTGGTGAAAGAGTACAACCAGTTCTACCACGATTATTCGATTTTACGGGAAGAAAATGCACAAGTGCGAGCTTTCCGCCTAATGCTCTCGGCCAATGTCGCCAAAGTAATCAAAACCGGTATGGGATTGCTCGGCATCGAGGTTCCCGACCGCATGTAAAACGAAATAGAAACAACCCATTAAAAACAAATAGAAATGGAAAATTCGTATGATTCGTCTTATAGATCGACAACCGGTACCTCGGTACTGTCGCTCGTGATGCGTAAAGTATATGTACGCATGTTCTTCGCGCTCGTCGTAACGGCCCTTACCGCACTGTATGTAGCCTCATCGCCGACGATACTGGCTACCATATTGGGCAGCCGGGCTATCTTCTTCGGCTTGATGATTGCCGAGCTGGCCGTCGTATTCGTCGTCTCGGGTATGTTGCACAAACTCAGTACAACGACAGCCGTACTGCTGTTCTACCTCTATGCCATACTCAATGGCGTGGTATTCTCGTCGATTTTCGTGGTATATGAGTTAGGCTCCATCGCCTACACCTTCTTCATTACAGCCGGTGTATTCGGTGCTATGAGCGTGTATGGGCTGGTCACCAAAAACGACATGACCAAATTCGGCAGCTACTGTATCATGGCGCTATTCGGATTGATTATCGCCACAATCGTCAACATATTCGTAGCCAGCAGCACCCTCGACTGGATTATCAGTTTGGTGGGCGTAGCCCTCTTTATCGGCCTTACGGCTTGGGATACACAGAAAATCAAAAATGCCGCCTATATGACCGAGCCTTCGCAAATGGGCAAACTGGCTACCATAGGGGCTTTGTCGCTTTACCTCGACTTTATCAACCTGTTCCTCTACCTGCTCCGCTTTTTCGGCCGCAGCAACGACTAAGAGCCACATGATAAAAATACCGACAAAGGCCGTCTCCGTTTCAGAGACGGCCTTTATTATAAAATAATCGAAGTAAACTTGTTTCTACCCCCCGCTTGCACTATCTTTGCACAAACTGCAAGCACACGCTTGCACCCTCTTTGCTCATCATAAATATATAACGCAATATGGCACAACCTTTTTATGTCTATAATACGCTCACCCGGAAAAAGGAGGAGTTTCGACCGCTGAACCCGCCTTACGTGGGCATGTATGTGTGCGGGCCCACTGTTTACGGCGACGCTCATTTGGGACACGCCCGCCCGGCCATTACTTTCGACGTATTGTTCCGTTACCTCAAACAACTCGACTATAAAGTGCGCTACGTGCGCAACATCACCGATGTGGGACACCTCGAAAACGATGCCGACGAAGGGGAAGACAAAATCGCCAAAAAGGCCCGCCTCGAAGCACTCGAACCCATGGAAGTGGTACAATACTACCTCAACCGCTACCACAAAGCCATGGAGGCCCTCAACGTATTGCCTCCCAGCATCGAACCGCACGCCTCGGGTCATATCATCGAACAGATCGAATATATCAAAAAAATACTCGAAGCCGGCTATGCCTATGAAAGCAACGGCTCGGTCTATTTTGACGTAGTAAAATACAACAAAGACCACCATTACGGAAAACTGTCGGGCCGCAACATCGACGAACTGCTCAACACCACCCGCGAACTCGACGGGCAAAGCGAAAAGCACAGCAGCTTCGACTTCGCCCTCTGGAAAAAGGCCGCACCCGAACATATCATGCGCTGGCCTTCACCGTGGAGCGACGGATTCCCCGGCTGGCATCTCGAATGCTCAACCATGAGCACCAAATATCTGGGCGAGGAGTTTGATATTCACGGCGGCGGCATGGACCTGCTCTTCCCTCACCACGAATGCGAAATCGCCCAATCGGTCGCCGCACAGGGCCACGAGACAGTTCACTACTGGATGCACAACAACATGATCACCATCAACGGGCAAAAGATGGGCAAATCGCTGGGCAACTTCATCACCCTCGACGAGTTCTTCACCGGCAACCACAAGTTGCTGCAACAAGCCTATTCGCCCATGACCATACGTTTCTTCATCTTGCAGGCCCACTACCGCAGTACCGTCGATTTCAGCAACGAAGCGCTGCAAGCCTCGGAAAAAGCGTTACAACGTATGCTCGAAGGGTGGTGCAATCTGGCCAAAATCACTCCGTCCGAAACCTCCACGGTCGATGTAAAAACCATTCGCAAGCACTGCTACGAAGCGATGAACGACGACTTGAGTACACCCATTGTCATCTCGCACCTCTTCGAGGCAGTGAAAATCATCAACACGGCACTGGCCGGTGAAACCAAACTGACGGCCGATGACCTCGCCCATTTGAAAGAGACTTTCGAAATATTCTTGTTCGACATCATGGGAATTCGTGAAGAGACCAACTCTTCGGACGAAGGAAACGAAGCCTACCACAAGGCTGTCGATTTACTCCTCGACGTGCGCAAAGAGGCAAAAGCCCGCAAAGACTGGGCTACCTCGGACTATATCCGCGACAAACTCTCGGAGATCGGATTCGAAATCAAAGACACCAAAGAGGGAGTCGAGTGGAAACTGAAATAATTCTAATCAAATACAGAAACAGCCCCGGGGATTTTCAATTCCCCGGGGCTGTTTCATTTTGAGAACGCCTTATCGAAATCTTTTATTTCTTCATCTCTGCCACAAACTCGTTGGCCTTCGCCACCGCCTTGGTAATGTGGTCGCAAATATGATCGTCACCGATAAGTCGGTCGATATTGGCCTTTTTAAGAGTCTCGTGTACCCGCGGGTTTACTCCCGAAAGAATTACATGAATCTTCTCTTTCTGCGACGAGGTAATCAATATCTCCAAATTGTGGATAGCCGTCGAATCGATAAACGGCACCTTACGCATGCGAATAATACGCACCAACGGGCGGTCGGCCATACTTCGCATCAACTCGTCAAACTTGGTGGCGACACCGAAGAAGAAGGGACCTTCAATCTCATAGATTTCCACGCCCTTGGCAACCTTCAATACCTCATGGGCATTCGACTCGGTACCGTGAGCAATATCGAGTTCGTCGTGGAACACCGATATTTTCGTAGTCTCGGTCATACGGCGCAAGAAGAGTACGACGGCCAACAGCAACCCTATTTCGATAGCAATCGTCAAATTGAAGATTACAGTCAACAGGAAAGTGATGATGAGGACCGAAACATCGGATTTGGGATTCTTCAACAACGAACGGACCGTGCGCCAGCCACTCATATTATAAGAGACGACAATCAATACCCCGGCCAGACACGACATGGGAACAAGTTGGATAAGCGGCATAAGGAACAAGAATATCAACAGCAAGACTACGGCATGAATCATACCGGCTACCGGGGTACGCCCCCCGTTGTTGATATTAGTCATGGTGCGGGCAATCGCTCCGGTCACCGGGATTCCTCCAAAAAACGGAACTACGATATTGGCGGCGCCCTGTGCAATCAACTCGGTATTGGAATTGGTCTTGTCTCCGGTAACACCGTCGGCCACAGTGGCCGAGAGCAGCGATTCAATGGCCCCCAGTACGGCAATGGTAAATGCCGGAGAAAGCAACTGGTTGATCGTATCCATGTTGATGTTGAGCGGCTGCGGCTCGGGCACATCGCTACTGATGTTGAACCGGTCGCCGATTGTCTCGATACCTTCGATGCCCCAGAATTGACGAAGAATATATACGAGTACAGTCATGAGGATAATAGCCATGAGCGAACCCGGTATCTTATTGGAAATACGAGGGGTATAAGCAATAATAAGGATACTGAGAATGCCGATTCCCAACGACCAGAAATTCGTGGTCTCTATATGCTGGAAGTAGGCAATCCACTTGGATATGAAATCGGCCGGGACACTCTCCATCGTAAGCCCCAACAGGTCTTTGATCTGTGTGGCAAAAATCGTGAGGGCGATACCGCTGGTAAAGCCTACGACAATGGGATAGGGAATAAACTTAATAATCGTTCCCAGCCTGAAACAACCCATAAGGACCAATATCAATCCCGCCATGAATGTAGCAATAGCCAGCCCTTCCAGCCCATAAGTCTGGATAATACCGTAAACAATCACGATAAACGCTCCGGTAGGACCGCCTATTTGCACACAATTTCCGCCTAAGAACGAAACAATGAATCCGCCGATAATGGCCGTAATGAGACCTTTCTCGGGTGAAACTCCCGATGCGATACCGAATGCGATAGCCAACGGCAGCGCAACGATACCGACGATAATACCCGCCATAAGGTCTTTCAGAAACTTCTCTTTGGAATAACTTTGCAATGATGCGAGAAATTTCGGGTGAAAATCTAACGTACTTTTCATTTATTCTTACCTAAAATTATACCTATCGTCCCGAAAAAACTCCATTTATCGAAACAGAGACTCCGGCAACTCAATCATAATACGATGGTTTATAAAACCGATTTTGAAAAACTGCGGCAAAATTAACTATTTTTTATGATTCAAAGCTATGTTTGTCGAAGAAATAAAAAAGAATAAACACAACCTTCTCAAAAGAGATATAGGAAAAATAGAGAAAACGAAGTCGGTTTCGGAGATTTGCTTTATATTTACGTCCGATTTTGTAACTATTTAGCATTAATTACGGTTATGGCTAATCTCTCACCCGAAAGCGCTGCAAGTATAAAGAAAATAGGGCTGGCCGGGTTTTTCATCTCGTTAGGTATTGTTTTCGGCGATATCGGAACCTCCCCGCTTTATGTGATGAAGGCGATTTTACACACGGGGGAAGCGCTTAACGAAAACTATATCTTAGGAGTATTATCGTGTATTATTTGGACACTCACGTTCCAAACCACCGTAAAATATGTGCTTATCGCCCTTCGAGCCGACAACAATGGCGAAGGCGGGATATTGGCGCTCTACGCTCTGTTACGGAAACACCGGCACAAATGGATCTACGCCATCGCCATCATTGGGGCAAGTACATTGTTGGCCGACGGCATTATTACCCCGGCCATTACCGTAACCACAGCAATCGAAGGGCTGGAAGGGATTAATCCCGAGTTACCGGTGATTCCAGTAACCATAATTATCATTACGATCATCTTTTTCGTCCAACAATTCGGGACGCAACACATAGGACGTTCTTTCGGGACATTCATGTTCCTTTGGTTTCTGATGCTGGGGATATTGGGAGTGCTGGGAATCACCTCCTATCCACAAATTTTCAAAGCCTTCAATCCCTACTACGCCATTTGGCTGTTGGCCGAATCGCCCAGTTGGTTCTTGATTTTGGGTGCGGTATTTCTCTGTACCACGGGAGCCGAAGCTCTTTATTCCGATTTGGGACACTGCGGCCGAGGCAACATCACTGTCAGTTGGATATTTGTCAAATTGATGCTCATACTCAACTATTTGGGACAAGGGTCATGGATATTGACCCACCTCGACCAAATTGCCGGGAACGAAAATCCGTTTTATGCAATCGTGCCGCAGGGTATGCTGCTGATTGCCATCGTCATGGCGACAGGAGCCGCTATCGTGGCCAGTCAGGCCCTTATCAGCGGTTCGTTCTCGATATTGAGCGAGGCGATGAACTTGCGTTTTTGGCCTCGCATGCGCATCAAACACCCTACCAATGTCAAAGGCCAGCTATTTATTCCCACCATCAACTTGTTTATGTACATCGGAGTCGTACTTACGGTTTTGCTGTTCCGCGACTCTACCCACATGGAAGCGGCCTATGGTCTGGCAATAACCATCACCATGCTGATGACGACTTTGCTTTTAGGCTTCTACCTGCGCATGCACGGGACACCTCGCTGGCTGGTTCTTTTGTTTATAGGGTTCTATTGTGCAATTGAGGGTATCTTTTTTGCAGCCAACCTTTCTAAACTTGTCTCGGGCGGTTGGTTTACCGTGCTGATAGGCGGTATTCTCTGTTTTATCATGTTTGTATGGGTTGGGGCACAAAAGATTCGCCGGAAACACCTATCGACCAAACGGTTGAGCGATTATTACCAAATCATATCGGATATCAAAGCCGACGAAACCATCCCGAAGTATGCTTCGAACCTTATCTATGTCAACCATGCACATAGCGAAGGGAATGTCGATGACAAAATATTATACTCTATTATCAACAAACAACCTAAACGAGCCGACCATTATTGGCTGTTCAATTTGGAGTTTGTCGATACGCCCGACACGCTCGAATATAGCTTCACTCCCCTCATCAAAGGGACGCTTTTCAACATAAATATTCGCATCGGGTTTCGCATAGAGCCTCGCGTGAGCCTCTATCTGAGGCAAATCGTAGAAGACCTCGTGGCAGAAGGGCAAATGGAGTTGACCAGCACCTATCCATCTCTGCACAAGAATGGCATTCCGGGGGACTTCCGGTTTATTATTATCCGCCACATCTACTATCCCGAAGACTCACACGACCGTAAACAAAACTTGTTGATGGTTTTATTTTCTATCATTCGCAAGATAGGCATCGACGAGCCGAGTTCTTTGGGGTTGGACACCTCGGTCGTGGTAGTAGAGAGCGTCCCGTTGATCATCAGCAACCGAGGTAAACAAACGCGGCGCATCACCCGCATAAATTGATAAAACCGACCCCAATACAAAAGCCGGAAGAAAAAATATTTTGTTCTTTTCCTCCGGCTTTGTTTAAAAATCACGTTTGAAATCTATCCGATTTTTTTCGTGTATGCTCTGCGGCGCTTATGCTGCTCCCGTTCGAAATATTGCCATTGCGACTGTACTTTCTCGTTCATTTCGAGTTCGGGATTGCTTTCGGCATGTTTGTATCCGTTGCGGATAAAGACCGGTATCAAATCGGAGAAAAGAAGAGCATTGACTCCTTTGCTTTGATAGTCGGGACGAACAGCCACCAACAACAAATCGACAATATCGTTTTTCCCTTTAAGGGCTTTGAGCAGGTGGATAAAGCCAAAGGGGAACAGTCGTCCGCGCGATTTTTGTAAAGCCCGCGACATGGAGGGGATAGCAATACCCACAGCTACCAAATCGTCATTTTCGTCGAGAATGACAGTTACATTTTCGAGCCTCAATACTGGAATATACATTTTCACATAGTGGTCGATTTGCCGTTGCGAAAGAGTGGAATAACCATATAAATCGGCATAGGCACTGTTGATCAAGTCGAAAATCTTCTGCCCATAATTCCCTTTGTATACCTCGGAGGTTTTCTTGAACTTGACAATGCGCAAGTTGTATTTTCGTTGCACAATATCGCTGATACGCTGATGTTTCTCGGGTACGCCCTCGGGGACCTTTATTTTATATTCGACCCAATCGACCTCTTTCTCATAACCCAATTTCTCGATATGTCGAGGATAATAGGGATAATTATAGATAGAAGCCATCGTACCCAGCTGATCGAAACCTTCGACAAGGAGGCCTTCGGGGTCCATATCGGTAAAGCCAAGAGGGCCATTCATGGTATCCATCCCTTTCGACTTGGCCCACTTTTCAACAGCTTGGAACAACAACTTACTCACCTCTTCGTCATCTATAAAATCAACGAATCCAAAACGAGCACTTTTTTGCCCGCTCTTTTTATTGACTTGATGATTGATAATTCCGGCAATACGTCCAACCGGTTTGCCGTCTTTATAAGCCATATAATAAACCGACTCGCAAAACTCGAATGCCGGATTGGCTTTCCGGTCTAACGTACCTACCTCGTCCAAGACTAACGAGGGGACATAGTATTCGTTCCCTTTATACAAATCTATCCCAAACTTCGTGAATTTTTTCAATCCGCGAGTTCCCGATATTTCCTTAATTGTAATTGACATGATGTTTATAATTTCAGCTATTTATTCTCGGATTGTTTTCCCGCGCTACTCTTTTATCCCGTATGCCAAATCTCCGGCATCGCCCAATCCGGGAACGATGTAGGAATGATCATCTAGCGTATCGTCGATTGCTCCTACCCATACGGTAGTGTCGTCGGGGAAATGGTCCCTTACATAATCGATTGCTTGTCGGCTCGCAATGACCGAAGCGACATGTATGCTTTTGGGAGTTCCCTTGGTAAGCAAGGCTTTATAGGATAGCTCCATGGAACCACCCGTCGCCAACATGGGGTCGGTAATCACCAGCACTTTCCCATCGAGACGAGGAGAAGCTATATACTCAATGAAAATATCGAAATTGAGTTTATCCTTATATTTCCGATAAGCCGAGACAAAAGCATTCTCCGCATCGTCGAGACAATTGAGAAATCCTTGGTGAAAAGGGAGCCCGGCTCTAAGTATCGTAGCCAATACCACCTTATCGTCGGAGAGATTGACTTGCGCCGTGCCCAAAGGCGTGGTTACCTTTTTTTCGGAATAAGACAATCGATGGCTTATTTCGTAAGCCATAATTTCGCCTATACGCTCGAGGTTTCGACGGAACCTGATTCGGTCGGTTTGGATATTTACATCTCTCAATTCGGCCATAAACCGGTTTATCACCGAGTTTTTCTCCGCAAAATTGATTACTTCCATAATTTTGTGTTTTCTGCCGAAGAACAAAATTAAATATAAATTTTGTTTTAAGAAATTATAATTTGTTTTTCTTTCATTTCACAGCCGAGAAAACCGTCAGAATATAGGTTTTTGCTATGTAGAGATAGCGATTGAGGGGTTATTTGTAATAAATACAAACAATTAGCGAAAATTTTCTTTAATTAAATCGTTACATGTAGAATTTGTTGTTAATTTTGCAGTCGGTTTTACAGACGAAGAAAAGAGAAATATTTTATAAACCATTAAAATTC